>NZ_JBIAFA010000002.1:0-586039 GCF_042869015.1 Brevundimonas sp. NPDC007368 | reverse complement strand
CCCTGATGGAAGCGATCAGAGCCTGAGAAGGAGGCGCTCCGCGCCTCGTCGCCACTACCGTCTCCCCGTGGCCCAACAGGTTTTTACACGGCCTCGGTCGAAAGCGGAATTTGGAAGTGCTCCCCAACGCGGACATATCGCGTCGGTCCGACCCCAACGGTTTTACACCCTTGGCTGAAACCCTTGCTGTACTTGAGGTCGTAATGGCCCAGTTTTACAGCTAAGTATCAGATTTTTAGTGCATTCGCCTTGGTTTGGGACCAGAGGGTCGGAGGTTCGAATCCTCTCGCCCCGACCATGGAACGCCGCCGCAGCGCGCGCTGGCCGATCGGCCTGCTTCCTTTCATATTGACGGTTTCAGCGTCCTTGTTGGATAACTGTGATCGATGTTGGAGGGGCGGATGATCAAGCACGCATTGTTCGGCGCTGTCGGCGCCTTGGCGCTCATGGCGGCGTCTCCGGTTTTTGCCGCGCCGGCGACATATACCCTGGCGACGCCCAACTATTCCAACCTCAGCAACGGGCCTTGCGCTGTGGGGAATTGCGGGCTGACCTACACAGCCGCGCAAAGCATGAGCGGAACGGTGACCTTCGCCGCGCCTCTGGCCGCGAATCTGACCAATGCTGACGTCGGTACACAGATCACGGCCTATTCCATCAATGACGGCCAGCAGGTTTTCAGTTCGGCGAGCGCCGAAGGGCGCATCGGAATCGCCAGGGTGAGCACCAACGCCGCCGGCGCACTGACCTCCTTTTCGTTCCAGTTTCAGCGGCTTCATGGAACCGCGCCCTATACGATCAATGACTCTAACGACGCGTCGTCGCGGGTAAGCACAGCCTATTTTCAGCCAGCCCAAGCCTCGGTGATGAACAATGCGATCTGCGGCGCCCGTGGTGTCGGCGGCGCGCTGAGTGCGGCCGCGGGAGCGGACGCCTGCTGGAGTTTCTCGGGTCAGAGCAACCAGGCCGATGCCTTCGGCGCGGTCAGCTTCATCCCTCCGGCGCCTGCTGCGGTCCCGACCCTGTCGGAGTGGGCGATGATTCTGCTCGGCCTCGCCCTGGCGGGAGGAGCCGCGCTTCACCTGCAGTTTCGGCGTCGTGCGGCCTGAACGGGCGACGGGATCAGGTCGAGGCGTAGCCGCCGTTCAGGGCGTAGCTGAAGCCGATCGGCAGGGCTGAACGGAACAGGGTGAAGAAGGCTGCCAGTTCGCCCAGGGTCGAACGCGGGACGAAGATGATGTCTCCGCGTCGCAGGGCCACCGCCTCGCCCTGACGGGGGCGCAGATCCACCACGCGCATCATGCGCACGCCGCCCGGTCCACGCCGGATCAGAGCGGCTTGCCGGGTCTTGGCCGAGGGCAGGGCGCCGCCGGCCTGGATCACCGCCTGATAGGCGTCGATATCGCCGGGCATGTCGAAGACGCCCGGATTGCGCACCTCGCCGTCGACCCAGACCTTGAGCGGGCCGGCCAGGCGCAGGGTGACCTCGACCTCGGGGCGTCTGAGCTGCGTGGCGTAACCCGCTGAAATATCGGACTCGAGCTGCGACAAGGTGCGGTCTGCCGCCATGACGTGGCCAAGCAGGGGCAGGGAGATACGCCCGTCCGGTCCGATCTTGAGTTGGCGGGTGAGTTCGGAGGCGGTGGGGGTCGCGACCTCGATCTCGTCGCCGGGGTACAACAGGTATTCGGGCTCGACATCGGTCCAGTCGGCGAAGTCGATGTCGGGGAAGCGGTCGGAGGGAACGCCCTGAATGCGGCGAGCGTCATCCGCAGCGGCGGCGCCACAGCCGGTCAGGCCGGCGGCCAGGGCCATCAGGACGAAGCGGCGATCAGGCATCATGGAGGCGGCGACCTGGCTGAGAATGCGGACTGAAGGTGAAGCTGAACGGTTATGGGTAACGCGTGGTTAACGCACAGGCCGCAAAGGTGCGATCGACTTCAACGGAATCCCCTGGTTCATGCGTTCGACAGCCTATGCTGCAGCCCGACCGCGATACGGCGTCATCGACGTCGTGGCGCTGCTGTTGCGCGAGCTGTGGATCATGGTGCTGGTGTTCGCCGTTCTGTTCGCCATCGGCGTGGCGGCGGCGCTGACGATGAAGAAGACCTACACGGCCGGCGCCAGTCTGTTCGTCGGCGTGGGCCAGGAATACGTCTATCAGCCGCGCGTGGGCGCAACCGACCGCGCCACGCCGCCCGCCGCGGGCGAGGTGGCGCAATCGGAAGCCGCCATTCTGAACAGCCTGGAGGTCAAGCAGCGGGTCGTCCGTGTTCTGGGGGTCGAGACTTTCCAGGAAGGGCATCCCGCAACCGGAACGTTGCAGGAGCAGGAAGCCTCGGCCGTGCGCGCTGTCAGCGCGGGTCTGGATGTGACGGCCGCGCCGCTGAGCCCGGTCGTCGGTCTGTCCTACAAGAGCGATGATCCCGCCCTGTCGGCGCGGGTTCTGAATACGGTCATCGACCAGTACCTGACCTATCGTCGGGAGGTGTTTCAGGACCGAGCGACCCCCGCCATCCAGACGCAGCGCCAGACCTTCGAGGGCGAACTGGCGGACGCCGACCGGGCCTATGAGGCCTTCCTGAGCAGCAACGACATCGGCGACTTCGCGACGGCGAAGGCGACCTTGGCCGGAACCTATCAGTCGGTCTTTGCGGAACGAATGAATGTACAGGCGCAGTTGAACCAGGCGTCGCAACGGCTGGCGACCCTGGTGGCCCAACAGAACCGCACGCCGGCGGAAATCGCCCTGCAGCAGGATCTGAACATTTCGGCGCAGGACCAGATTCTGCAGCTGCGGACCCAGCGTGAAAGCTTGCTGGCGCGCTATCAGCCCGATGCGGCGCCGGTCCGTGAGATCGAAACCCAGATCGCCCAGTTGCAGTCCTATGTCGGCACCGGCACCGCGGTGGGCGCCAAGGAGGTTCGCACCGGACCGAATCCCATCTGGGTCGAGCTGGAGACCACGCGGATCAACGCCCAGGCGGAACGTGACGCCCTTGCGGCGCGTCTGGCTGTTCTGGACCGCCAGGTGGTGGATCTGCGCGCGCGTCAGGCCCGCCTCACCGAGCTGGAGTCGCGCAACGCCACCCTGTCGGGCAATCGCGAGGTTCTGTCCGCCTCGATCCGCGAATTCCAGCTGCGCGAGACCCAGAGCCGCGCCGATAACGAGCTGGTCAAGGCCGGGGCCGATAACGTCACGGTCATCGAGCGCGCCCAGCCTCCGTCCAAGGGCAAGAGCATGAAGGCCTTGCTGCTGATCGCCGCCTTCCTGTTCGCGGGGTTCACGGCGCTGTGCGTCGGCCTGCTGCGTGTCTTCCTGCGCAAGGGCTTCTCGACGCCGTCCACGGCCAGCCGCACGTTGCAGTTGCCAGTGCTGGCCGTCGCGCCGATGAAGCGCGCCTGATCGGCGGACGGCCATGCTAGGCTGACCGCTTGAGGGCGAGCGTGTAACCGATTCGAATGGTCGATCTGACGACGGAAATGGCGGGACTGTGGGCGGCGCTGGGGCCGGCCTCGGCGCATCGTGGCCGCGTGATCCAGTTCGTCTCGGCTACGTCGGGCGAAGGAACCTCGACCGTGGCGCGCGAGTACGCGCGGCTGGCGGCGGTCCGGGCCAGGAAGCCGGTTTGGTTGATCGACGGAGATCTGGCGCAGCAGGGCCAGATGGACGCCATTGGGGCGGAACCCGAGCGGTTCGGGCGCTTGACCATGCCGGTGCAGGCTTCGCCCGACGGGTCGGCCTTCTATGTGGTGACCCCGCCCATGCGAGGCCGGGACGGACGACCGGTCGCTCCGGCGCGCCTGATGACGGCGCGAGCCTGTCTGGGGGGGCGTCTGTTCGTCACTCGTTTCCATATGGAACTGACGCGCGCCGGCCAGCGGGTCGAGGCCTTGGGCGAAGCCCGCTACTGGGACGCGTTACGGACTCATGCCGACACTGTCGTCATCGATACACCCGCCGCGGACCGCAGCGATATGGCGATCACCTTGGCCCCCTTCGTCGACGCCACCATCATCGTCGTGGCGGCAGAAACGACAGCAGCGGGCGATCCCGTGGTCCTGCGAGACGAGATCGACGCTGTGGGCGGCCATATCGCCGGGGTGGTGATGAACCGCTCGATCTGGACGCCGCCGTCGATCCTGAGACGCCTGGCGGGCTAGGACGAAGCCTGGCGCTCCAGCCGCGCCAGTTCGCGCGTGCCGTAAAAATGCGGTTCGAAGCCCTTCATCCAGAACAGTTTTCCGATCCCGCGCGCGCAGCGATCCAGCATATCTGCACGACGAGGGCTGGCGACCAGGGTCAGTCCGAGCGCTGCGGCGCCCCAGACAGCAGCCTGTGCCGCGCCGACCGCCATCCAGCGGGTGACCGCCCACCAGTCCCGCGCGGCGGCGGCGGTCTGGCTGGGACCCTGACCATAGGCGAAGGCTCGCGTGAGGGCGTAGCGCAGCGTGGCGCGGTGCGGCGGCGTAAACTCATCGACCCAGGCGTTCGTGGCCCAGCCGAAGCGGCCGCTGCGGGCCGCCAACGCCGCGAACAGGGCGTCGTCCTCGCCGCCGGATTGATCGGCGGCGGCGTTGAAGGGGGCGGCGCCGGGCAGGGCGGTCGCCCGCACCAACAGGGAATTGCCGCAGCCGTAAGGCGCGTCGATCAACTGGGTCCGGTCAGGGCCTTCGCGACCGAAGAAGCGCTCCAGGTAGGGGCGTGTCCAGCCGATTCCGTCCGGCACGCGGCCGCGGATCGGGCCGAAAACGGCGTCGGCGCCGGTCGCCGTCTGGGCCGTGAGCAAGGCGGCCAGCCAACCGGGCGACGCGGCTTCATCGTCGTCGAGGAAGGCGATCAGCGGCGCGGTCGTGGCGGCCAGCCCGGCATTGCGGGCGGTGGCGACGCCGGGGCGCGGAGCGTGTCGCCAGATGATCGGAATCTCAGCTTCCTCGGCGAGCTGCGCCGTCGTGTCGCGTGAGCTGGCCTGAGGATCGTTGTCGACGACGACGATTTCTCTCAGGCGATCCGACACGCCGGTCTGGGCGAGCACCGATCGGACGGCGCGCTCCAGGCTTTCCGGGCGCCGCAGCGTCGGGATGATGACGGCGACGTCGGCGGTCATGTGCTCAAAACCTCGCCCACGGTGCGGATGTCGCATCCGGCTGCGCGGGCGTGGCGGATGAGCCGCTCCAGTGCGACGGGCGTGCAGCCCCAGGGCGACGGCGTTTCACGTACGTCGTGGGTGTAGAGGATCAGCCAGGCCTTTTCGGCCACGGCGCGGTCGATCCAGCTGCGCGCGACCAACTCGCCGTCGGCGCCCTCGATGCCGACGCCGGGCAACTGGTTGCGGTCGCCGCCGTCATGAACCAGGCCCTTGTGGACGCCGCGTAGCGAGGCATAGCGGGCGCCGAGCTGCTTCTTGGCGCGCGGCGAGACCTCGCCGTAGGGATAGGCGAAATGGACGGGGTGTGCGCCGAGGCGGCGCAGGGCGGCGTCGTTGGTGTCCAGATCCGCGTTCAGGTCCGCAGGCGCCGTACGGTGGCAGTCCACATGATTTAGGGTGTGGCCGGCGACCTCGTGCCCCTGATCGACCAGGGCGCTGATCTCGGCGGCGTCGGCGAAGCGGCCCATATGTCCCTCTTGTCCGAAAAGGCCGGCGCAGACGTAGAAGGTGCCGCGCGCGTCGTGCTTCTCGAGGGCTGCTGCGCCAGCGTGAGCGGCGCTGGCGGGAATGTCGTCGAAAGTGAAGCTGACGGTGGGCTGCGTCAGGCCGAGGCGTGCCGGGCGTTGGTGAGTCAGTCGGGCGAAGCGGCGACGCAGCTTGCCCATAAGGCTGACATCGGGGGTGTAGGGCTGGATCATATCGCCTCCGCATAGAGAGCAACGCGGTAGAGGCGTAGGCTGAAGGCGCGCAGGGCGACGGGCAGGATGGGCAGGCGTGCGGCCTGTTTGAACAGCGGGCGGATGGCCTTGAGACCCGGCACGGCCTGCAGACGCCGCGCGACGCGGTAGCTGGGATAGGCCGCTACGAAATCGGGATGGCGAGCCACCACGCGGGCGAAGTTGGGCGCGGACTGCTCGTACTTAGCGGCCAGGCTGTCGACCGTGTCCAGACCCATGTGGGTGGCCGGGTTGTCGATGTGCTCGACCTTGAAGCGGCGCGAGACCCGCATGGCCCATTCGACGTCTTCCCAGCCCCAGCCGCTGAAGCCTGTGTCGAAGGCCTCGGTCTCGAACACGTCGCGACGGACCAGCAGGTTGGAGGTGAAGACGTGCTTTTCGGGCTGAAGCGCGCGCTGCTCGCGGGGCGTGCAGTCGGAGCGCGCCGCCATGCTGCGATGAACGGCGAAGCGGGCGTCGTCCGGGGCTTGCAGCAGGGAAAAGCCGCCGAAGGCGACGGCGGTGTCCCTTGTCGCAGCCAGGTCGGCCCAGGTCGTGAGGAAGCGGTCATCATCGGGGCGCATGTCGCCGTCGAGGAACAGCAGGCTTGATCCGCGCGCCGAGGCCGCCAGCCGGTTGCGACCGACCGACCGGCCCTCGTTTTCCGACAGGGAGATGAGGCGGATCGGCAGGGTGCTGGCCTCGATCCGCGCGATCAGGCGCCTTGTCAGGTCGAGGTCGTTTGTGCCGTCGTCAAGAAGGACCAGTTCGGCCGCCCCGTTCAGCCTTGAGGCTTCCCGGTCGAGCAGCTCGATCAAGGTCTCGGGGTCGTCTCTCAGGAAGGGGATCAGCACCGACAGGGCCGGGCGGGCCGAAAACCAGGCGAGGTTGTCGTGAACGGCGGCGGTCATGCGGCGGCCCTGCGGGCTTGAACCGCGCCACGAAGGCGGCGGGCCAGATCGCGGACGCCGCCGGCGTTGATGGCGAAGGCGCAGGCGCCATAGACCGTCGCCCCGACCGAGGCGTCCAGCATCAGTTCGGGAAAGCCGCCGATGGGGGGCAGGAACCAGAGGGCGCAGGCCATGACGACGCAGCACAGGCCGCACTGGATCAAGGTGGTCCACGGCACCGGCAGCGCCAGGACGCGCCGACCCATCGCCCAGGACGCGACCAGGCCGATGGCGAAACTGGCGGCCGTGGCCCAGGCGGCGCCGAGAACGCCGAAAGGGGGAATGAGCACGATATTCAGCGCGACATTGGCCAGGGCCGGGACGCTCATGGCGGCCAGCAGCCAGCCGGTGCGCCGACCCAGGGTGAAGGCCTGATGGAAATAGTAAACCGTCACGCCCGACAGCAGGGCCGACAGGGCGATCCACGGGGTGACCAGGGTCGCGGCGTCTCGCAAATCCTCGCCGATCATGAACTCGGACAAGGGGCGCGCCACCAGGGCCACGCCCACGGCGGCGGGCAGGCCGATCAGGATCAGGGTCGAAGCCTGCTCGCGCGCGGCCTTGACCAGTTGCTCGCGTCCGCCGCGTTCCAGCGCCATGACGAGGGCGGGCGTACCCGCCGTCCCCAGCCAGATGAACAGGACGTCGAGCGTCCGATTGGCGATGCTGTAGCCCGCGTGATAGGCGCCGACCGCCGCCTCGTCCATGAACAGGGCCAGCAGGAAACGGTCGGTCGACGCCAGGACCAGGGCCAGGCCCAGCGAGGCGGCGATGGGATAGCCATACACCGCATAGGTTTTCAGACGCTCGCGATCGACGCGGCCCCGACGGGCCTCGCTGAGTTCAGCGGGCAGGATGAAGGGCAGGGCGAACAGGGGGGCGATCAGCAGGCCCGCCAGAGGGGCGGAGGCGCCCCCGCCGGACAGGGCGAAGGCCGCGCCGACGCCGAAGCCGGCCAGGGTGTTCCAGATGTCGAGGCTGGCGGCCTTGCGCACTTCGCCAGCCGCGCGATAGCGCTCCTGCGCCAGCTTGGTCAGGCATCGCACGGGAATGCCGAGCAGGGCCACGGCGATCGGCAGGCGAAAGCCTTCGGGCATGGGCCACAGCCAGATCACCAGGCCCGCCAGGGGCAGGAACAGGCCGGTCATGATGAAGGTTGTGCGGTACAGGCTGGCGAAATGGCTGGCCATGTCGGCCCCGTCGCGCTGGGCGGCCCAGAAACGCGCCATGGCGGCTTCCAGCCAACTGAAGGTCGCGACGTGCGCCATGGTCATGACCGAGAAGGCCAGGGCGTAGCGGCCGAAATCCTCGGGGCTGAGCAGGCGCGTATAGACGATGATGGCCAGGAAGCCGACGACGCCCTGGATGATGTTGGCGGGCAGGTAGCCCAGCACTCCGCGCCAGAACATCAGCGTACCGCCATCCGGTCCCCCAGCAGGACGGGAATGGTCACGGCGATGATCCAGAGATCCAGCCAGAAGGACTGGCGCTCGACGTAGTCGATGTCGAGCTGGACGCGGCGACGCACTTCGGGCGCGGTATGCATGGGCCCGCGCGAGCCCTTGATGGCAGCCCAGCCGGTCATGCCCGGTTTGATCCTGTGGCGATGAGCGTAGTCCGCGACCAGCCGGGCCGACTCGACCTCGCCGGTCTTCATGCCGATGGCGTGGGGGCGGGGCCCGACCAAGGACATCTCGCCGCGAATGACGTTGAGCAACTGCGGCAACTCATCCAGGCTGGTGGCGCGAAGGAAGCGACCGATGCGCGTGATGCGGTCGTCGCCGACCGTGACCTGGCGGCTGGCGGTCGCATCGGCGTCGGCGTGCCGCATGGTGCGGAACTTCCACACCACGATCTCTTCCTGATTGAAGCCGTGTCGACGCTGGCGGAACATCGCCGGACCGGGACTGTCCAACCGGACCAGCAGGGCGATGAGCAGCAGGGCCGGCGACAGCAGCACCAGTCCGATGGACGCCAGCACCATGTCTTGCAGTCGCTTGTTGAAGGCGCGGCGCTCCAGATCGGGCGGTCCTTCGAGCGGAGCCATCGGCGCCTGGGCCAGCTTCTCCAGCGCCGCGTTGCGCTGTTCTGCTGTTTTCGGATCGATCAGCAGCGTCAGGCTGATAGGCAGGACGCTCAGGCGGGCGGTCAGGTCTCGCACGCGCGCTTCCGCCTTGGGGTCGATGGCCAGGACGATCCGATCGAGGTAGGGGGTCAGCCGATGATTCAACAGGGCGTCGGCTTCGCCCAGGACCGGCACGCCCTCTACGGCGTCGGGCGATCGCGCCAGGCGGTCGTCAAACACGCCGAGAACATTCACGTCGCGTCGTTGCAGCGCTTCACGGATCAGGCGTTCGGCATGGCGGGTCGCGCCGACCACGGCGATATTGGGGGTGAGCGCGCCCCTGCGTCGCCAGTCTGCGACCATGAGGCTCCAGCCGGCGTGCAGGGTCAGCAGCAGGGCCAGAACCCCAACGCTCCAACGACCATAGACCGCCCAGGGCGTCGCCGCGCCGTGAAGGCCGTAGCCCAGCGCCGCGGTCAGAGCCGCGCCGATGCCGGCGACACAGGCCACCGCGCCAAGGTGTGACGGGAAGCCGTGCCCCTTGTCGAAGCGGTAAAGGCCCAGGGATCGAAGAAGGCCCAGAATGGCGGCTCCGCCCAGTACGAGGGGCGTTGCGTCGATCAGACGCACGGCCATCGGTGCGCCGCCTGCAAGCGCTGCGAGGCCGGCGATGACCGCGGCGCTGACTCCCAGAACATCGACAACCCGGAAATAGAAGACGCGCCGCCGCGCGGCGTTGCGCTGACGTGTGTTCAGCCAGAGGTCGGGTCGGAAAGGGCCGCGCCGCGCACGACCGGGAGTGGGCGCCGAATCGCGCGCCGTCGATCCCGAATCAGTGGTGCGTCGCACCCGAAGACCGGCGCCGTCCGCTGTGGGGAGTAGGTTTTCGGCGGACGTCATGGGGCGAACGGCGTGATCCAGAAGCTCATATATCCGCTATTTCCTTGCACGCCGCACGTCTATCCCCCGTTAACGCGATAGAATTCAGCTCCCCCGTTGCGCAGCGTCCAAGGACTCGCTATCCACGCCGCCTGCCGGAGACGTGGCCGAGTGGCTGAAGGCAACGGTTTGCTAAATCGTCGTACCCTGTAAGGGGTACCGAGGGTTCGAATCCCTCCGTCTCCGCCAGAAACTTCCTGTCATTGCCGATCTTTCGCCTTGGCGCCCTTCGGGGCGAGCGAGGGTTCCGGCCTGCTCGAAGCGGAATGGTTCAGGTCCCTGGCCGGGACGCCGTTCTGGAGCAGGATGCGCCGCACGATATCCGGCGCGCCGATGACCGGCATGGGTTGACCGAAAGCCGCCTTCCACAGGTGGTTCAGATGAGCGTCGTCGGGGGACAGTTGAGGGTTCACGGCACGGCCTCTCGCATCAGCTTTGCCGGGCATCCTAGGGGGATGCCGAGCGCGCAATCGTAAAAACCTGTCAACTTGGTGATTTGGGGGCGCAGGGATGTATCGGAGCGCCGGTTCTTAGCGGAGGATTTCACTTCTTTTGTGTTTGAAGGAATTTCATTCCTTGATGCCCACGCCCATCACGACCGATCGGTAAAAAATTCTCAGATCGCCGCATTTTTCCTCTTGTCGAGTTCGCGGATGCAATAAACAGTTCGCAACTGCGAAACGCATGAGGGGATACGCGCATGACGCAGTTCAAAAACAGCTTACCGGGGCTTCTCGCCCTGCTTTGTCTCACCGGGGGGCTATTCGCGGTCGGCGCGGCGCTCGCAGCGCCCGACGCCGCCGTCGTCGCCAACGTCGCCAGTGCCGCTGTAACAGCGTCGGAGCCTGCTCCGGCGCTGTTTTCACATCAGGTTCCGCTGGAGTTGGACGCCGCGGGCACGGCCTGGCTGGGGACCTCCACCGCCCTGGTCCTGCTGATGACCCTGCCGGGTCTGGCGCTCTTCTACGGCGGCATGGTGCGCCGCAAAAACGTAATCGCGACGATCACCCAGTCGGTCGCCGCCTTCGCCGTGGTGTCGCTGACCTGGTTCATCGCGGGCTACACCATCGCCTTCGGCACGAACGGCGACGCCGGGGTCAATCAGTACATCGGCAGCCTGGACGCCCTGTTCCTGAACGGGGTGACGGTCGATACGGCGCACAGCCTGCTGCCGGGCATTCCTGAGTTCCTCTGGGTGTCGTTCCAACTGACCTTCGCCATCATCACCCCGGCGCTGATCACCGGGGCCTTCGCCGAGCGGCTGAAGTACTCGGGCATGCTGCTGTTCACGGCCCTGTGGTCGCTGGTGGTCTATGCGCCGATCGCCCACTGGGTCTGGGGCGGCGGCTTCCTGGGCGCGCAGGGCGTGCTGGACTTCGCCGGCGGCGCGGTGGTGCACGTCAACTCGGGGGTGGCGGGTCTGGTTTGCGCCCTGTTCCTCGGGCCGAGGAAGGGCTACGGCGTCGAGCCCATCACGGCGCACAACCCGGTTCTGACGATGATCGGCGCCTCGCTGCTGCTGGTCGGCTGGATCGGTTTCAACGCCGGTTCGGCGGGGGCGGCCAACGGCCTGATGGGCGCGGCCCTGATCAACACCCTGCTGGCGGCGGCCGCGGCTTCGCTGGCCTGGAAGTTCGTCGAGGTCGTTTACAAGAAGAAGTGGTCGCTGATCGGCGTCCTGTCGGGCGTGGTCGCAGGTCTGGTCGCGATCACGCCGGCTGCGGGCTTTGTCGATCCCAAGGGCGCGGTCATCATCGGCCTGATCGCCGGTCCGGCCTGCTACGTCTCGTCGGTCTGGTTGAAGAAACTGCTCAAGTATGACGACAGCCTGGACGCCTTCGGCCTGCACGGCGCGGGCGGTCTGGTCGGCGCTCTGCTGACGGGCGTCTTTGCCTCGACGGCGATCAACAGCCTGTCGGAAGGGGCCAATATCGGGGCTCAGGCCCTGGGTCTGGTCTGGACCATCCTGTGGAGCGCGGTCGGCACTCTGATCATCCTGCTGATCTGCAAATACACGACGGGCCTGCGCGTCACCGACGAGCAGGAGACGGAAGGCCTGGACGCCCACCTGCACGGCGAAGTGCTGGACGGCGTTTGAGGCGAGGGGGCGGGACGCGGCGCCTCCCCGCCGCGTCCCGCCAGGGATTTAACCTTCGCACAAGGCTCGTCGGTCGCTTTTCATCAACGACTTGCGGGCAGACGTGCGGCAATCAAAAGACAATGAGGGGATATGTCATGAAACTAGCTCTTATCGGCGCCAGCGCGCTGGTTCTGTTCGGCGCGGGCTCGGCCCAGGCGCAGACGCAGCCCGAGGTGGCGTTCAACATCGGCGTGGTCAGCGACTACGTCTTCCGCGGCGCCAGCCAGACCAATGAGGATCCGGCGCTTCAGGGCGGGATCGACGCCACGTTCGGCAGCTTCTACGCCGGAACCTGGGCGTCCATGGTCGACTTCGGGGACGACACCGACGCCGAAATCGATCTTTACGGCGGCTATCGCACCGAGGCGGCGGGCTATGCGCTGGACTTCGGCGTGCTCGGCTATTTCTACGTCAATGAGCCGAGCGGCGCGGACTACAACTTCGTCGAGTTCAAGGCCGCGGCTTCGCGGGCCGTCGGACCGGCGACCCTGGGGGCTGCGGTCTATTATTCGCCGGACTTCTTCGGCGTGGACGACAGCGCGACCTATCTGGAAGCCAACGCCGCCTACGCCCTGGCGGACAAGTGGACGGTCTCGGGCGCGGTCGGCCATCAGTGGCTGGACGTGAGCAGCGACTACGCCACATGGAACCTGGGCGTGGCCTATGCCCTGACGGACAATCTGGCGGTGGACGTGCGCTACCATGACACGGACGTGGACGGACCGCTGACCGACGACCGTTTCGTGGTCGGGCTGAAGGCCAGCTTCTAGGGATCGGCGGGGCGGCGACACGGCGCGACCGGTCGCCGCTTTCCCTAGCGTGATCTTGGCGCCGCCCTCGCAGCGGGCTACGCCTGCGCCTCAATCTTGCTCTTGGGAGAGACGCACATGGACCTTAACGCCGTCACCGATCACATCCGTAACGCCGTTGGCGACAACTCGGGCCTGGGCAAGACCGTCAAGCTGGACCTCGGCGACGTCGGCAAGATCTTCATCGACGGGGCTTCGGTGCCCAACTCGGTGACCAACGAAGACAAGCCTGCTGACGCCACCGTTTCGATGAAATGGGATGACTTCGTCGCCCTGTCGGAAGGCAAGCTGGATCCGATGATGGCCTTCATGCAGGGCAAGCTGAAGATCGCCGGCGACATGATGATCGCCCAGAAGCTGGCGCCGTTGCTGAAGCGCTGATGCGTTTCTGAGCAGTCAGAATTATCACGGCGCGGTCCCCCGGGGCCGCGCCGTTTTGCTGTCGGAGGAGCAGCCTATGAATTTCCAGCCGAGCGAACGCGGCCTGCACTGGCGCGAACGCGTGCGCCGCTTCATGGACGAACAGGTCCTGCCCCGTGAAGCCGAGTACCGCGCCCAGGTTCATGCCGATCCGAAGACCCAGCCGGCGGTGATGGAGGAACTGAAGTCCAGGGCGCAGGCCGAAGGTCTGTGGAACATGTTCCTGCCGGGGGATCACGGCGCGGGCCTGAGCAATCTGGAGTACGCGCCCATCGCGGAGTTGATGGGCCGGGCCCTGTGGTCGGCTGAGGTGTTCAACTGCAACGCCCCTGACACCGGCAACATGGAGGTCCTCCACATGTATGGCGACGCCGCTCAGCAGGAGCGCTGGCTGGCGCCGCTGATGGCGGGCGAGATCCGTTCAGCCTTCCTGATGACCGAGCCCGAGGTTGCCTCGTCGGACGCGACCAACATCCAGACCAGCATCGTCCGTGACGGCGATCACTATGTGATCAACGGGCGTAAATGGTGGTCGACCAATATGGCGCACCCGAACGTCGCCATGACCATCGTCATGGGCAAGACCGATACCGAGGCGGCGACGCACCAGCAGCAGAGCCAGATCATCGTGCCGACGGACACGCCCGGTTTCCGCGTCGAGCGGATGCTGTCGGTGTTTGGCTATGACGAGGCGCCGATCGGCCACGCCGAGGTGGTGCTGGAGAACGTCCGCGTGCCCGCCTCGAACCTGATCGCGGGCGAGGGGCGGGGCTTCGAGATCGCTCAGGGGCGCTTGGGCCCGGGCCGTATTCACCACTGCATGCGCGTGATCGGTGCGGCGGAAAAGGCGCTGGAGCTGATGGTCGAGAGGCTGTTGAGCCGCACCGCCTTCCGCAAGTCCCTGGCCGAGCATTCGGTGTGGGAGCAGCGCGTGGCCGAGGCACGCACCAATATCGAGATGTGCCGCCTGCTGGTGCTGAAAGCCGCCTGGATGATGGACGAGGTCGGGGCCAAGGGCGCCAAGTCGGAGATCGCCCAGATCAAGGTCGCCGCGCCGCGCATGGCCCTGAAGGTCATCGACGACGCCATCCAGGCCTTCGGCGGAGCCGGCGTGTCTGGCGATACGCCTCTGGCTGAGCTTTACGCCACGGTGCGCACGCTTCGGATCGCCGACGGGCCTGACGAGGTGCACAACCGCACCATCGCGCGGCTGGAGTACGCTCTGCACGGCGGTCTGCGTCGCTAAAGATCGGGGCCGTGGCGTTCGCCATGGCCCCTCTTGCTTTACCGCCGACCGCGTCCGTCAATGCCGCTTGTCGGGCCGGAACAGCTGATGCCGGTGGTGCGAGCCGATGCCGCCTTCGGTCACGTCGCTGATGAAGAAATTCTCGCTGTGGCGATGCGGCGGCTCTGAGCCGAAGTGCTGCCGAATCCAGTTGGCGAAGCCGGATTTTCTGACTTCTGGTCTGCTGGATTGGGCTGACGACGGCGTGTCCGGGGCGGACGTCTCCCGGGGGGGCATATGCAGGGGGTTCATCATGATCGACTCTCCCAAAAACTGAGTCATCAACTTGGGAAATCTGCCCTCGTTCCCTCTGCCTAGCTGTCATTCCCGATTACATTTTGGACAGCTTCCAGAGGCACTTCCATGTCCAGCAGTGTCGCTAACCGATGCCGGGCGCGGTTGACGCGGCTCTTGATCGTGCCGACGGCGCAGCCCGAGATTTCGGCCGCCTCCTGGTAGGACAGGCCCACTGCGCCGACCATGACGATCGCCTCGCGGTGTTCTGGGGGAAGGGCGTTCAGCGCCGCTTGCAAGGATCTTAACTCGGCTGTCCATTCCTGGCTGGGTTCCGCCGTCAGGCCGGCTGCGTAGCGACCTTCTTCGTCAAGCACCTCACGACGGCGTTTGGCGGCGCCGGTGTACCAGCTGTTTCGCAAGATGGTGAAAAGCCAGGCGCGCAGATTGCTGCCTGGCTCGAACCGTGTCCGGTGCGCCCAGGCCTTGGTCAGGGTCTCCTGCACCAGGTCGTCAGCGTCCGCCGCATTGCGCGACAGGGAGAAGGCGAAGGCGCGGAGAGAGGGCAGGAAGTTGGTCATCGCATCGCGCCAGTCGACCGGGTCGATAATGCCGACGGGGCGACGGGAGGCGGTACGACGCGGGCCATTGTCCTGCGGCCCGTCAGGCACGCGAACATGGGGCATGCAACGGGAGTCCTGAAGTCTGGGCCGCGCGCCCCCAACGCGGGTCGTGAGTGTCAGAAACGTCGCCTCGTCGCGACCGTTCCGCCGAGGAGCGGGGAGCGGCCCAGCGGAACCGGGTTGCGCCAGCCTGCATTCAAGAGAGCTGGACAAGACTTTCCTTCGAGAGATCAATGACCCAAGCCGTGCGGGCGACGACGATCACTGGACGGGATGTCGAGGTCTATCGGCGGGTGAGAGCTCGCATGCCGGATTTGGCTTCGGGGCTGTCGGCGGAGGATCTGGCCGCCCAGTCCATGCCGGAGGCCAGTCCTGGCAAGTGGCATCTGGCCCATTCCAGCTGGTTCTTTGAGGCGATGATCCTGGCGCGCCGGGCGGGCTATGTTCCCGTTGATGAACGCCTGAACCGGCTGTTCAATTCCTACTATGAGACCCTGGGCGAACGGGTCGAGCGGGGAGAGCGGGGGCTGATGACCCGTCCCTCGCTGGCGGAGGTCATGGCTTATCGCGACGAGATAGACCTTCGCATGGAGGCGCGGCTGGCCGAGGGACTGGACGACGGGTCTGAACGCTATCTGTTCGAGCTGGGCCTGAACCATGAAGAGCAACATCAGGAACTCTTCCTGATGGACCTGCTGAACCTGATGGCGCGTTCGCCGCTGGATCCGGCGGCCTATGAGTTCGAGCCGCGCGCAAAGTCGCTACAAGAGCGGCGCGAGGGGTGGGTTTCGTTCGAAGGCGGGTTGGCGGAGATCGGCGCGGGCGGGGACGGCTTCGCCTTCGACAACGAGAAACCCGTCCATAAGGTCTGGCTGGAGCCCTTCTCGCTGGCCGCCGACCTGACGACCAATGCGGACTGGATCGCCTTCATCGACGACGACGGTTATCGGCGAGCTGAGTTCTGGCTGTCGGACGGCTGGGCGCGTGTGAAGGCGGAGGGCTGGACGTCGCCCCTTTATTGGCGGGAGGAGGCGGCAGGGTGGAGCGTCATGACCCTGGCGGGGCGGCGACCCGTCGATCCAGCCGCGCCGGTGCGCCACGTCAGCTTCTACGAGGCCGACGCCTTTGCACGATGGTCGGGACGGCGGTTGCCGACCGAGGCGGAATGGGAGCAGGCCGCGCGGGCCTCAGCCGGGGCCTTCTCGAACCTGTCGGGCGAGGTCTGGCAATGGGCGGCCAGCGCCTATGCTCCCTATCCGGGGTTCCGTCCGACCGAGGGGACGGCGGCGGAGTACAACGGCAAGTTCATGGCCAATCAGATGGTCCTGCGTGGCGGGGCGTTCGCCACGCCCGAGGAGCATACGCGGCCCAGCTATCGCAACTTCTACTACCCCCATCAGCGCTGGATGTTCGCGGGGGTCCGTCTGGCGGCGGACGGAGCCTTGGTCGAGGAGACGGGCGCGCACGACGCCTTTCGTCAGGACATGATCGACGGCCTGTCGCGCCGGGTGAAGGCTCTGCCGCCCAAGTGGTTTTATGATGCCGAAGGGTCGCGGCTGTTCGAGGAAATCACCCGTCTGTCCGAGTACTATCCCACCCGGCAGGAGGCGGCCTTGCTGCGGCGGGTGGCGCCGGAATGGGCCGAGCGCTTCGGCCCGGACGCGGTGCTGGTCGAGTTGGGCTCTGGGGCCAGCGAGAAGACGCGGATCGTGTTGAACGCGGCACGAGACCTCGCGGCCTACGTCCCGATCGACATCAGCCCGACGGCGCTGAATGAAGCGGCCGAGCGTATTGGCGCCGATTATCCGGGCCTGAGGGTTCTGCCGGTGGTCGGCGACTTCGAGCATCTGGCGCCGCCGCCGGACAAGGCCGGGCAGGGGCGAAGGATCGGCTTTTTCCCGGGATCGACCATCGGCAATCTGACGCCAGAGGCCGCGGTGGCCTTGCTGCGGTCGGCACGGCAGGTGTTAGGCGAAGGGAGCCTGTTCATCCTCGGCGTCGACCTGGTGAAGTCGCCAGAGGTTCTGATTGCGGCCTATGACGACGCCCATGGGGTGACGGCGGCCTTCAACCGCAACCTCCTGGTTCGCGCCAATCGCGACCTGGGCATGGATTTCGAGCCCGAGGCTTTCGACCATGTGGCGCTTTGGAACGCCGAGCATTCGCGGATGGAGATGCACTTGCGGGCCGCCCGGCCGATGACGGTGCGCCTGGGCAAGCTGGCCTTCCGCTTCGGCCAGGGCGAGACCATCTACACCGAGAGTTCGCGCAAGTATGACGAAGCCTCTGTTCGAGCCTTGGCTTCGGCGGGCGGGTGGCGTCTGGAGGCGTTCGAGGTCAGCGCGTCCCCGGCAGTCGCTCTGGCGCTACTGGCGGCGGAAGATTAGGGCGGAGACCAGTAGCGCGTAAAAAAAGCGGCGCGCCGAAGGGCGCGCCGCCTCAATGCATGATGCAGACGATCTCAGCCCTTGGGGGCGTCGTTGTCTGTCTTGCTGCGAGATCCATGCGAGGCCTCGCCGCCCTTGCGGCCCGCCTGGGCGGCCAGGCTGCGGTCCTGAGAGAAGCTGCGCTTCTCGCTGGGGACGCTGGCCCCGCCCTTGCGGGCGATCTCGCGTTGGCGTTCGGGGTCCATCGAGGCGAATCCTCGTTTGGAAACACCCGACCCGCGGGTGGGCTGACCTTCGGCCATCGGTTGTTCCTTTCTAAGACGGCGGCGCTTGGCTGATGAACCCGGTCGGAAGGTCTAGGTTCCGGGGAAGGATGATTTCCTCGTTCGCCGACCCGCGCGACCCACGGCGGATGAGCCGCGCCCGGGACGGGCTCGGAACCCCGGCGGGCGCGGCGGGTTGATCGGCCATCCTCCGAAAGGACTTGAGACATGCCTGATCCCTATGCGTCCACGCCCTCGCCGGAAGACATCGTCAACGGCAGTTCCTACCGTTCGCAGACGCTGGAAGAGGAGGCCGACGCCATTCTGGTGCGTGGCGCCTCGCCAAGGCCCTTGCGGGCGGCGGTGCGCGAAGACGCGGCCGAGGCGAGGGTCTGGGCTGATCGACGCGTCAAACGGGTGCGCGACGCCATCCGGGACGAGCCGATGCGGGCGACGCTCTATGCCTTGGGAATCGGAGTGATCATCGGCCTGCTGGCCGCGCGCTAGATCAGGACGGACCGCTCGCCGGACGGGCGATCGGCGCGCGCGACATGGCCTGATCCGAGACGTAGGGGTTGCTGCGTCGCTCGGCGCCGAAGGTCGAGTGGGGGCCGTGGCCCGGGACGAAGGTCACGTCGTCGCCCAGGGGCCATAGCTTCTGCGTGATGGCGTGCAGCAGGGCGCCGTGGTCGCTACGCGGGAAGTCGGTGCGGCCGATCGAGCCCTGGAACAGGACGTCGCCGACCTGGGCGAAGCGGGCCTCGCGGTTGAAGAAGACGACGTGGCCTGGGGTGTGGCCGGGGCAGTGGACGACCTCCCAGGTCGTTTCGCCCAAGGTCAGGGTCTCGCCGTCGTTCAGGAAGCGCGTCGGGGTGAAGCTGCGCACGTCAGGCAGGCCGTACTTCTGACCCTGGGTGGGAATCAGGTCGATCCAGAACTGGTCCTCGGCCTGGGGGCCGATGATGTCGACGCCGGACTTTTCTTGCATCTCGGCGGCGGCGCCGGCGTGGTCGAGGTGGCCGTGGGTGATCCAGATGGCGTCCAGCGTCAGGCCGCGCCGCGCGATCTCGCCCAGAATCGCATCCACCGAGCCGCCGGGATCAATGACGGCGGCCTTGTTGGTTCTGGTGCACCAGACCGTCGTGCAGTTCTGCTGCAGCGGCGTGACGGGCGTGATGAAGACGCCGATGGGGGCAGGGGACTGGCTCATGGTTCTTCAGATAGCGAGGCGAAGACGCCAAAGGAACCCGCGTGCGTTGACCTTTCCGCCCCTTCTCGACATAAGGGCGGGCTTCGAGGAGCCGCTCCAAAAGGGCGGCCCTATTGCTTTATCCACCGCGCGCCGTCCGGCGTCGCCCCAGAGCGTCAGAATCCCGACCATGCAAGTCGTCGAAAAGTCGAACGAAGGCCTTAGCCGCGTGATCGCGGTGACCATCCCGGTAGCCGAGCTGAACGAAAAGCTCGAAGCGCGCATCAAGGAAGTCGCGCCCCAGATGAAGCTCAAGGGCTTCCGTCCGGGCAAGGTGCCGGCCGCCCACGTCAAGAAGACCTTCGGCCGTGACTTCATGGGCGAAATCATCAACGCCTCGCTGAACGAAACCAGCCAGAAGGCCCTAGACGAAGCCAAGATCCGCCCGGCCGCCCCGGCCGAGATGAAGCTGATCTCGGACATGGACAAGGTCATCGCCGGTCAGGAAGACCTGGCCTATGAAATGTCGCTGGAAGTCATGCCCGACTTCACCCCGGTCGACCCCAAGACCCTGAAGCTGGAGCGTCCGACCTACACCGCTTCGGACGAGGACCTGGACGAAGCCCTGAAGGAACTGGCCTCGCAGGCCAAGACCTACGAAGACAAGACCGGCAAGTCGGTCAAGGCCGCCGAAGGCGACCAGCTGACCATCGACTTCGTCGGCAAGCTGGACGGTGAAGTGTTCGAAGGCGGTTCGGCCGAGGACGCCGACCTGGTGATCGGTTCGAACCGCTTCATCCCGGGCTTCGAAGAGCAGCTGAAGGGCGCCAAGGTCGGCGAAGAGAAGACCATCGAGGTCACCTTCCCGGAAGAATACCAGGCCAAGAACCTGGCCGGCAAAGCCGCCACGTTCGACGTCAAGGTCAAGGCCATCAAGGCCGAAGCCGAAGCCAAGATCGACGACGAGTTCGCTACCCGCATCGGCCTGGAGTCGCTGGACAAGCTGAAAGAGCTGCTGAAGGCCAACCTGGATCAGCAATACGCCGGCGCCGCCCGCTTCAAGCTGAAGCGCGCCCTGCTGGACCAACTGGACGAAGCCCACGACTTCGCCCTGCCGCCGAAGATGGTGGACGCCGAGTTCGAAGGCATCTGGGCCCAGGTGTCGGCTGACAAGGACGCCGGCCGTCTGCCGGAAGACGACGCCAAGAAGTCGGCAGACGAACTGAAGGCCGAGTACAAGAAGATCGCCGAGCGCCGCGTGCGCCTGGGTCTGGTGCTGGCCGAAATCGGTCGCGCCAACAATGTCGGCGTGACGGACCAGGAACTGTCGGGCGCCATCATGGCCGAAGCCCGCAACTACCCGGGTCAGGAAAAGATGGTTCTGGACTTCTATCGCCAGAACCCGAACGCTGCCGCCCAGCTGCGCGCGCCCATCTATGAAGAGAAGGTCGTCGACCTGATCGTCGGCGTCGCCGAGGTCACCGACAAGCCGATCTCGAAGGAAGAGCTGCTGAAGGAAGAAGACGAGGGCTAAGCCCCTCTTCGCCAACTGCAGATGATGAACAGGCCCTCGCGTTTCGGCGCGAGGGCTTTTTCATGGGTTCTGACCAAGAATTAATCTGTGCGTCGCCCGGAGCCTCATTCCGGCCTGCATGCTGATTTCAGTAACGTAACAACGAAATCCGGAGGGCGGTAATGGGTGCAGTGTTCGCAGCGGGCCTGATGAGCATGACGATGATGATCGCGCCTGCCGAACGGGCGCAGTCACAGCAAGCCGATGGAGTCCAGGCCACGACCGAACTTGAGGATGTCTTGGTGCGGGGGCGTCGTCTGGACGAGCAGGTGCGGGGCTTTATTGACGAGGTCTCTGCTCCGCCGGTCGGGCGCGGACCCGCGAGATGGCAGGACAACATCTGTGTCGGCGTGGCCAATCTAAGGGGCGACGCGGCGCAGTACCTCGCGGACCGCGTTTCCGAAGTGGCGACGGAAATCGGCCTCGAACCCGGGGAGCCGGGCTGTCGGCCCAACATCCTGATTATCGGAACGGATGACGGCCCCGCGATGGCGCGGGGGCTGGTCGAGGCCCGTCGCAACGTCTTCTGGCCGGGCGGGTCGGGCATGAGCCGAAGCCGGGCCGCGCTCGAGGCCTTTCAGAGCAATACGGACTCCGTGCGCTGGTGGCATATCAGCGTGCCGGTCGACTCCCAGACGGGTGCGGTCGCCGTCCGGCTGCCCGGAGAGAGTGCGCCGATGGTCGCCAAGACGACGTCCGGTCGCCTGCGCACGACAATCCGGAACGACTTGAGCCGCGTCATCATCATCGTGGATATGGCCCGGGCCGATGGTCTGGATATGCGTCAGATCGCTGACTATGCCGCCATGGTGGCGTTCTCACAGGTCGATCCGGATGCTGACACCCAGGGCTACGATTCCATCCTCAACCTGTTCCGAAATCCGCAGCAGACTCCGGGCCTGAGCGACTGGGATATGGCCTATCTGAGGGCCCTGTATGGCGCCGAGCTCAATCAAGCATCGGCGACGCATCAGGCCGGAGAGATCCAGGGGCTGATGGCGCGGGATCAGAAGCGCGCTCAAGCGGCGGGTCCTGAATCCGATTGAGCGAGCGCAGAAGCAGCCCTCGCGACCCTTGCGCCGTGCGGGTCGGGTGGTGATATCTTGGCGACTAAGGTCGCGGCAGCGAGTCGCGCCGGCAGAATTCGAAAAAGGCCTTCATGCGCGATCCGATCGACTACATCTCCAACAACCTGGTGCCGATGGTGGTGGAGCAATCCAGCCGCGGCGAACGGTCGTTCGACATCTTTTCGCGCCTGCTGCGCGAGCGGATCATCTTCCTGACCGGCCCGTTCGAGGACGGCATGGCCTCGCTGATCTGCGCCCAGCTGCTGTTCCTGGAATCGGAAAACCCGAAGAAGGAAATCAGCATGTACATCAACAGCCCCGGCGGTCAGGTGACCTCGGCGCTCGCGATCTACGACACCATGCAATACATCAAGTCGCCGGTCTCGACCGTGGTCATGGGCATGGCCGCCTCGGCCGGTTCGCTGATCCTGACGGCCGGTGAAGCCGGCCAGCGCATCGCCCTGCCGAACGCGCGGGTCATGGTGCACCAGCCCTCGGGCGGCTTCCGCGGCACGGCCTCGGACATCGAGCGACACGCCGAGGACATCATCGCCACCAAGCGTCGCCTGAACGAGATCTATGTCCACCACACGGGTCGGACCTATGAGGAAGTCGAGCGCACCCTGGACCGCGACCACTTCATGACCGCCGAGGAAGCCAAGGCCTGGGGCATCGTGGACCACGTCTACGACAAGCGCACCGAGGCGGACGCGGACGGCGTCAAGGCCCCCTGAGCCTGAGCTTCAGGACCTGAGATGAGCGAGGCGGGGTCCGGCGACGGGCTCCGCCTCGAATCGTTTCAGGGCGCGTGCTATCAGGCGCTCATGCAGTACACGCGCGATTCCAAAGGCACCGTCGAAGTCGACGGCGACATCTATGAGTGGGAGATCCGCCGACAGCCCCAGCCCAAGTCGGGCGGGCAGTGGGAGGGCATGGCCGTCACCCTGTGCCTGGTCGACTTCAAGCGCGAAGCCATCATCCAGTTCCCGCCGCCGCTGCGCCCCAACGGCCGGCCGGATGTCGAGAAGCAGCGGGTCAACGTCGACGCCGTTCGCAACGCGGTGATCTCGTCGATGGAGGCGGGGTGGAATCCCACCTCGCGCGGCAAGCCCATGGTCTTCGATGTGGACGCCGACGGTCACTGACCGCAACGGCCTCGCGATCAGGGGCGGCCGGTGAAGACGCGGAAGCCCTTTTCCCCGGCGATGGCGATCATCTCGGTGTCGCCGGAGGTGTCGCCGTAGGCGGCGGCCAGCGTCATGTCGTCGCCATAGGCCGCGCGCAGGCGGCGCACCTTTTCCTCGCCTCGGCAGTTCTCTCCCACGAAGGCGCCGGTGACGCGGTCCTGAGTATCAAAGACAAGCTGCGTGCCGAGCAGACCCTCGGCGCCCAGGCGGCGTGCGAAGGGGGCGACGGTCGTTTCGGGCGAGGCGGTGACGATCACGCGGTACGCGCCTTTCTCGCCCCAGGCCTTCCAGCAGGCGAGGGCGTCGGGGCGCATGAAGCGGTCCCAGACCTGATCGGCGTAGCGCTCTGCCTCGGCCTCCAGCGCCGTGCGCTCCAGGCCGTGCAGGAATTCATGCACCGAGGCGGCCTTGATGCGTCCCCGGTCGCGGTCGCTGATGTAGGCGGCCAGGGCCGGCGCCATCTTCGCCAGACCGATCGCCCAGCCCGCCGCGCCCGCCCGCCAGCGCAGGAAGGCGGTGAAGCTGTCGCGAATCGTCAGGGTGCCGTCGAAGTCGAAAGCGACGATCGGACGACCTTCCGGCGAGGACTGGCGAAACGATTGTGCGGCGCCCATGTCAGACATTAGCCGTGATCCCCATAGAAACTGTTCGGTCCGTCCCTGTTCGCGACACTTCAATGCGTTGTCGCGTCGCAACAGGCTTGTGGCGGAACGTGTGATGGGTGATTGTCTTTTTTTGAAGACCTTCGTGCATAGATTCACGGATCAGTTGCGAAGGAAGCGCCTTTCGTCCCATGTCGGGCCGGATCGCGGGAGTGAGAAGGGTCTATGACCAAAGCCGCCGGCACCGACGCCAAAAGCACCCTATATTGCTCGTTCTGCGGAAAGAGCCAGCATGAGGTCCGCAAGCTGATTGCGGGACCGACGGTGTTCATCTGCGATGAATGCGTCGAACTGTGCATGGATATCATCCGCGAAGAGCACAAGATCGCCTTCAAGACGACCAAGGACGGCGTTCCGACTCCGAAGGAGATCCGCGACGTCCTGGACGACTATGTGATCGGGCAGAGCCACGCCAAGAAGGTGCTGAGCGTCGCCGTTCACAACCACTACAAGCGCCTGAACCACGCGACGAAGAACAACGACGTCGAACTGGCCAAGTCGAACATCATGCTGATCGGGCCGACCGGCTCGGGCAAGACGCTGCTGGCCCAGACGCTGGCGCGCATCATCGACGTGCCCTTCACGATGGCCGACGCCACGACCCTGACCGAAGCCGGTTACGTGGGCGAGGATGTTGAGAACATCATCCTGAAGCTGCTGCAGGCCTCGGACTACAACGTCGAGCGGGCCCAGCGGGGCATCGTCTACATCGACGAAATCGACAAGATCTCGCGCAAGTCCGACAACCCGTCGATCACCCGCGACGTGTCGGGCGAGGGCGTGCAGCAGGCCTTGCTGAAGATCATGGAAGGCACTGTCGCCTCCGTGCCTCCGCAAGGCGGCCGCAAGCATCCGCAGCAGGAATTCCTGCAGGTCGACACGGCCAACATCCTGTTCATTGTCGGCGGCGCCTTCGCCGGCCTGGAGAAGGTGATCTCGGCGCGCGGCGAGGGGGCCTCGATCGGCTTCGGCGCCAAGGTCAAGGAGATCGACGAGCGTCGCACTGGCGAGATCCTGAAGCAGGTCGAGCCTGACGATCTGATGCGCTTTGGCCTGATCCCCGAGTTCATCGGCCGTCTGCCGGTTCTGGCGACGCTCGAGGACCTGGACGAGACGGCGCTGATCAAGATCCTGACCGAGCCGAAGAACGCCCTGGTCAAGCAGTACAAGCGCCTGTTCGAGATGGAGAACGTGACGCTGACCTTCACCGACGACGCCCTGTCGGCGGTGGCTAAGAAGGCGATCACCCGCAAGACCGGCGCCCGCGGCCTGCGTTCCATTCTGGAAGGCATCCTGCTGGAGACCATGTTCGAACTGCCGACCTTCGAAGGCGTCGAAGAGGTTGTGGTCAACGCTGAGGTGATCGAGGGCCGCGCCCAGCCGCTGCTGATCTACTCGGAAGCCTCCAAGAAGAAGGCCGACGGCGCCGCCTGAGGCTGACGCCTGTCACAGACGCAGGGGGCGGTCCGGCGACGGGCCGCCCCTTTCGCTTCGTCTCCTGATGAAACGGCGCCACAGGGGGCTTGGGCGCGAAATCGCCGCAAGAACGGCCTGACGGCACGATCTTACCGGGTTCGATGAGAGCGCAGGGCGGGCCGTTCAGCGTCACCGCCATTTCACGCTTCTGTGGGCCTTGCGTCCGCTACGCTTGAACACGGCGTTCGCAGCGCCACATACTCATACGAAAGCCGCCGATAATGGCGGGCTGAGTCGAGACGTCGACGCATTCGCGCCGAGACGGGTCGGTTCAGTGGGCCGGAGATCCACGAAGGCCCTGGAAAGTACGCATCATGACCGAGAGCAAAATCCTCCCCGTCCTGCCGCTGAGAGACATCGTGGTCTTTCCGCACATGGTCGTGCCGCTGTTCGTAGGACGCGAAAAGTCCGTGCGGGCGCTGGACGAGATCATGAAGGGCGACAAGCAGATCCTGCTCGCCACCCAGAAGAACTCCGTCGACGACGATCCCGCGCCCGACGCCATCTATCAGACCGGCGTGCTGGCCACCGTCCTGCAACTGCTGAAGCTGCCCGACGGCACCGTGAAGGTGCTGGTCGAGGGCAAGGGCCGCGCCCACCTGACGCGCTTCACCGACCGTGAGGACTATTACGAGGCCGAGGCCGTCGAGATCGCCGACGAGGAAGGCGACGCCTCGCAGAGCGAAGCCCTGCTGCGCGCAGTGATCGAGCAGTTCGAAAACTATGTGAAGCTGAACAAGAAGGTCCCTCCCGAGGCCCTCAGCTCCATCCCCCAGATCAGCGATCCGTCCAAGCTGGCGGACAGCGTGGCCGCGCACCTGTCGGTGAAGATCATCGACAAGCAGGGCCTGCTGGAAACCATCGCCGTGCCGGCGCGGCTGGAGAAGGTCTATGGCCTGATGGAGGGCGAGATCAGCGTCCTTCAGGTCGAGAAGAAGATCCGCTCGCGCGTGAAGCGCCAGATGGAGAAGACCCAGCGCGAATATTATCTGAACGAGCAGATGAAGGCGATCCAGCGCGAGCTGGGTGAGACCGACGACACGCGCGACGAACTGCTGGAACTCGAAAAGCGCATCCGGAAGACCAAACTGTCCAAGGAAGCGCGCGCCAAGGCCGAGGCGGAGCTGAAGAAGCTGCGCAACATGTCGCCGATGTCGGCGGAATCGACCGTGGTGCGCAACTACCTCGACTGGCTGCTGTCCGTGCCGTGGGGCAAGGCCAAGACCAAGCCCATCGACCTGCAGAAGGCCGAGGACATCCTTGAGGAGGACCACTACGGCCTCGAGAAGGTCAAGGAACGGATCATCGAGTATCTGGCCGTCCAGGCGCGCACTGGCAGCCTGAAGGGCCCGATCCTCTGCCTGGTCGGCCCTCCGGGCGTCGGCAAGACCTCGCTGGCCCAGTCCATCGCCAAGGCGACCGGGCGGGAATACGTCCGCATGTCCCTGGGCGGCGTGCGCGATGAAAGCGAGATCCGCGGCCACCGCCGGACCTATATCGGCTCCATGCCCGGCAAGATCATCCAGTCGATGAAGAAGGCCAAGACGACCAACGCCTTCGTCCTGCTGGACGAGATCGACAAGCTGGGGTCCGACTGGCGCGGCGATCCGTCCTCGGCCCTGCTGGAGGTGCTGGACCCGGCCCAGAACTCGACCTTCGGCGACCACTATCTGGAGGTCGACTACGACCTGTCGCAGGTCATGTTCGTGACCACGGCCAACAGCCTGAACATGCCTCAGCCCCTGATGGACCGGATGGAGATCATCCGGGTCAGCGGCTACACCGAGGACGAGAAGGTCGAGATCGCCAAGCGTCACGTCCTGCCGAAACAGCTCAAGGACCACGGCCTGAAGGAAGGCGAGTTGATCGTCCCGGAAGAGACGATCCGCGACCTGATCCGCTACTACACCCGCGAAGCCGGCGTGCGTTCGCTGGAGCGCGCCCTGGGCGGTCTGGCCCGCAAGGCCGTGCGCGAGATGGCCAAGACCAAGGCCGTATCGATCACCGTGGACGCGGCCAAGCTGGCTGAATATGCGGGCGTCAAGAAGTTCCGCTATGGCGAGACGGACGCCGAGGATCAGGTCGGCATCGTCACCGGCCTGGCCTGGACCGAGTTCGGCGGCGACATCCTGACTATCGAGGCGATCAAGATGCCGGGCCGCGGTCGCATGACCGTGACCGGCAACCTGAAGGAGGTGATGAAGGAGTCGATCTCCGCGGCCGCCTCCTACGTCCGGAGCCGCGCTCTCAGCTTCGGCGTGAAGCCGCCAGTGTTCGAGAAGACCGACATCCACGTCCACGTGCCGGACGGCGCCACGCCCAAGGACGGCCCCTCGGCCGGCGTGGCCATGACCGTGGCCATGGTCTCGGTCCTGACCGGCATCCCGATCCGTAAGGACATCGCCATGACCGGCGAGATCACCCTGCGCGGCCGGGTCACCGCCATCGGCGGCCTGAAGGAGAAGCTGCTGGCGGCGCTGCGCTCCGGCGTGAAGACGGTGCTGATCCCTCAGGAGAACGAGAAGGACCTCGAGGACGTGCCGGCCAATGTGAAGTCGGCGCTGGAGATCGTGCCGATCTCGACCGCCGACGAGGCGCTGAAGTGGGCCCTGACCGGCACGCTGACGCCGGTGGAGTGGGACGAGGCGGCCGAGCCGCTGCTGCCCGCGCCGCAGGCTCCGTCGACGCCGGACGGCGCCGCCGTCAGCCACTAGGTCCGACGACAATCTGATCGACAGCGCGCGGCCCGGGGCAACCCGGGCCGCGTTGCTTTTGACCTCGGCGTCAGGAAGGCCTTAAGTGCGCCCCGGGGAATTTTGCTGGGGAGCAGAACCAATGAACAAGACCGAGCTGATCGGCGTCATGGCCGAAGCGGCGGGCATCAGCCGCGACCAGGCCAAGCTGGCGTTGGAAGCCTTCACCGACAATGTGACCGCTTCTCTGACCAAGGGCCGCGACGTGCGCCTGGTTGGTTTCGGCAGCTTCATCGCCGTCGAGCGCAAGGCCGGAACCGCCCGCAACCCGCAGACCGGCGAGGCCATCGCCCGCCCGGCGTCGCGCACCGCCCGCTTCCGGGTTGGGGAAGGATTGAAAAGCGCCTTGAACGGCTGAGTGGACACGGGCATTAAGCGCGCCTGACGCACACGTCATGAGGGCGGCTAGCTCAGCTGGTCAGAGCATCTCGTTTACACCGAGAGGGTCGGCGGTTCGAACCCGTCGCCGCCTACCATTATTTTCTATAAAATACAGCGAGTTGCTTTATTTCTGGTTGCGTCAAATGTTCCGAATTCGGATCAATTTGGGGCGAGGGGTAATAGGGAGGCGATTTCTGCGGATTTCGCTGAAATGTCCGGAAATGGTTCTGGCCCCTCGAGGTCTGTTCGGACCCCAAGCGATCAGCGCTTGATAGTATTTTCGCATGAAGGGTTGTTGGGGCGTCGACTAGACGCCCGAGCCTGATCCATCGGCCCCGTCGAACCCAGCCGTGGCGATTGCTGCAGGGATCGAGGCCACGGTTTCTTCACCGTGGATCACATGCACCATGACGGCGCTGGCGTGCCGCGCCATCAACCGTTCGGCTTCCCTTGTGGCGGCCTGGGCGCATTCGGCCTCCAGGACCTCGAGGTGCGAGGCGGTCGGGCCACCGGTTTCGATCAAGCAGAAGTAGACCATGGCAAATCTCTCAGACCAAAAGGCGGGAGTTTGCGGCGTGCGCTACCGATCTCTTCCAGTCGCAGGCGCGCGGATGATCTCGGCCTGCAATGCATCATGGCTACACTGAATAATGCCTGTGCGTCCTAACCTATGTTGGTCGCCATATTCCTCTTCCGTGTTTCAGTCCGCCGTCGTGAAGGCTCGGGTCGGTTTTCCAGGCTCGGCGGTGGGACAGGTCTCCCCAACCCCTTTGCGCGTTTCGCAAGGCTCCGGGAGTGTCGATGAAGCGTTCTGGATGCAAGCTGCTGATCCTCATGATTTGCGCTACCGCCATCTTCACTCTGGTTAGCCTTGGCGTCCTCGCCCAAGGCATCGTTGCCTTGGGATGAGAACTGCGCACCTGCCGCGCTCCTCGCCGACGGTCGTCGCTGGCTGGGGGACGCATAAGACGGGATGAACTTCGTGCTCTTCGGTCTCTGTGTTCTGTTCACCGCCATCGCCGTCGTCGCCATAAGACGGAGCAGGGCCAGTCAATCACGCCCAATCGCGATGAAGGTTACGACGACGGGCGCCTGGCTCCACGGGGGAGGACACCTAGAGTAAGGCCCAGGCGTGTCGGCGCCTTCATCGAACATCGCGCTCTTATCCGTTCCCTTGGCGACCGTCGGGCCTTGGCGCTGCGCAAAAGCAAACCATGCTGAAAGGCGTCGTTTGCACAGGCGAAGACGGTGGAGACCGCGCGATGGTCATGGTGGGACGCAGGCGGCGCCGAGCCGAGGCCGCTGTGCCGCCTTGTGTGCTCAGGAACCTGTTTCCGGCCGATCGGTTGATCGCTGACAAAAGGAGACGTTTCATGAGTGATCATCTGACTCCAGCCGAGGCGGAGACGGCGTTTTGGAAAAGCCTCGAGCGGTCCAACACGGGCATGCTGGGGATCGAACGACCGGGGTATCATCACCAGCCGATGACTGGATTTGGCGAGCCCGAAACTGGGACGATCTGGTTCTTCACGCGCAACGACACGGATTTCGCGCGAGATGTCGCCGCCGGCGGTCAGATGGGAATGTTCTGCTACCAGGCCAAGGACGAGAAGCTTCAGGCCTGTATTCACGGGAGGCTGGCGATCGATCTGGATCGCGAGCGCATCGACCGATTCTGGAACCCGGTCGTTGCGGCCTGGTATCCCGATGGAAAGGCCGATCCGCATCTGACGCTCATACGCTTTGATGGCGATGACGGGCGGGTTTGGGTTTCGGACGCGGGTGTGCTCGGCTTCGGTTACCAGATACTCAAGGCGAACCTGACCAAGAGCACGCCTGACGCTGGCGGCGTAGCGGACGTCAATCTGGGCTGACAAACCGTCGCATATTTAGAGATGGGGCGGATCGTCGGGTTGGGCGTCCCTGCTTGAGGGAGCGCCATGTCGTCTTCCAGACATAGGGACCTGAGGGAAGGACGTTAGGTCTTTGCACGCTCCCTGGAAGAGGAGTCTGCAGGCGACCGGTTTCGCCCCCCGAAAGCGCCGCTATGCGGCGCACCCGCCTAGGCGCGCCCGCTATCGCCAGCATCACCCTGTCGTTGGACAACCTGACCGAAGGAAACCCCATGCCCAAGTCGCCCGCTGCAGACGCCCGCCCCGGTGAGGGCGGCGAACTCCACCAGACCGCTTCAGCGCCTGAAGCGCGCCTTACGACCAACCACGGCGCGCCGGTCAGCGACGACCAGAACTCACTGAAGCTTGGACCCCGAGGTTCGACCCTGCTCGAGGACTTCGTGCTGCGCGAGAAGATCCAGCACTTCGACCATGAGCGTATTCCGGAACGGATCGTCCATGCACGCGGATCGGCCGCCCATGGCTTTTTCGAACTCACCGAGAGTCTGGAAGACTACACAACGGCCAAAATCCTCACCGAGGTCGGAAAAAAGACCGAGGTCTTCACGCGCTTCTCGACGGTCGCCGGAGGCGCGGGCTCGGTGGATACGCCGCGCGACGTCCGAGGCTTTGCCGTCAAATTCTATACGCCCGAGGGCAACTGGGACCTGGTCGGTAACAACATCCCCGTCTTCTTCATCCAGGACGCGATCAAGTTCCCTGACCTGATCCATGCCGTGAAGATGGAGGCGGACCGCGGCTATCCTCAGGCGGCCAGCGCCCATGACACCTTCTGGGACTTTATCGGCCTGATGCCCGAGAGCACCCATATGGTGATGTGGGCCATGTCCGACCGCGCCATTCCGCGGTCGCTGCGCATGATCGAGGGCTTCGGCGTCAACACCTTCCGGCTGATCAACTCAAAGGGGGAGGCGACCTTCGTCAAGTTCCACTGGCGCCCCAGGCTGGGGACCCAGTCCACCTGCTGGGACGAGGCAGTCAAGATCGCCGGGGCCGACCCGGACTATCATCGCCGCGATCTGTTCGAAGCCATCGATCAGGGCGACTTCCCTGAGTGGGAGTTCGCCGTCCAGCTCCTGAACCAGGCCGAGGCCGACGCCCTGCCTTTCGATATTCTGGACGCGACCAAGCTGATCCCGGAAGAGGATCATCCTTTGCGGGTCATCGGCCGCATGGTGCTGAACCGGAACCCCGACAACTTCTTCGCTGAGACCGAGCAGGCGGCCTTCCTGCCCACCAACATCGTGCCAGGCCTCGACTTCTCGGAGGACCCCCTGCTGCAGGGGCGGCTCTTCTCCTATCAGGATACCCAGCTATCGCGGCTGGGGACCGTCAACTTCCATCAAATCCCGATCAACCAGGCCAAGGGCTGTCCCTTCCAGAACTTCCAGCGCGACGGCCATATGCAGACCCAGGTCTTCAAGGGGCGCGCCAACTACGAACCCAACAGTCTGGCCGAGGCGGGAGAGGAGGGCGGGCCGCGCGAGGACCCGAGAGGCGGCTTCCGCACCGCCGCCGTGCCGATGGAGGGCGAGAAGGTCAGGCTGCGCGCCGAGAGTTTCGCCGACCACTACAGCCAGGCTCGGCTCTTCTTCCGGTCGCAGACGGAGATCGAACAGGCCCACCTGGCCAGCGCCCTCGTTTTCGAACTGTCCAAGGTGACGCTGGACCACGTCCGAGCGCGCGTCCTGGCCAATCTCCGCAATGTCGACGAGAGTCTGGCCAAGCGCGTGGCGGACGGCATGAGCGTGCCTCTGCCCAAGGCGTCCAAGCCAGCCGCGACGCCCATCGACCTTGAAGCCTCGCCGGCCCTCAGGATCGTCGGCAAATATCCGGACAGCCTGAAGGGCCGCAAGGTCTCGATCCTGGTCGCTGACGGCTCTGACGCCGCAATCGCTGCGGCTGTCCGCAAGGCGGTGGAAGACGACGGCGGCGCGATCTTCATCGTCGCGCCCAAGATCGGCGGGGCGAAACTGGGGGACGGGTCCGTCCTGCCTGCTGACGGCCAGTTGGCGGGGAGCCCGTCTGTCCTGTTCGACGCCGTGGCCGTCATCCTGTCGGAGGACGGATGCGCCCAGCTTCTGAAGGAGGGCGCGGCGGTGGACTTCCTCAGGGACGCCTTCGGTCATCTCAAGGCCATCGGCCATACGCGACAGGCCGCGCCCCTTCTGGACCGGGCCGGGATCAAGCCCGATGAAGGGGTCATCGACCTGTCTGCGGCCAAGGCGGGGGACTTTCTGCCGCCGGCTCGCACACGTCAGTGGGCGCGGGAGCCAGGCGTTCGCACCCTGGCCTGATCCCTGACCTGTTCAGGCGGGGGGCGGGTTTACGACCTCGCGCCGGACAGGCCAGCGACCAAGTCAATAAGCACGGGGCGAAGGTTCAAATCGCGCTCCTTTTCGGTTTCGAGGCCGGGCGCCCGCAACGCCGTAGGGTTCCAAAGGACCAGGACCTGACCTTGCGGGCCTGCGTGATCAGCTCCGGGAACCGTAGCGCTCGGCTTTCGCTCTCTCTGGATACGGAGGAAGCATGAACCAGATCCATGTCATCGAGCGCGCCTTTCAGATCGCCGACGAGAACCGCGCCTGCATCAAGATCTCCGATCTCCATGAAGCCCTGGCCCGCGAGGGCTACACGATCACCGATCTCATGCATCTGCAGGGCTGGACCATCCGCGAGCAGTTGCGGACTCGAATGAAGGCGCGCGCGGCGGCCCGCCCGGGGCTGTGCACAGCCACGGCCTGACGTCTTTCGCTCCGGGGCGAAGATCGCGGGGCGTCGAGCAAGGGCCTTCAAGGGGGCGAGGTCTGGGGACGCTGAGCCGGGTTGGGGCTGGCGCGCCGCTTTTGGTCCGCCCCTAGCCGATGCGCGCCAATGGAGCCAAGGCGACCATGCCTTTCGACGCGGAGAGGTCGCGAGACGGTGAACCGGGATGCGCAGGCGACCAGGAGACGGCTTCCGCATCGAGGTCTGGCCTCCTTACCGCCGGCCGGGAGGCCGCAGAGGCCGGCGCGACAGCTTCGCCGCAACCGCATGAGGCCTGACGCAGGCCGTCGAGGTTGAGCACCTGGACCCTTCCTCGCCCGAAACGCACGAGGTCCTGACTCTGAAGACGGGCGGCGGCGGCGTTGACGCTCGTTCTCTGGACCCCAAGCATTCCGCCGAAATCCGCCTGGGTGAGAAGGAGCGGCGCGCCGTTTCCGCCGCAGTGAAGGCGAACCAGCCATTTGGCCAGCCTTTCAGGCACCAGGTGCGAGGCGTTGCACGCCGCCTCCGTCGCCAGGGCGTCAAGACGGGCGGTCGCATGACGCGCCACGAGACGGGTCAGCCATTCCCGGCCCATGGCTTCTACGAGTGGAGCGGCGGCGACACGGCAGACGACGGTGTCGATCAAGGCTCGCGCCTCCGGGCGACGGGCCCCCGGCTCAAGAGCCTGGTCCCAGCCGTGGACGGACCCGGCTGTCACCGCCGCCACGCAAATGCGGCCGCCGCCCGGGAAGAGGCCGACCACGCCGGAGAGAATGAAATAGAGCCCGCCGTCGTTCGGGAGGACCTCGCCGGCCGCCACCGACGCCCCGCGAGCACAGGCCTCTATCCGGGCCTGGGCGTCAGCGGGCAGGGCCTGGAATACCGGGTGATCCTGAACCTCAAGACGAGAGCGAGGGGAAGAGGCCATGGCTGTCAGGCCGGTCCTAGTCTGCATGTCGCACTCCTAAGAGGGGGAGTGTGGCCCATGGCGGGGCGGTCGCCACTTACATGGGTTAGGAGACCCAGGGGCCGGTTAAACGCGCACGCCTGCGACCCTGGTGAACCGGGATCGTCTCGGCCCGGGGACGGGTTCACCGCCTGGCCCGGGTAAGGCGCCGCTTCGGCGTCGGTTGAACAGTGGAGGCGGCGCGGCCTGCAGCGGAGGAACCGGGCGAGGGCTGGATGGTTTTGCAAGCGTTGCCGCAGTGGGCGGTGCGGACTCTGGAGGTCATCCTGATCAGTCCCCTGATCGACAAGCTGTCGCGTCGAGATTTCATCTCTGACGAGGAAAAGGCCGTTCTGGCGGACGTGGTCGCGCCGCCTGTCACCCTGAAGGCCGGCGACAACATCGTCGAACAATATGATCGCCCGTCCCGCAGCACGCTTCTGCTCGAAGGCTTCGCGGCGCGATATGTCGTGCTGATGAACGGCGCCCGCCAGATCACGGAACTCAACGTCCCGGGCGACTTCGTCGACCTCCATAGCCTGCTGATGAGTCCGATGGATCATGGCGTGATCTGTCTGACGGACTGCAAGGTGGGCTATTGCCCCCACGAGGCCCTGCGCTTCATTTCCCAGACCCAACCCCACCTGACGCGCCTTCTGTGGTTGGAAACCCTCATCGACGCCGCCGTGCACCGCCAATGGCTGGCGGGTTTGGGGCGACGCACCGCTTTCGCTCGGTTCGCCCACTTCCTGTGCGAGGTCTATCTTCGTCTGGCCTCCGTGGGCCGGGCGGAGGGACATCGGATGGTGCTGCCTCTCAGCCAGGCCATACTCGCCGACGTGCTTGGCCTCTCGGCCGTCCACGTCAACAGGTCCGTGGCCCAGCTCCGCGCCGACGGCCTTGTCGAATGGAGGGGGCGCAACATCAGGATCCTGGACTGGGACCGGCTGGTGCGGGTGGCGGAGTTCGATCCGACCTATCTGCGCCTGGGGCGCGATCCGGTCTGAGCCTGTCTAAGGCGGCACGGCGAGAGGTCCCCCCGACCGCGTTCCTCAGTGACGCCCGGTGCGTCGGGGCCAATGGGGATGGTGCAGGCGTCGGGACGTCCGCATGTCGGGCGTCCGGCCTAGCAAGAAGGCGACGAGACGCCGCCACAGTTCTTCAGGTCGAGGCATGACCGGCCTCCTCGGCAAGGGCGCACTCTGATCCTGCTCCGAGCAAGATCAAACAACATGGGTTAACCCTGCCTCCGGCAGATGAGAGGGTCTCTAGCCCGCCATCAGAGGCTTGGTCCGCAGTCGGCGCTCAGGTTGGCGGCCTGGGCCAGGCTCGTGAGGTTCTGAAGCACCGCCCGCCCGGCTCGGTAGTCGACCAGGGCGTTGCGCCTGAGTTGCTGCAGGGTTCGGTTCATGTGCACCGCGCTGAGGCCCAGGATGTCGGCGAGAATATCCTGGGTCAGAGGAAGATGGAGCACTCCCGCCACGACGGGACCCAGACGCGCCTGGCGTTCGTGGAGTTCCAGCAGGAGATGGGCTGTGCGTTCGTAGGCGCTAAGCCGACCAAGCCTTATCACCTGGCGCGCCATGCGCAGGCGTTCGGCCGTGCGGTAATGCCTCCAGGCCTCCAGCAACGGCGCGCTCTGTGTGCGCAACTCGGACATACCGGTCCAGAAGGCGGTGCCGTCGATTGTCACGACGTCCGTCAGGGCCCAGACCAGCATGTCGGTGTCGACGGCACCCGATGCGACAATCATCTCGCCGGGGAGATTGAGGCCCACGATCTGACGACGTCCGTCCTCCAGCATGGCGCCGCGCGCGGCCCAGCCCTTGAAGACCAGTCTGGCTTCATTTCGCTCCGGAGCCAGGATGACCGGCGTTCCCGCCGCATGGGTCTGAAGCGCGCCGGTGAAGCAGTCCCGGATGTAGGCGATGTCGTCGGCGCCGAGCGGCCCGAAACTGGACAGCATCCGCTCAAGCGACGCGGTGTGCCGAGTTTCGAGATGGGTTTCCGACTGATTCTTCATGGCCTTAGACCAACAGCATGGCTTCGGCGTTTTTGTTCTTCACATAGGTTGGTTTCGCGCGACTTGGCGCGCGGCACTGGAGGTCCGGGCTCGATAGCAGAACCCTCCGGCCTCATGCACATGTCGGCTCTCCGTACCCGTCCGCTGTGAGGCGGCGGACGGGGAGGCTTCGCGGACGAGCCTGGCCGCCGGTCCCCGATGAGATCAGGAGTTTGCACCATCTACGGCCGGGCTTTCCGTCAGGTGACCTTCTTCGCAGCCGTGAAGCCCAGGAACAGGAAGATTATGAAGACAATCAAGGCGGGGGGGGATGGCGATGACGAGGGGCGACTGCTGTAAACGCCAGCTCGCGCTGCGGCTCGGACCTGCGCTTGGACCTCACCAATGGCCGGGCCGTTGGAACAGATCGCGACCCGCCTGGTTAAAGAAGCGGAGGGTGTTGCAATGATGATCCTGGCCTTGACCGCGGCCATCCTGCTGGATGCGTCGCCGAAGATCGACCGTCTCCCGAAGGGTGAAAAAGCCGTGGCCGCTCAGCATGACGCGCCGGCCCCGCTTCTGACTGTAGCGGTGACCCTGGAGTGCACCGCGCGGGCCGCCGGGCGGGTCGAGGATTGCCGCGTCCTGGGCGAGACCCACCCTGGTCTCGGCTTCGGCGAAGCGGCCATCGCCCTGATGCGTGACGCCGAGGTCGAGCCGGGCCCCAAGGATTATCAGTTCGCCCGCACGATCCAGTTCACGCCCTGAGCTGATTGCTTTGCCGGCGCACGCCGCTCAGGCGGTGAGACCGATGGCCTCGACCCCGCCGAGAAAAACCAGCACAGGTTATTGCGTTGAGCGCTCCGCCCTCTAGGCAAGGAGGCTCCCGTCGCTCACCCGAGGTCAGACTGCTGATGATGTTGTTCCGTCGCCCGCCCGCGGGCTCGAAGACTGAAGCCTGGTCCGGAGCAGGACTGGCCCTGGTCCTGGCCTTCTTTCTGGCGACAAGCGGCGTGGCCTGGCTCAACGTCCAGGTGCTGAGGGCGAATAATCAGCAGATCATTCACACCCATCAGGTGATCGTCGCCGTCGACGACCTCCTGTCGACAGTCCAGGACGCCGAGACAGGCCAGCGCGGCTATCTGCTGACGGGCAACCCCCTCTACCTTCAACCCTACGACATGGCCGCGGCCGCCGTGGAACGCCGTCTGGAGGAGGTGGCGCGCCTGACCCGTGACAACCCGGTGCAGCAGGCCCACCTGAGCCAGGTCCGCAGACATGTCGAAGCCAAGATGACCGAGCTGGACGCCACCATCCAGGCGCGTCGCAGCGAGGGTCTGCAGGCCGCCGTGTCCAGGATGAGCACGGATCGCGGCAAGGCGGAGATGGACGCCATCCGGAGCGAGGTGAATCTGATGAGGCAGGAGGAGCAGAAGCTCCGCCTCGCACGCCTCCAGGAGATGGACGCCGCCTATCGCACAGCCCTGGTCAGCGGCGTCCTGTCCGGGCTCCTGGGCGCGGCCCTGACCTTGGGCGTCTACGCCCTTATCCGGCGCAGCGCCCGTCAGAAGGCCCGCCAGGAGTGGATTCACAAGGGTCAGGTCGGGCTGGCGGACGCCATGATGGGCGATCAATCCGTGGAACAGCTGGCGGAAAGCATTCTGGCCTATCTGGCGCGTTACGCCGATGTTCAGGCCGCCGCCCTCTTCAAGGGCGAGGGCGGCGTGTTCCGGCGTGTCGCGGCGCTTGGCGTTCCCGCCGACGCGCCTGTCCCGGAGCGTTTCGGCCCGCGCGAGGGCCTGTTGGGGCAGGTCGCCGCCGAAGGGCGCGCCCTGACGGTGCCCGAGGTGCCGGAGAACTATCTGACGATCGGCTCGGCGCTGGGACGCTCCAAGCCGCGGCACCTCGTCATCGCCCCGGGCCGCGCTGACGGCGAGATCAACGCTGTTCTCGAACTGGGTTTCCTTCGTCTTCCTGACGAGCGTCTCCTTGCGCTCCTGGAGGAAGCCGCGCCGCTGATCGGCACGGGATTGAGATCGGCACGCTACCGGGCCCGATTGCAGGACATGCTGGAAGAGACCCAGCGGCAGTCCGAAGAACTCCAGGTCCAGAGCGAAGAGCTACGGGTCTCCAATGAGGAGCTGGAGGAGCAGGGGCGGGCCCTCAAGGAATCCCAGGTGCGTCTGGAACAGCAGCAGGCTGAACTGGAACAGACCAACAGCCAGCTCGAAGAACAGGCCCAGGTGCTGGAAACCCAGCGCGATGATCTGGAGCGTGGATCGGCCGCCCTGGAGCTCAAGGCCCGGGAGCTGGAGCAGGCCAGCCAGTACAAGTCCGACTTCCTCGCCAACATGTCCCATGAGCTGCGCACCCCGCTCAATTCGCTGCTGATCCTGTCGAAGCTCCTGGCCGACAATCCCGACGAGACCCTGTCGGAAGACCAGGTCAAATACGCGCGCACCATCCAGTCTTCTGGCAATGACCTGCTGACCCTGATCAATGACATTCTCGACCTGTCGAAGATCGAGGCCGGTCATATCCAGGCGCGTCCGGAGGCGGTGTCCCTGCAGCGCCTCGGCGATGATATCCGCCAGATGTTCCAGCCGGTGGCCGAAGATCGGGGCCTCGCCTTCGAGATCGACCTGGGATCGGGCGACGACGGGGTTGAGACGGATCGCCAAAGGCTTGAGCAGATTCTGAAGAACCTTCTGTCGAACGCCTTCAAGTTCACCGAGAAGGGCAAGGTGACGCTTTCGGTCACGGACGCCGGACCGGACGGGGTGGCCTTCGCGGTCTCGGATACGGGCATCGGCATCGCCCCGGAGCAGCAGAACAGCGTATTCGAAGCCTTCCAGCAGGCCGACGGCACCATCAGCCGCCGCTACGGCGGGACCGGCCTGGGCCTGTCCATCTCGCGCGAACTCGCGCGTCTGCTCGGCGGTCGCATTGGTCTGGAAAGCCGGGCCGGCGAAGGCAGCGTCTTTACCCTGATCCTTCCTCGGACCTATGACGCCTCGCGTGTGGCGCCGCGAGAAGCGCCCTCCGGCGCAAAGGCTCCGGTCCCGGCGGTCCGGGGGCCAGCGCCTCGTGCGGCGGAAGCGGCGACACTCGCCCGGGCCCTGGACGATGATCGTGATCATCTGGCCGGGACACGTCGCCTGCTTCTGGTCGTCGAGGACGACGATCGTTTCGCCGCCATTGTCCGGGACCTGTCACGGGAGCTGGGATTCCAGTGCATTCTGGCGGGCACGGCCCAGGAGGCTCTCAAGCTCGCCAAGCGCTATCGACCCAACGCCGTCGTGCTGGACATCGGCCTGCCGGACCAGTCCGGCCTCACCGTGCTCGACGTGCTCAAGCGCGACGACGACACCCGCCACATTCCCATCCATGTCGTCTCCGCAGACGATCACAGCCAGACCGCCCTTTCGCTGGGGGCCGTCGGCTATGTGGTGAAGCCAGTGGGGCGCGAGGCGCTCGCCGAGGTGCTGCGATCGCTCGAGGAGAAGCTCACGCGAACCGTGCGGCGCGTCCTTATCGTCGAGGACGACGTGGTTCAGCGCGAAGCGGTCAGCAAGCTGCTGGAATCGGGTGATGTCGAGACGGTGGGCGTCGGCACGGCCGCGGAGTGCCTGGAGCAACTCAATAGCCAGACCTTTGACTGCATGGTCCTCGACCTGACCCTGCCGGACGCGTCCGGCTTCTCCCTTCTGGAGACCCTCAGCCGCGAGGGCGGGCAGGGCTATCCGCCGGTCATCGTCTACACCGGCCGCGATCTGTCGCCTGAACACGAACAGCAGCTTCGTCGCTATTCCAACTCCATCATCATCAAGGGCGCCAAGTCGCCTGAACGGCTCCTCGACGAGGTTTCCCTCTTCCTTCACCAGGTGGTCTCGGAGCTGCCCCCTGAGCAGCAGAAGATGATCCGCAAGGCCCGCCATCGCGACGCTGTGCTGGAAGGGCGAAGGATCCTCATTGTCGAGGACGATGTGCGCAACATCTACTCCCTGACCAATGTTCTGGAGCCGCGCGGCGCCCGCATCGAGATCGCGCGCAACGGCAAGGAGGCGATCGAGCGCCTGGAGCGGTCTGCTGAAGATGCCGAGCAGGGGATCGATCTGGTCCTGATGGACGTCATGATGCCCGTCATGGACGGCCTGACCGCCACGCGCGAACTGCGGAAGGATCCGCGCTGGCGCGACCTGCCTGTTCTGATGCTGACGGCCAAGGCCATGCCCGACGATCAGGAGCGCTGCATCGCGGCGGGGGCGAATGACTACATGGCCAAGCCTCTGGACGTGGACAAGCTGCTCTCTCTCGTGCGCGTCTGGATGCCCCGTTGAGTCCGGTCGCCCCCCATGAGGTGGAGGACATAGAAATCCAGCTGCTGCTGGAGGCCCTGTTCCAGCGCTACCATTACGACTTCCGTCACTATGCACGGGCGTCGATCAAGCGCCGCCTGCTCCAGGCGCGCACCCATTTCGGCCTGCCAAGCCTGACGGCTCTGCAGGAGCGGGTTCTGCATGATCCGGAGATGCTGCCGCGCCTGCTGGGTTTCCTGACGGTCCAGGTCAGCGAGATGTTCCGGGACCCGGCCTATTTCCGGGCCCTGCGCGAACAAGTGCTGCCGCACCTGCGGACCTATCCGTCCCTGAAGGTGTGGATCGCGGGATGCAGCGCCGGCGAAGAGGTCTATTCGCTCGCCATCCTGTTTCGGGAGGAAGGTCTTTTCGAACGGACGATGTTCTACGCCACGGACATCAATCCCGATGCGCTGCGGGCGGCGGAGGCGGGGGTCTATTCTCTGGATCGCATCCGCAAATTCACCGAAAACCACCAGAAGTCGGGCGGTCGAACCTCGCTGTCGGACTACTACACCGCCGACTACGGGCGAGCGGTCTTCGACAAGTCCCTGCGGACCAATGTCGTCTTCTCGGACCATAGCCTGGTATCGGACGCGGTCTTCGGCGAGATGCAGCTGATCTCCTGCCGCAATGTGATGATCTACTTTGATCGTCCGCTACAGGACCGCGCCGTCGGCCTATTCAAGGATTCCCTGGCTCGCAACGGCTTCCTGGGCATCGGTTCCAAGGAGAGCTTGCGCTTCTCGCGGCACGCCGGCGCCTTTGCCGACTTCGTGCCGGAAGAGAAGATCTATCGCAGGCGCGAGCCATGAACCCCCATCCCGCCCGCGCTGTCGTGATCGGCGCCTCGGCCGGGGGCGTGCAGGCGCTGCTCGCCATCCTGCCGTCGCTTCCCGCCGACTTCGCCCTGCCGATCCTGGTGGTCCTGCACGTGCCGGCCGACCGCAGCAATGTGCTGGCGCCCCTGTTTGCGTCCAAATGCGCGCTCACGGTGAAGGAGGCCGAGGACAAGGAACCCGTGGAGCCAGGCGTGGTCTACTTCGCCCCTTCCGACTATCACCTCCTGGTCGAGGCCGACGGCGCTCTGGCCCTCTCGTCCGACGAGCTGGTCAACTACTCCCGGCCTTCCATCGACGTCCTCTTCGAAAGCGCCGCGGACGCCTACGGAGCCGGTCTGGTCGGTCTGGTTCTGACGGGGGCCAACGAAGACGGGGCGGCGGGGCTGAAGGCGGTCGCCGCCGCCGGCGGTCTGACCTTGGTCGAAGACCCGGCCTCCGCCCATGCCCGCCCCATGCCGGAGGCCGCACTGCGCGCCTGTCCGGTCGCACAAGTGATGCCGCTCGCGCGCATTCTCGAAGTTCTGAAAGGTCTAGGCCAAGCATGACGCGCCCTGACAAGCCGATCCATCTCCTTCTCGTCGACGATCTCGAGGAGAACCTCCTGGCCCTGGAGGCCCTGCTGAAGCGCGACGGCGTGGTCTGTCTCAAGGCCAGGTCCGGCGACGAGGCGCTGGAGCTCCTGCTGGTTCATGACGTCGCCCTTGCCCTGGTCGATGTCCAGATGCCGGGGATGGACGGGTTCCAGCTCGCGGAGTTCATGCGCGGCAACGCCAATGCGCGTCACGTTCCGATCATTTTCGTCACCGCCGGCAGCGCCGATCAGCAGCGACGCTTCAGGGGCTACGAGGCCGGAGCGGTGGACTTCATCCAGAAGCCGGTCGAAACGGACATCCTGAAGAGCAAGGCGAACGTCTTCATCGAGCTCTACCGCCAGAGACAGGAGATTCTGTCGCATCGGGACGAGCTCAAGGCCTATGCGGCGGCCCTCAGCGCCGCGGACCGGCGCAAGAACGACTTCATCGCCATGCTCGGACACGAGCTGCGCAATCCCGTCATGGCCTTCCGGGCAGGGCTTCAGTTGCTCGAGCGGCAGCAGGATCCGAAAAAGAGCGCTCAGATCCACACCCGAATGGAGGTCCAGGCCCACCATTTGGCGCGGCTGATCGAGGATCTGCTGGACGTCGCCCGCATAGACCAGGGCAAGATCTCGCTTCAGCGTGAGCGGGTGACCGTGCAGAGCATCATCGACTCGGCGGTGGACACCAGTCGCCCCAAGATCGATGCCGGGCGCCATGACCTGACGGTGTACGTCCCGGGTGCGCCGATCTGGCTCGACGGCGACTTCACCCGCCTGTCCCAGGTGGTGAGCAACCTGCTGACCAATGCGGCTAAGTACACGCCGTCGGAGGGGCGGATCGAGGTGTCGGCCAACCGGGTCGAGGACCGCGTGCGGATTGATGTCGCCGATAATGGAGTCGGCGTGCCTCAGGATATGCAGGTCCGGGTCTTCGACCTCTTCACGCAGTCCAAAGGGCCGGATGACAGGTCGCGTGAAGGCCTGGGCATAGGCCTCGCCCTGGTTCGCCAACTGGTCGAAATGCATGAGGGCGCCGTTGAACTGGAGAGCGCCGGGGCGGGGGCGGGGAGCCGGTTCACGGTCTGGTTCCCGGTTGTCGCCTAGGCAGACTCTGCCGGCTTTCGGACACTCGGGAACCGGCTGATCGCCGAAAGGTTCGTACTGCGAATGTAGAGCTTGTCGACCTCCGGGGCGGCGGCTCCAGTCAGGAGCAGGGTATGCGGAAATTGGTCTTGGGAAGCGAGCCACGGGCGAAAGCCGGTGGAAAGGAACCGCGGGCGGAAAAGCGGTTGCAGCCTGTGGCCCCCCGGCAGGCGAAGGCTGACGCCGTAGCCAAGGCGCGGGTTGTAGCGCCTGACCTCGCCGCGCGGATCGGCAGCACCCCCGCCACCAAATTCAGGGGGGATCCCGACATCTTCGGTCGGCTGGTCGAGGACCACGATCGCCATCGCGCGCTCCTGGCCATGCTTGAGGAGACGAAGGGGAAGTCTCCTGATCGCGAGCGCCTCTTTGTTGAACTGGTTCATGAACTGAAGGCGCATGCCGCCGCAGAAGAGCAGGCGCTCTGGTCCAGCGTGCTGCGGAACCCGGCCACGACGGACTTCGCCCGCCACGCCGTCGCCGAACACAAGGAAATCGATGATCTCCTGGCGGATCTGGCCGCGCGAGACATGGCGTCGCCTGGATGGATCCGCCGTTTCGCCGCCCTGCGCGAAGAATACCTGCATCACATCCGCGAGGAGGAGCAGGAGCAGTTTGTCGCCGCTGAAGAGGTGTTGAGCCTTGCGGATCGCCGCTTCATGCGCACCGTCTTCAACAGGCGCAAGCAGGAAGAGAAGGCGGCCGCCGAGGTAGAGAAGAAGATCCGCCTCAAGGCCTGACGGTAATCTAGGGGGGCGTCGCCGCGTGACGTCGGGGAGGCGGTCAGCCGGGCAGCGACCTCTGATCGGGTCGCATCTTCTCAAAGGAGACCGCCGCAACGCGCCGCGCCAGGAGGTAGCCTGTGGGCGGAAGGCGAAAAAGCCCGGAGAAGGCGGGATCGCGCAGGTTGAGCCCGCCGGCATAGGCGCCGAAGGCCGGCAGGATCAGGCGGCTCCCGTCCGAAGCAAAGCAGGGGCGGCGAACCGAGCCTGCGGGGCCCTTTACGCGTGCGCAGGGATGTAGGTGTCCCGCGACCTCGGCCTCCACGGGCCCGGGCGTGGGTTCGTGGCGAAGCGAAAGACCCGCGACCTCGAACAGGTCCGCTGTTTCGCCGCCCAGGTCGCCTGCGCCTTCGGGGTCGTGATTGCCGACGACCCAGATCAGCCTGACCCTTTCCGCCAGGGCCCTGAGGCGTGTGCGCTCGTCCGAGACGAGACGTGTCGGCGCTCCACGGTCGTGGAGGGTGTCGCCAAGCAGGACGACGGTTCGGGGGGCGAGGGTCGCCACCTCGCGCTCCAGGCGGTTCAGGGTTTCGCGCGTGTCGTAGGGCGGAAGGAGCTGTCCGCGGGCGGCGTAGGCGGATCCCTTTTCGAGATGAAGGTCGGCGACCACCAGGGTGCGCTCCGCCGGCAACCAGAGGGCGCCGGACACGCGAAACACCACATCGGTTCCGGCCAGGCGCGTTGCGAAGGCGCCGTCGTCCGCCAGGCTTGAGACGGTCAAGACATGGCCTCGTCAATCAGGGCGGCGTCCTCCAGCATCATGTCTGCGGCGGTGGTTCCAGGCGCACGCTCCTTGCCGATCTCCATCAGCAGGGGCACGGCGAAGGGGGAAACATGCTGGAGCCGCTCAACCCTGATCCGGCCCGAGATGCGGGTGAGAAACTCCCCCAGGCGCGCCAGATCGAGAAGTCCGCGCGCCGCATCCTCGCGCGCGCAGGACAGGAGCAGATGGTCCGGATCGTGTCGGCGCAGGGTGTCGTAGATCAGATCGGCGGAGAAGGTGACCTGCCGTCCGTTCTTCTCATGGCCGGGGATGCGGCGCTCGATCAGGCCGCTGATCAGCGCACATTCCTTGAAGGCGCGTCTCACCATGAAACTCTCATCCAGCCAGGCTTCAAGATCGTCCCCCAGCATGTCCTGCTGGAACAGGGCGTCGAAATCGAGGCTGTCCATCGGCCGCAGGGACCAGACGCAAAGCGCATAGTCGTTGGCGAGGTAGCCGATCGGCCCGACCCCGGCCCGGTCCAGTCGGCGGGTCACCAGCATGGCCAGGGTGGCGTGGGCCAGCCGGCCCTCGAACGGATAGCAGACCATGTAGTGACGTTTGCCCCGGGTGAAGGTCTCGACCAGGAGATCATCCTCACCGGGCAGGCTGGAATGCGACTGCTGGGCGAACAACCATTCGCAGACGTCGGGCGGCAGCCGGGACCATGACGCCTGGTCGCTGATCATCCGCCGGACACGCTTGGCCAGGAAGGTGGAAAGCGCAAACCTGGAGCCGCCCCAGCTGGGAACCTTGGGCTGTTTCTCGTCCGAGCGGGTGACGATCGCGTCCGTCGCCCGAACCCCCTCGAAACGCCAGATCTCCCCGGCGAAGAGGAAGCTGTCGCCCGGGGTCAGCTGTTCGAAATACCACTCCTCGGCCTGGCCGATCTTGCGCCCGACGCCGCGTCGGCCCGCAAGCCGGATGTTGAGGGTCTGCGCCGTGACGATGACGCCGACATTCATCCGGTGCCGTCGCGCAGTCTCCTCATTGAGGACGCGCCAGCGGCCATCGGAATTGCGTATGATCCTTCGGAAGCGATCATAGCTTCTGAGCGCATAGCCGCCTGTCGACACGAAATCGACGACCTGCTCGAAGGCCTCCCAGGAAAGTCCCGCATAGGGCGCGGCCCGGCGCACCTCCTCATAGAGGTCAGCAAGGTCGAAGGGCTCCGAACAGGCGCAGCCCATGATGTGCTGCGCGAGGACGTCTCTCGCTCCGATCCGGGGCGGATCGCCGTCGAGGGCGTTTTCGGCCACCGCCTCCGCCGCCGCCTGGCACTCCAGCATCTCGAACCGGCTGGCGGGAACCAGGATAGCGCGGGAGGCCTCGTCCAGCCTGTGGTTGGCGCGTCCGATCCTTTGCACCAGCCGCGAGGCGCCCTTGGGCGCCGCAAGCTGGATGACCAGATCAACGGCGCCCCAGTCGATGCCCAGATCCAGCGTCGAGGTGCAGACCACCGCTCTCAGTTCATGGCGCGACATCGCCGCCTCGACCTTGCGGCGTTGCTCGGCTGAAAGGCTGCCGTGATGCAGAGCGATCGGCAGGTTGTCGTCATTGAGCCGCCATAGCTCCTGGAAGGCGAATTCGGCCTGCCAGCGGGTGTTGACGAAGACCAGGGTCGTGCGCGCCGTCTTTAGGGTCTCGTAGACCTCCGCCATGGCGTGCCGGGCGGTGTGACCGGCCCAGGGGACCCGGTTCTGCGAGAGCAGAACCTCGAGCCGGGGCGGCGCGCCAGCCTGGCCAAGGACGATGTCGTCGCCTCGGTCCGACAGCCAGCGTCTGACGCGAGCCGGATCGTCCACGGTCGCCGACAGACCGACGCAGCGGACGCCAGGCGCAAAAGTCCTCAGCCGCGCCAGCCCCAACGACAGCAGGTCCCCTCGTTTGGATCCGTGGATGGCGTGGATTTCATCGATGATCACGCATTCCAGATCCTGGAAATAGTCGCGCGCGCCCTTCCAGGCGCAGAACAGGGCCAGCTGTTCGGGCGTGGTCAGCAGAATGTCCGGGGGGAATGTCCTCTGACGCTGGCGCCGGGCCTGGCCGGTGTCGCCCGTGCGCGACTCCACGAGGATGGGGAGATCCATTTCCCTGACCGGGGTCAGGAGGTTCCGTTCGACATCGACCGCCAGGGCCTTGAGGGGGGAGATGTAGAGCGTATGAAGGGTCTTGCGGCCTTTGCGCGGGCCCCGTTCGGCCAGCTGTAGCAGGCTGGGCAAGAAGCCGGCGAGGGTCTTGCCGCCGCCTGTCGGCGCCACGAGCAGGACATCGGCGCCGGCTTTCGCTTTCTCGATCATGTCCCGCTGATGGGGGCGCAGCGTCCAGCCGCGATCCACGAACCAGTCGCGAAAGGTTGCAGGAAGCTGGCGTGTCGGATCCATGGGAGACGTCGTGATCCGGTGAGGCTTGGCCATGGTTTGAGCAACCCTCGACAGGAGCGCGCGTTCCCCGAAGCGGAGGCGCAGGCTGTGCATGTCGGGGGTTGAATGGCGAGGCTGACCCAGAAACGCGACCTGAGGAGCGGTCGATCTATTTGGGCCGACAGCCCGTTTACAGGGACGTCGGTTCGTCCTCTGAAGCAGGCCGTTTCGGTTGATGTCGCCGTCGTCGGCTCCGGGATCAGCGGCGCCCTTATGGCGCATGAGCTATCGCGCGACCACAGGCTGGCCGTCCTTGATCGCAGGGCGCCCCTGACGGGATCGACCATCGCCTCGACAGCGCTCCTGCAATGGGAGATCGATCTTCCACTGGAGGCGCTTGCGCGACGCATAGGCCGACCGAAGGCGCAGCGGGCCTATCTGCGCTCGCGGCGCGCGGTCGACGACCTGAAACAGATCATCGTCCAGGAGGGTATCCGTTGCGGCTACCGTGATCGCGACGCCCTCTATCTTGCCGGTGACGCCTATGGCCGCAGAGCCCTCGAAAGCGAGGCCGCAGCGAGGGCCGACGCCGGGTTGGAGAGCCGTTTTCTGCCGGCGGTGGAGGTTCTTGATCGGTTCGGGATCGACCGAACCGGCGCTATCCTCAGCGGCGGATCGGCCAGCGCCGATCCTGCTCAACTGACCGCAGGACTTCTGAGGCGCGCCCAGGCCCGGGGCGCAAGGCTCTTCTCACCGGTGGATGTGATCGAAGCCGTGTCGGATCCGGACGGGGTGACCCTGCTGACCAGCGCCGGTTTCGCTGTACGGGCTTCAGCGGTGGTCTTCTGTTGCGGTTACGAACGTCCCAAGGGCGTGACTGCGCCTGACTGCCGGGTGGTCTCGACCTGGGCGCTCGCGTCAAAGCCGGGATTCTCCGGTCCAGCCTGGCTGCGAGACACCCTCGTCTGGGAGGGATCAGACCCCTACCTCTACATGCGCACGAGCAATGACGGGCGATTGATCGTCGGCGGCGAGGATGAGGATTCGCCTACCGCCCACGCCAGCCAAGCGCTGCTGAAACGCAAGACAGCGCGCATCCTGGCCAAGCTTAAACACCTGCTTCCCGAGGTCGTGCTGGAGGTCGACTACGCCTGGGCCGGAGCCTTCGGCGAGAGCGCCACCGGCCTGCCCCATATCGCGCCGGTCCCCGGAATGGCCCATGCCTGGAGCGTCATGGGCTTTGGGGGCAACGGCATCACCTCCTCAGTGATCGCCAGCCAGATCGTGGCGGCCTGGGTGAGGGGCGAGACTGACCCGGACGCGGACCTCTATCGTCCCTGACAGGGAGCCCGCGGGCGTCCGCGGCGTTAGGCCAGATCACTGCGGCCGGACCGGTCGAGTTCGGGACTGACCTATGATCTCCATGGCCGATGTGGTGGGTGTCGCCGCCGCCCTGTGCTCCGTCAGCAGTTTCGCGCCCCAGATCTACAAGATCTGGAAGGAGCGCGACGCCTCCAGCGTCTCGCTCAAGACCTACGCCCTGACCGTGAGCTGCTTCATTCTATGGGTGTGTTACGGTCTCCTGACCGAGGCATGGCCCGTGACGCTCGCCAACGGCTGCGCCCTTGTCATGGCCAGCGGCGTCTTGCTGATGAAATGGCGCTTTGAACGGAAGGGCTAGGGACGGCCAAACGCACCGGATTGATCGAGGTCGCGCGGCGGCTCGCGGCCTTCTGTTCGGTACAGGACTCTTCGGGCGTTAGGCGGCCGTGGCGCGACCGCGATCTCGCGTCAGCGCAGTCCCTGAGGAACCCGGGTTTCGGGGGCGGGTTGAACGAAGGCGTCTGACCGGCCTTTCGCTCGATCCGGCAATGATCCGATATCAGGGAGTTTTCGACATGCCCGCCAAATCCGCAGCCCAGCAGAAGGCGGCTGGGGCCGCCCTGGCCGCAAAACGGGGCGATGCGCCGAAAAGCAAGCTTCGGGGCGCCTCGAAGTCCATGGAGGAAAGCATGACCCGCAAGGAGTTGGCGGAAATGGCTTCAACCCCACGCAAGGGCAAGCCGGAGCACACGGGCAAGTCGGCGTGATCCCTGGTTCCTTTGTCCTCTTCGCCTACCTAGGAGACGCCTGATGACTCAACCGGACAAACCGGCCGAACGCACCGGTCGCGAGGCCGAAAATGAGAATCTGCGCCCGCCGGACCGGGCCGGACAGCCGCCGCGGCCGGCGACCGAACCCAGAGGTTCCAAAGCCTCCGGGCTATCGACCGAAACTCGGACGGATCCGGGCTCAGGCGAGCCCAATCCCCGACACAGGGACAGCCGCTAGCCGAAGTCAGGGTGCGGGCGAGGGCGCACCGAGCATGGCTTCCAGCGTATGCAGCTCGTCCGCCTCCCTGGCCGGCTTGTCCCAGCGGATGCGGCTGATGCGGGGAAATCTCATGGCCACGCCGGACTTGTGGCGTTTGGACCTTTGCAGGCCCTCGAAGGCGACCTCGAGCACCAGCCCGAACTCGCGCGTCGCCGTGACGGAGCGGACGGGGCCGAAACGCTCGACCGTGTGCTCGCGCACGAACCTGTCGAGCTGTTTCAGCTCTTCGTCGGTGAAGCCGAAATAGGCCTTGCCGACGGGGGTGAGCACATGGACGCCGTCGGCGTCCTGGGTCCAGACCCCGAAGGTGTAGTCGGAGTAGAAGCTGGAGCGCTTGCCGTGACCGCGCTGGGCGTACATCAGGACGGCATCGATCAGACGCGGATCGCGCTTCCACTTGAACCAGGGCCCTCTGGGGCGGCCGGCTTCATAGACGCTGTCGAGCCGCTTCAGCATCAGCCCCTCCGCCGACTGCGGATCGCCCGGCGGCGGTTCGGCGCGACGGGCCGCCAGGTCTTCCCAGGTCCGGAAGGGCACGAGGGGCGACAGGTCGATGCGGTCAGAGCTGATCTGGGCGACGAAACCTTCCAGGCGCTTGCGGCGCTCGGCGAAGGGCAGGGCGCGCAGGTCTTCCCCGTCGGCGGCCAGAAGGTCGTAGGCGCGCACGCCCGCCGGGTGGCTGATCATCAGCTTGGCGTCCGCCGTCTTGCGGTTCAGCCTTTGCTGCAGGTCGCAGAAGGGCGCGACCCGACCCTCGCGCAGCACCAGAAGCTCGCCGTCGATGACCCCCTCGTAGGCCAGGGCGGCCACGACATCGGGAAAGGCTCCGGACACGTCTTCGCCGGTGCGGCTGTAGAGGCGTTTGACGCCCCTTTCGCTGACCGCCTGAACGCGGATGCCGTCCCACTTCCATTCGGCGGCGTATTCGCCGGGCTCCAGCCTGGGCAGGTCGACGGCTTCGTCGATCGGCTGGGCCAGCATGACCGGACGAAAGCGACCGTGCGCCATGGCCGAGGGGCGCTCGGTCCTGCCGTCCAGCCAGGCCAGAAGGTCGGCATAGGGCGGGGGCTGGGCGTGCCAGACCTCCTGTATGTCAGCGACCTCGACCCCGCCGAAGTCCGCCGCCGCCTGCCAGGCCAGTCGCGCCGAGACGCCGACGCGCAAGCCCCCGGTCACCAGCTTCAGCAGGGCCCAGCGCCCGTCGGCGTCAAGGGCGTCCAGCCAGGCTTCCAGCAGGGCCTGAACCTCGACCCGTTTGGCGGCGTTCAGGGTGTCGATCACCTCGGACAGTTCCGGCTCGCGGTTGGCGCCGTGACGGGCCGGCCAGATCAGGGCGACGGTCTCCGCCAGGTCGCCGACATAGTCGTAGGACAGGCGGAAGAGTTCGGGATCGACCCGCCCCTCGACGACCTGACGAATTACAGCCGGCTTGGCGGCGGCGAAGGAGAGGGCGCCCGTCAGGGCGGCCAGCGCCCAGCCCCGGTCGGGATCGGGGGCGTCGGCCAGGTGGTCGCGGATCAGCCGCAGCTTGGCGTTGCGCGAGGCTGTGAAGGACAGCCTGTCGAGCAGGGCGGCGAAGGCGCGCATCAGTCGTCGTCCTCGTCTTCATAGCCGACCAGATGCAGGGCGCGGGCCTTCAGCCCCTGCAGTTCAGCCCAGCGGCGCAGGGCGTCGTCACGGCCGTGGGTGATCCAGATTTCCTGCGGCGACAGTTCGGTCAGGGTGGCGGTCAGCTCGTCCCAGTCGGCGTGGTCGGAGAGGATCAGCGGCAGTTCTACGCCGCGCTGGCGTACCCGCGCCCGGACGCTCATCCAGCCCGAGGCGAAGGCCGTGACAGGATCGGGGAAACGTCGGCTCCAGCGGTCGGCGATGGCGGAGGGCGGAGCGACGACGATGCGCCCGGCGAAGTCGGCCTTTGATCCCGTGGCCGGGGCCAGCGGTCCCAGATCGACGCCGAAATGCTCGTACAGCCGGTTCAGCCTTTCCAGGGCGCCGTGGACATAGATGGTCTCGTCATAGCCCGCCTCGCGCAGCAGACGGATGACGCGCTGCGCCTTGCCCAGGGCGTAGGCGCCGACCAGATGGGCCCGCTCCGGGAACTGCTGGACCGAGCGCAGCAGCCTTCCGATCTCCTGGGTGTCGGGAGGGTGGCGAAAGACCGGCAGGCCGAACGTCGCCTCGGTGATGAAGACGTCGCTCGGCACGGGCTCGAAGGCGGCGCAGGTGGGATCGCGACGGCGCTTGTAGTCGCCCGAGGCGGTGACGGTCAGGCCGCCCTGACGGACGGTCGCCTGGGCCGAGCCCAGAACATGTCCGGCCGGGGCCAGCGAGATCTCAACGCCGCCGACCTTGAGCCGCTCGCCATAGGCCAGAGCCTGGGTGCGCCCGGCGAAGTCCGCGCCATAGCGCTCGCCCATGATGGCCAGGGTCTCGACCGTGGCCAGGACGGCGCCGTGTCCCGCGCGGGCATGATCCGCATGACCATGGGTGATCACGGCCCGGTCCACCGGGCGCGGCGGGTCAATGTAGAAGTCGCCTCCCGGGCACCACAGGCCGGCGGGGGTGGGCTGGAGGACCGAGGCGAAACCTTGATTGGGCGAGGGCATGCGCTTCGGGCGTCTCCAGGTGAAGGCCGTCGCCCGGCGGCGGCAAGCGCGCCGTGGGGCGGCAAGGGAGAACGCGGCGGGCTCGCCAGCGTTGCGAGGGTCGGGTCGGCGGCCGGGTGGAACGTCGCGAGGGACGAGGACATTAGATCGGCGTCCCCTGCGCCGCCCCTGGCCGGGACAGGCGCCAAAACGAGGAAGAGCCATGTCCGATCGTCTCGCCATGCAGGATCCGCGCAACCAGTATCCCCGACCGCCCTTTCCCCGTCAGCCCCAGGCTGAACCCGGCCTGGCGGGCCGGATGATCCCGCGACCCGACCACGGAGAGGACAGCTATGTCGGACATGGCCGTCTGAAAGGGCGCCGGGCCCTGATCACGGGCGGTGATTCCGGCATCGGGCGGGCGACGGCGATCGCGTTTGCCCGAGAAGGTGCGGACGTGGCCATCGGCTACCTGCCGTCCGAGGAGGCGGACGCCGCAGAGGTGGTCGCCCTGATCGAGAAGGCCGGGGTGAAGGCCCTGGCCCTGGCCGGCGACGTCAGTGACGAAGCGTGGAACAGGACCATGACGGCCCGCGTCGTCGAGGCGTTCGGCGGCCTGGACATCCTGGTCGTCAACGCCGGCCACCAGCAGTACCGCGAGGATATATCAGAGGTTTCGACGGCGGATTTCGACGCCACGATGAAGACCAATCTCTACGCCTTGCACTGGATTTGTCAGGCCGCAGCGCCTCATCTGCCGCCGGGCGCGGCCATCATCACCACCGCCTCGATCCAGGCCTATGAGCCGTCGGACATCCTGTTGGATTATGCGACCACCAAGGCCGGGATCGTCGCCTACACCAAGGCCCTGGCCAAGCAGATGATCGAGAAGGGCGTGCGGGTGAACGCCGTCGCGCCGGGACCCTTCTGGACGGTGCTGCAGCCCAGCGGCGGTCAGCCTCAGGAGAAGGTTGAGCAGTTCGGGGCCCACAGCGCCTTCGGCCGGCCGGGGCAGCCCGTGGAGATCGCTCCGGTCTATGTCCTGCTGGCCTCCCAGGAAGCCAGCTTCGTCACCGGAGAGGTCTGGGGCGTGACCGGCGGGGCCGGGATCGGCTGACCAAAAGCCCGCCTGATCTAGGCGGCGTGCCGCGCTTCGTCCGGTCGAAGGGTCAGGACCCGGACGCCGTCGCGGGTGACGGCGACGGTGTGTTCGAACTGGGCGGAGAGCTTGCCGTCGGCGGTGACGACGGTCCATCCGTCGTCCAGGGTCTCCACGGTGCGGCGGCCCTGGTTGAGCATGGGCTCGATGGTGAAGACCATGCCTTCGCGCAGCCTCATGCCGGTTCCGGGCTTGCCGAAATGCAGGACCTGGGGCGCTTCGTGCATCTCGCGGCCTATGCCGTGGCCGCAGAAGTCACGCACGATGGAATAGCCGTTCTTCGTCGCGTGCCGCTCGATGGCGTGGCCGATATCTCCCAGCGTGGCGCCGGGACGGACGGTGCGGATCCCCTTCCACATGGCCTCATAGGTGGTCTGGACCAGGCGTCGGGCGGGGCGGGCCACCTCGCCGATGAGATAGGTCTTGCTGGAATCGGCGATGAAGCCGTCCTTCTCCAGGGTGATGTCCAGATTGATAATGTCGCCGTCGCACAGGATCTCGTCGGCGGACGGCACGCCGTGGCAGACGACCTGGTTGCGCGAACTGTTGAGCACGAAGCCGTAGCCGTACTGGCCCTTGCTGGCAGGTCGAGCTTTCAGTTCATCGACGATGAAGGTCTCGACCAGGCTATCGATCTGCAGGGTGCTCATGCCTGCCAGCGTCAGGCCGTCCAGATAGGTGAAGACCGAAGCCAGCAGCCGTCCGGCCTCGGCCATCAGTTCGATCTCGGCAGGGGTCTTGGTCATGCGACGGCAGAGCCGGCCAGGTCGGCGCAGACGCCGGCCGCCTTGAGTTCGCGCGCGGCCAGTTCCTGAAAGGACAGGCCGGGGTTCAACTCGCCCAGCATGCCGATCCTGATCCAGAAGGCGGCCTGGGCGTTGATGGAGCGACAGGAGGCCTTGCTGGCCCGGCGCAACTGCTCGTGCAGTTCGTCTTCGATATTGACGATGCCCATGGGGGATCCTGAATATATGTTTCGCACATGAATCATATATCGACATGTCTTGAAGGGCAAGCGCATGCGGTGATCCGCCTGCGGGCCTCGGCCGCTTCAGACTTCGAACACGCGGTAGGGCTTGTCGCCCAGGGTGAGAGCGGCGCGGGTCTGACAAGGGCTTTGGTCGCCGGGATCGGCGTCTCTGGCAGACGGCTCCATTGGCCTTCTGACCCATGCTTTACGGTCACGCTGTACCTTGTCGAGAAAGGAACGTATCATGAACAAATGGCGCGTATCGAACTTCGACGAAAGCTCTCCATCCTGTCTGACGCGGCCAAGTATGACGCCTCGTGCGCATCCTCCGGCGCCCCCAGGCGCAACTCCCTCGGGGGCAAGGGCGTAGGTTCGACGGAGGGCATGGGCATCTGCCACGCCTATACGCCGGACGGGCGCTGCGTCAGCCTGCTGAAGATACTGCTGACCAACTTCTGCATCTACGATTGCGTCTACTGCATCAATCGGTCGTCCTCGAACGTCGAGCGGGCGCGGTTCACGGTCGACGAGGTGGTCGACCTGACGCTGGCCTTCTACAAGCGCAACTACATCGAGGGACTGTTCCTCTCGTCCGGCGTCGTTCGCTCGGGGGATTACACGATGGAGCAGCTGGTCGAGGTTGCACGCCGCCTGCGCGAGGATCACGACTTTCGAGGCTATATCCACCTCAAGCTGATCCCCGAGGCGGACGAACGGCTGGTGGCTTTGGCGGGGCGCTACGCCGACCGTCTGTCGGCCAACATCGAGCTGCCGCGCGACGAGGCCCTGGGGCGGTTGGCTCCCGAAAAGGACGCCCGCCTGATCCGCAAGACCATGGGGCGGGTCAGGCTGAGGCTGGAAGCGGCCAGGCCCGGAAAGAGGGACCGGGCCCGCCCCCCGGCTTTTGCGCCCGCGGGCCAGTCGACCCAACTGATCGTCGGGGCGGACGGCGCGCCGGACACGGAAATCCTGGACCGCAGCGCCTCTCTCTATGGCGGTTACCGCCTGCGCCGGGTCTATTATTCGGCCTTCAGCCCCATTCCCGACAGCTCCAGCATCCTGCCGCTGTCGAAACCCCCGCTCATGCGCGAGCATCGCCTCTATCAGGCGGACTGGCTGATGCGCTTCTACGGCTTCACCGCGCCCGAGATCGGGGAGGGGGCGTCGGACGGCATGCTGGATCTGGCGGTCGATCCCAAGCTGGCCTGGGCGTTGAAGCGGCGCGACGTCTTCCCGACGGATGTCAATCTGGCGGCCCGCGAAGATCTGTTGCGCGTTCCGGGGCTGGGGGTGAAGGCGGTGGATCGCATCCTGTCTGTCCGGCGCTATCGCACCCTGCGCCTGGAGGACGTGGCGCGTCTGACGCGTTCCATAGACAAGGTGCGCCCCTGGATCGTCGCCCTGGACTGGACACCCGGAGGATTGACGGACGCGGCTGATCTTCGCGCCCGACTGGCCCCCAGCCGCGCACCGGAACAGTTGAGCCTGTTCTGATGCGCACCGCCAGGCTGGAGAACGAGACGGATTTCGCCGGATGGAAGGCGGTCGCTCGCCGGCTGCGCATGGACGGGGTCGAGCCCGCCAGCGTCCGCTTTGTCACGGCCGGTTCTTTCCAGGGCGGGCTTTTCGACGCTGACGGGGAGGCGAGCGCGATAGCCGTGGACGACGCCTTCGTCGTTCCTCGAGCCTTCATGGAAACGGCAGGCGACCTGATCCTGCATCGCGCGCCGGATCGGTTCGACCTGATGTACCGCTTGCTGTGGCGGCTGCGGGACGAACCCGATCTGATGCGGGTGGCGTCTGATCCGGATGTCGCCGCAGCGGCCGAGCGTGTGAAGAACGTGCGCCGCGCCAGCCACAAGATGAAGGCCTTCGTTCGTTTTCGTGAGACAAGCGATGCGCAAGGCGAGCGCTGGGTCGCCTGGTTTGAGCCGGCGCATCGCGTTCTGGAGAAGACCGCCCCCTTCTTCGCGCGACGCTACAGCACGATGCGGTGGACCATTCTCACGCCGGACGGGACCGCTCACTGGGATGGGGACGGTCTCGTCCTTGGCCCTCCGGGACGACAGGAGGAGGCGCCGCAGGACGACGAGGTCGAGGATTTCTGGCGCACCTACTATGCCTCGACCTTTAATCCGGCACGTCTGCGCACGCGCATGATGCAGTCGGAGATGCCGAAGCGGTACTGGAAGAACCTGCCCGAGGCGTCTCTGATTCCCGGACTGGTGGCCTCGGCCGCGACCCGCACCGAGGTCATGGTCTCCGAACCCTCGCCCCTTCCCAATGAGAAGTTCCGGCGCCTTCGCCCGCCGACCGTGGATCGGACGGCGACCGATGAGCTTGTCGCCTTGGAACCGGCGGACCTGGAGCGAGGCGTGCAGAACTGCCGTCGCTGCCCCCTCTGGCGGGATGCGACCCAGGGCGTTTGCGGGCAGGGAGCGCGCGAGGCGCGTCTGATGATCGTGGGCGAGCAGCCCGGCGATCATGAAGACCTGGCGGGACAACCCTTCGTCGGGCCAGCAGGTCAGGTTCTCGACGCCGCCCTGGCTGAAGCGGGCGTCCATCGCGCAGGGGTCTACCTGACCAATGCGGTCAAGCACTTCAAGCATGAGCCGCGCGGCAAGCGCCGCCTGCACAAGACGCCCGGCGCGGGCGAGGTCCAGGCCTGCCGTTGGTGGCTCGATCAGGAACGAAGACTCGTCAAACCGCGGCTCATCCTCGCCATGGGCGCGACCGCGGGCCTGGCGGTCCTGGGACGAAAGCCCTCCATCCTGTCGGAGCGGGGCGTCGTGATTGAAACCTCGGATGGCGCGCGCGTTCTGCTGACGCTCCATCCCGCCTTTGTCTTGCGTGCGCCCGATCCTGAAGCGCGTCGCCGCGCCTATGCGACACTCGTCGAAGACCTCAGGATGGCTTGGAAAGAAGCGGAGTTGGCCTGATCCGGTCCGACCTCGGCTGGGCCACGAGCAGTGACCACTAGCGTCGCTTGTCTACATTGACGGCAGGGGAGGCGTCGACGAGCGGCGCCTCCCTTGTCTCTTTAAAACTGTTTCGCATCCGGAGTGTTGGTCGCTGATTTGAAGCGCCAGCTTCACTGTGGATTTGCGGAGGCGTCGTGGGTGCGACACCGACGCCCACTACGCCTCCCGGACCTTCAAGGGGGATGCGATGTTGAAATCCGTGGCGAACAAGGCTGGCCTGCTGACGGGCGCGGCGATGCTGGGTCTGATGGCGGGCGGCGCGGCCCAGGCCCAGAGCGTGGCCCAGGACCATGTCTCGACAGTGGACGACGTCATCGTCACCGCCCAGCTGCGTGCTCAGGACCCGATCGAGGTTCCTTTCGCCCTGACGGCCTATAGCGGCCAGTTCCTTGAGAACCTGGGCGTGCAGGAGTTCGAACAGCTGTCGGCCTTCGTGCCCGGTTTCCTGGTGCAGAACCAGTCGCCGAACAATCCGGGCTTCGTCATGCGGGGCATCACCTCGGACTCGGGCGCGGCCACGGCCGAGCCGCGCGTTTCGGTGTTCCAGGACGGGGTGTCGATCTCCAAGTCGCGCGGTTCCTATGTCGAGTTGTTCGATCTGGAGCGGGTCGAGATCGCCAAGGGACCGCAATCGACCCTCTATGGTCGCGGCGCCTTGATCGGGGCGGTCAATCTGGTGCAGAACCGCGCCCGTCCGGGGCAGTTCGACGCCGAGATGCGCGCCGAGATCGGCGACTACGGCTACCGCTCGGTCGAGGGTTTCGTGAACGCGCCGGTAGGCGAGGATGCGGCCCTGCGTCTGGCCACGCGGATGAAGACCCGCGACGGTTCGGTCGAGAACCTGCTGGGCGGGGAAGACTACAACGGCATCGAAACCAAGGCCTTCCGCCTGTCGGGTGCCTGGGAGCCGACGGACACGCTGCGCGCCGACCTGATCGCCAACTATCAGACCGACGCCGCCACCGGCACCTCGTTCAAGTCCATCGCCTATGATCCGGCCGACCCGACGACGGGCGCTGTTCTGGGCGGGCGGGCGCCGTGGGACGGCGCGGCACTGACGCCGGGCGCCGCCTTCGACGGCGGAAAGAGCCTGGGCCTGGACCGCAAGGTGTGGGGCGTGACGGGTCTGGTGAAGTGGACGCTGACGCCGTCGCTGTCGCTGAACTCGACCACGGCCTATCGCCAGTTCGACTCCTACGAGACCTTCGACGCTGACGGTTTGTCGCTGCCGCTGCTGACGGCGGCGGAGGAGGCCTATGGCGAGCAATGGAGCCAGGAGTTCCGACTGAACTGGGACAATGGCGGGCGCCTGTCGGGCTTCGTCGGCGCCGGCTGGTTCCGCGAGGAGGGTTATCAGCGCACGCCGACCCAGTTCGACGAGCGCATCGCCCTGGCCCAACTGGCCGGACTGCTGGACGGATCACCGACGGCGGTGGGCCGCAACACCCTGCCTGTTTCGGCCTATCCGACCGTGGCGCGCCAGTTCCTGCAGGCGACGCTGACGCCCCTGGGCGCCGGGGCCCTGGCCGCGCCGATCGCGGCGAACCTGAAGTCGGCGCACATCGAGATCCCGATCAACAGCGCCGATCTGACCTCCTGGGACCTGTTCGCTGATCTGACGTTCAAGGCCACGGACCGGCTCGAGTTCGCGGGCGGGGTTCGCTACACCCGCGATGACAAGACCACGGGCTACGCCAGCTCGGTCGCCAACGGCCGGTCCATCGCCGGCGGTCTGCTGGCGGTGCTGCAGGGCGCGGTCCCGGCAGCCCAGGTTCCGGCCCTGCTGGGCGGTCTGGCCAATCCCAATGCAGTCAACCTGCCGGCCTCGGCCCTGCCGCTCTTTGGCCTGACGGCCCAGCCGACCGCCAACAACGGCGACTTCGTCTACGGCGACCATGATGACGACGGCTTCACCTGGCGTCTGACCGCCCGTTACGCCCTGTCGGACGAGGCCAGCCTCTACGCCAACTACGCGCGGGGCCGTCGCCCTGAGGTTCTGAGCGTCAGCGGCCCTTCCGCTCCGCTGGGCGCGCCGACCTTCAAGGTCATCGAGGCTGAGACGGTCGACAGCTTCGAAATCGGCGCCAAGGCGGCGCTGATGGACGGTCGCCTGCGTCTGGACGGCGCGGTCTTCCACTACGCCTATGACAACTTCCAGACCACGGTCCAGGAAGGCACCCGCTTCATCACCACCAATGCGGGCGAGGCCAGCGCCTATGGCTTCGAGGGGCAGGTCTTCTGGGCCGCCGCCGAGAACGTCGATCTGTTCGGCACCTACGGCTACAACCACTCGCGCTTTGAAGCGGGCCTCTATGACGGCAACCATTTCCGCCTGTCGCCGGACAACATGGCCTCGATCGGCGCGATCTGGCGTCTGCCGGTCGCGGGCGGCGTGGTCGAGGTCCAGCCGACCTGGACCTGGCAGTCCAAGGTCTTCTTCGACGACAACAACGACATCCCGGCCTTGCAGACCCAGAACTTCGTCGCCGACCTGGTCCAGGACGAATATCAGGACAGCTATGGCTTGCTGAACCTGCGGGTCCGCTACGCCTCGGCGTCCGGAAACTGGGGCGTCGAGGCCTTCGGCGAGAACCTGCTGGACGAGGAATACATCAAGGACGCGGGCAATACGGGCGATGCGCTCGGCCTGCCGACCTTCATCGCCGGACGCCCCGCCAGCTACGGCGTGGGCTTCACCGTTCGCTACTGAGGGCCAGGCGCATGACCATGAACCGTCGCGGCCTTCTGGGCCTGTTCGGGGCTGGAGCGGCCATCGGCGCGACGCCCGCAATGGCGGAGGCGGATTCGGTCGCTTTCGCTCACGGCGTCGCCTCAGGCGATCCCGGGACGGACCGGGTGATCCTGTGGACGCGCGTGACGCCGGGGGAGGGCTTCAACGGCCCGATCTCCGTGACTTGGCGCGTTCTGGATGGTGAAGCCGTAGCGGCTTCAGGCCGGTTCGAGACCGGTCCTGAGCGCGACTACACGGTCAAGATCGATGCCGCGGGTCTGCGTCCCGGCCGGGACTATCGCTATGATTTCGCCGTCGGCGAAACGCGTTCGCCGATCGGCCGCACCCGCACCCTGGCGGCCGAGGGCGTGACGCCGGTCAATCTGGCGGTCGTGTCGTGCCAGCTCTATCCGGGCGGCCTGTTCAACGCCTATGAAGCCATCGCCGCCCTGCCGTGGCTGGACGCCGTGGTCCATCTGGGCGACTACATCTACGAATATGGGTCCGAGGCCGACGCCTATGGCATGGTCACGGGCGCCGCGCTGAACCGCATCCCAGAGCCGCGCCACGAGATTGTGACCCTGGCCGACTATCGGAGCCGTCACGCCCAGTACAAGACCGACGCCGACCTGCAGGCCGCCCACGCACGCGTCCCCTTCATCTGCGTCTGGGATGACCATGAGACAGCCAATGACGCCTGGCTGCACGGCGCCGAGAATCACCAGCCTGAGACCGAAGGCGACTTCGCGGTTCGCAAGGCGGCGGCGCTCAAGGCCTACTATGAGTGGATGCCGATCCGCGAAGCGGCGCCGGGGGCGCTGAAGGAGGCCATCTATCGCAGCTTCCACTTCGGTGATGTGGCCAGCCTGATGATGGTTGAGACGCGGCTGACGGGTCGAACCGAGGCCCTGGATTACAGCAAGGATCTGACCGCCAAGGAGGGCCCTGACGGCGAAGCCGTGCTGGACCTCGATGCTTTCCGAGCCAGGCTCAATGACCCGGAGCGTGATCTGATGGGCCCGGAGCAACGCGCCTGGCTGACGCGCGAACTGGCGGCGTCCAAGGCGGCCGGCCGTCCGTGGCAGGTGCTCGGCAACCAGGTCGTGACCGCCCGCGTGGCCGGCCCCGACGTATCGCGCACCATGACGCCGGATCAGATCGAGGGCCTGATGGCGCGCGTGCCCGAGGCCTTCCGCGAGCAGTTCGAGCAAGCCCTTTTCCTGTTCAAGATGGGGCTGCCGTTCAATCTGGACGCCTGGGACGGCTATCCGGCGGGACGCGAGCGCCTCTACGCCGCCTTTGCCGAGGCGGGGGTCCAGCCCATCGTCCTGGCAGGCGACAGCCACGCCTTCTGGGTCAATGAGCTGAAGGATGCGAGCGGCGCCCGTCGCGCGATCGAATTCGGAACCAGCGCTGTCTCCAGCCCCTCGATCGGCGACGCCATCGGCGGCTTCCCGCTAGGGGCGGCGCTCATGCAGGCTAACGACGAGGTCGTCTTCTGCGACCAGTCGGCCAAAGGCTTCATTGTCATGACCTTGACGGCGGACAGGGCGGAGGCGGCCTTGATGCGGGTCTCGACCATCTTGGCCAAGCCGTTCGATGTCGTTCAACTGAAGCGCTTCAGTCTGGGGCTGGATGGCCGGCTCGCCGAAGAGACGGCCGCTTCGACGTAGGGCGCCCGGCGGAAGCGCGCAGGGGACGGAGGCTCGCTCCAGTCCTTGACGATGAGCTGGTGTCTTCCGAGGCCCCTTGGGGCACAATGGCGCGCGGAATCATGCGTCAGGAGGCTTGCATGTCGATCGGTCGAGCCGGCTTTGAGGTCTATCGCGGGAAGGGCCGCCACGCTCGTCGCGTTCGGATGGCGTCGGGCGGAGTCTTTTTGAACCTCTTCATGGCATGGCTCCGTCAGCGCGGCTGATCGAACCGCGTCGCTGTCGCATCACGAAAAAGGCCGCCGGGTTCGCCCGGCGGCCTTTTTGCAGTCCGTGATCGGGAGCCGATCAGAACTTGAAGCTGGCTCGCAGCAGCAGGGTGTAGCGGACGTAGTCTTCGAGCAGTTCGGCGTCGCCGGTGATGGAGAGCATGCCCAAATCGTTGCCGACGTTGAGGCGGAAGCCCAGGAAGGGGCCGCCGCCCTCGATGCTGGCGGGGTCGAGCGTGAAGGCGTCGCCGCCGGAGGCGAAGCGGGCGATGGTCGAGCCTGCATCGACCGAGAAGTTCTGACGCCAGCCAGCCCGGATTTCGGGGCGGATCCAGCCGTCCTTGCCGAAGCCGTACCCAATGTTCACGGCGGCGACGCCAGAGAACATATGGCCGTCGCGTTCGTCAATCTCGAGGTCGAAGCCGTCGCCACCGCCCTTTTCAGTGCGAGCGTCTTCGCTCAGCGAGAAGTACTCGCCGTAGATTTCGGGGCGGATGTTCAGCCGACCGAAGTTGCGTTCATACGAGGCCCCGCCCGCAGCGGCCAGAGTGAAGCCGTGCCAGTCGGACTCGTTCTTCAGGTTGATGCCGTCGGCGACCAGCTTGCGGGTCGCGTTGAACGAGGCGTAGCCGCCCGCTGCACGCGCCCAGGTTGTCCAGTACTGACCTTGAGCGCGCCAATAGAGGCCCAGCTCGAGCAGGTTGGCCGACAGGACCTCTTCCGCCGCCGCTTCAGGATCTTCCAGGTCGGAAGACGTGAAAGCTGCCGTGAGGCCGATCGCGCCCATATTGGTGCCGCGCTCGACGCCGCCGGCGACGCCGAAGCCTTCCGAACGGAAGCCGTAGGAGTCGGTCTTGTCCTTGTCGGCGTAGAAGTTGATTTCCTGGACCCAGGCGCTGGTCTCGCCCGGCGCAGCCGAAGCGTTGCGGCCGGTCAGGGCGCGGGTGACGGCATCGACGCCGCTGGCCAGGGAGAGCAGGGGGCCGCCGGAGTGATCGGGCAGCATCTGCTCATAGATGTCGAAGAAGCCGTCCCGGCCCGTCTGGTTCAGGATGGCGTTGCGAATCGCTTCGTTCTGGCCCAGCGCGCCATAGATCGAGTCATAGGCCGCAGCCTCGACGTCGATCATGCCAGCTTCTTCCGCTGTGCGGCGACGCGCATCGATATAGATGTCGCCGGCCGCCAGGTCAGCACCGGCCTTGACCACGAAGGCGTAGGGCGAGTTGGCCTGCACCGCATCGCCGTCAATGGTTCCAACATTCAGCGTGTTGGCGTCGATGATGGTGAAACGCGTCGGATCTTGAAGCAGGGAGTTGAAGCGAACGCCCAGCCCCGCGCCGTTGGCGATATTGGCGACGCCATCAACCTTGAAGCCGCTGCTTGCGCCATTGGCGGGATCAAGGGCGACGATCAGGTCGCCGTCGGCGCCGATATTCAGGTTGCTGATGGTCGTCACGCCGCTCTGACGAGCGTCGAGCGTGCCCTTGGAAATGTCGATATCCAGTTGCCCGTCGGAGTTGGTGATGGCTCCGCGGACGATAGCTCCGCCGGAGATCGACAGGCGGTCAGCCCCGGCGCCGAACGAGATATCGCCCTGAACCAGGCCATTCTGGATGTCCAGGAGATCTGCGCCTGAGCCAAGCTTGATGTCGCCGAAGGTGGTGGGCTCTCGCGAATCCGTCACGCCGTCGCCGTCGGTGTCGGGATCGGAGGTCGTGGCGGTTCCAGCAATGCCTTTCTGGGTGAAGGTGACGCCCGAAGTGTTGGCGCTGACGTCAATGGCCGTCGCCTTGCCGGTGATGGGGCTGCCGTCGGCGTTAGCCGAAACATTGGCCTGGATGGACCGGGTGTTGGTGATGGAGGTCAGGCTGCCGCTGAGATCCGCGATTGCGGTCGTATTGGCCTTGCCGCCGCCTGCCGTGGCCGCGATCGTGCCGTCATTGTTGAGTGAGGTGACGTTGGCGCCGGCTTCAATCTTGATGGCGGTGACCTGATCCGCGTTCGTAGTGGCGGAGGCCGCGCTGATGGTGCCGGTGTTGACCATGGTCGGCGTCGTCGCGCCGGCGGCGAAACGGATGGCGGTGGCGTCAGCCTCGTTCGCCAGAACCGCGATCGAGCCTTCGTTACGAACGCCGCCCTCAATGGAGACCGTCTGACCGCCCGCGACGCCGAACTGGACCGCCGTGGCGGCGACGTCGTCATAGACGCCGATGCCGAAGATCTCGCCGCGATTGACGAAGCCGTAGGCGTTGTTGCCGGTCCCGGCCACGCCGAGCGTCACTGCATTGTTCGCGGATCCCACAACGACAGCCGGTGCGGCGCCGTACGACGTGATCTTGGCGGCGCCCTCGTTGGCGTCGAGCAAGCCGTCGCCGTCGCGATCCGTGTCCTCGCGGTTCTTAACGCCGTCGCCGTCGTCGTCCTCATCGCCGTTCTTCACGCCGTCGCCGTCATCGTCGCCCTCGATGCCGGCGGCGCCATAGCTGGGGCCCACGTCGAAGAGGACGCCCTTAGTGGCGCTGGCCGATATGCTGACGGCCGGTCCGCCCTGCAGAAGGTCGTCGGCGTCGAGGTTCTCGAGGAACAGGACTTCAGCCGGCACCGTACCGGTCGTGGGCTTGCTCTGGGGGCGCGTGGTGTAACGGTAGCCGGTGGAGGTTACGGTCCCTTGAATGTTGAGACGTCCATCGACGGGGCCGTCAACGGCCACGCCGACGGCGTTCTCGCCACGGGCTGTCACGGAGCCCAGGATGTTCACATTGCCGGTGACGGGCCCCGTCACGCTGACGCCGCGCGTATTGTCGCCGGTGACCGAGATGGTGCCGAAGTTGGTGAGATTGCCGATCAGCGGCGCTTCGATGGAAACGCCGTACGAGTTGTTGCCTTCGACGAGGATAGAGCCCGAGGTCTCGACCAGAATGTCTCCGGTCTTGGGAGCGGGGCCCGTAACACGCAGGCCATAGCGGTTGTTGCCTGAGGCGAAAGGACCGTCCGGGTCGCCGTCCTTATCGGTGTCCTTGTATTCGTCGATGTCGTCCGAAATCGAGATTGAGCCGCCGATGGTGATCGGACCGGTCGTACCGCCCTGGGCCAGGATGCCGGTTGCGCCGTCCGCGGCCTTGGCCATCGTGATCGACGAGCCGCTGTCCAGATCGACGCCGTGGCTCGAATCAATGGTCACGGCTGCGCCGCTGGTGACCGCGATCGAACCGCCGCTGGCCAAGCGAATGCTGTCGGGCGTTCCGGCCGCCGTCGCCTTGGAGGTCGTGATCGGCGTGGTGCGTGCGGTCGAGATCACTTCCTCGGCGTGGGCGCCGGCAGCAACCATCAGGGGGGCGATCGCCACTGCGGTCGCGAGTAGAATACGCATTAGTTAGAAACCCCTCGAGGACACACGCGCAAGGACGCCGAACGCCCGTTTAACAGGCTCGACGACACCATGCCCCAAGTTTCTCGAATTTGAGGCGAATGCAAGGCCATGGGTAGAGCGCCCAAGCTGAACGGGGGATGAAAATTCACGTTTCATGGCCGCGCGGACAGGCTGGCTGAAATGGATGCTTGAGCGGAGCAGTTTCCGGCGCTAGGGCCGATTCATGGTGAGTTCCAAACGCGCGCGTCGCATCCAAAGCAGAACCGGTCGCGTTGCGGCGTTGAGTTCCGGAAAGGTCGCCTCCATGAGCGTGACCGACATCGATGTTCAGGAAAGCGAACTACGCCTGTTCCCTGGCCTGGACGAAGAAGTCGCTGAGACGCTGCGCGTCTTGAAGGCGTCGACGTCGGATCCTCGGCCCCGTCTTGTGGACACCACCATGCTGTTTGCGCCCCGTTCAGGGGGAGTGAAGCGATATCTGTTGTCAAAGAAGGCCTGGCTAGAGGCAAATCGGCCGTCGGTGGCGCACACTTTGGTCGTGCCTGGCGCCAAGCATCGCGCCGGCGCAGACGGAATCGTTCAACTGCATGCGGCGAAGCTGCCTTTTGGGGATGGATATCGCTGGCCCAGTTCCGTGCGTCGCTGGGGAGCCTGGGTGGCGTCCATGAATCCTGCGGTGATCGAAGCGGGCGACCCTTACACGCCGGGGCAGGGCGCGCTCGAGGCCGGGCAACGCGCCGGTTGCCCGGTTGTCGGCTTCTGCCATTCCGATCCTGCCGGACTCGCCGCGCTGCACTTCGGCGAGTGGGCGAAGAAGCCGGTCGAGAAACGCTGGGCCAAGCTGTTTTCGCAGTTCGATCGAGTCGTATCGCCTAGCCGCTTCATCGCGCGACGGCTGGAGGAGGCGGGAGTCGGGGGCATTGTGATTCGGCCTCTGGGGGTCGAGATCGACACTTTCCGGCCTGATCGTCGCGATCGCGACTGGCTGTTGAAGAAATTGGGTCTGGGCGCAGACGCTCGCCTGTTGTGCTTCGCTGGGCGTCCCGCCAAGGAAAAAAACGTTGATGTCCTGATCGACGCAGTCCAGCGCCTGGGCGCGCCCTATCACCTAGTGCTGGTGGGCGCCGGCGCCGGCATGCCGCCTGAGGACCGGGTGATTTCTCTACCCTATGAGAAGGACCCTAAGGCTGTGGCGCGGATCATCGCCAGCTGCGACGCTTTCGTTCACGCCAATGACAAGGAGCCTTTCGGTCTGATCGTGCTTGAGGCCATGGCCTGCGGACGCCCCGTCGTCGGCGTCAACGCCGGCGGCGTGGCTGAGACGGTGGATATGAGCGTGGGGCAATTGGCGCGTTCGGCAGATCCCGCTGACTATGCCGAGGCCATCGAGGCTCTGTTCGCGCGGGACGTAGAGGCCCTCGGCCATGCGGCGCGGGTCAAGACTGTCGAGCAGTTCGCCTGGAACCGCGTCTTTGAAGATCTGTCGATGCTCTACGGCGAACTGAGCGGTCGGTCGGAGTTCGTCTTGCCGCAAGAGGTCGCGCCGCTGAATTAGCGCCGCAGCGACAGCACGAAACCTGCGATGAGCAGGGCGCTTGTATTTCGATTGAAGAGACGAGGCCCGGCAGAGGGCGGTGTGCGCCATTCCCTTCGCTGAAAGGAATGGCGCGAGTGACGGGGCTCGAACCCGCGACCTCCGGCGTGACAGGCCGGCACTCTAACCAACTGAGCTACACCCGCGTTTCCTCCGCGAGGAGGAGTAGGGGCGAATAAGGGCGACTCACGTTCCGGTCAAGCGAGGAGCGCACGACATGAGGAAAAAGCGCGCGCAGACAACCCGAGCAAGCTTGGCGATTAAACAGAATAGGAAGGTATCTGGGGAGCGGTGTGCGCCATTCCCTTCGCTGAAAGGAATGGCGCGAGTGACGGGGCTCGAACCCGCGACCTCCGGCGTGACAGGCCGGCACTCTAACCAACTGAGCTACACCCGCGTTTCCTCCGCGAGGAGGAGAAAGGCGGGATAAGGGCGACTCATGATCCGGTCAAGCGCAATGTGAGGATGTCGTCGAATTGGGCTGAGAATTCAGCTGTTAGCGGCCGCAATCCAGCCCCGCGGCATCCGGTGCGGCCTCAGCACCCCGGCCCAGCGCCTTCTGCATGAAGACCACGTCACGCCAGGCGTCGAACTTCCATCCGGCGGCGTGGAACACGCCGACGTGCTCAAAGCCGGCTGCGGCGTGCAGGGCGATGGAGCCGGCGTTGGCGCTGTCGCCGATCACCGCCACCATCTGACGCATCCCCAGGGCCGTGCAGGTGCTCAGCAGGGCGTCGAGCAAGGCCTTGCCGACGCCCCGCCCGCGAAACGCCTCGGCCACATAGATCGAGTCCTCGACCAGGAAGCGATAGGCGGCGCGCAGGCGGTAGGGCCCGGCGTAGGCGTAGCCCGCGACCTGACCGTCGATTTCGGCGGTCAGCACCGGCAGGCCGAGCGAAGCGGGCGCGGCCAGGCGCGCTCGCATGTCCTCCTCCGAGGGGACGTCCAGCTCGAACGTCCCCGTGCCCTTCAGCACGCTGTCGGCGTAGATGGCCGTGACGGCCGCCAGATCGGCTTCCGTGAAAGGCCGGATGATCACGCCTTTTCCCAGCCCTTTTCGACGGCCCAGACGGCGAAGGCGTAGTCGTGGGCGATGTCCTTGAGATAGTCGAAGCGGCCCGACGAGGCGAAGTGGCCCGCCTCCATGTTGATCTTCAGCAGCACCGGCTTGCCCGAGGTCGAGGCCGGACGCAGCTTGGCCACCCATTTCTCGGGCTCCCAGTAGGTCACGCGCGGGTCGGACAGGCCGCCGGTCGCCAGCAAGGCCGGATAGGGCTTGGCCTCGATCTGGTCGTAGGGGCTGTAGCTGAGCATGTAATCGTAAGCTGCGGCGTCCTCGATCGGGTTGCCCCATTCGGGCCATTCCGGCGGCGTCAGCGGCAGGCTGGTGTCGCTCATGGTGTTGATGACATCGACGAAGGGCACGCCGCCGATCACGCCCGCCCACAACTCGGGCCGCATGTTGGTCACGGCCCCTATCAGCAGGCCGCCCGCCGAGCGACCCTCGGCCACGATGTTTCCGGCCTTGGTGTAGTTCCGCGCGATCAGGTGGTCGGCGGCGGCGATAAAATCGGTGAAGGTGTTCTTCTTGGTGAAGCGTCGGGCCGTCAGGAACCAGTTCCAGCCCTTGTCCGACCCGCCGCGGATATGGGCGATGGCGTAGATGAACCCACGATCCACCAACGACAGCCGGTTCGTCGAGAAGCTGGCCGCCATGGGGATGCCGTAGGAGCCGTAGCCGTAGAGCAGCAGGGGCGCCGTTCCGTCGACCGGCGTGTCCTTTCGGCGCAGCACCGTCACCGGAACCAATTCACCGTCGGAGGCCGGGGCGTTCAGCCGCTCGACCACATAGTCGGCCGGGTTGTGGCCCGACGGCACTTCCTGAACCTTGCGCAGGGTCCGTTCGCGCGTCTTCAGGTCGTAGTCATAGGTCGAGGTCGGCGTGGACGGCGAGTTGTAGCCGTAGCGCATGACCGTGGTGTCGAACTCCGACGCCCCGCCCAGCGACAGGGCGTAGGCGGGCTCGTCCACGGCGATTTCATGCTCGGCGCCGGCGCGATCGCGAATGACAATCTTCGTATTGGCGTCGGCGCGTTCCTGACGGCCCAGATAGTCCTTCACCAGAGCGACGCCTTCGATGAAGCGGCCCGGCGTGTGCGGAATCAGGTCCTTCCAGTTCGCCTTGGCCGGCGTCGCGGTCGGGGCCTCGACCACCTTGAAGTCGATGGCGTCGTCGGCGTTGGTGCGGATCACCCAGCGGTCGCCCCAGTGGTCCAGATCGTAGAGGCGGCCGGTATGGCGCGGCTCGACCACCACGGGCGTCGCCGTCGGAGTCGCGCCCGGAATGATGCGGCCTTCCGAGGTTTCCTGATTGCCGATGCCGATGACGATGAAGGCGTCGTCGGAGGTGCGGCCGACGCTCTGGAACATGCCGTCGTCGGTTTCCTCATAGACCAGGGTGGTCTCGCCGCCGCGCGCGGGGCGACGGAAGATCTTGTCCGGTCGTCCGTTGTCGTCGCGGTTGGTCCAGAAGATCCACTGGCTGTCCGGTGAGAAGGTGAAGTTTTCGGTCGCCGATTCGATGGGGTTGGGCAGGACCTCGCCGGTCGCCAGGTCCTTGACGTAGATCTTGAAGACCTCGGAGCCTTGCGCGTCCTCGGCATAGGCGAACAGGGCGTGGTCGGGGCTGTGCTCGACAGCCGAGACTTCCGAGTAGGCCTTGCCTTCAGCCAGGGCGTTGCAGTCCAGCAGGAGCTGAGGCGTCGGGGCCTTGATGAAGTTCTTGGTCACGGGCTGGCCATCGACCATCCAGGTCCCCTGGCGTTCGACCCGCATATAGCGCGGGTGCTGCTCGCCGGTCCGGTATTCGGTGTAGTATTCCCAGGCGCCGTCGGCGGCGGGGACGGAGCTGTCGTCCTCCTTGATGCGGCCCTTCATCTCTTCGAACATCGCGGCCTGCAGCGGCAGGGTCGAGGCCATCATGGCCTCGCGATAGGCGTTCTCGGCGGTCAGGTGCTCCTTGACGTCGGCCTTGATCAGCGACGGGTCGCGCAGCACGGCCTGCCAGTTGTCGTCCTTCATCCACTGATAGTCGTCGGTGCGGACGCGACCCAGTTGCTCGATACGGACGGGGACCTTTTTGGCGACGGGGGGTTGGGGCAGGGACATCGAAGCTCCGGTAGTCGAACGGGCGAGTGCAGGGGAGGCGGCGGCGAGGCCGACGGCGGCGGTCGAGGCGATCAGTTCGCGGCGATTCATGAAGCGGGCTCCCCCTAAGGTTCGGGCGGACCTTGTGCCTGTGAACCGGCCGCGTCAAATGGCGGAATGATCACTCAGGACGTTCCGCCCGCACCGCCCGCAGCCGTCGCTCCCGTCCCGTGGGACCTGACCGTCGGCATGATCAACGCTACGGTGCAATTGGATCAGCCGCTGAACGAAAGTTCGCGCAAGGTCGGCACCGGCTTCCTGATTTCCGCGCCTCGGTCTGACGGCACGCCTCGGGTCGTTTTGGTGACGGCGGCGCATGTCTTCAACGTGATGCCGAACGGCGAGGCGCGCGTCGGCTGGCGCACCGCCGAGGCGGACGGCGCCTGGAAGTTCTCGCCGGCGAACCTGACGATCCGCGACTCCGACGGAACGCCGTTGTGGACCCAGCACCCCGAGCGTGACGTGGCGGTCATGGAGATCACCGCCCCCGACGCCTTCGCCCGCGCCGCCATCCCGATGGGCTGGCTGGCGGACGACACGACTTTCGACCGTTGGCGCGTCGGGCCGGGGGACGAGTTGATGGCGCTCGGCTATCCGCACGGCCTGTCGGCGAACAAGGCGGGCTTCCCGATCCTGCGCCTGGGCCGGATCAGTTCCTGGCCGCTGACGCCGATTCGGCACTTCCCGATCTTCCTGCTGGATTTCGCGGTGTCGCAAGGCAACTCGGGCGGGCCGGTCTTCTGGACCCCCGCGGTCGATCGCCTGCCCGGCTCGCCGACGCCCGACCATCCCTATATCGCCGGGGTGCTGGTGCAGGAGGTTCAGGGCGGCGGCGAGGGCCTGGAACTGGGCGTCGTCGCTCATGCCCAATACGTGCGCGAGGCGATCGCGCTGCTGGATGCGCCTGTCGCGCCGTAGCGCAGCGGAAAGCCGGGACCGCTTCAGGCACCGGCGCTTCCAGCGGCCCCGGATAGGCGCTGCGCGCCTTCCGGGGTGACGGTGAGCGTTAGCCCGCCAGAGCTTCTACGCTCAGGCCTTGCAGCAGTTCGCCGCCCTGACCGACAGCGGCCAGGCGGCTGGAGACGTGGCCGAGCACGTTGGCGGCGTAGAGTTCGTAGAGGTCCAGCTTGCCTTGCAGCCAGACCGGATCGCCGGCGCCGGCGTCGAGGCGGGCCTTGGCGGCCAGGGCGCCCTTGGCCAGCATCCAGCCGCCGACCACGTCGCCCATCAGCTTCAGATAGGCGTCTGCGCCGGCCAGAACGTCGGCGGCGCCGTCTGCGGCGGCCTTGCGGTCCAGCAGCCACAGGGTGGCGTCCTCGACGGCCTCAATGGCCGTGGCGAAGCGCTCGACGGGCTTGCCGGTGTAGAGGCGATCGATCTGGGCCAAGGTGGCCTTCATGTCCTCGATCAGGGCCTTGGCCGAGTCGCCGCCGTCCATCGACAGCTTGCGGCCGACCAGGTCCATGGCCTGGATGCCGTTGGTGCCCTCGTAGATCGGGGTGATGCGGGCGTCGCGGTAGTATTGGGCCGCGCCGGTTTCCTCAATGAAGCCCATGCCGCCGTGGACCTGAACGCCCAGCGAGGCGACTTCGCAGCCGACGTCGGTGGACCAGGCCTTGGCGATGGGGGTGAACAGGTCTTCGCGGCCCTTCCACAGCTTGCGCTCGGCCTCGGTGGCGGCGTGTTTGGCCAGGTCGGCGGCGACGCCGGTGGACAGGCAGATGGCGCGGGCGGCTGCGATCTTGGCCTTCATGACGCCCAGGGTGCGGCGCACGTCGGGGTGGTCGAAGATCGGGGCGTTCTTTTCGCCGGTCCAGATGCTGCGGCCCTGACGGCGCTCCAGAGCATAGGCCAGGGCGTGCTGATAGGCGCGCTCGGCCACGCCGACGCCCTCGACGCCCACGGCCAGGCGGGCGGCGTTCATCATCACGAACATGTGGGCCAAGCCCTCGTTAGGGCGGCCGACCAGTTCGGCGCGGGCGCCTTCATAGGCCATGACGCAGGTGGGCGAGGCGTGGATGCCCAGCTTGTGCTCGACGCCGACCGGGTGGAAGGCGTTGCGTTCGCCCAGCGAGCCGTCGGCGTTGACCGCGAACTTGGGCGTCAGGAACAGGCTGATGCCCTTGGGGCCGGCGGGGGCGTCGGGCAGGCGGGCCAGCACCAGATGGACGATGTTGTCCGTGGCGTCGTGGTCGCCCCAGGTGATGAAGATCTTCTGGCCGTTCAGGGCATAGGTCCCGTCGCCGTTCGGCGTGGCCGTGGTGGTCAGGGCGCCCAGATCCGAACCGGCGTGCGGCTCGGTCAGCACCATGGCGCCGGTCCATTCGCCCGAGACCAGCTTGGGCAGGTAGGTGGCCTTCTGATGCTCGGCGCCCACGGCTTCCAGCGCCTCGATGGAGGCCAGCGACAGCATGGGGCAAAGGCCGAACGCCATGTTGGCGGCGTGGACGGTTTCATAGGCCGCCAGCTCCAGCGCCTTGGGCAGTGCCTGGCCGCCGGCCTCTACCGAGGCGGTCAGGCCAGTCCAGCCGCCCTCGGCGAACTGGCGATAGGCGTCGGCGAAGCCGGGGGCGGCGGTGACGGCGCCATTGGCGTACTTGGCGCCGGCCAGGTCGCCGGGACGGTTCAGCGGGGCCAGCACCTGTTCCGAGAACTGACCGGCGGCCTCCAGCACCGCGCCCATGACGTCGGCGTCGTAGTCGGCAAACGCGCCGGTGGCGGCGACCTGATCAATGCCGGCGACGGCTTCCAGGGCGAAGGCGAGGTCACGGACGGGGGCGCGGTAGCTCATGGCGGTCTCCAGAATCTTCAAACTGCTTCTGACGCCCGAGGCGTCGAGGATGCAAGGGCGCTTGGACTTTGGTCGAGGTTCCGCCACTCTGTGGCCTAGTGCCGTCGCGGAAGGAAAGACCCTTGGCCGAACCTCGCAATCGCTACTCTACCGTGTCGCTGATCCTGCACTGGGTCATCGCTCTGGCTGTGGTCGCCCAAGTGCTGCTGATCATGGCTCACGACGCGACCGAGGGGCCGTTGTCGCGCGAATTCTTGCAGGTCCACAAGGCGGTCGGCCTGACCATCCTTGTCCTGACCTTGGGCCGAATCGGCTGGCGGCTGGCCAATCCGCTGATCGCACTTCCGGTCGAGATGCCGCAATGGGAGCGGATTCTGGCGCGGACGACCCAGATCGCCTTCTACGTCGTGCTGCTGGCCATGCCGCTGACCGGATGGCTGGCGTCGTCGGCGGCGGGGCGTGACATCAGCTGGTTCGGCCTGTTCCAGTGGCCCCTGCTGCCGGTCGGCGGCGGACGCGAGGCGGCGGGCCAGTTCATGGACGCTCACGGGGCGGTGGCCAAGCTGCTCTATCTGCTGATCGCCCTGCACGTTGTCGGCGCGCTGAAGCACCAGTTCATCAATCGGGACAATGTGCTGCACCGCATGATCCCCCTGATCCCGCGCCGGCCATGAAGGGCGACACCCCCGAGATCGCCGCCGAGGCGCTGAAGACCGGACGGCTGGTCATGTTGCCGACCGAGACGGTGTATGGGCTGGCGGCCGACGCCTCGAACCCGCAGGCGGTGGCGCGCATCTTCGAGGCCAAGGGAAGACCGCGCTTCAACCCCTTGATCGCCCACGTCGCCAACGCCCTGGACGCCGAGATGATCGCTGTCTTTGACGAGCGAGCGAGGGCGCTGGCCGAGGCGTTCTGGCCTGGCCCGTTGACCATTGTGGCGCCGGTGCGCGACCGCGAGCGGGTCTGTGATCTGGCCCGCGCCGGACTGGACAGCGTCGCCGTGCGTGTGCCGGGTCATCCGCGCGCGCGCGCCGTGATCGCGGCCTTCAGCGGGGCCGTGGTGGCGCCCTCGGCCAACCGCTCGGGCCGTCCCAGTCCGACAACTTTTGATGATGCGCTGGAGGAGACCGGCCAGTCGGTTGGGGCCGCCGTGGACGGCGGCCCCTGCGCTGTAGGGGTGGAAAGCACGGTCGTTTCAGTGCTGGACGGTCGGGTGGCCTTGCTGCGTCCCGGATCGGTGACGCGCGAGGAGATCGAGGCCGTAGTCGGGCCGCTGGCGGAAGAAGACGGGCAGGGGCATCGCTCACCCGGTCGCCTGGCCCTGCACTACGCCCCAGATGCCCCCGTGCGGATCGAGGCCGAGGCGGTGAACGAAGGTGAAATCCTGCTGGGCTTCGGCCCTGGCGTCGGAGAACCGCGCTGGAGCCTGAGCGCGACCGGCGACCTTCGCGAGGCGGCGGCCAATCTGTTCCGCCTGCTGCGAGAGGCGGACCGCACCAGGCCGGTCGGCATCGCCGTCTCGCCGGTCCCTCACAAGGGGTTGGGCGAGGCCATCAACGACCGACTGCGCCGCGCGGCGGGCTTTGTCGGCTAGAGGAAACGGGCTTTCAGATCGACGCTGGAGGCCTCGCCAACCTGGGCCGCGCAGGTTTTCAGCCATTGCTCAGCCGCCTGACGCCCGCGCGACTTCAGGTCGTTGAGGAAGCTCCATTCCGTGTCGAACTTGGTCGATAGCGACAGACTGCCCAGCCAGTCGTCGGCTTCGATCGCGTGCATGCGGACGGCGCGATGGCGATCCTCGGTACGGCTGAGTTTGCCCTCGGCGATCAGGTCCTGCACGAAGGCGACTGCGCGCAGTTCGGCGACTAGGGGCGCGTTGAACAGGATTTCGTTCAGCCGATCCATGATCTCGCCCGCCTCTCGCGGGGCCTCGTCGCGCACGAAGGGGTTGAGCGGCAGCAGCAGGATGTCGTCAGGCGTGTCGGCGTAGAACAGCGGCCACAGCGCCGGATTGGCCAGATAGCCGCCGTCCCAATAGGGCTCGCCCTCGATCTCGACCGCGTGGAAGAGGTGGGGCAGACAGGCCGAGGCCAGCAGAACGTCAGGGGTGATCTCGGCCGAGCGGAACAGACGCGAGCGCCCGGCGCGCACCGCCGTGGTCGAGACGATCAACTGGATTTGGGAGGCCCGAACGGCGTCGAAATCGACGGCGGTCTCCAGCACGCGCTTCAACGGGTTCAGGTTGAAGGGGTTGAAGGCGTAGGGGCTCATGGACATGGCGAGCGTCTCGCCTGCCTTCCACATCGGGCTGTCCTTCAGCCAGCCTGGCGTCAGGGCCTTGGACCAGATGGCGCTGTCGCCGAAGACGTTTCGGCCGCCGGACTGATTGACCTCACGCCACAGCCTGTCGAGGGCGACGCGGGCGCCCTCGGCGCCGCCCTGTTCCAGTCCGGTGATCAGGGCCGCCGCATTCATCGCCCCTGCGGAGGCGGCGGTGACGGCGCGGATGTCGAGGAAGTCCGCTTCCAGCAGTCGATCCAGCACGCCCCACTGGAAGGCACCGTGCGAGCCGCCGCCTTGCAGCGCGAGGCAGATGGGGCGACGGGCGGGGCGGGATTTCGACTTGGCCATCATCCGCCCCAGGTTCAGATCGCTATTGAGCGGTCCAGCCGCCATCGACGGAATAGTGCGAGCCGTTGGCCGAAGCGCCCAGGTCGGACACCAGATAGAGGAAGATGCCCGCCAGTTCGTCGGTCGTGACAAAGCGCTTGGTCGGCTGCGAGCCGAGGATGACGTTCTTCATCACGTCCTCGGGCGTCATGCCGCGCGTGCGGGCCTGATCCTCGATCTGTTTGGCGACGATGGGGGTCTCGACGAAGCCAGGGCAGATGGCGTTGCAGGTGATGTTCTGCTGGGCCAGTTCCAGGGCCACCGTCTTGGTGAAGCCGATCACGCCGTGCTTGGCGGCGACATAGGCCGATTTGAACGGGCTGGCGACCAGGCCGTGGGCCGAGGCGATGTTGACGATGCGGCCGCGCCCCTGGGCCTTCATGATCGGGATCGCCGCCTTGGTGGCGTAGAAGGTCGAGGACAGGTTGATCGAAATGATCTTCTCCCACGCATCGGCGGGGAAGTTCTCGACGGCCTCGACGTGCTGGATGCCGGCGTTGTTGACCAGGATGTCCAGGCGGCCCAGTTCGCGATGCGCCGTGGCGACCATGTCGGCGATCTGATCCGGCTGGGTCATGTCAGCGGGGTGGTAGAGGACGCGAACGCCCGTCTCGGCCTCCAGATTAGCGCGGGTCTGCTCTATGACCGTCGGATCACCCAGGCCGTTCAGCACCACGTCGCCGCCGCATTGGGCGACGGCGCGCGCCAGCGCAAGGCCGATGCCGGAGGTCGAGCCGGAGACGACGGCGACCTGGCCCTTGAGATCGTTCATGGCGAACATGCAGAGAGAACCCGTGGATTAGTTTGCTGCAACGCAGCCTAACCGCAGTCGTTCAATCTGGCGATCAGGAATTTCCTTCTCTGATGAATATCCAGTCCGCGTTGGTCGAAAGCGTCTTGTCGAAGCGATAGCCGTCGCGGTCGAAGGCCTTGAGATCCTCCGCCTTCTCAATGCGGTTCTCGATAGCGTAGCGGGCCATGGCGCCGCGCGCCTTCTTGGCGAAGAAGGAGATGATGCGGGCCTCTCCGTCCTTGCGCTCCTTGAAGTGGGGCGTGACGAGCGGCAGCTTCAGCGCCTTGGCGTCGACGGCGCCGAAATATTCCTGGCTGGCCAGGTTCACCAGAGTCCGGTCGGGCAGGGGGGCTGCGTCTTCGTTCAGGCGAAGCGAGATGCGCTCGCCCCAGAAGTCGTACAGGTTGGCGCCGCGCGGGGTCTTCAGGCGTGTGCCCATCTCCAGCCGATAGGGCTGGATGGCGTCCAGCGGGCGCAGCAGGCCGTAGAAGCCCGACAGGATGCGCAGATGGTCTTGCGCCCAGGTCAGATCAGCCGGGGCCAGAGAGCGCGCGTCCAGCCCGTCATAGACGTCGCCAGCGAAGGCGAAGACGGCTTGTAGCGCGCCTTCGGCGGTCTCGTTGTCGAAGGACTGGAAGCGCTCGTAGTTCAGGTCGGCCAGGGCGTCCGAGATCGACATCAGGCGGCGCAGATCGGCGCGGCTCAGCTTCTTCGTGACTTTCGCCAGTTCCGCGGTTTCATCGGCGCAGCGACGCGGGGTCGCAGGTACGTCGACGGCGGGGGGCGTGAAGTCCAGCCGTTTGGCCGGGGACAGGACGATCAGCAAGGCGACACAGGCTCCGAAGCATCGGGAAGCGGGCCTCATAGGCCGCTTCCGTGACGATTTGAACTGTCGGCGGCGTCACATCCGGTCATATGACCTAGAAGAGGACGGCCGGGTTCATGATCCGCTGCGGGTCGATGGCCTGGCGGATCGCCCGCATGGTGGCGATCTCCAGAGGCGACTTGTAGCGGCGCGCCTCGTCGGTTTTCAGGCGGCCCAGGCCGTGTTCCGCCGAGATGGAGCCGTTGTAGCGGGCGACGACGTCGTGGACGACTTCGGAGCCTTCCATCCAGCGGGCGATGAAGGCGGGCACGTCTTCGCCGACGCCGGGGATCACATCATAGTGAAGGTTGCCGTCGCCGACGTGGCCGAAGACCGAGACGCGGCAGCCGGGGTGGAATTTCTTGACCGCCGCCGTGGCCTCGTCGATGAAGTCGGCGATCTGGGACACCGGCACCGAGACGTCGTGCTTCCAGCCGCCGCCCTCGGGCTTGAGGGCCGCCGAGTGTTCCTCGCGCAGACGCCAGAAGGCGGCCTTCTGAGCGTCGTTCTGGGCGATGGCGGCGTCGTTGATCAGACCCTCCTCGAAGGCGCCGGTCAGCAGGCGCTCCATGGCCGAATCGGCGCCGCCCGGCTCGCCCGAGGTCAGTTCGATCAGGACGTACCAAGGGGGCGTGCTCTCCAGCGGCTCGCGCGTGTCGGGAATGTTCTTGAGCACCAGAGCCATGCCGAGACGCTTCATCAGCTCAAAGGCCTCGACCCCGCCGCCGGTCTCGGCCTTGGCGCGGGCCAGCAGGGCGACGGCGGCGTGGTGGCTGTCCAGGCCGACAATGGCCGTGGCGCGGCTGCGCATGATGGGGAAGAGCTTCAGCGTCGCCGCTGTGACGACGCCCAAGGTGCCCTCGGCGCCGATGAACAACTGCTTCAGGTCATAGCCGGTGTTGTCCTTGCGCAGGCGCTTCAGTCCGTTGAACACCTGACCGTCAGGCATGACGGCTTCGATCCCCAGCACCAGATCGCGCATCATGCCGTAGCGCAGGACGGCCGTGCCGCCGGCGTTGGTCGAGATGACGCCGCCGATGGTGGCCGAGCCTTCCGCCGCCAGACTGAGGGGGAAGAAGCGGTCCTTCTCCTTGGCCAGTTGCTGGGCCTCCAGCAAGGTCACGCCGGCCTCCAGCGTCATGGCGTCGTCCAGCGGCGTCACGTCGCGCACGGTCCGCAGCTTGCGAGTGGACAAAAGGACTTCGCCGAACGGGATCTGGCCGCCGACCAGGCCGGTGCCGCCGCCCTGGGTCACGACGGAGACGCCGTGGCGGGCGCAGACCTCGACGGCCTTGGCCACTTCCTCGGTCGTGCGTGGCTGCAGCAGGATGGGCGTCTCGCCCGTCCAACGCCCGCGCCATTCGGTCAGCCAGGGCGCCATGTCTTCGGCGTCCTGGGTCCAGGCACCGGCCAGGGCGGATTTCAGCTCTTCGAGGGCGGCGGGCGTGGGGAGGGTCATATCCGCCTTGTGGCAAAAGGCGCGGCGTGGTGGAAGCGCAAAACCCTGCCTTCAAGGGCTCAGTTTGCGGAGAAAACATGATTCCGACCCCGGCCGTCGGCGTGGTCTGCCTCAAGGGCGACGAAGTCCTGCTGATCCGTCGCGGCACGCCGCCGCGTCAGGGGGAATGGAGTCTGCCGGGAGGGCGAATCGAGCCGGGTGAACGGCTGGCCGACGCGGCTTTGCGCGAACTGCTTGAGGAGACCGGCGTCGAGGCTGAACTGATCGGCCTGATCGACGTGGTGGACGGCCTGTTTCCTGAGGCGGGGCGGCATTATGTGCTGATCGACTACGCCGCAGTCTGGACCTGCGGCCAGCCGGTGGCGGGCGATGACGCGGCCGAGGCGGCCTTCTTCCCGCTGGAGGAGGCGCTGCAGCGTGTCGACTGGTCCGAGACGCGACGCATCCTTCGTGAGGCCCACGCCATGGCGACGGATCGTCGCGCTGACGGCCTTGTCATCCTGGCTGAACCGGATTCTGTGGCGTCGGGCCCGGGCGACCGTTAAGCTCGTCTCCTAACCGGAGGGGCTTATGGATTTCTCGATTATCTTCTTTGTGATGTTCGCGGCCTTCGCGATCATCTTCCTGTTCAGCGTCATCAAGATCGTGCCGCAAGGCCGTGAATTCACGGTGGAACGCTTCGGCAAATACACCAAGACGCTGAAGCCGGGCATCAGCATCCTGACCCCGTTCGTCGAGCGCATCGGCAAGCGGATGAACATGATGGAGCAGGTGCTGGACGTCCCGACCCAGGAGGTCATCACCAAGGACAACGCCATGGTGAAGGTGGACGGCATCGTCTTCATCCAGGTGATGGACGCAGCCCGCGCCGCCTATCGCGTCGATGATCTGCCTTACGCTATCGCCCAGCTCTGCATGACCAATCTGCGGACCGTGGTCGGCTCGATGGAGCTGGATGAGGTGCTGTCACAGCGCGACGCCATCAACACCCGCCTGCTGCACGTCATCGACGCCGCGACCGAGCCGTGGGGCGTCAAGGCCAACCGCATCGAGATCAAGGACCTGACCCCGCCGACCGACATCACCAACGCCATGGCGCGTCAGATGAAGGCCGAACGCGAACGCCGCGCCGTCATCACCGAGGCGGACGGCGAGAAGCAGGCCGCCATCGCCCGCGCCGAGGGCGCCAAGCAGGCGGCGATCCTGGAGGCCGAGGGCCGCCGCGAAGCCGCCTTCCGCGACGCCGAGGCCCGCGAGCGTGAAGCCGAGGCCGAGGCCAAGGCGACGGCCATGGTGTCGGAAGCCATCGCACGTGGCGACGTCAACGCCATCAACTACTTCGTGGCCCAGAAGTACGTCGAAGCCTTCGCCGAACTGGCTCGCAGTCCGCAGCAGAAGACGGTCATCGTCCCCGCCGAGATGGGTGGTCTGGTCGGCACTATCGCCGGTCTGGGCGAACTGGTCGGTCTGGCCAAGGAACAGCAACATGTCCGCACGGAGACGCGTGCGGTCGCTCGTCCTGCCCCGGCGCCCGCTGCGCCGGCGCGCCCCGCGCCGCGACGCCCCGGCGGCGCCGTGCCGACCACGGAGTAGGGCATGGACTGGATTCTGAACCTCTACGCCGCCCAGCCTTTCTGGCTGTGGTTGGCGGTGGGCGTGGTCCTGCTGGCCATCGAGGCGGCGGCCTCGACCGAGTGGCTGCTGTGGCCTGCGGTCTCTGCCGGGATCGTGGCGCTGATCTCAGCCCTGGCGCCCAATCTGGGCCTGCCGGTCGAGATCGGGATATTCGCCGCCCTGACCGTGGCCTCGACGGTCCTGTCGCGCCGTCTGATCAAGCGGGTGAACCCCGTCGACGAGCCCGACATCAACGACCGGGACCTGCGTTTGGTCGGTGAACGGGCGCGGGTCGTCGAGGCCTTTGTCGAGGGGCGCGGCCGGGTCTTCGTCTCGGGGGCCGAATGGCCGGCCGAAATCGAGGGCGCGGCGCCCCTGGCCGGCGAAAGCGTGGTGGTCGAATCGGTCGATGGTCCGCGCCTGCGGGTGCGCCCCGTCTGAGGCTTAGCGGCGTCGCATCTCGTCGACGCCGCGATTCGCCAGGGCGTCGGCCCGTTCATTCAGGACGTGGCCGGCGTGACCCTTGACCCAGTGCCATTTGACCTCGTGGCGGCTGCGGGCCTCGTCCAGGCGGCGCCACAGGTCGTCGTTCTTGACCGGCTTCTTGTCAGCGGTCTTCCAGCCGCGGGCCTTCCAGCCCCGGATCCACTCGGTGATGCCCTGCATGACGTATTTGCTGTCGGTGTGCAGGTCGACGCGGCAGGGGCGTTTCAGGGCCTCGAGCGCGGCGATGGCGGCCATCAACTCCATGCGGTTGTTCGTCGTGTTGGGCTCGCCGCCCCACAATTCCTTCTCGTGACCGCCGCCGGTCTGCAAAATGGCGCCCCAGCCGCCGGGACCGGGATTGCCCTTGCAGGCGCCGTCGGTGTGAATGATGACGTGATCGACGAAACTCATGGCGGGATGCCTACAGCGTCCCTTGGCGCGCCGCCATCAGTCAGCCTATATGACACACAACAATCAGTCGGACGGGACCGCGTTCGTGGTCCCTTTGAGGAGGTAACGCCATGGGCTCCATGAGCATCTGGCACTGGGCCATCGTCGTTGTTGTCGTGCTGGTCCTTTTCGGCGGACGCGGCAAGCTGTCCGGCATCATGGGCGACGCCGCCAAGGGCATTCGCGCCTTCAAGGACGGCCTGAAGGACGACACTGATTCCAAGGGCCCGAAGGAAGGCGTCAGCTCGCTGCCGCGCACCGAGGCTGAAAAAGAAGAACTGAACCGCTAAGCCGGTCGCAGAAAGACGCTGAATCATGGGTGGTCTTGGCCCCGGAATCGGCGGGTTCGAAATCCTTGTCATCGGTCTGGTGGCCCTGCTTGTCGTGGGGCCCAAGGATTTGCCGATGCTGATGCGCAAGGTCGGTCAGTTCGTCGCCAAGGCGCGCGGCATGGCCAACGAATTCCGCGCCAGTTTCGACGAAATGGCTCGCCAGTCCGAGCTGGATGACCTGCGCAAGGAGGTCGAGGCGCTGCGGTCGGGGCAGGGCATGCACCCGCTCGGCGCCGAGGCCGAGGCGGCCTTCAAGGATATCCGCAAGGATCTGGAGGCGCCGCTCGATACGCCGGCTCTGGCAGCGCCCGCTTTGGCGACGCCTGTCGCCACCGGCGTGGATGAGTGGCCGGACGAGTTCCAGCCTGCGGTTGAGCCGGTTGCGGAGGCCATCGTCGCTGAACCCAAGATAAAGGCGGCTGCAAAGCCGAAGGCGGCGCGCGCCCCGGCCAAGACCGCCGCCAAGACTGCAAAGGCCAAGCCGGTCGCGGCTGAGGCTGTTGCATCCAAGCCCAAGTCGGTGCGTAAGAAGAAGGTCGATCAATGACGTCGTTCGACCGGGACGAGGCCGAGATCGAGGCCTCGCGCGCGCCCCTGATGGATCACCTGATCGAGCTGCGCGGGCGGCTGTTGATCTGCGTCGTCGCCTTTGCGATCGCCTTCATCGGCTGCTTCGCCTTCTCCGAGAAGCTCTACCTCTTTCTGGTCCAGCCCTATGTGGTGTCCGCCGCCTTTCACCAGACGGTGGGGGCGCACGGCCATGTGTCGCCGTTCGACCTGATCCTCGGGACGGCGCGGCTGATCCCGGTGCCCGATGTGGACCACCAGAGCGTCAAGCTGATTTACACGGCGCCGCTGGAAATCCTGTTCACCAAGATGAAGCTGGCCGGTCTGGGCGCCGTCATCGTGGCCTTCCCGGTTCTGGCCTGGCAATTGTACCGCTTCGTCGCACCGGGGCTTTATCGCAATGAGAAGGGCGCCTTCCTGCCCTTCCTGATCGCGGCGCCGGTGCTGTTTCTGCTGGGAGCGGCGCTGGTCTATTATGTCATGCTGCCGTTCGTCATGTGGTTCTCGCTGAGCCAGCAGATCATCGGCGACGGCGTTGCGGCCGAGCTGTTGCCCAAGGTGTCGGACTATCTGAACCTGGTGACGGCTCTGATCCTGGCCTTCGGCCTTTGCTTCCAGTTGCCGGTCGTCATGACCCTGCTGGGACTGGCGGGCCTCATCAGTTCGCATGTCATGGCCAAGGGCCGTCGCTACGCCATCGTGGCCGTGGTCGTGGTCGCAGCCGTGGTCACGCCGCCGGACCCTATCAGCCAGCTGATGCTGGCCGTGCCCATGGTGCTCCTCTACGAGGTCTCGATCTGGTGCGTCCGCATCATTGAACTGCGCCGCAAGAAGGCGGACGCGGACGAAGCCGCCGCCTGACCATCTGCTAGAAGACGTTGATCTGGGCTGGTCTGCTGGCTGGTTCGTTCTGGCCGACGTAGCCCGACCGTTTTCACGATTGAGATGCCGAGATCGGCTAGTGTCGACCGTCCCGTTCGTGCCGCTTTTCTTGTGACGTCGATCGCTTCTCGTGCTTGGCCTTGGCGGAATGGCCCTTGTGGACGTCGCCTTCGCCTCCTCCGCCTGAGATCTGGCTACGCGGAGACAGATGGTCGGGGGCGTCGGCGTCTTTCACCAAGGGATCGGGGCGAGCCTTGTTCCGGTTCTCATGGCTGGCGCCAGGGCCGCCCCAGCGGTCGGTGTCGGCGTGTTTGTCGGGCATGGCGGGCTTCTCCTTCGGGAGAGGCAACCACGCACAGCGAAGGATGTTCCCGGCCGTTCCGGCCCATGAAAAAGGCGCCGAACGTTTCCGTCCGGCGCCTTGACCGTCAGACTGATCCGGAGATCAGCAGCTGTAGTACATGTCGAACTCGACCGGGTGCGGGTGCAGCTGCAGACGGGCGACTTCTTCCGACTTCAGCGCGATGTAGCTGTCGATGAAGTCGTCATCCATGACGCCGCCCTTCTTGAGGAAGGCGCGGTCGGCGTCGAGGGCTTCCAGAGCTTCCTTCAGCGAACCGGCGACCTCGGGGATCGAGCCGCGCTCTTCCGGCGGCAGGTCGTAGAGGTTCTTGTCGGCGGCCGCGCCCGGATCGATGCGGTTCTCGATGCCGTCCAGGCCCGCCATCAGCAGGGCCACGAAGGTCAGGTAGGGGTTGCCCATCGGGTCGGGGAAGCGGGCTTCCAGACGCTTGGCCTTGGGCGAGGAGACGTGCGGGATGCGGATCGAGGCCGAACGGTTGCTGGCCGAATAGGCCAGTTTCACCGGGGCTTCATAGCCGGGCACCAGACGCTTGTAGGAGTTGGTGGTCGAGTTGGCGAAGGCGTTGATGGCCTTGGCGTGCTTGATGATGCCGCCGATGTACCACAGACATTCCTGCGACAGCCCGGCGTACTTGTCGCCGGCGAACTGGGGCTTGCCGTCCTTCCAGATCGACATGTGGACGTGCATGCCCGAGCCGTTGTCGGCGAACATGGGCTTGGCCATGAAGGTCGCCGACTTGCCGTAGGCCGCGGCCACGTTGTGGATCACGTATTTGTAGAGCTGCAGACGGTCGGCCATGGTCAGCAGGTCGCTGAACTTCAGGCCCAGTTCGTGCTGCGCCGGGGCGACCTCGTGGTGATGCTTCTCCGGGTCCATGCCCAGGTCCTTCATCACGCCCAGCATCTCGCCGCGCAGGTCCTGGGCGGAGTCGACCGGGTTGACCGGGAAGTATCCGCCCTTGTGACCGGGACGGTGGCCCAGGTTGCCCTCGGCGTATTCAGCGCCGGTGTTGGACGGCAGTTCGATCGAGTCGAAGCTGTAGCCGGTGTTGTGCGGGGCGGTGTTCCAGCGCACGTCGTCGAAGATGAAGAACTCGGCTTCCGGGCCGAAATAGACCACGTCGCCCACGCCCGACGACTGGACATAGGCCAGGGCCTTCTTGGCCATCGAGCGGCTGTCGCGGTTGTAGGGCTCGCCCGTGTCGGGGCTCAGGACATCGCAGAACAGGAACAGCGTCGTCTGCTGGTAGAAGGGGTCGATGTAGGCGCGCGACAGGTCCGGCTTGAGCAGCATGTCGGACTCGTTGATGGCCTTCCAGCCCGCGATCGACGAGCCGTCGAACATGGTGCCTTCTTCCAGGAAATCTTCGTCGACCATGTCGATATCGAAGGTCACGTGCTGCAGGCGGCCGCGCGTATCGGTGAAACGGATGTCGACGTACTGGACGTCTTTTTCCTTGATCTCTTGAAGGATCTTTTGGGCGGCGCTCATTCTCGAAGTCCTGTCAGTTCGGGGAGGAGAAACGAAAAGCGGCCGCCCTTGCGGGACGGCCGTGGTGGTGGGTCAGATAGCCTGGGCGCCGGTTTCGCCGGTGCGGATGCGGATCACGTCCTCGAGCGAGGAAACAAAGATCTTTCCGTCGCCGATCTTGCCGGTGCGGGCTGCGGTCTGGATGGCGTCAATCACGGCCGGAGCCAGATCATCGGCCACGACGACCTCGATCTTGATCTTGGGCAGGAAGTCGATGACGTACTCGGCGCCGCGATAAAGCTCGGAATGGCCTTTCTGGCGGCCATATCCCTTGGCCTCCAGCACGGTCATGCCCTGCACTCCGATATCCTGGAGAGCGTCTTTCACTTCATCCAGCTTGAATGGCTTGATGACGGCTTCAATCTTCTTCATGGCGAGTCCCGAGCCGGCTCCCTTGGTTGGTCCGACGCTCGGGGGGTAAAGGGACATTGCATCGCACAATAAGGCAAGCAATTTTCGTGCGTAGAGGCCATCCGTGAACGGAATTCGATCATGAACCCGATCAACGACCCCACGACATGGCAAAGCCGACTGCCCTGGCCCGGCGCCGAGGCGCACAAGCATGCGCGCGGGCGCCTCGGCGTGGTGTCCGGCGGGGCTTATTCGACGGGCGCTGCAAGGCTGGCGGCGCGCGCGGGGCTGAGAATCGGAGCGGGACTGGTGAAGGTCTTCTGTCCGCCCGAGGCTGCGCCGGTGCTGGCGCCTGCGCTGGAGGCGGTCATGCTGGCCAGCTTCGTGTCGGGCGATCAACTGGCGGCGCTGGCCGAGCCGATGGACGCCGTGGTGATCGGCCCGGCGGCGGGACTGACCGAGGCGACGGCGGCCAATGTGGCGGCGCTGGCGCGGACGGGAGCGGCCCTGGTGATCGACGCCGACGCCCTGACCCTGTTCCGTGACCGGCCGGGCGATCTGTTCGCCAGTCTGGATCGCGATGACGTCCTGACCCCGCACGAGGGCGAGTTCGAGCGTCTGTTTCCGGAACTGTTGGCCGAGGGACGCGCGTCGGCCGCGCAGGAGGCCGCCAGGCGGGCGGGATGCGTCCTGGTGCTTAAGGGAAGCGCCACCGTGATCGCCGCGCCGGACGGACGCTGCGTGGTCAACGGCAACGGGGCTCCCTGGCTGGCGACGGCGGGGAGCGGCGACGTTCTGGCCGGAATGATCGGCGGGCTGCTGGCCCAGCATATGGACAGCTTCGACGCGGCCTGTGCGGCGGTCTGGATGCACGCGGATGCAGCGCATCGTTTCGGGCCGGGGCTGATCGCCGAGGACTTGCCGGACCTGATCCCGCCGGTGCTGGCCGAGCTCTATCCCGGCTGAAGCCCGTGGTGCGGATGAGAGGACTCGAACCTCCACGCCTCTCGGCGCCAGAACCTAAATCTGGTGCGTCTACCAGTTCCGCCACATCCGCATAGGTAGGCGAATGCCTGTAGGCGAGGGCAGCGGATTGGGCAACTGACAAGGTTAGTCCGGATAGGAAAAAGGCCCCGGATTTCTCCGGGGCCTTTCTCTTTTTGAGCCTATCACGCTTACGCAGCTTGAGGCCATGAAGGTTGTCCCGAAGGGATCAGTCCTTCTTGTTGTCGACGCCGTGGCCGAGGGCCTCCACAGCCGTTTCCAGCGTGGCGTCCTCGGTGATGTCGATGCCCTTGGCCAGCTTGGAGTGCCAGAAGCCGTAGGCGGCGTAGATGACCGCACCGATGACGGCGTAACCGCCGAGCAGCATCAGCGGCAGAGGGTTGTCCTCGGCGGCGTGCTGGAACATCGGGATCAGGTTCTGGCTGGCCAGGAAGAGGCAGGCCAGGATGCCCAGAACCGCGGTGAAGATGCCGCCCGGCACCTTGAACGGACGCTCCATCTCGGGGTGCTTCACGCGCAGGACGATCACCGACAGGCAGACGATGGCGAAGGCCGTCGCGGTGCCCAGCGACACCAGGTCGCCCAGGATCGAGATGGGCAGGAAGGCCGCCGCGATGGCGATCAGGATGCCCAGGACGATCGTGCCGATCCACGGCGTGCGGAACTTGGGATGGACCTTGGCGAAGGACTTCGGCAGCAGGCCGTCGCGGGCCATGGTGTAGAAGACGCGCGTCTGGCCGTAGCAGAGCACCAGCATGACCGAGGACAGACCGGTGATGGCGCCGATCTTGATCAGGAAGGCGATCAGGTTCAGCTGACCGCTGGGCGAGGCCGCCAGCGGAACATTGGCCCACTCCAGACCCATGCGGTCGATGGCGACGGCGATCGGAGCCGGCGACGCCAGCTCCAGATAGGGCACCACGCCGGTCATGACGGCGGCCACCGCCATGTAGATCAGGGTGCAGACGAACAGAGCGCCCAGGATCCCGATCGGCACGTCCTTGGACGGGTTCTTGGCTTCGGCGGCGGCGGTCGAAACCGCCTCAAAGCCCACATAGGCGAAGAAGATGATGGCCGCGCCGCGGAAGATGCCGCCGACGCCGAACTGACCGGCCTGGCCGGTGGGCTCGGGGATGAAGGGGACCCAGTTGTCCGGGTTGATGTACTGGATGCCGACGGCGATGAAGGTCAGCAGGACGATGATCTTGATGACCACGATGGCGTTGTTGATGTTCGCCGATTCCGACACGCCCAGCACCAGCAGGCCGCACACGGCGGCGATGCCGACAGCCGCCACCAGGTTGAAGGTGCCGGTCATCGGGAAGGAGGTCGCGCCGGCGTTCTGGACCAGTTGGACCAGGGGGGTGGCCCACTGGGGCCCTTCGCCGCCCGCATATTGGATTGTCGGGAACAGACTGGCGCTGAGGCCGAAGTCGTTCATGATCGACACGACATAGCCGGACCAGCCGACCGCGACGGTCGAGGCCGCGACGCCGTATTCCAGCACCAGCAGCCAGCCCATGATCCAGGCGAAGACCTCGCCCAGAGTGCCGTAGGCATAGGTATAGGCCGAGCCGGACACCGGCATGGTCGAAGCCAGTTCGGCATAGCAAAGGCCCGCCAGGGCGCAGGCGAAGCCGGCGACCACGAAGGACAGCATGATGGCCGGGCCGGCGTTGGCCGAGGCCACCTGACCCGTCAGCACGAAGATGCCGGCGCCGATGATGGCGCCGATGCCCAGGCTCATCAGATTCAACGGACCCAGGGTCCGTTTCAGCTCGCTCTTGGCGGCTTCCTTCTGGATCTGGGCAATGGATTTTTTAAGAAATAGCCGGTTGCCGGCTGGCTTTACGCCGTCTGCGGACATGAAGTCGCGCCCCCAATTACGCAACGACCCCTCCCGGGTCGTCTTCTTGGGGGCGGACGCTAACCATCCGAAGAGCCGCGCGCAACGCGGTTTCGGTTGGATGAAGCGACGACGACGCTTTCGTGAACAGTGCTGTTGCGGCTAGAGCCCATCTGATGCTGCCGATTCACGCCGTACTGGAGCCGCTGAAAGCGGCCTTGGCCGCGACCAATGCGGTCGTCCTGGCCGCCCCGCCTGGGGCGGGCAAGACTACGGTCGTGCCCTTGGCCTTGCTGGATCAGGCATGGCTTGGCGAGGGCAAGGTGCTGGTTCTGGAACCGCGTCGTCTGGCGGCGCGGGCGGCGGCCGACCGGATGGCGGCGAGCCTGGGTCAGAAGGCGGGCGAAACCGTCGGCTACCGCACCCGGCTGCAGAGCCGCGTCGGCCCCGAAACGCGGATCGAGGTCATCACCGAGGGCGTCTTCACGCGGATGATTCTCGACGACCCGGCGCTGGAAGGCGTCGGCGCCGTCCTGTTCGACGAATTCCACGAACGGAGTCTGGACGCCGATCTGGGACTGGCCCTGGCGCGCGAGAGCCAGTCGGTGCTGCGCGACGACCTGCGGCTGCTGGTCATGTCGGCCACGCTGGATATCGCGGGGGTGTCGAAACTGCTCGACGGCGCGCCGGTGATTGAGGCCGAGGGGCGGATGTTCCCGGTCGAGACCCTCTATCTGGGCCGAAACGCCGCCGACCGATTCGAGGACGCCGTGGCGCGGGCGGTCATACAGGCGCTGGGCGATCAGAGCGGGTCGGTGTTGGTCTTCCTGCCGGGGCAGGGCGAGATCCACCGCACGGTTCAGCGTTTGAATGAGCGGCTGCGCGATCCGTCGGTGGATGTGGTCGCCCTCTATGGCGCACTGGACAAGGGCGAGCAGGACCGCGCCATCGAGCCGGCGCCGCCCGGACGGCGGAAGGTAGTGCTGGCGACCTCGGTGGCCGAGACCAGCCTGACCATCGAAGGCGTGCGGGTGGTGATCGACGGCGGCCTGTCGCGCGTGCCGCGGTTTGAGCCGTCCAGCGGCCTGACCAGATTGGCGACGGTCAAGGTCAGTCGGTCGTCGGCGGAGCAGAGGCGCGGTCGAGCCGGCCGTGTCGAGCCGGGCGTCTGCTATCGCCTGTGGGACGAGGAACAGACGCGGGGTCTGATCCCGCATCAGCGGCCCGAGATTCAGGAAGCCGACCTGACCGCCTTTGCATTGGACCTGGCGCGTTGGGGCGCGAAGTCGGTCGAGGGATTGGCCCTGCTGGACCCGCCGCCCGCCGGGGCGCTGGCCGAGGCGCGGAAGGTGCTGACCCGGCTGGGGGCGCTGGACGCCAGGGGCGATCTGACGGCGCATGGGCGGCGGCTGACGCGCATCCCCCTGCCGCCGCGACTGGCGCACATGGTGGCTGTGGCCTCGGATCAGGACGACGCCCTGAGCGGGGCCAAGATCGCGGCGGTGCTGAGCGAGCCGGGTCTGGGCGGCAACGCCGTTGATCTGCACGATCGCTTGAAGGGGCTGGAGCGGGATCGCTCGCCGCGCGCCCGTGACGCGATGAAGCTGGCTGAACGCTGGGCCCGGGCGGCGGGCGGCGGTGCAGGCGGCCAGGCGGACGCGGGCCTGCTGTTGGCCGAGGCCTTCCCCGAGCGGATCGCGCGGGCGCGGGGCAAGCCGGGCGAGGTGCTGCTGGCCTCCGGGCGCGGGGCCTTCCTTGATCCGACCGAGCATATGGCGCGCGAGCCTTGGCTGGCGGCGGCGGAACTGGGCGGCGGCGACGCACGCGACCGTATCCGTCTGGCGGCGGCGCTGGATGCGGCGACGCTGGAGGCCGATCTGGCGCACCGGATCGAGGTCGAGGACCGCTTGGCGCGTGAGCCTTCGGGTAAGCCGGTGATCCGGCGGATTCGCCGGATCGGCGCCCTGGTGCTGGACGAAAAGGTCATCGGCGCGCCGGACCGGGCGACCATGACGGCGGCGCTGAAGTCCGAGGTCGAGGCGGGCGGGTTGTCGGCGCTGAACTGGGGCGAGCAGGCCGCGGCGCTGCGGGCGCGACTGGCCTTCCTGCATGGGCTGGATTCGACCTGGCCGGATATGTCGGCCGAGGGCCTGCTGGCCCAGCGCGAAGACTGGCTGTGGCCGCTGCTGGACGGGGCGCGGTCGCTGGGCGACATCGGCGACGGCAAGCTGGCCGAGGCCCTGCGGGGGCTGATCCCCTGGGACTTGCAGCGCAAGCTGGACGACCTGGCCCCGCCGCGCCTGACCACGCCGCTGGGGTCGGCCAGCATCGACTACGCCGCCGAGGGCGGGCCGCGCGTCGAAATCCGGGTTCAGGAACTGTTCGGAGTGAAGGCGCATCCCACGGTCGGCGGCGGGCGCGTGCCGCTGACGCTATCCTTGCTGTCCCCGGCGCGGCGGCCGGTGCAGGTGACCAAGGACCTGCCGGGCTTCTGGAGCGGCTCATGGGCGGCGGTGCGCAGCGAGATGCGCGGTCGCTATCCGCGCCACCCCTGGCCGGAAGACCCCGCCAACGCCGAGGCGACCAGCCGAGCCAAGCCGCGCGGAACCTGACTGGCTTGACGGGGTGTTGCGGCGCGGCGCAATGACCTTGCAGCAATGCAAGGATTTCGCGTGGCCGACGCTGCACTCTCACCGCCTACCGCCTCCAAACGGAGAATTCTGTTCGCCAGCCTCATCGGCACCACGATCGAGTTCTTTGACTTCTACATCTACGCGACGGCGGCGGTGCTGGTGTTTCCGGCCCTCTTCTTCCCCGGGGAGGACGCGACGACGGCCATGCTGTCGTCCTTCGCCACCTTCTCCATCGCCTTCTTCGCGCGGCCGGTCGGGGCGGTCGTCTTTGGCCATTTCGGCGACAAGGTGGGGCGCAAGGCGACGCTGGTCGCGGCCCTGATGACGATGGGGCTGTCGACGGTGGCGATCGGCCTGCTGCCGACCTGGCATTCGGTCGGCGTGGTCGCCCCCCTGCTGCTGGCCCTGTGCCGGTTCGGTCAGGGCCTGGGTCTGGGCGGCGAGTGGGGCGGCGCGGTGCTGCTGGCCACCGAGAACGCGCCGCCGGGCAAGAAGGCCTGGTACGGCATGTTCCCGCAGCTGGGCGCGCCGATCGGCTTTATTCTGTCGACCCTGAGCTTCATCATCCTGACGGCGACTCTGCCGAATGAGCAATTCCTGAGCTGGGGCTGGCGCATTCCCTTCATCGCCAGCTCACTGCTGGTCTTCGTCGGCCTGTGGGTTCGGCTGCGCATCACCGAAACGCCCGAGTTCAAGAAGACCATCGACAAGGCCGAGCGGGTCGAGACGCCGATCCTGACCCTGCTGGCGCGGCACAAGTTCGCCCTGCTGACCGGAACGCTGGCGGGGATGGCGACCTTTGTCCTGTTTTACCTGATGACCGTCTTCGCCCTGGGCTGGGGCACGACGGCCATGGGCTATACCCGCGAGCAGTTCCTGCCGATCCAGTTGCTGGGCGTTTGCTTCTTCGGTCTTTTCATCCCGCTGGCGGCGCTGGCGGCGGATCGCTGGGGGCAGGGGCGGACCCTGCTGGCGACGTCCATCGCCATCGCCCTGTTCGGCCTGGTGCTGGCGCCGCTGTTCGGCAGCGGCGGGCTGGCCGGAGTGGTGGCCTTCTTCATCATCGGCTTCAGCCTGATGGGCTGCACCTATGGCCCGCTGGGCGCGGCCTTGGCGCGGCCCTTCCCGACGGCGGTGCGTTATACCGGGGCGTCGATGACCTTCAATCTGGCAGGGATTCTCGGCGCCTCGCTGGCGCCGTTCGCGGCGACCTGGCTGGCCGGACATTACGGCTTGCAGGCTGTGGGCGCCTATCTGGCTGTCGCCGCCGTCCTGACCATCTTGGCCCTGCTGGGCATGAATCAGATCAAGACGGACGGCGAGGCGTAGCCAGAGACTAGATGTCTGTGCCGTAGGCCGCGTCGGTCACGGCATAGACCATGATGCCGGTGGCGATGGCCAGGTTCAGGCTGTCCGCCCGGCCTCGCATGGGGATCTTGACGTTCAGGTCACAGGCGGCGGCCAGTTCATCGGTCAGCCCGGCCTGTTCGTTGCCCATCATGATCAGGGCCGGATGCCGCACGGGGCTGTCGCGGTAGCCATGCTTCGCGTCCAGACGGGTGCCGATGACGCTGCCCGGCCACTTGGCGCGCCAGGCCAGGAATTCCCCACGCGTCGCCTTGCTGATGGAGACGGCGAAGACCGAGCCCATGGTGGCGCGCACGGCCTCGACCGAGAAGGGGTCGACACAGTCGCCGATCAGGATGACCCCGCCGCAGCCGGCGGAATCCGCCGTGCGGATGATGGTGCCGAGGTTGCCCGGATCGCGCACCTGCTCCAGCGCCACCCAGCAGGGTTTGGCCTCGGGCTGGATGGCGTCCAGCGGCGTATAGACCTGCTCGAACACGCCCAGCACGGTCTGAGGATTGTCGCGACGGCTGATCTTTTCGAGGATGGCGTGGGTGACGACTATGATCTGACCGCCGGCCCTGACCGTCTCGGCCTTGGCGCGATCCAGCAGGGGGTGAGGGCGAGCTTCGTCGCCGACCAGCAGCATGACCGGAGCGCGGCCCTGATCCAGGGCTTCGCCGATGAATTTCAGGCCCTCGGCCAGGAAGCGGCCGCTCAGGTCGCGTTCCTTGCGCATGTGCAGGGCGCGGACCGACTTGATGGTGTCGTTGGTCAGGGAGGTGATGACGCGCTCGACCATGTCAGGCGCTCCAGCGCGCGAAGAAGCTGAGGCCGATGGCGCGGGCGTCCTTGCCGTCCTCGGACAGGGCTAGTTCACCCCAGTCGATGCGCCCGCCGCGATCATGGGTCGCCTCAGCCATAATGTGGGCCAGCGACAGGCCGGAAATCCGCGCCGCATAGGCGTTCAGCAGCAGGAAAGAGGCGTCGTCGGATAGCAGGGCCGCGCAGTCCTTCAGCAGATCCGGCATGTCCTCGAACAGGCGCCAGACCTCGCCATTGGCGCCGCGTCCGTATTTCGGCGGGTCCAAGATGATGCCGTCGTACTTCGAACCGCGACGGACCTCGCGCGCCACGAACTTGCGGGCGTCCTCGACGATCCAGCGGATCGGTCGGTCGGACAGACCCGACAGCTCGGCGTTCTCACGGGCATAGGCGACCGACTTCTTGGAAGCATCGACGTGCGTGACGTGGGCGCCCGCCGCCGAACAGGCCAGGCTGGCCACGCCGGTGTAGCCGAACAGGTTCAGGATCCTGGGTTGCTGCAGGGTGCGAACGCGCGCGTCCAGCCAATCCCAGTTGGCTGCCTGCTCGGGGAAGAAGGCCAGGTGGCGGAAGGGGGTGAAGCGCCCCATGAAACGCACGTCGCGCCATTTCAGGGGAAAGGCGTCGATCGGGCCGTGCTGGTCGAAGCGCCAGCGGCCGGAATCCTCTTCCTCCTGCTGCGGGTCGAACATGGCGTTGGCCTGCTCGAAGGCGGTTTCGTGGTGGGCCTTCCAGAAACACTGAGGCTCGGGGCGAACGACGGTGTAGCGGCCATACCGCTCCAGCTTGCGACCGTCGCCGCTGTCGATCAGGGCGTAGTCCGACCAGCCTCGCGTGACGAGGGTTTCGGGCGTGGAGGAGAGAACGGGAGCCATGTGCGGCTGATAGGCGCTCAGGCGGCTGCTCGTCCAGCACCCACGGCGTCATTGATGTCTTCGAGGGGCGCGACGTCGGGAGAGTGGGGAGTTTTGTCCCATCGGTGAGGTTCAGTAACGAGCCGAAAGGCTGCATGAACGAACGCCAGACTGAGCAGGCACCAGTAGGCAGGCGACGCGGCCATTTCCCTTAATCCGTAGCGAACGCCGGCGCGGCGCGCTCCCGTCAGCTTGGCCAGCCATGCTGTCGCCACACCGGCTATCAGCACGCTCATTCCCAATGGAGGTGCAGGCGGAAGCTGGCCGCTGACAATCGACGCCAGCGCCACGACGCCGATCCATGCGAAAGAAGCGGCATGGATGGCGGCAGAGGCGCAGCCTGCGCCAAGGGTCAGGCCCAGGGCGGACCAGCCACGCCATCCCATTCCGCCCAGGCTGCGAGTATGAACCGCCAGTGTCTGCAGATGTCCCTTTAGCCAGCGCGTACGTTGGGGCAACCAGAGCCGCAAGGCGCCGGGCGGCGTTTCATATGTCGGACGCTCCAGCATCCCCATGCGTCCTCCGGAACGCCAGATACGGAAACCGAGGTCGGCGTCTTCCGTCACGTTCCAGGCATCCCAACCGCCGAGAGCGCGAAGAGCTGAGGCGCGGAAATGATTGCTGGTCCCTCCAAGCGGAAACGGCAGGCCCAAGGCCGCCATGGCTGGCAGGGTCACCTCAAAAAGCGCGGCGTACTCCGCTGCGAACTGTACATCCAGGAAGGGCGATGCGCTGTTACGTTTGTCGCGTCGCTGAATGCGTAGCGGCGCCTGAAGACATACCAGGTCCTTTTCTTCGACCGCGAAACGAGCGGCGGCCTCTCGAAGCTGGAGAGGGTCCGGGTCGTCCTCGGCGTCATAGATTGTCACCAGATCGCCGCTTGCGACTGACAGGGCGAAGTTCAACGCGCGGGGCTTTGTGTTCGGCGAGCCTGGCGGAACGATCAGCACCTTCAACCAATCTGGGCGCTCGGTCGCCAAGGCAGCGGCGATAGTGACGCTGTCGTCGGCCTCCAGAGCAAGGAAACCCTCAAGACGGTCTTCGGGGTAGTCTATCCGGCCAAGACGCTCGACCAGTTGGGGCAAGACGGCCGCTTCGTCATAGAGAGCCGCGATGATTGTATACCGAGGCCAAATGGCAGGAGCAGGATGCTGGGGGCTCGAGGGAAGCCGTGTCAGCAATGTCATGAGCCGCCATCCGGCGACGCTCAGAAAGCCGAGTTGTATGGCGGTCAGGATCAGGGGCGCGATGTAGGGTGACAGGAATAAGCTGGCGACTAACCCTGCGATCGACCCCGAAAAAACAATGAGTTGAGCGCGCGTTACTGTGGTCCGCGCGGCGCATGCCGTATGGTTGGCTTTTCCTTGAACTTGTCTGTTGCGCATGGGCGAAGTCCCCCGACCCGCTGCAAATGCGAATTTGTTAAGATCATTGTTCTTTGAGTGCAAGCGATTGGCGGACTCAGCCATTCCAGCTATTCAAGCGGGGATCCTAGCCATGGAGTCTGGATTGCCCGGTTCATTGCTCCCCACGCCCCGATCAGCGCGCAAGCCCAAGGGTGAAGGCTATGCGCGACGCGCGGAAATCCTGGCTGCGGCGGAGCGCATTTTTGTCGAGCATGGTTATGAGGGGGCGACTATCCGCAAGATCGCGGATGAGGTCGGTTTGTCATCGACGGCGCTCTACATGCACTTCCCTGACAAGGCCGCGATCCTGCACGAAATTTGTCGCGGCGCCTTCGAGACTCTGATCGCGACCCATGAAGGGATCACGGCGGAACCGGCGCCTGCCGATGTTCGGTTACGGAGGATGATCGAAGGATATGTGCGCTTCGGCTTCGACAACCCGAACGCCTACCGCCTGACCTATCTCACTCGGCCGGTTGAGGCGCGCGAGGGCGCCGAGACGGTGGCGCAGGAGACGGGCTTCGAACTGTTTCGGTCCTTTACGTCTGTGGTGGAGGAGGCGGTGGCCACCGGGCGAATGAAGGGCGATCCCCGCGCCATCGCCCAGGTGATCTGGGCCAGCGGGCACGGCATTGTTTCCCTTATGATCACCAAGCCCTATTTTGATTGGGTGGATCGCGATGAACTGGTCCGCGTCCAGATGGACGCTCTGTTCGCGGGGCTGCTCCAATCGTGATTCAGACGCGCGCCGTCCTCATGGGACTGGTGATGTTGCTGCCCGGTGTCGCGGAGGCGCGGCCGTTGCGGGTGCTGTCGCTGGACCAGTGCGCGGATCAGTATGTTCTGGCCCTGGCGCCCGAGGCTGAGCTGGCCCTGTCGTCGCGGGCGGATGACCCGGATTCATGGATGCGGCAGGCGGCGCGCGGGCGGCCTCGGGTTCGCCCGACGCTGGAGGCGGCCATAGGCTTTCAGCCCGACGCGGTGGTCCGCTACTGGGGCGGCGAGCCGCGCCTTCTGGCGGCTCTGGAAAAGCGCGGGACGCGTGTGCTGGCCATCAATGACGCGACCGACATGGACGGCGTTCGCGAAAACCTGAAGGTTGTCTCGCACGGCTTGGGACAGGAAGCGCGCGGTGCGGCCCTGATCGCCCAAATGGATCGGCGACTGGTCCAGGCGGCGGGCGCGGGGCGGGGCCGAGAGGCCGTCTATGTCACGCCCGGCGGCTATACCACCGGATCGGGGTCGCTGATCGACGCCATCTTGAAGGCGGCGGGGTTCCGCAACGGCGTGACCGGATCGGGCTATCAGCCGCTGGGGATCGAGAAGATCGCCCTGAGCCCGCCGGTCCTGTTCGTGCGGGGCTTCTTCCAGCAATGGCGGGCGGACTGGCGTGGACCGGGACGGCATCCAGTGGTGGCGCGCGCGGCCAAGGGACGAACGGTGGCTGATTTGCCGGCCGCGACGCTGAGCTGCCCCGCCTGGTTCGCGGCTGACGCGGCGGCTTTGCTGGCGGAGGCCGCGCGATGAACAGACATTTGGGCCTGAACCTAGGATTGTCGGCGGCCGCCCTGCTGGCATTGGTCGGGGCGGTGTTGCTGGGAGAGACGACGCTGTCGGCCGCTCAGTATGGGCAGGCCCTGGCCGACCCTGCGTCGGGGCCGGGCGAGGTGCTGTGGCAGGTGCGGGCCCCGCGCGCGGTCTGCGCCCTGATGGTCGGGGCGGCGCTGGGACTGGCGGGGGCGGTGCTGCAAGGCCTGCTGCGGAACCCGTTGGCGGACCCGGGCGTGCTGGGCGTGTCGGCCACGGCGGCGCTGGGCGCGGCGGGGGCCATCGTGCTGGGGGCGGCGGCCATTCCCGGACTGGTCGAGGGCGCGGCCCTGATCGGCGCGGCGCTGGCGGGGCTGCTGCTGGTCGCCATCGCCGCCAGGGTGCGAGCGCCTGAGGCGCTGATCCTGTTCGGGGTGGCGCTGTCGAGTTTTGCGGGCGCCCTGACGGCTCTGATCTTCAACCTGTCGCCGTCGCCGATCGCCTCGGCCGAGGTGATGAACTGGCTGCTGGGCTCGGTGCAGAACCGCAGCTGGATCGACGTGGCCTGGGTGGCGCCGGCGCTGGCTGTGGCCGCCGTCTTTGCGGCGGGGGCCTTGCCGGGGCTGCGGATGCTGACGCTCGGCGAGGAGGCGGCGCGGGCGTCGGGCCTGTCGATGGGGCGAATGCGGGTTCTGGCCCTGATCGCCTCGGCGGTCGCGGCGGGGGCGGCGGTGGCCGTCGCCGGGGTGATCGGTTTCGTCGGTCTCGCGGCGCCGCATCTGGTGCGGGCGGCCGTGCGCGGCGATCCGGGACGGCTGCTGCTGCCCTCGGCTCTGACGGGCGGACTGATGCTGGTGCTGGCTGATCTGGCGGCGCGGCTGACGCCGACGGATCAGGAACTGAAGCTGGGCGTGTTCACGGCCCTGGTCGGGGCCCCGCTGTTCGCCCTGATCGCATGGCGCGCGGCGCGGGAGTGGCGGCTGTGAGCGCCTTGCTGGAACTGGACGGCGTTGTTGCGCGCATGGGTGCGGCGACGGTGCTGAACGGGGTCAGCCTGTCGGTGGCGGCAGGCGAACTGGTGGCCCTGTGCGGCCCGAACGGGGCGGGCAAGTCCAGCGCCATTCGGGCGGGCCTGGGCCTGACGCCCTTGCAAGCCGGCGTGGCCAAGCTGGGCGGTGAAGATGTGCGCCGGCTATCCGAGCGGGAGCGCGCGGCGCGGGCGGCCTATCTGCCGCAGGAACGGCATATCGCCTGGAATCTGCCGGCCCTTGAGGTGGCGGCGCTGGGCGCGCCTTTCCTGTCGGGGGATGCGGCGCTCGAACGGGCGCGCGCGGCGCTGGACGAAATCGGGGCTGGGCATCTGGCCGAACGCGGAGTGGCTGAGATGTCGGGCGGCGAGCGGGCGCAAGTCCTGCTGGCTCGGGCCCTGGTGGTTCAGGCGCCGCTGCTGCTGGCCGACGAGCCGATCGCCGGGCTGGATCCCGATGCTCAGCTTCTGGTGCTGGAGCGTCTGCGGGCGCGGGCCGATGCGGGCGGAGGGGTGCTGGTCAGCCTGCACGACCTGACGCTGGCGGCGCGGATCGCGGATCGCGTGGTGGTGCTGGAGGCGGGACGGGTGGTCGCGGATGCGGCGCCGGTCGAGGCGCTGTCGCCAGCGGTGCTGCGTGCGGCCTTCCATCTGGACGGGGTCTGGATCGGGGCGCCGGACGGGCCGCTGCTGGCGGCCCGTCGCTTGGCTTAAGGCTGGTAAGCGCGCGGGCCGCTATTGGGCGGCGTGCCGCGCGCCAGGTCGGCGGAGGGCGTCAGCGGGGCGGAACCGCCGTTCAGGCGGGCGCGATAGACCTGCATGTTCTCCATCACCCGCATCATGTAGTTGCGCGTCTCGGTGAAGGGAGCGCATTCGATGAAGTCGATGGGGTCGACCTGATTGCTGCGCGGGTCGCCGCAACGGGCCACCCACTGCGGTGGGCGGGCGGGACCGGCGTTGTAGCCGACCGTGGCCAGAAGCGGCGAACCGCCGAAGTTGTTGATCAGCTCGCCGAGGTGATAGCTGCCTAGGCGCATGTTGGCGTCGGGGTCCCACAGTTGTTCCGCCGAGTAGCCGATGCCCATACGACGGGCGACGCCCTGACCGGTGGCCGGCAGAAGCTGCATCATGCCGCGCGCGTCGGCGTGCGAGCGGGCCAGGGGGTCGAAGCTGGATTCCTGACGGGTGATGGCCAGGGTAAACTCCAGCGGCGCGGCGCCCGAGGTCTGGGGCGGCATTCGAACGGGATACATGCGCTCGGGCATGACGAAGCCGCGCTGGCTGGCGGCGCGACCGACCATCATGGAGCCGAACTGGTCGCCGTAACCCTGCATCAGGTCGAACAACTGGGTCAGGTCGTAGGGCGAGGGAAGGGTGTCGTCGAGGTGATAGGCGAAGACCCGCAGCAGGGTCTTTTCGCCCGCCGCGCCCAGGATGCGGGTGGCGCGCACGACCTCATTGCCCTCGAAGCGGTTGACGTCCTCGGGCGTCGGGGCGGGCTCGCCCGGCAGGGTCAGGGTGGTGATCCCCGCCTTTTCAGCGGCGAGTTGGCCGTAGAAGGTCTGCCAGTGCTCGGCGCCCGCCTTGTACCAGGCTTGCGCGCCCGCGCGGTCGCCGCGGGCCTCGGCGGCGCGGCCCAGCCAGTAGAGCGCGCGGCCCTGGGTGATCGGGGTTGAGGAACTGTTGCGCAGAATCTCGAAATGCTGGGCGGCGGCGGCCGGATCGTTCAGCTTGGTCAGGGCGACCCAGCCGGCGAAGAACTCGGCGTCCACCTTGCGCTCGCCTGACGGGAAGCCGTGGCCGTTCATGGCGGCGTAAGCGGCGCGGGCATTGCCCTGTTGAAGAGCGTCCAGGAAGTAGTTGCGGCGCTCGCTCCACAGCGTGTCCTGGCCTTCCTTGTGCGAGGGCGCGGCCGGCAGGGCGGACAGGAGTGGGAAGGCCTCGGACTGACGACCAGCCGAGCGCAGCAGGCGGACGCGCTCCAGCACCACGGCCGGGTCGTTGGCGACGGCGGGGCTGAGGCCCGCGACGAGGGCGTCGGGCGAATAGGCGGTGCGCAAGGCCATGGCGGCGCTGGCGACGGCCTGGCGGTCGGAGGGCACCATGGCGGTCATGGCGCGGGTCGCCGGCCCGTGCGGGCCAAGCAACAGCATGTTCAGGCGCGCGACGTGGTCGTCGGTATTGAACCATCCGCCCCAGCGGTTGGCGATGACGGATTGTTGCGCTTCCTCGAAGGAGCGATTGCGCCACCAGTCGCGGATCAAGGCCTGGGCTTCTCGGCGCTGCCCCTTTTGCTCCAGTGCGCCAGCCAGGGCGATGGCGCCCTCGGCGGTCGTGGGCTCGGAGCCGTTGAAGAAGGCGATGACCGCGTCGGGCGAGGCGTTGGCCAGGTTCAGCGCGCGTTCGCCCGCGGCCCGCCGCGAATCACCCCGCGGCCAGTTGGCGAGGTCGGTCTGGGCCCGGGCCAGGTCGGTGTAGGAAAGCTGCTTATCCGAGGTGTCGACCAGAGCCCATTCGACCAGCTTCTTCGCCGTGGGATCGGAAATGCGGCTCATGATCGACTGCGTGCCGATCACGTCGCGGGCGCGAGCCGAGGCCAGGCCTTGCTGGAACAAGGCCATGTCCTGGCCGCTGATGACGCCATTCTGGCTGGAGGCGTAAGGCGCTGGCGTGCTGTTCAGCACGTCCTGGGTTGGCGGAGTCAGAATCGCCAAAGCGGCGGCCACGGTCGTCGCGATCATCAGATGTCTGATCCTCATTCATCACTGGTTGCGGCCGAGCGGCGAGCAACCTACGCTCCCTGCCTCTTCAAAAGGGCGGCACGCCGCCGCCCGAAACACCGCGCAGGTAACTTGTTTCAATGACCGCCCCCTTGTTCAAGGGCGTGATCACCGCCTTGATCACACCTCTTCGTGACGGAAACGTGGACGAAGGGGCTTTTGAAAAACTCCTGGAACGTCAGATCGCCGCTGGCGTCCACGGCGTCGTCCCGGTCGGAACGACCGGCGAGAGCGCTACCCTGAGGATGGACGAGCACAAGCGTGTCATCGAGCAGTGCGTCCAGATCGCGGCCGGTCGCGTGCGCGTGATCGCCGGCGCTGGATCGAACGCCACCCATGAGGCCATCGAGCTGTCGGCTTGCGCCAAGGAGGTCGGCGCTGACGCGACCCTGGTGGTGACGCCCTATTACAACAAGCCTTCACAGGAAGGCATGATCGCCCACTTCGAGGCGATCTCCGACGCCGTGCAGATCCCCATGGTCCTGTACAACGTGCCCAGCCGTTGTGGCGTCGATCTGTCCAACGAGGCGGTCGCTCATCTGGCGAAAAATCCGAACATCGTCGGCATCAAGGACGCCACAGGCGACATATCGCGGGTCAGCTGGATGCGCCGCCATATCGATGGGCCGTTCGACCTGATCAGCGGCGATGACACCACGTGGCTGGGCTATGCCGCGAGCGGCGGCGTGGGCGTGATCTCGGTTACGTCCAACGTCGCGCCGGAAGCCATGGTGGCCATGTATGACGCGGTCGCGGCCGGCGACTTCGCCATGGCGCGGGCCTGGCAGGACCGTCTGATCGACCTGCACAAAGGGTTGTTCCTCGATAATTCGCCGTCCCCGGCCAAGTACGCCCTGGCCAAGCTGGGCCTGTGCAGCGAAGAGGTCCGCCTGCCGCTGTCCCTGACCCGTGACGCCGTGAAGCCCGTCATTGATCGAGCCATGGCGGAGGCCGGAGTCGCCTGATGGCTGCTGATGCGCCCAAGAAGGTGATCGCCGAGAACCGGCGCGCGCGCTTCGACTACTTCCTTGAGGATTACATCGAGGCCGGGATCCAGCTGCTGGGCACCGAGATCAAGGCGCTGCGCGACGGTCGGGCCAATATCGCTGAAAGCTATGCAGCGGTGGAGGGGCGCGAGATCGTTCTGATCAACTCGGACATTCCGCCCTACAAGCAAGCCAACCGGTTCAACCACGAGCCGCGCCGCCACCGGAAGCTGCTGCTGCACCGCAAGCAGATCGACAAGCTGATTGGCGCCGTTCAGCGCGATGGGCGGACCATCATTCCGGTGCGCCTGTATCTGAACGAAAAGGGCAAGGCCAAGCTCGAGATCGCCCTGGCCAAGGGCAAGAAGCTGCATGACAAGCGCGAAGCCTCGGCCGAACGCGACTGGCAGCGCGACAAGGCTCGCCTGCTGCGCGACAAGGGCTGAGTTTGCGGTTCCGCTTTGCGGCGCGGCCGACGCGCGATAAACGACAATTCCTGGGGCGCGTCTTGCGGAGTTCACGGTGAAGATAGCCGAACGCTGGTTCGTGATGGCGGGCGTCGCCTTGCTGGCGGGCATAGCCGTGGCCGGGCTGGTCGTGGCCATCTATGCGGCCTGGGTCCTTCACGACATGCCCGATGCGTCGGAACTGGCGGATTACCGTCCGGCGACAGCGACGCGCGTCTTCGCCGGCGACGGCACCCTGATCGGCGAGTTCTCGGACGAGCGGCGCATCTACGTCACCTATGAACAGGTGCCGGAACAGGTGATCCATGCCTTCCTGGCGGCCGAAGACAGCCACTTCTTCCAGCACGGCGGCATCGACGTGTCCGGCATCGGCCGGGCCATGTTCAAGAATGTCTTCAACGTCCTGTCTGGGCGGCGGCTTGAAGGCGGTTCGACCATCACCCAGCAGGTGGCCAAGAACGTCCTGCTGACCAACGAATCCAGCCTGAACCGCAAGCTGAAAGAAGCCATCCTCTCCAGCCGCCTGGAAGCGACGCTGACCAAGGAACAGATCCTCGAACTGTACCTGAACGAAATCTATCTCGGTTATCGCTCCTATGGTGTGGCTTCGGCCGCCTATAACTATTTCGGCAAGTCGCTGAATCAGCTGACGCCGGACGAGGCGGCCTTCCTTGCGGCCCTGCCCAAAGGTCCGAACAACTATAATCCGAAACGCCACCCTGAGGCCGCCAAGGGCCGGCGCGACTGGGTTCTGGGCGAGATGGCCGACAACAGGTGGCTGACCCAGGAGGAGCTGGTCGCCGCCCTGGCCCGTCCGCTGAATACCCGCGCCGCACCACGCCGCGCCGAATACGCCGACGCAGACTTCTTCGTCGAGGAAGCCCGCCGCCGCGCCATCGGTCTGTTCGGGCAGGAAGAGGTCAACCGCGGCGGCTACTACATGCGCACGACGCTGGACCCGCAGCTGCAGTCCGCCGCACGCGAAGCCTTGATGAATGGGCTCGAGAATTATGACCGTCGTCATGGCTGGCGCGGCGCTTGGGGCACGACCGACTTCGCCGAAGGCTGGCAGGCCGAGGCGCTGAAGAAGAACACGCCGCCCGAGCGCCGCACTTGGCAGGCCGCCGCTGTCGAAAACGTCGTCGGCAACAATGTTCGCGTCCGCACGGCGAAGGACGACCGAACGGGCTCGCTGATCGTTTCCGACGCCGCCTGGGCCAACGCCAATAGACCGTTAAAGCGCGGCGATCTGATCTTCGTCGAACCGCGCGGCGGCCAGTTCGCCCTGAAGCAGGTGCCGGCGGTGAACGGCGCCCTGGTGGCCATCGAGCCCCAGTCCGGTCGCGTCCTGGCTATGGTCGGGGGCTATTCCTACGCATTGTCCAGCTTCAACCGCGCGACCCAGGCCCGTCGTCAGCCGGGATCGGCCTACAAGCCCTTTGTCTATGCGGCGGCGCTGGAGGGGGACTTCACGCCGGCCTCGATCGTCCTGGATGCGCCGATCAGCTTCCCCGGCGGCGCCAACGGCGGCCGCTGGACGCCCGAGAACTATAGCCGTCAGTATTATGGCCCGCAGACCCTGCGTCGCGGTCTGGAGCTGTCGCGCAACGTGATGACCGTGCGCCTGGCCCAGGCGGTCGGCATGAAGAACATCGTCGACCTGTCCAAGAAGATGGGCGTGGTCGATGATATGTCGCCGAACCTGGCGATGTCGCTGGGGGCGGGGGAGACGACGCCCTATCGCATCACCGCCGCCTACGCCGCCTTCGTCAATGGCGGTCGCCGGGTCGATCCCTATCTGATCGAAATGGTGCAGGATCGGAACGGTCAGACCATTCACCGGGCCGACCGTCGTCAGTGCCGCGACTGCAGCCGCGGCTTTAGCGGCCAGGAATCGCCGCGCCTGCCTGATCGCGGGACGCAGGTCATCGACCCGATCACCGCCTATCAGGTCAGCTCCATGCTGGAAGGCGTCATCCAGCGCGGTACTGGCGCCAGCGCGCGCGGACTGGGTCCCTGGGTCGGCGGCAAGACCGGCACCACCAACGAATATCGTTCGGCCTGGTTCGTCGGCTTCTCCAGCGACATCGTGGTCGGCGTCTTCGTCGGCTTCGACGACAACCGCTCGCTGGGCGGCGGCGAGGCCGGGGCGGCGACCGCCGTGCCGATCTTCACCGACTTCATGCAGGTCGCCCTGAAGGAACGGCCGGCGCGGCCCTTCGTCCGACCCAAGAACGCCGTCTTCCGCACGGTCAACGGCATTGAGGAAGCCTTCCGTCCCGGCACCGAGCGTCAGATTCGCGAAGAGGCGCCGCGCCCCGTTCAGCCGGTCGGACCGCAGAACTATTACGACGTGATCCGCCGCGAACAGGAGGCTGCGCAAGCCCCGGCGACGCCGCCGCCCGCAGCCGTCGCGCCCCCGCCGCCGAAGAAGCAGCCGGCAGAGGACTTGAGCGGACTCTACTGAGGCTCTAGTTAGACCCACCAACCGGCGCGCCTGTCCGCAGGCGCGCCGTTTATTTCGTTGCTTTCCCCATCGGTCCGCACGCGATGCGGCCCTGCTTGAGGGAAGGCGTTCGTTCGCAGGAGTTTGCGATGAGACCGGATGTCGAGGCCATGAAGGCCGACATCGAGCAGAGCGTCGCTCTGCTCAGGAGGCGACTTTGACTGGGATGTCGCTCTAAGAAAGCTCGATGAGCTGAATGCACGGGTCGAGGATCCGACCCTGTGGGACAACCCGGAACAGGCTCAGGCTGTCAGCCGCGATCGCTCGCGTCTGGAAGCCCAGATCAACAGCGTCCGTGCGCTGGAGACTGATCTGGAAGAAGGCGTCATGCTGGCCGATATGGCCGATGAGGAAGGCGATGAAGCCACCCTCGAAGACGCCCGTGAACAACTGCGCGGCGTCAAGGATCGCGCCGCCCGCGCCGAGCTGGAAGCCCTGCTGTCCGGCGAGGCCGACGGCAACGACGCCTATCTGGAAGTGAACTCCGGCGCCGGCGGCACGGAGTCCAACGACTGGGCGGGCATGCTGCTGCGCATGTACACGCGCTGGGCCAAGGCCCACGGCTATGAGGTCACGATCGAGGCCCATGAAGAGGGCGAACAGGCCGGGGTCAAGTCGGCCACCGTCCTGATCGAGGGCCCCAACGCCTATGGCTGGCTGAAGTCGGAGTCGGGCGTGCACCGTCTGGTCCGCATCAGCCCCTATGACGCGGCAGCCAAGCGGCACACCAGCTTCGCCTCGATCGGCGTGTCGCCGGTCGTGGACGACACCATCGAGATCGACATCAACCCGTCCGACGTGCGCACCGATACCTATCGCGCGTCCGGCGCCGGCGGTCAGCACATCAACAAGACGGACTCGGCCGTTCGCCTGACCCACGTTCCGACCAATACCGTCGTGGCTTGTCAGGCCGGACGTTCTCAGCACCAGAACCGCGACATGGCGTGGAAGATGCTGCGCGCCCGCCTGTACGAGCTGGAACTGCAGAAGCGTGAGGCGGCCGCCCAGGCCCTGGCTGACGCCAAGACCGACATCGGCTGGGGTCACCAGATCCGATCCTACGTCCTACAGCCCTATCAGATGGTCAAGGACCTGCGCACCGAGGTCGAGACCTCGGACACGCAGGGGGTTCTGGACGGCGATCTGGACCAGTTCATGGGCGCAGCCCTGGCGGCCCGAGTCGGCGAGACCCGCGACGGGAACTAAAAAGGGGCGGCCGGCAGGCCGCCCCTTTTCACTTGCGCGTAGCGCCGGATCAGGCGGCGGGCTTGGCCTCGACCTTGTCCGTCTTGGCGTTGGCGGCGGCGGGCTTTTCAACCGGCGTCGGCGCATCCAGCATATTGGCGCCCGGCGTGTCGCGCTTGGCCTGGGTGCAGCGACCCTGGAACCAGGCGCCTTGCTCGATCGAAAGCTGCTCCTGGGTGATGTCGCCCTCGATGCGAGCGGTAGCGAACAGCTTGACCTGCTTGGCGACAATGGCGCCCGAGACGCGACCGCGCACTTCCAGAATATCAGCGTGGACAGTGCCCTCGACCGAGCCGCCTTCGCCGATGGTCACGCGCACGACGCGGATGTCGCCCTTCAGCGAGCCGTCGACCTGAAGCTCGCCGGCGCCCGAGATATTGCCCTCGTATTTCACGCCAGCCGACAGGGTCGACAGGCTGGACGAGCGCGAAGCCGCTGGGCGCGAAGGCTCAGGCGCGCGCGGCGCAGCGGCTGGCGAGGGCGTGGCGGCGGGCGTCGGCTCAGGCGCGGGCGGGATGCCCAAGCCGCTGGACGGGCCGTTGTCGAAGGGTTTGCTCTTGTTGAACATGGTGCGCTCCGCATCTCGCCAGCAAGGCCGGCCTAATCCTACTGTAGCCCCTTGGCGGGCAGTTAGGATCAGGTCGGCGAGAGAGGCAAGCTTGGCCTCAGCGCATTCCGTCGATCAGAGTTTCTGGGCCGCTTCCAGCACCTGCTCCGCGTGGCCCTTGACCTTGACGCTGCGCCAGACGCGGCGAACCACGCCCGCGCCGTCGATCAGGAAGGTGGCGCGTTCGACGCCCATGTATTCCCGGCCATAGAGCTTCTTCATGATCCACGTGCCATAGGCCTCGCAGACCACGCCGTCCTCGTCGGAGGCCAGCGCAACCTTGAGGTCATGCTTGGCCTTGAAGCGGTCCAGCTTCTTCACCGCATCCCGCGAGACGCCGATGACAACGGCGTTCACCGCCGCGAATTGTTCGGCCAGAGCCGAGAAGTCCAGGCCTTCCGTCGTGCAGCCGGGTGTGTCGGCCTTGGGATAGAAGTAGAGGACGACCGACTGGCCTTTCAGCCCGTCCAGCGTGACGCGGCCGCAGCCATCGGTGGCGAGATCGAACGCGGGGGCGGCCTGGCCTTCGGTTATGTCGGTCATCCTCTTTGCTCCTTAGACCGGCTTGACCAGCACGATCTTCTTCTTGCCGGCTGCCAGCTTCAGCACGCCATCGGCGTTGACGTCGGCGTCTTCGATCAGCCGCGCGCCATCGGCGATGGCTTCATCGTTCAGCCGCAAGCCGCCGCCCTGGGCCAGGCGACGCGCCTCGCCGTTGGACGCGGTCAGACCGGCCTTGGTCACGACGGCGGCGATCATGGCGCCGATCACCTCATCCTTCGGCAGTTCGACCGTCGGCAGGTCGGCCGAGAGCTGGCCCTTCTCGAAGGCGGCCTCAGCAGCGGCGCGGGCGGCCTGGGCGGCTTCCGAGCCGTGCAGCATGGAGGTGGCGGCGTCGGCCAGGGCCTTCTTGGCCTCGTTGATGCCGGCGCCTTCCATGGCCTCGTAAAGCGCGATCTGGTCCAGCGGCAGGTCGGTGAACAGGCGCATGAAGCGACCGACGTCGGCGTCCTCGGCGTTGCGCCAGAACTGCCAGTAGTCGTAGGGGCCGAGTTGCTCGGCGTTCAGCCAGATGGCGCCCTGGGCCGTCTTGCCCATCTTGCCGCCCGAGGCCGTGGTCAGCAGCGGCGTGGTCAGGCCGAAGGAGGATTTCTGGTCCACGCGACGCACCAGATCGACGCCCGAGGTGATGTTGCCCCACTGGTCCGAGCCGCCCATCTGCAGCGTCACGTTCAGCGAGCGATTCAGCTCCAGGAAGTCCACCGACTGCATCAGCATGTAGTTGAACTCGAGGAAGGTCATCGGCTGCTCGCGCTCAAGGCGAAGCTTGACTGAGTCGAAGCTCAGCATCCGGTTGACCGTGAAATGCGTGCCGTAGTCGCGCAGGAACTCGACGTAGCCGAACTTCGACAGCCATTCGTCGTTGTCGACCATGACGGCGTCGGACGGGCCGTCGCCAAAGGTCAGGAACTTCTCGAACACGGTCTTGATCGAGGCGATGTTGGCCTGGATCGTCTCGTCGGTCAGTTGCGGGCGCGAGGCGTCCTTGCCGGTCGGGTCGCCGACCTTGGTGGTGCCGCCGCCCATCAGGACGACGGGCTTGTGTCCGGCCTGCTGCAGGCGGCGCAGCATCATGATCTGGATCAGGCTGCCGACGTGCAGCGACGGCGCCGTGGCGTCGAAGCCGATATAGGCCGTCACGATCCCGTTCGAGGCGGCCTCGTCCAGCTCCACCGGGTGGGTCACCTGGTGGATGTAGCCGCGCGATTGCAGGGTCTTGAGGAAGTCGGACTTGAAGGCTTGGTCGGTCATGGACGGCTCCGTAGCAGGGATGCCGGCGGCCGTCTTCCTTTCGGGAAGTCGCACCGCCAGCGAAGGCGGCACGAGATCGCGGCCGCTCGCTAGCTCAGCGAACGGTAATACAGGCCGGAAATGGCGCGGACGGCGATCATGGGCGCTAGCTACGGCGTGCGTGACGTGGCAGTCAACCCGCCATGACGACCTCCTCCTCGACAAAGACCCTCCGCGTGCTCGGTTTCATGACCGGCACCTCGCTCGACGCCGTGGACATGGCGGTGATCGAAACCGACGGCGAAAACATCATCAGCTTCGGCCCGGCCGGCGAGATGAAGCTGGACACGGAAACGCGCGCCATCGTCGAGGACGCCATCGAGGACGCCCTGGACTGGGAGCGTGACGAAGAAGAGCCCGACAGCTTTGAAGACGCCCGCATGGCGGTGGCCGACGCCCATCTGGCGGCGGCGCTCGGCTTCATGGCGGTGAACGGGGTCAAGGCTAGTTCGCTGGACCTGGTCGGTGTGCATGGCCAGACGGTTCTGCACGAGGCGCCGACGCCGGAACTGCCGGGCCGCACGGTGCAGTTGATCGACGCCCTCAGCGTGGCCGAGGGCCTGGGCGTGCGCACCGCCTATGATTTCCGCAGCGCCGATGTGGCGGCGGGCGGGCAGGGGGCGCCGCTGGCCCCGGTCTATCACGCGGCCCTGGTGAAGAAGGCGGGTCTGAGCGGGCCGGTCGCCGTGCTGAACCTGGGCGGGGTCGGCAACATCACCCTGGTCCGCGCCGACGGCGAGCTGGAAGCCTTCGACACCGGCCCGGCCAACGGCATGGTAGATCTGCTGGTCCAGTCGCGCGGCAAGAAGCGCATGGATGAAGGCGGCAGGCTGGCGGCGGCGGGAACGGTCGATCAAGCTGTGCTGGACGCCTATCTGGCCCATCCCTATTTCGCGGCGACGGGGCCGAAGTCGCTGGACCGGTTCGATTTCTCGCTGGACCCCGTCGCAGGCCTGTCGCTGGAAGACGCGGCGGCGACGCTGACGGCCTTTGCCGCAGAGGCCGCGGCGCTCGGCGTGGCGCGCTGCTCTGAACGGCCGACCAAGGTCGTGGCCTGCGGCGGCGGGCGGCATAATCCAGTCCTGCTGGCGGCGATCCGCGAACGGGCGGGCGTGCCGGTCACGACCGCCGAGGACGAGGGTTGGCGTGGGGACTCGATCGAGGCCGAAGCCTTCGCCTTCCTCGCCGCTCGCTGCCTGCTGCGCCTGCCGATCAGCTTCCCCGGCACAACCGGCGTGGCTGAACCGATGACCGGCGGCCGCATCGTGGAGCCGGGCGACCAGTGAGCCTGATGCAGTCCCGGCGCGTCTGGGGCGTCGCCAGCGGCATGGCGGCCGGCGCCCTGTGGGGGCTGGTCTTCCTGGCGCCCAAGGTGGCGCCCCAAGCCTCGCCCATGATGCTGACGGCGGGGCGCTATCTCGCCTATGGCCTGATCGCGGCCCTGCTGATCGCGCCGCGCTGGCGGCGGGTGACCGCCGCGCTGGACTGGAAGGCGTGGCGGGCGCTGGCCTGGCTGAGCCTAGCCGGCAACATCATCTATTTCGTCTTCCTGGTGGTCAGCGTCCATTTCACAGGCGTCGGGGCCTCAGCCCTGATCGTCGGCATGGTGCCGGTCGTGGTCGCTTTGTGGGGGCTGAATGACAAGGATTCGCCGCCGCTGGCGCGTGTGGCGCCGCCCATCGCGGTCGCGGCGCTGGCGGTCGGTCTGATCGGCTGGGAATCTCTGAGCCAGACCGGCAACGCGGGCCATGACGGGGTTCAGACACTGATCGGTCTGGTCTGTGCTCTAGCCGCCCTGCTGTCCTGGTCGGCCTTTGCGGTCGGCAATAGCCGCTGGATGGGGCGACTGCCGGAAGTCTCGCCGCATGACTGGTCGCTGCTGACCGGGGTGGTGACGGGCGGGTTCGCCCTGCTGCTGGCCGTTCCGGCGGTTCTGACCATGGGCGTCTGGTCCGGCGAGGCCTGGGTGCGCTTCCTCGGCGTCAGCTTGAGCGTCGCCGTCTTCGCCTCCATCATCGGCAACGCCTTCTGGAATCAGGCCAGCCGTCTTCTGCCGCTGACCATGCTGGGCCAGATGATCGTGTCCGAGACCCTGTTCGCCTTCCTCTACGGCTTCCTGTGGGAGGGGCGTGGACCGACCATTATCGAGATCGTGGCCATGATCCTGATGGCGATAAGCGTCGTTTGGTGCGTGCGCGCTCACCGTCCGGCGGCGGTCGCTGCGGCGGAAGGGGAACACTAGGTCGCAGCCGGGCGGCTGAACGACCTCGCCATTTCCGCGTTGCCTTGTCAGCGGACCGGGCCCCTCTGGCGACCCTGTGGGAGATGATGGTCGTGATGTCGGGCCGCGCCGGTCGTCTGTTCGGGGCGTCGGCGGTGTGAACGGTCCAGAGGTGGTGATGGAGTTCCTGACGGTCGAATGGATGGGCAAGCCCGCCTGGATGTGGGCGGGCTTTCTGGTGGTCGTGGTCGCCCTGCTGGCCTTCGATCTGGGCGTCCTGCATCGCAAGGCGCACGAGATCGGCGTGCGGGAGAGCCTGTTGCTCTCGGCTTTCTATATTGCGGTCGCCCTGCTGTTCGGGATCTGGGTCTGGGTGCGGCTGGGGACGGACAGCGGGCTGGACTATCTGACCGGCTACGCCATCGAAAAGAGCCTGGCGATGGACAATGTCTTTGTCATCGCCATGATTTTCAGCGCCTTCGGCATCCCGCGCCTGCATCAGCACCGCGTCCTGTTCTGGGGCGTGCTGGGCGTCATCGTGCTGAGAGCGGTGATGATCGCGGCAGGGGCGGCTCTGATCAGTCGCTACGAGTGGGTGCTCTTTGTTTTCGCCGGCTTCCTGATCTTCACCGGCGGGAGGATGATGGCCACCAGCCCCACCGAGGAAGCAGCCACCGGGCAAGGTCTGGTAAATTGGCTGAGGCGTCACATGCCAGTGACGGATCAGCTGCACGGCTCGCGGTTCTTCGTACATGAGAAGAACTCCGCCGGGCGGATGATCTGGCACGCCACGCCGCTGTTCCTGGCCCTGGTGACCATCGAGTTTGCGGACGTGATCTTCGCTGTGGACTCGGTGCCGGCGATCTTCGCCATCACGACGGACCCCTACATCGTCTACACGTCCAACATCTTCGCCATTCTGGGGCTGAGGGCGTTGTACTTCGCGCTGGCGGCGGTGATCCACCGCTTCGCCTACCTCAAGCAGGCGCTGGCGATCCTGCTGGTCTTCATCGGGGGGAAGGTCATCGCCGCGCCGCTGATGGGACTGGAGAAATTTCCGCCGGCGATCTCGCTCGGCGTGACGGCCGCCATCCTGGCCGCGGGTATCCTGTGGTCGATGTGGAAGACCCGGGCCGAAACCCGGGTCGACACATGAAGTCCGATCAGGCCGGGTTCTCGGCCAGTCGCTTGTCCAGATAGGCGCCGACGCGGCGATCGACGGCGTCGATATGGTCCTGCCAGAAGTGGCTCGCGCCTTCTTCCAGTTCGTAGTCGATGACGATGCCCTTCTGGGTGCGCAGCTTGTTGACCACGCGCTCGACCTCGACCGGCGGCACCACGGTGTCGGCGGTGCCGTGCAGGAACAGGCCCGACGCCGGGCAGGGGGCCAGGAAGCTGAAGTCGTACATGTTCGAGGGTGGCGACACCGAGATGAAGCCGTCCGTCTCGGGCCGGCGCATCAGCAGTTGCATGCCGATGTAGGCGCCGAACTGATAGCCGGCGACCCAGGTTTGCGTTGCGGCGGGGTTGTTGGCCTGCAGCCAGTCCAGGGCCGTGGCCGCGTCGGCCAGTTCGCCGATGCCGCTGTCGAACTCACCCTGCGACTTGCCGACGCCGCGCGAGTTGTAGCGTAGGGTGGCGAAGCCGCGCTGCACGAACAACTGGTGCAGGGTCACCGCCACCGGGTTGTTCATATGCCCGCCCGCCTTGGGGTGCGGGTGCAGGATGAGGGCGATCGGCGCATTGGGGCGCTTGCCGGGCGAATAGCGGCCTTCGATACGGCCCGAGGCGCCGGGAAGAATGACTTCAGGCATGGATCAGCGGAATCCTGTCTTCAACTGTCGTTTCGCGGGCGGACAATACTTGACCAACGCAGTAGGACTTTCTAAGTCCGCTCGGCGTGGCGCACTTGTCTGCGAGGGCGCGGGTTCTAGCACATGAGCCCCGAAAAGCGTGAAATTTTTGAGGGCATTCCATGCGACTGTCGACAAAGGGACGATACGCCGTAATGGCGATGGCTGATCTGGCTAAGAACGGCGCGGATCGCGCGGTGTCCCTGGCCGAGATCGCGACGCGCCAGGAAATCTCTCTCAGCTATCTGGAGCAGTTGTTCGCACGCCTGCGCAAAAGCGGGCTGGTCAAGAGCGTGCGCGGTCCCGGCGGCGGCTATCGCCTGGCGCGCGAGGCCTGCGAGACCGCCGTGGCCGAGATCGTTCTGGCCGTCGACGAGCCCATTCGCGCCACGCGCTGCGTCGGCGCCGGGTCGCCCAAGGGCTGCATGATCAAGGGCGAGCGCTGCATCACCCACCACCTGTGGGAAGACCTGGGCCAGGAAATTCATCGCTATCTCGCCAGCGTCAGTCTGGAGGACGTCATACAGCACCGCACGGGTCCAGCGCGCCTGGGCGTGCCGGCCGGCGCCGGCATGGAGGTGGCGGCATGAGCGTCTATCTGGACTACAACGCTTCGGGTCTGGTCCGTCCCGAAGTGCTGGAAATCATGGCCAAGGCCCTGGCCGACAACGGCAATCCGTCGGCAGTTCACGCCGCCGGACGCCGGGCGCGGGCGCGCGTCGAGACAGCGCGGGCGCAGGTGGCGGAGCTGGTGGGGGCTGATCCGACCGCCGTGGTTTTCTCGTCCGGCGGCACGGAATCCAACGCCCAGGCCATTGTCAGCGCTCTGGCGGCGGGCTGCGAGCGGTTGATCGTCGGCGCGACCGAACATCCTTGCGTGGCCGAGGCGGCGACGGCGACAGGCGCACCGGTCGAGGTCCTGCCGATCGACGAAAACGGCGTGGTCGATCTGGCCTGGCTGGCCGGGGCGCTGGCGCGTCCGGGCCGCGCCGTGGTCGCCATCCATCACGCGAACAATGAAAGCGGCGTGATCCAGCCCATCGCCGAGGCGGCGGCTCTGGTCCGCGTGGCGGGAGCCTGGCTGCACGTCGACGCCATCCAGTCGGCGGGCAAGATTCCGGTCGATATGCGGACGCTGGACGCGGACAGCCTGACCCTGTCGGCGCACAAGCTGGGCGGGCCGCAGGGCGTGGGCGCTCTGGTGCTCAAGGAAGGCGTCGCCGCCGTGCGTATCCTGCATGGCGCGGGTCAGGAGCGCGGCCTGCGCGCCGGGACCGAGAACGTGCCGGGCATCACCGGCTTCGGCGCCGCCGCCGATTGCGCGGCCCGCGATCTGGACCAAGCGATGGCGCATGTGGTTTGGCGCGATACGGCGGAAGCCAAGGTCAAGGCGGCGGGCGCCACCATCATCGGCGGCGCGGTTCCCCGCCTGCCCAACACCCTCTTCATGGCGGTCGAGGGCTGGGACAGCCCGCAGCAGTTGATCACGCTCGATCTGGTCGGGGTCATGGTCTCGGCCGGCTCGGCCTGTTCGTCGGGCAAGGTCAAGCCGTCCAAGACGATCAGCGCCATGGGCCTGGATTCTCTGGCGACTGGGGGCGTGCGCGTCTCCGGCGGCTGGGGCACGACGCAGGGCGACTGGGACCGGTTCGCCGAGGCCTGGGTCACGGCCTGGAACAAGCATCAAGCGCGCCTGTCTGAGCGCGTGAAGGAAGTCGCGTAAGTCATGGCTGCTGTTAAGGAAACCGTCGAAGCTGTCGCCGCGCTGGAGAAGTATGCGCACGGCTTCACTTCGGACATCGAGCAGGAGTTCGCGCCGAAGGGCCTGAGCGCCGACATCGTCCGGTTCATCTCCGAGAAGAAGGGCGAGCCGGAATGGATGCTGGAATGGCGTCTGGCCGCCTATGAGCGCTGGCTGGCGATGGATGAGCCGACCTGGGCGGCGGTGAAATACGAGCCCGTCGACTATCAGGACCTCTACTACTACGCCGCGCCGAAACAGAAGGAGGGACCGAAGTCGCTGGACGAGGTCGATCCCGAGATTCTGGAGGTCTACAAGAAGCTGGGCATCCCGCTGAAGGAGCAGGAGGTCCTGGCGGGCGTGCAGGGCGCACCCAAGGTCGCCGTGGACGCCGTGTTTGACAGCGTCTCGGTCGTGACCACCTTCAAGGAGGAACTGGCCAAGGTCGGCGTGATTTTCATGCCGATTTCCGAGGCCTTGCGCGAATATCCTGATCTGGTTCGGCAATATCTGGGATCGGTCGTGCCGGTGTCGGACAACTACTTTGCAGCCCTGAACAGCGCGGTCTTTTCGGATGGGTCGTTCGTCTACATCCCGCCGGGCGTGAAATGCCCGATGGAGCTGTCGACCTATTTCCGCATCAACGCCAGCCAGACCGGCCAGTTCGAGCGGACCCTGATCATCGCCGACAAGGGCAGCTACGTTTCCTATCTGGAAGGCTGCACCGCGCCGATGCGCGACGAGAACCAGTTGCACGCGGCGGTCGTGGAGATTGTGGCCCTGGACGACGCCGAAGTGAAATACTCGACGGTTCAGAATTGGTACCCCGGCGACGCCGAGGGTAAGGGCGGCATCTACAACTTCGTGACCAAGCGCGCCGACTGCCGCGGCGACCGCTCGAAGGTCAGCTGGACCCAGGTCGAGACCGGCTCGGCCGTCACCTGGAAATACCCGTCCTGCATCCTGAAGGGCGAGGAAAGCTCGGGCGAATTCTATTCCATCGCCATCACCAATGGACATCAGCAGGCCGACACCGGCACCAAGATGATCCACCTGGGCAAGAACTCGAAGTCGCGGATCATCGCCAAGGCGGTGTCGGCGGGCAAGTCGGACTCGACCTATCGCGGTCTGGTCTCGGTGCATCCCAAGGCCACGGGCGTGCGTAACTTCACCCAGTGCGACAGCCTGTTGATCGGCAAGGAGTGCGGCTCGCACACCATTCCCTATATCGAGGCTCGCAACGGCTCGGCCCAGTTGGAGCACGAGGCGACGACGACCCGCCTGTCGGCAGACCAGCTCTTCTACGCCCAGCAGCGCGGCCTTTCGGAGGAAGAGGCGGTGGCCCTGCTGGTCAACGGCTTTGTCCGCGACGTCATGCAGAAGCTGCCGATGGAATTCGCCGTCGAGGCGCAGAAGCTGGTGGCGATCAGCCTTGAGGGGAGCGTGGGGTGAGCACCATAGAAGACTTCGCCCGGCGCGTTTTCAAGCCGATGTGGTTTGACGGGGCCAGCGAAGATGCGGATGGCAAGCCGGTTCGCATGTACTCCGTGGTCACGCCGGTCGAGTTGGTGCTCCAGCATTTCGACGATCAACTCGAACCCATCTCGCTTCAACCGGGAACCAAGCTTGTGATCGTTGGGGCCGCTGACGGCGATCCGGAGCTTCTCTGGCTTGAGATAGACCATCCCGGTCATAGGTGGATGAACGCCAATGTAGTTCTGGCACCGCATCAAATCCGTTATCTTTGCGAGGCTGGTGATGCCCCGCACATGAAGGCTTCCCACTGATCATGCTTTCCATCAACAACCTCCACGTCTCGGTCGCTGACAAGCCGATCCTCAAGGGCCTGACGCTCGAAGTGCCGGCGGGCGAAGTCCATGCCGTCATGGGGCCGAACGGGGCCGGCAAGTCGACCCTGGGCTACAGCCTGTCGGGGCGTCCCGGCTATGAGGTCACGGACGGTTCCGCCTCGTGGAATGGTCAGGACCTGCTGGGCCTGGACCCGGCCGAGCGCGCGGCGGCGGGCGTCTTCCTGTCCTTCCAGTATCCGATGGAGATCCCCGGCGTGCCGGCCATGACCTTCATCCGCACGGCGCTGAACGCCCAGAAGCGCGCGCGCGGCGAGGAAGAGGTCTCAGCCCCCGCCTTCCTGAAGCAGGTCAAGGCGGCGTCGCAGGCGTTGAAGATGGACTTCGACATGCTGAAGCGGCCGCTGAACGTCGGCTTCTCCGGCGGCGAGAAGAAGCGGATGGAGATCCTGCAGATGGCCCTGCTGGAGCCGTCGCTGCTGATCTTGGACGAGACGGACTCCGGCCTCGACATCGACGCCCTGCGCATCGTGTCGGAAGGGGTGAACGCCCTGCGTCGCGCCGACCGGTCCATGCTGGTCATCACCCATTATCAGCGCCTGCTGGATTACATCAAACCGGACAAGGTGCACGTGCTGGCCGCCGGCCGCATCGTCGCCTCGGGCGGGCCTGAACTGGCGCTGAAGCTAGAGGCGGAAGGATACGACAAGTTCCTGCCGACCGCGGCATGAGCGCGGCGCCGCAAATCGACCTGACGAACGCCGAGACCTTTCCCTCGCGGCGCACGGAAGCGTGGAAATACAGCGACCTGAAGCGTTGGCTTCGCGAAGCACCTGAACCGTCGGGCACGGCGCTGGTCGGCGCGCCTGGGCCGTTTTACGACCTGGGCGGCGAGGCCATCGTCTTCGCCAATGGCCGTCCGGTCGGCGTCACCGACTTCATCGCCTCGGGCGTGCAGACCCTGCGTCTGCGCTTCCTGTCGGACGCGGTCGGCACCGGCCACACGGCGGGGGCGCGCATCGCGGCCCGGACCGGCGCGCGGTTGCTGCTGCTGGAGACGCACGAGGGCAAGGGCTCGGCCTATGTCGCCCACAACAAGGTCGAGATCGACGTCGCCCGCGACGCCGAGGTCACGCGCGTCGTCCTGATCGAGGAGCCCGAGGACGCCATTTCGGTGACCAACGCCGAGGTGCGGCTGGAGGCCGGCGGTCGCTATCGCCAGACCATCGTCACGACCGGCGCCAAGCTGCAGCGCATCGAGACGCAACTGAGCCACGGGGCCGACGGCGCCGATGCGCGTCTGGACGGTCTCTATTTGCTCAAGGGTTCGCGCCACGCCGACCTGACAAGCGTGGTCGATCATCTGGCCGCGAACGGCACGACCAGCCAACTGACCAAGGGCGTCGTCCACGACACGGCGCGCGGTGTGTTTCAGGGCAAGATCATCGTCGAGCGCGGGGCCGACGGCACCGACGCCCGCATGGCCCACAACGCCCTGATCGCATCCGAGCGCGGCGAGATCGACGCCAAGCCCGAGCTCATCATCTATGCCGACGACGTGCAGTGCGCGCACGGCAATACGGTCGGGACGCTGGACGAGAGCGCGCTCTTCTACATGCAGCAGCGCGGCATTCCGGCCGACGAGGCCCGCGCCCTGCTGGTCCAGGCCTTCCTGTTCGAGGTCGTGGATCGGATCGAGGACGAGGCCGCCAAGGAGGTTGTGCGCGCATGGCTGACGGCTCGCCTGTGAACAGTTTTGATCCCTACGCCGCGCGGGCGCAGTTCCCGATCCTGTCGCGACAGGTGAACGGCAAGCCTCTGGTCTATCTGGACAACGCCGCTTCGGCGCAGAAGCCGCGCGCGGTGATCGACGCCCTGGTGGCGTCGATGGAGGGCAGCTATGCCAACGTTCATCGCGGCCTGCACACCCTGTCGAACGAGGCGACCGAGGCGTTCGAGGCGGCGCGCGAGATCGTCGCCCGCTTCCTGAACGCGCCCTCGGGCGAGAACATCGTCTGGACCAAGGGCGGGACCGAGGCGATCAATCTGGTCGCCAACGGCGTCGGCCTGAGCATTGAACCCGGCGACGAGATCATCGTCAGCGAGATGGAGCACCACTCCAACATCGTGCCATGGCACCTGCTGCGCGAGCGCAAGGGCGCGGTGCTGAAATGGGCGCCGATCAAGAACGACGGCTCGCTGGACATGGAAGCCTTCGCCGCACTGCTGGGGCCGCGGACCAAGGTCGTGGCCGTCACCCACATGTCGAACGTCCTGGGGACCATCAACCCGATCACCGAGATCACCCGCCTGGCCCATGCGGCAGGCGCACGGGTGCTGATCGACGGCTGTCAGGGCGCGGTCCACGCCACGCCGGACGTTCAGGCCGTCGGCTGCGACTGGTACGTCATCACCGGCCACAAGCTGTATGGCCCGACCGGTGTCGGCGCCCTCTATGGCACGACCGAGGCTCTGGAGAGCCTGCCCCCCTATCAGGGCGGGGGCGAGATGATCCAGACGGTCGAGAAGGACCGCATCACCTATGCGGCGCCGCCGCATCGCTTCGAAGCCGGCACGCCGCCGATCCTGGAGGCCATTGGTCTGGGCGCGGCGCTGGAATGGCTGTCGGGCTTTGATCGCCAGGCCGTGGCCGCGCACGAGATGGCGCTCTATGATCACGCCCGCGCACGGCTGGCCGACGCCGGCTGGCTACGGGTGCTGGGCGAGGCCGAAGGGAAGGGCGCGCTGCTAACCTTCTCGGTCGAAGGCGCGCACGCCCATGACGTGGCCCAGATCATGGACCGATACGGCGTCGCCGTGCGGGCCGGTCTGCACTGCGCCGAACCGCTGGCGAAAAGACTGGGCGTGACCTCGAGCACGCGCGCCTCCTTCGCCCTATATAACACCGTGGAGGATACAGACGCCTTCGTGGATGCGCTGATCAAGGCGCGGAACTTCTTCGTGTGACGAGTATGGACGACACCAGGACCGAAACCGCCATCAGCGATAGCGACGCCTTCGCCGCCAGCTGGAACGAGCCGCAGAAAAGCGCCCTGCCGCAGGCCGAGTTGGACAAGCTGACCGACGACCTGATCGAGGCGCTGAAGACGGTGTACGACCCGGAAATCCCGGTCGACATCTATGAGCTGGGCCTGATCTACAAGGTCGACGTGTCCGACGATCGCGACGTTCTGGTCGAGATGACGCTGACGGCGCCGGGTTGCCCCGTGGCCGGCGAGATGCCGGGCTGGGTCGAGGCGGCGGTGATGAAGGTCGAGGGGGTACGCAGCGCCCGCGCCAATCTGGTGTTCGACCCGCCGTGGGACTCCTCCAAGATGAGCGACGAGGCCAAGCTGGCCCTGAACATGTTCTGAGGACGCAGCGATGACCGAGCTTCAGACCGCCGCCCGACCGCGCCGCCCCCGGCCCAAGGCCGTGATCCTGACCGACGCCGCCGCCACGCGCGTGCGCGAAATCATGGCCAATGCGGAAAAGGACTACGTCGGCCTGCGCGTCGGCGTGAAGAACGGCGGCTGCGCGGGGCAGGAATATACCTTCGCCTATGCCGAGCAGATCGAACCGCTGGACGAGGTGGTCGAGGACAAGGGCGTCACCATCCTGATCGAGCCCAAGGCCGTGCTGTTCCTGATCGGCTCCGAGATCGATTACGAGACGACCAAGCTGGCGTCCAAGTTCGTTTTCCGCAATCCGAACGAGACCGACGCCTGCGGCTGCGGCGAGAGCGTGACCATCATCCCCGCCGCCGCTCTGGACGCCGACTGACATGATCCGACTGGAAGGGGTGACCCGGCGCTATCGCAGCGCGGCGGGCGAGCGCACGGCGCTGGATGCCGTCGACCTGACCATCGGGCGCGGCGAGGTGTTCGGCGTGGTCGGGCGTTCGGGCGCCGGCAAGTCGACCCTGATCCGCGCCATCAACCGGCTGGAGACGCCCGACGAGGGCCGCATCTTTGTCGATGATCAGGAAATCACCGCACTGAAGCCCGCCGAGCTGCGCGCCGCGCGGCGTCGCATCGGCATGATCTTCCAGCATTTCAACCTGCTGAACGCCAAGACCATTGAGGACAATGTCGCCTTCCCCCTGCGGCTGGAAGGACGGCCCGCGGCCGAGGTGAAGGCGCTGACGGCGCAGTTGCTGGAGCAACTGGGTCTGGCGGAGCACGCGAAGAAGCATCCGGCCCAGCTGTCAGGCGGTCAAAAGCAGCGCGTCGGCATCGCCCGCGCCCTGGCCTGCGGTCCCAGCGTCCTGCTGTGCGACGAAGCGACCAGTGCCCTGGACCCGGAAACGACCGAGGACATCCTGACCCTGCTGGACGGGCTGAACCGCGACCTCGGCCTGACCATCGTCCTGATCACCCACCAGATGGAGGTGGTACGCCGCGTCTGCGACCGGGTGGCGGTGTTGAAGGACGGCAGGATCGTGGAGCAGGGCGCGACGGCCGACGTCTTCCTGCACCCGCAGCACGCCGTGACCCGCGCCATGCTGGCCGAGGGCGAGGAGGCGTTCGACGCCTCGGTCGTGCCGGTCGGCGCGCGGATGGCCAAGCTGACCTTCCGCGGCGGCTCGACCTATGAGCCCGAGCTGAGCCGCGTCGCGCGGACCGTGGGCGTGGACTATTCCATTCTGTCGGGGCGGATCAGCCGTATCCGGGGCGAGCCCTATGGCCAGCTGGTTGTGGCCTTTACCGGCGGCGACGCCGAGGCGGCCGTAGCGCAACTGACCGCGCGCGGCGTTACGGTAGAGGCAGCCTGATGTTCGAGAACGTAGACTGGACCGAGATCGGCCGCGCGACCATCGACACCCTGCTGATGCTGGGCGGGTCGCTGGTGCTGACCGTCATTTTGGGCGTGCCGCTGGGCGTGCTGCTCTATCTGTCGGGCAAGGGTCGGCTGGCGGCCAATCCTGTGCTGAACGCCGGGCTGTCGCTGATCGTCAACGTGCTGCGCTCGGTGCCCTTCATCATCCTGCTGATCGTCATGCTGCCGGTGACAGTGCTGCTGGTCGGCACCTCGCTGGGCGTGGCCGGGGCCATTCCGCCGCTGGTCGTGGGCGCCGCGCCCTTCTATGCGCGACTGGTCGAGACGGCCTTGCGCGAAGTGGACAAGGGCGTGGTCGAGGCGACCCAGGCCATGGGCGGTTCGACCTTCCAGATCGTTACGCGGGCCCTGCTGCCCGAGGCCATGCCGGGCATCATCGCCGGGGCCACGGTCACGGCCATCGCCCTGGTCAGCTACACCGCCATGGCGGGCGTGGTGGGGGCGGGCGGACTGGGCGATCTGGCCGTGCGCTTCGGCTATCAGCGGTTCCAGACCGACGTCATGGTGGTGACCGTAGTTCTGCTGCTGATCCTCGTACAAATTCTGCAGATGATCGGCGACCGTCTGGTCGCTAAGGTCTCGCACCGCTGATTTTTCGAAAGCCTACCCCATGATCCGCCGTTCACTGCTGCTGTCCGCCGTCGCTGTCCTGACGCTCACCGCCTGCGGTCAGGGCGCGGACAAGAAGGCGGGAGGTGAGGGCGCGCCTCTGCTGGTCGGCGCGACCGCCGTGCCGCACGCTGAAATCCTTGAGGTCGTGAAGCCGATCCTGGCCGCCGAGGGCGTGCCGATCGAGATCAAGGTCTTCAACGACTACGTTCAGCCGAACGTGCAACTGTCTGAAAAGCGGTTGGATGTGAACTACTTCCAGACCAAGCCCTATCTGGACGAGTTCAACATCGCGCGCGGCGCCGATCTAGTCACTGTGGTCGGCGTCCACGTCGAGCCTCTGGGCATCTATTCCAAGAAGCATGCGACGCTGGCGGCGATCCCGAACGGGGCGCAGGTGGTGCTGCCGAACGACGCCTCGAACACCGGGCGCTCGCTGCTGCTGTTGCAGGGCGCCGGCCTGATCACCCTGCGCGATCCGACCAATCCGCTGCAGACCGTTCGTGACATCGCGACCAATCCCAAGGGGCTGAAGTTCCAGGAGGTCGAGGCCGCCACCATCCCGCGCATCCTGCCCCAGGTCGATGCGGCGGTGATCAACACCAACTACGCCCTGGACGCCGGATTGAAGCCCAAGACCGACGCCCTGTCGCTGGAGGGGGCCGACAGCCCCTATGTGAACTATCTGGTGGCCCGCCCGGACAACCAGAACGACCCGCGCGTTCAGGCCCTGGCGACGGCGCTGCGCAGCCAGGCGGTCAAGGACTTCATCGCCAAGAAGTACGACGGGGCGGTGATCCCGGCGGCTTAGGCCGCCGCAGGTGTCGCGAGCGTGGCGGCTTCGCTGGGCGTGGCGACCTGAACCGCCGCGGTGATCGGCTGGCCGGTGGCCTCGGCGATCAGTTCAGCGGTCTTGCCTTCAATCGCCGCTTCCAGCCTGGCCAGGAACTCATCCTTGGGCAGGCCGGTTGGAATGGGCGCCAGGAATTCCAGCGTGGCGGTACCCGGTGTCTTGCGTGCTTCTTCCTGGGGCCAGAACAGGCCGAGGTTGGTCGCCAGCGGCACGACCGGCATGTCGAAGTCGCGATACATGTGCCAGACACCCGAACGGTAGCGATACTTCTCGCCGACCTTGGCCAGGTGGCCTTCAGGATAGATCAGGATCTTGCGGCCTTCACGATGGGCGTCGGCGGCGCGTTCCTTGAGTGCGGCGCGGGCAGTGTGGCCGCCGCAGCTGTTGACGACGATGGCGCCGAGTTTTCTCAGCACCGTACCCAGCAGCGGAAATTTCTCGAGGTGGTCGCCGGTGACGAAGGCCAAGTCGTCGAACTGATCATAGGTGGCGAAGCCGTCGCCCCAGCTCTGGTGCTTGGAGGCGATGATGAAGGCGCCTTGCGGCAGACGCTCCTTGCCGCGAACCTTCAGGTGAATGCCGGCGAACAGGGCCATGGCCTGCACCATGCGACGCACATAGCGGCGGATGACCCAGGTGGTCGCACGCCGACCTGGCGCCAAGGCTGCGAAGGCTGCGGTCAGACCATAGCCGATCGAGAGGGCCCAATAGGCGAGATTGAAGGTGAAGCTTCTCATCCGGTCGATATGACACGGGCCCGGGGCGGTTCGGCAACCGTTTAAGCGGCGGCCTTCTCCATGAGCTCGGCGTTGGTGACGCAGTTCCGACCGCCGCGCTTGGAGGCGTAGAGCGCGGCATCGGCGCGCTCAAGCAGACCCAGAGCCGTCTCGCCGGAACCACGCTCGGCGAAACCGACGGAGATGGTCACGGCGCCGAGGTCGTCGTTGGTTGATCGGCGGCGCAAAGAACGCGAACCGATTTCTTCGCGAACCGCGTTGAGGGCGGCTTCCACGGCGCCGGGCGTCTCGCCGGGGAAGATGACCGCGAATTCCTCGCCACCGTATCGGGCGGCGATACGAGGATTGCGTGCGATCCGGCCCAGGACACTGGCGACGTAACGCAGCACCTGATCGCCGGTCTGGTGACCCCAGGTGTCGTTGAAGCGCTTGAAGTGGTCGATATCGACGATCGCCAGCGTCAAGCCCTTGCCTTCGGCCTCGGCCTCATCGCAGAGGCGCGCCAACTGTTCATCGAACGTCTTGCGGTTGGCCAGATTGGTCAGGGCGTCGGTCATGGCGTCGCGACGGACCTGCTCCAGGTGTTCGCGCAAACGAACCACTTCGCGGTTCGACGATTCCAGCCGCTTCTCAAGCGCGGAGGTGTGGCGTTGGACCTTGCGCGTCGCGCTGGAAAGGGTGCTGACGATGGCGGAGAGATCCGTCGCTCCGCCCGCGTCCTGCATCTTCGCCGACGCAGAACTGAGCGTCTCGCCATAGGCAGTCTGGGTCTTGCGGGCGTTGTCGATGGCCTCGGCCACCGCAGCGAGTTCGCGGTTCAGGACAGCCCCGACATCGCGGATTTCCTCGGAGAGGCGGCCGCGCGGAAGGAATTCCGCAGCCAGCATTTCAGCCGTCGCGTCGGTGAACGGCGCGTCACCGGCCAGCAGGCGGTCGAGTTCCCGGCCCAATGGACCTTCGGGGTCGCTGACATAGTGCAGCCAGAGCTCGAAATTCAGCGGCGTCGGCCAGACGGAGGCCTGTTGCATGGCGTCGACGATGCGGTGCGCCAGCTCATATGCCTCCGGTCCCCGAAGGGCGGTTTCGACCTGCGCCGTCATTCTGATTCTCGCGCCCCAATTCTTAGTTGGCGGACACTAGAACGCCGATCCGTAATGACCAGTTAAACCGAGGGCCAGAATGCCTCTGCTTTAATCCTGAAAGACGACCGGACGACGCAGGAATGCAGGGATGTCGTCGCCGAAACCGCCGCTGGCGGCGCGAAGCGGCTGTTCCTTGGCCTGCTCGGACTTACGCGGTTCGCGCGGTTCAGGAGCGCGATCACGGCGTTGAGAGGCGGGCTTGGTTGCAGGCGTCGCTTGCGCTGTCGTGTCGACGACGGCGTCCGCAGCTTCCGAAGTCGTGACGGGCTTGGCGGAGCGGCGGCTGCGCGAACGACGGGGGGCTTCCTCGAGGGTTTCTTCTGCCTTGGGAGCGGCGCGGGCGATGGGCTCCATCGACGCGACGTTGTCGCTCTTGGGGATCGGGCGCGGGCGGTCACTGCGGCCACGGCCACGGCCCTTGGAGTCGTCGCTGCGCGGGCGGTCCTTGATAGAGGCGAAGTCGATGTCGTCCAGCGACATCTCTTCCGGGGCTTTCTTGATGAGCTTCAGCACCTTGTCCAACGACTTGTCGTCGGAGGGCGTGACGATCATGAAGGCTTCGCCCTTGCGGCCCGCACGACCGGTGCGGCCGATGCGGTGCACATAGTCGTCGGCGTGGTGCGAGACGTCGTAGTTGAAGACGTGGCTGACGTCCGGGATATCCAGACCGCGCGCGGCGACGTCCGAGGCCACCAGGATCTTCAGGTCGCCGGCGCGGAAGTCGGCCAGAGTCTTCATCCGCAGCGACTGATCCAGGTCGCCGTGGATCGGCGCGGCGTCGAAGCCATGAGTCTTCAGCGATTTGGCGACGATATCGACTTCCGACTTGCGGTTGCAGAAGACGATGCCGTTCTTGACCTCTGACCGTTCGATCAGGGCGCGCAGAGCGGTGCGCTTGGCCTTGGGGTCGCTGGTCGGGATGCGGACCAGATACTGGGTGATGGTATCGGCGGTCATGGCCGGACGCGAGGCCTCGATCCGGGTCGGATCCTTGAGGAACTGCGTGGTCAGGCGCGTGATCTCGGGCGGCATGGTGGCCGAGAAGAACAGGGTCTGGCGACGCGGCGGCGTCAGCTTGAAGATGCGCTCGATGTCGGGGATAAAGCCCATGTCGAGCATGCGGTCAGCTTCGTCGATGACCATCATCTCGACGCCGGTCAGCAGGATCTTGCCGCGTTCGAACAGGTCCAGCAGACGGCCCGGCGTCGCGATCAGGACGTCGACGCCCTTGTTCAGCAGGGCGACCTGGTCGCCCATGGACACGCCGCCGATCAGCAGGGCCCAACTCAGCTTGGTGCCCTTGGCGTATTTGGCGAAGTTCTCGGCGACCTGATCGGCCAGTTCGCGGGTCGGGGCAAGGACCAGGGCGCGCGGCATGCGGGCGCGGGCGCGGCCCGAGCCGAGGCGGTCGATCATCGGCAGGGTGAAGGCGGCGGTCTTGCCGGTGCCGGTCTGGGCGATGCCCAGGACGTCGCGGCCGGCCAGGGCCACCGGGATGGCGGAGGCCTGAATTGGGGTCGCTTCGGTGTAGCCCGTATCAGCGACCGCTTGCAGGGTCGTGGCCGAGAGGCCCAGCTTGGTGAATTCTGTCATGAAACCTTGAGGACGGAGGAAACGTCGTAACGTCTTCGACTTACGGAACCGCCCCTCGTGGGCGAGTGGGCGGCGCGCATCGCCAGTCCAATTCCGAGCCTGCGGCGGTATATGGAAACCCCTACGCCTCAGTCAAGTATTTCCGTTCGGGAACCGGGCGGTTGGCAAAGTCTTACAGCCCTGTAATGTCGCCAAGGGGAAGGGAGGCTCTGTCGTATGCGTATGAAAACGCTTGCGTTCGCCTTGGCCGCTTGTTGCGCGACGGCGCTGCCGGCTCAGGCGGAGATGGAATCAGCTTTTGGAAACACCGTGATCTCCCACTATCCGGATGGAAGTTGGGTAAAGCACTGGTTTGACCGCGACGGCAGCTACAGGGCCGTGTTTTCCGACGGTCGGCGCCTGACCGCGCGCTGGGCTGTCGAAGGCGAACGAGTCTGCCTGAACGGCATCCGACCGCGGATGCTGCTTTCGCGGTTCTGTACGGCCATGGTCGAGGCGTCTGTGGGGCAGACCTGGCCCGGACGTGATCCGCTGGGCCGCAGGGTTCGCAACGAACTGGTGGCGGGGCGCTAAACCCTCCCGATCCGCTGAGCGAACCGGGAGGACATGGCGACCTTACTCGGCCGGAGCGGTCTTTTTAGCGGCGGCTTTCTTGGCGGCCGGCTTCTTGGCCGCAGGCTTTTTCGCCGCCGCGGGTTTCTTCTCGCCGGCGGCCTTGGCCGGGGCCTTTTTGGCGGCGGGCTTCTTGGCCGCAGCCGCCTTCTTCTTCGGCGCTGCGCCGGCCTTGGCGGCCAGCAGAGGCAGGGCGGCTTCCAGCGTCACATCTTCGGGCGTCATGCCCTTGGGCAGCGTGGCGTTGACCTTGCCCCATTTGACGTAGGGACCGAAGCGGCCGGCCATGACCTGAACGGGGGCTTCATCGTCCGGATGAGCGCCCAGTTCCTTGAGCGGCGCCGTGGCTGAGCCGCGACCAGGACGACCGGCGCGCTTTTCAGCCAGCAGGGCGACGGCGCGGTTGATGCCGACCTCGAACACCTCATCGATGTCAGACACATTAGCGTAGGTGCCGGCGTGCAGGACGAACGGGCCATAACGACCCAGACCCGCCGTGATCATCTTGCCGTCCTCGGGGTGAGGACCGACTTCCCGCGGCAGGGCCAGCAGACGCAGGGCCTGATCCAGCGTCAGGGACGCGGGGCTCCAGCCCTTGGGCAGGGACGAGCGCTTGGGCTTCTCCTCGCCCGGCGGCGTGGTTTCAACGTAGGGGCCGAAGCGGCCGATCTTGAGCTGCACCGGCTGGCCGGTCGCCGGATCGACGCCCAGTTCGCGGTCGCCGCCGTCCGCGCCGCCTTCGGCGCCATCAGGCGACGCCACGGGGCGGGTGTACTTGCAGTCGGGATAGCGCGAGCAGCCGATGAAGGCGCCGAAGCGGCTGGTCTTCAGGCTGAGCTGGCCTTGATGGCACAGGGGGCATTCGCGCGGATCCGAGCCATCCCCCTTGTCCGGGAAGATGTGGGCGCCGAGGGCGTCGTTCAGGTGATCCAGAATGGCCGTGGTGCGCAGTTCGCCGGCGGCTTGCGTTGCGGCGTGGAAGTCGGTCCAGAAGCTGCGCAGCAGCGCCTTCCAGTCCAGATCGCCGGCCGAGACCTCGTCCAGTTGGGTCTCCAGCGCCGCGGTGAAGTCGTACTCGACCCAGCGCGTGAAGAACTGCTCCAGGAAGGCCGTGACCAGCCGTCCTTTGTCCTCGGGATAGAAGCGGTTTTTGTCCATGCGGACGTATTCGCGGTCGCGCAGGGTCGTGAGGATCGAGGCGTAGGTCGAGGGGCGGCCGATGCCCAGCTCTTCCAGCTTCTTGACCAGGGTGGCTTCCGAGAAGCGCGGCGGCGGCTCGGTGAAATGCTGGTCGGTGCGGACGGCTTCAACCTTGGCCTTGGCGCCTTCCTTCAGCGCGGGCAGGCGACCGCCGTCGTCGTCTTCGTCCTCAGCCCCCTTCTGCTTCTCGTCGCGGCCTTCTTCGTAGGCGGCGATGAAGCCGTCGAAGACCACGACCTGGCCGGTGGCGCGGAGGCCGGTCTGGCCGTCGGGCGTCTCGATCTCAACCGTGGTGCGGTCCAGACGCGCGCTCTCCATCTGCGAGGCGACCATGCGCTTCCAGATCAGCTCGTAGAGGCGCTGCAGGTCGCCTTCGAGGCGCAGGGATTCCGGGTGGCGCGCGATGTTGGTCGGCCGGATGGCTTCGTGCGCTTCCTGGGCGTTCTTGGCCTTGGTCTTGTAGTAGCGCGGCTCGGCCGGGACATAGGCGGGGCCAAAGCGGTCGCCGATGACCTCGCGCGCCTGGGCTATGCCCTCCGGCGTCACATAGAGGCCGTCGGTACGCATGTAGGTGATCAGGCCGCCGGTGTCGTCGATGCCCTCATACAGCTTCTGCGCCGCCTGCATGGTGCGCTGGGCGGTGAAGCCCAGCTTGCGCGCGGCCTCCTGCTGCAGGGTCGAGGTGGTGAAGGGCGGGGCGGGCGAACGCTTGGCGGGCTTCTTCTCGACTGACTTGATGGTGAAGTCGCCGGCCTTGATGGCGTCGCGAGCGGCGAAGGCCATTTCCTCGGTCGGGATGTCGAGGCGCTGAATGCGCTTGCCTGCGTGTTTGACCAGGCGGGTGGTGAAGGGCGGGCTGTCGGCGACCAGATCGGCCTCGACCGACCAGTATTCCTGAGCCTTGAACTTTTCGATCTCCATCTCGCGATCGACGACGATGCGCAGGGCTACCGACTGCACTCGACCGGCCGAACGGGCGCCCGGCAGCTTGCGCCACAGGACGGGCGACAGATTGAAGCCCACCAGATAATCCAGCGCGCGGCGGGCCAGATAAGCCTCGACCAGCTCCATATCCAGCTGACGCGGATTGGCCATGGCTTCCAGCACGGCGGCCTTGGTGATGGCGTTGAAGGTGACGCGCTGGACCTCGGTGTCCTTCAGCGCCTTCTTCTTGTTCAGGACCTCCAGAACGTGCCAGCTGATCGCCTCTCCCTCACGGTCGGGGTCGGTCGCGAGAATGACGCGGTCGGCGCGCTTGGCGGCCTCGGCGATCTCGGACAGGCGCTTGGAGGCCTTGGCGTCGACCTCCCACTGCATGGCGAAATCTTCGTCAGGCAGGACGGAGCCGTCCTTGGACGGCAGGTCGCGGATATGGCCGTAGGAAGCCAGCACCTCGTAGCCGGAGCCCAGGTATTTATTGATGGTCTTGGCCTTGGCGGGGCTCTCGACGATGACGAGATTCATGGCGCTCTATCGGGGAAATCGGGGCGCGAACGTGGTTGGCGTCGCGAGGGAAGTCAATCGCATGGATTTCAGGAACTACCTGAAGGCGTTTAGTGCAGCTTGTTCATCTACCCAAAGTTGTTTATTGCCTTTGTCTGCAATCGGGAGCGAGACGATGTCGAGCCAAGGTGTTGGGGTGCCGCTGCAGCAAGATGCTTCGAGGACCATGGGTCCGACGCCCGACCTTGCCGACTATCCCGTGCGGGAATACGTCACCTCCATGGCGCGGGAACTGGCCAGAATGGCCCGATGGGACGGCGATGAGGCCTTGGCCGGCGCGCTGGAAGCCGCATCGACCATGGCGTCCAGCCCGACCAAGTAGCTCGATCAGTTGGAGGCTAGCCCGCTGGGTAGAAGCGTTGCTCGACCGGCCAGGTTCAATTCCAGCAGGGCGGCGGCGACAAGTCCGATCGGCAGGTTCAGCGCCCGCGCCAGTTCGTCGCGTGGGGTCGGCGTAGGAGACAGAAGGGCGGCGACCTGTTCGATCAGGGCGTCGTCCAGAACGTCCGGCGCGCCGTCGAAGGGCGAATCGACTGGGGGCTCGCGCAGGGTCCGCAGGGTGGTGAAGGCGCGTTCGACATCCTCCAGCCCCTCGCAGATGATGGCGCCCTGACGCAGCAGTTCGTTTGGGCCTTTTGAGCGCGGGTCCAGCGGCGATCCCGGAACGGCGAAGACGTCGCGTCCCTGTTCATTGGCGAGGCGGGCGGTGATCAGCGAGCCAGAGCGGATTTCAGCCTCGACCACGATCACCCCGCGCGACAGGCCCGATATGATGCGGTTGCGGCGGGGAAAGTCGCGGGCCTGGGCGCGGGCCCCGACGGGGCTTTCCGAGACGATGCAGCCTTGCTCAACAATCTGGCGATAAAGGTCGGCGTTCTCGGACGGGTAGATGTCGTCCACGCCGCCGCCGAGGACCGCTACCGTACCGGTCGGCAGTGCGCCCAGATGCGCCGCCGCGTCGATGCCGCGCGCCAGACCCGACACGACGACATGGCCGGCTTCGCCCAGTTGCTGTGACAGGCCGCGCGCGATGCGCTGGCCGCCCGCCGAGGCGATACGGGCGCCGACGACCCCGACGCTGGGGCGCGACAACAGGCCGACGTCGCCGCGCGTCCACAACAGGGGCGGGGGCGGATCGACCGCAGCCAGCATGTCGGGATAGTCGGCATCGCCCAACAGGATCAGTCGCGCGCCGGCACGGTCACCGGCCGCCAGCTCGGCCTCGACACGCTCGATAGAGGGCAGTGCGTAGCCGTCGCGGCCGCTGCGCCGCACCAGATCCGGCAGGGCCTCGACCGCGCGGACGGCCGAGCCGAACCTCTGCAGCAGTTGGGAAAAGGCCACGGGACCGACGCGGTCGGTGCGGGCCAGCCGAAGCCGGGCGAAACGCTCGGCGTCGGACAGCGGGGTCAAGCCTTCTTGGCTCCGATCTTGGGCTCGGCACCTTTCAGCAGCCGGGCGATGTTCTCATGGTGGCGGATATAGATGAGCACGGCGGTGAAGATCGCCAGGATCAGGATGGGCGCGGGGGCAGGCAGGCCCAGCATCGTCAGAGGCAGCAGGGCGTAGAGGGGTGTCAGCGCCGCCGCAACCAAGGCCGCCAGCGAGGAATAGCGCAGGGCGAAGGCCACGATCAGCCAGGTCGCCGCCGCCAGCAGGCCCAGAGGCCAGCAGGCGGCCAGGATCAGGCCGAAGAAGGTCGCGACCCCCTTGCCGCCCTTGAAGCCCAGCCAAACGGGGAAGAGGTGGCCCATGAAGGCCGCGCCGCCGGCGATTGCGCCCGCGGCTTCACCGAACAGATAGCGGGCGATCAGCAGGGCGACCGCGCCCTTGCCTGCGTCCAGCACAAGCGTGGCGATGGCCAGATCCTTGCGGCCGGTGCGCAGAACATTGGTCGCGCCGATATTGCCCGAGCCGATGTTGCGCACGTCTCCGGCGCCTGCGGCGCGGGTCAGGATGACCCCGAACGGAATTGAACCGAGCAGGTATCCGCCGATAGCTACAAGCCCGAGCGTAAGGAGCGCCGGCCCCGCCAGATCCTGCAAAGTGATTCGCTCCCGTTTAGCGTGCGTCGTGGACGATGCGTCCACCGACAACCGTGAGCAAGACCTTCCCTTGCAGGCGACGACCGTCGAAGGGCGAATTCTTCGATTTCGAACGCAGTGTGGCCGCATCGACCACGACCGGAGCGCCGGCGTCGAACAGGACGAGGTCGGCGGGCGCGCCTTGCGCCAGCACACCGGCGTCCAGACCCAGCAGACCGGCGGGGCCTTGGGTCAGCGGGCGCAGAACGTCCAGCAGGTCCAGGCCGTGTTCGTGGTGCAGCATCAGGGCGGCGGGCAGCAGGGTCTCCAGCCCCACGGCGCCGGGCGCGGCCTCGGCGAAGGGGCGACGTTTGTTCTCGGCGGGCTCGGGCGCATGGGCCGAGGTTATGGCGTCGATCAGGCCCTCGCGGACCGCCTCGACCAAGGCTTGTCGGTCGTTCTCGGCCCGCAGCGGCGGGTCCAGCCGGTAGAAGGTCCGGTAGTCGCCGATGTCGATCTCGTTGAAGCAGAGGTGGTTGATCGACACCGAGGCCGAAACCTCAAGCCCCCGAGCGCGGGCGCGGGCCAGGGTCTGCAGCGCGCCTTCGGTCGAAATCTGATCGACCAGGAAGCGGGCGCCGGTCTGTTCAACCAGGGCCAGATCGCGCTCCAACTGGATGCGCTCGGCGATGGCGGGCGCGCCGGACAGGCCGAGGCGCGTCGCCAGTTCGCCTGAGGTGGCGACGGCGCCTTCCGACAGCCAGGGCTCGGCCGGACGGCAGGCGATCAGGGCGTTGAAGGCGGCGGCGTAGCTCATCACCCGTTGCAGGGTGCGGGTGTTGACGATGACCCGGTCGCCGTCGGTGAAATAGAGGGCGCCCGCTTCGTGCATCAGGCCGATCTCAGCCATGCGCTGCCCGTCGCGCCCTTGCGTCGCCGCGCCCGCAGCCCGGACGTTGACCAGATCAAGCGCCGCCCCGCGCCGCTGGATGTGGTCGATCAGGGCGGGATCGTCGATCGCGGGGTCGGTGTCGGGCTGGACCACGATGGTGGTGACGCCGCCCGCCGCCGCCGACAGGCTGGCGGACTTCAGGGTTTCCTTGGGCTCGTTGCCGGGTTCGCCGGTCTTGACCCGGATGTCGATCAGACCGGGCGCGAGGCAGCGGCCTTGCGCGTCGATGACGGTCACGCCTTCGGGGCGCTGGGTGGCCTGGCCGTGAACGACCTCGACGATGCGACCGTCCTGGATCAGGACCGCGCCGGGGCCGTCGTAGTCGCTGGCCGGGTCCAGCAGGCGGGCGTTGACGATGGCCAGCGTATTGGGAGCGGCGGTCATGCGGCGGCTCCGGCGCGGCGATGGGCGAGGGCGGCCAGAACGGCCATGCGGGCGGCGACGCCCATCTCGACCTGATCCTGGATCAGGGAGACTCTGAGGTCGTCGGCCACGTCGGAATCGATTTCCACGCCGCGGTTCATCGGGCCTGGGTGCATGACTTTCGCGTTCGGCGCGGCCCATGCCAGCTTCTCGCGGTCCAGCCCCCAGAAGCGGAAATACTCGCGGGTCGAGGGGATCAGGGCGCCCGTCATGCGCTCCAGCTGAAGACGCAGCATCATGACGACGTCACAGCCCGCCAGACCTTCCTTCATGTCGTGGAAGACCTCGCAGCCCCAGCGGTCGGCGTCGCCGGGCACCAGAGTCGGCGGGCCGATCAAGCGCACGCGCGCCCCCATCATCGACAGCAGGGCGACGTTGGAGCGGGCCACGCGGCTGTGGGCTATGTCGCCACAGATGGCCACGATCAGCCCGCCGACGTCGCCGAAGGCGCGGCGCAGGCTCAGCAGGTCCAGAAGGGCTTGCGTCGGGTGTTCATGACGACCATCGCCGGCGTTGACGACCGCGCAGCCGACCTTTTGCGACAGCAGGTCCACGGCGCCCGAGGACGAATGGCGGACCACCAGGATTTCCGGCTTCATCGCGTTCAGCGTCACCGCCGTGTCGATCAGGGTCTCGCCCTTGGCGACCGAGGAGGCCGAGACCGGCATGGTCACCACGTCGGCGCCCAGACGCTTGGCGGCGATCTCGAACGACGAGCTGGTGCGGGTCGAGTTCTCGAAGAAGAGGTTCACGACCGTCTGGCCGCGCATGAGGTCGATCCCCTTCGCCGACTGTCGATTGAAGTCGACGAAGGCGTCGGCGAGATCCAACAGCGCCAGGGCGGCGGGCGGGTTCAGATCGCCGGCGGCGAGGAAGTGATCACGGGGGAAGGGCGACAGCCGTTCCTCGATGGTTTCGGTGACGGAAGCGGCATGGGTCATCGAGACGCCGCTATAAGCCCGACTCTTCGCGAGGGGAAGGTCAGCCGCGCAGACGGTCCAGCGCGCCCTGCAGAATCCAGGCGGCGGCGGTGCGGTCCACGACATCGGCGCGGCGCTTGCGCGTCAGGTCCAGTTCGTCGATCAGGAAGCGTTCGACCGCCGTGGTCGACAGGCGCTCGTCCTGGAAGGCGACGTTGACCGGGCGGATGCGCTCCAGATTGCGGGCGAAGGCGCGGCAGGACTGGGCGCGCGGACCCTCGGTCCCGTCCATGTTCAGCGGCAGGCCGATGATCAGGGCCGAGACGTTTCGACCGTTCATCAGCTTGATCAGCTGCTCGGCGTCCTGGGTGAATTTGGTCTTGCGGATCAGCTGCAAAGGGCTGGCGATCATGCGGCTGGTGTCGGACACGGCCACACCGATGGTGTTCTCGCCCAGATCCAGCCCTAGCCAGGCGGTGTCAGGCGGGCAGGCGGCGGGCAGGTCTGTAAGGTCGAATACGGGCACGCACGTCCCATATTGCAATGCGGAACGCTTGTCGAAGCCGCATCGGGCGGTTAACCCACGACAGGAGTCAGTCTGGGCGACTCCCTTGCGCCCCGACTGGATGAATTTCGGAGATTTCCATGGCTATCGACGCCGCGACGGTGAGGCGTGTCGCCCACCTCGCCCGCATCAAGACCCCCGAGGACCGCCTGGAGCCGCTGGCCCAGGAGCTGAACGGCATCCTGAACTGGATCGAGCAGCTGAACGAGGTCGACGTGCAGGGTTTCGAGCCGATGACCTCGAACGTCGCCCAGCCCCTGCGCCTGCGCGAGGACGTCGTCACCGACGGCGCCAAGGTGGATGCGGTCCTGTCGAACGCCCCGAAGTCGGCCGACGGCTTCTTCGTCGTGCCCAAGGTCGTGGATTAAGTCATGAGCGATCTGACCAAACTTACCCTTAAAGACGCCGTCGATGGCCTGAAGGCCAAGACCTTCTCGTCGGAAGAACTGACCCGCGCCTTCCTGACCAACATCGAGGCCTCCAACCCGAGCCTGAACGCCTATGTCGAAGTGACGGCGGACAAGGCGCTGGAACAGGCGCGCGCCTCTGACGCCAGGCTGGCAAGGGGCGAGGGCGGCGACCTGGAAGGCGCGCCGCTGGGCATCAAGGACCTGTTCTGCACCGAGGGCGTGCAGACGACGGCGGGCTCCAACATGCTGCGCGGCTTCGTGCCGCCCTATGAATCCACCGTCACCGCCAATCTGTGGCGCGAAGGCGCGGTCATGCTGGGCAAGCTCAACATGGATGAGTTCGCCATGGGCTCGGCCAACGAGACCTCGGCATTCGGCCCGGTGAAGAATCCGTGGAAGGCCAAGGGTTCGGACGCTGAGCTGACGCCGGGCGGCTCGTCGGGCGGTTCGGCCTCGGCTGTGGCCTCTGATCTGTGTCTGGCCGCGACGGCCTCGGATACCGGCGGTTCGATCCGTCAGCCCGCCGCCTTCACCGGCACGGTCGGCATCAAGCCCACCTATGGCCGCGCCAGCCGCTTCGGCATGGTGGCCTTCGCCTCCTCGCTGGATCAGGCCGGCCCGATCACCAAGACGGTGACGGACGCCGCCATCCTGCTGAAGTCCATGTGCTCGTTCGACGCCAAGGACTCGACCAGCCTCGACATCCCGACGCCGGACTGGACCCAGTCGGTGGGCCAGTCCGTCAAGGGTCTGCGCATCGGCGTTCCGGCGGAATACCTGATCGACGGCATGTCCGAAGAGATCAAGGCGCTGTGGGAGCAGGGCGTGGCCTGGCTCAAGGCCGCGGGCTGCGAGATCGTCGAGATCAGCCTGCCGCACACTAAATACGCCCTGCCGGCCTACTATATCGTGGCCCCGGCTGAGGCCTCGTCGAACCTGGCCCGCTATGACGGCATGCGCTTCGGCCACCGCGCCGAAGACTTCTCGTCGCTGGACGACCTCTACGCCGCCTCGCGCGCCGAGGGCTTCGGCAAGGAGGTTCAGCGCCGCCTGACCATCGGCACCTATGTGCTGTCGGCCGGCTTCTACGACGCCTACTACGTCAAGGCGCTGAAGGTGCGTCGTCGCATCGCCGAGGACTTCGACAACGTCTGGGGCAAGGTGGACGCCATTCTGACCCCGTCGACCCCGACGGCGGCGTTCAAGCTGGGCGACAAGCAGATCGACCCGCTGACTATGTATTTGAACGACGTCTTCACGGTGACGACCAACCTGGCCGGTCTGCCGGGCATCTCGGTGCCCGCAGGTCTGAGCACCGACGGTCTGCCGCTGGGCCTTCAGGTCATCGGCAAGGCGCTTGATGAAGCGACCGTCTTCCAGGTCGCGGCCGCACTGGAAGACTCCGCCGGTTTCGTCGCCAAACCGGCCAAGTGGTGGTGAGCATGTCTGAGAACAAAACAGTGATCAAAGGTCGCACGGGCGACTGGGAAATCGTCATGGGGCTGGAAATCCACGCCCAGGTGGCGTCGAACGCCAAGCTGTTCTCGGGCGCGGCCGTGGGCTTCGGCGCCGGTCCGAACGAGCAGGTGTCGCTGGTCGACGCCGGCTTCCCCGGCATGCTGCCGACCCTGAACAAGCACTGCGTCGAGCAGGCGGTGAAGTCGGGCCTGGGGCTGAAGGCGCAGATCAATCTGAAGAGCCAGTTCGACCGAAAGAACTACTTCTATCCCGACCTGCCGACCGGTTATCAGATTAGCCAGCTGTATCACCCGATCGTGGGCGAGGGCGTGGTCGAGGTTGAGGCCGAGGACGGCAGCTTCTTCAACGTCGGCATCGAGCGCCTGCACTTGGAACAGGACGCGGGCAAGCTGATCCATGACCTGTCGCCGACGGAATCCTACGTCGACCTGAACCGGGCCGGCACGGCGCTGATGGAGATCGTCTCGCGCCCCGACATCCGCTCGCCGGAACAGGCGGTCGCCTACGTCAAGAAGATCCGGACCATCCTGATCTATCTGGGCACCTGCGACGGCGACATGGAGAAGGGCAACCTGCGCGCTGACGTAAACGTCTCGGTCTGCCGCGCCGGCAACTACGCCAAGTTCAAGGAGACCGGCGATTTCGGCTTCCTGGGAACGCGCTGCGAGATCAAGAACGTCAACAGCTTCCGCTTCATCAGCCAGGCTATCAATTACGAAGCGCGCCGCCAGATCGAGATTCTCGAGGACGGCGGTTCGATCGTTCAGGAAACCCGCCTGTATGATCCGACGGCGGGCGAGACGCGTTCGATGCGTTCCAAGGAAGAGGCGATGGACTATCGCTACTTCCCCGACCCCGACCTGCTGCCGCTGGAAATCGAGCAGGCCTGGATCGACGAGATCAAGGCCAACCTGCCGGAACTGCCGGACGAGAAGCGTCGTCGCCTGATGGCTGACTACGGTCTGTCGCAATACGACGCAGTGGTGCTGATCTCGGAACAGGCCAAGGCCGACTATTTCGAGGCCGCCGCCAAGGGCCGTGACGCCAAGCTGGTGTCCAACTGGGTCACCAACGAGGTCTCGGCGCGTCTGGCTGCGGACGGCAAGGACTTCAGCGAGAACCCGCTGCCGGCGGCGCACGTCGCCCAGTTGGTCGAACTGATCGAGACCAACGTCATCTCGTCCAAGATCGCCAAGGAGGTCTTCGACTACGTCTGGAACGGTGAAGGCAGCCCCGCCGAGGTGGTCGAGAAACACGGCCTGAAGCAGGTGACCGATACCGGCGCCATCGAAAAGGCCGTCGATGACATCATCGCCGCCAACCCGGACAAGGCCGCTGCCGTGGCCGAGAAGCCGCAAGCCCTCGGCTGGTTCGTCGGTCAGGTCATGAAGGCCACCGGCGGCAAGGCCAACCCCGCCGCTGTGAATGATATCTTGAAGGCCAAGCTCGGGTTGTAAGACCCTCTGATTGAAAGTCAGATGCTCTAAAGGAAGGCCCCGGAGATCGCTCTCCGGGGCCTTTTTCGTTTCGAGCGAGGCTACCAGTTCCAGGCGTCGCGGACGACTTCGATGATGTAGCCGTCGTACTCGTCGATCAGGTAGATCGAGTTGTCGACATAGACCCAGCGCGTCCCGGGAGGCGGGTAGCCGAGGCCGTAGGTCCGCCAGTCATTGACCTGATAGCGCCAGAAGATGTCCGGCAGGTATTGGCCGACATAGTACTGCCGGTTCCAATAGCTGCGCGGCACGCTGTAGTAGCCGTAGCCCGGCGCGAAATAGAAGCCGAGCCGCACGCCGTTCCAGCCCCGGAAGCGGTTGTCGTTGCGCCACCAGTCGCTGCGATGGTTCCTGTTCCAGTCACGCCGCCACTGGTCGCGGTTCCAACGGTTGTGGAAGTCGCGATAGTCCCGATCGTTGTTCCAGTTCGGCCGGTCGGGCCTGTTAGGGCGATTGGGCTGATCGGGACGGTTGGGCCGATCCGGCCTGTTCCAGTCCGGGCGGTTGGGACGACCCGGCTGTTGCGAGCCAGGGCGATCAGGTCGGTTCCAATCCGGACGGTCGGGGCGGTTGGGTTGTTCGGGACGATCCGGTCGGTTTGGGCGATCCGGCGTTCCAGGACGGTCGGGCCCCCTTTGATCCGGACGGTTCGGCCATTGATCGTTGGTTCGGTCGGGGCGGTTCGGGCGGTCCGGGCGCGTATCAGGTCTTCCCTGATCGCTCGGGCGATCCGGACGATTGGGCCTATCCGGGCGCGCCTGACCGCCGGTGCGACCTTCCTCTCCGGACCGCTGAGGACGTTCGGGGCGCGGATTGTCCGACCGGGACTGGGGACGCTCGGCACGACGCTGGGCGCGCGACGAATCTTCAGCCTGAACCTGCCGCTCCTGGGCCAATGTGGCGACTGGGGCGAGCGCGGGGAGAGCGAAGCTGGCGATGGCCGTGAACACCATCAGGGAACGTTTCATGGTCTTCTTCCTCGCACGCCAAGACTGGCGGCTTGAGCGCCAATCTGATGTCCGCGCCATGAACCCCGGCTGAACGCGGGTCTGCGGAAACTTGCAGGATTCCTCTAGGTCTCGGCGGACCGTGCGATCCTCAAGCGCCGTATCTCGCCGGCAGAACGTAAGGACGGCGGTGGCGGAAGCGGTGGGATTCGAACCCACGGACGGCTCTCACCGTCGCTGGTTTTCAAGACCAGTGCCTTAAACCACTCGGCCACACTTCCTCATTTGGCGCGAGTCGAGACAACGCGCGGAGGCGTGCATAGCGGCAAGTTCGCCATCGCCCAAGCATAAAGCGCAGGCGAGTCTAGCCTGGGCATCAGGCCTTGCCAGGAGCCGATGGCCGCGTCACGAGCCAGATCCCCGCACAGACCAGAGCCAAGGCCGCGAGATAGCTCCAGCGCAGCAGGGATTCGCCCAGGAAGATGGCCGACAACGCGACCCCGAAGACCGGGATGAGGAAGTTGAAGGCTGCGATCATTCCCACGGGATTATGCTTCAGCAGCAGACTCCAGACGGAGAAGGCTACCGAGGAGAGCAAGGCCATATAGAGCAGCAGGCCGCCGGAGCGGAGGTCCAGCCCCTCCATCTGACCCCCGCCAACCATGCCAATCGCGATCAGGATCACGCCGCCGACAGAGAGCTGCCAACCGGTCATGACCATGGGATCCATGTCCGCCGAGAGGCGCTTGCCGTAGATGGAGGCCGCCGCCAGGACGAAGGCGGCGATGATGACGAAGCCTTCGCCCAGCAGGCTGAAGTCGAAACCCAGGGCGCCGCCGCCGAGGTTGACCACCACCACGCCCATGAACCCGATCAGGCAGCCCAGCGCCTTGCGCGTGCTGAGCCGATCATTCGCATAGATGAAGTGGGCCAGAACCACGCTGAAGAAGACGCCGGTGGCGTTCATGATCGACGACTTCACGCCGCTGGCGTGGGCCAGGCCGATATAGAAGAAGACATATTGGATTGCGGTCTGGGTCAGGCCCAGCAGAGCGACCTGGCCCACCTGCCGATCGCTCAGCGCCAGGAGCGGCCTTTTCATCGCCGCGGCGACCAGCAGCAGGATCAGACCCGCCAGGGCGAAGCGCCAGCCCGCGAACAGCATCTGGCTGGCGATGTCGCTCGGCGCGATATGCAGCAGGGCATAGCCGTTCTTGATCGCCGGATAGGCGCTGCCCCAAAGGATGCAACACAGGGTCGCCAGGGCGAAGACGCCCGAACGGGTCTGATAGAGGAAGAGTTTCAAGGGGCTCGCTTCAAGAACAAGGCGCAGGCGCGAAGGCGACGCCGCGGCGTGGGAACGCATAGTCCCAAAGCCCTCATTAACCAAACCGGAAACCTGGTGAGCGATGATCACTTCGAGTGAGCAGGAGTGCGTACGGCCATGTTGGCGAAAATGCTGAAGGGCGCAGTGGTCGCCGCCGCCTTTTCCACACTGGCCGCTTGCGCCAGTTTCGGGGGCGGACGGGACGCCCCGCTGCGTCCGCCGGTCGTGACCGATCCCGCGCCGATCGTGTCCGGCACCATGCGGCCCTATCAGATCCGCGGTCGCTGGTATCGGCCCGCCGAGCAGCCGCACTATGATGAGGTCGGGCAGGCGTCCTGGTACGGATCACAGCATCACGGCCGCCCAACCTCGACCGGCGAGCGGTTCGACATGAACGCCCTGACGGCGGCGCATAAGACCCTGCCTTTGCCAAGCCTGGTGGAGGTGACCAATCGCGCCAATGGCCGCAGAGTCATCCTGCGCGTCAATGATCGCGGGCCGTTCGTGGACAGTCGGATCATCGATTTGTCGCGGGCGGCCGCCGAGGAGTTGGGGCTGCTGTCGCAAGGCGTCGGCGAGGTGCGGGTGCGCTATGTCGGGCGGGCGCCGCGAACGGGCGGCGGCATGGCGATGCAGCGCGCGGAAACGACCCCCGCCGCTCGGCCCACGCCCTATAGTCCGCCGACTACGCCAATCCCCGCGGTATCCGAGGCAGCGACCTATTGGGTTCAGGCCGGCGCCTTTTCGGATCGTCGCGCGGCCAAACGAATCGCTGACCGGTTGGGCGAGCGAGCCTCCGTTCAAGACATCCGCAGCGACGGACGGTCGCTGTTTCGGGTGATCGTCGGTCCATGGCCGGACGCCAATGCGGCCGAACAGGCCCGTCAGGCGGTCATCGCACGCGGGTTTGGCGACGCCCTGTTGATATCAGGCGGTTAAGGCTTGCCTGACGCGCCGGGCTCGCCATTGTGCGCGGGTGCAGCGCGGTAAGTTCATCACATTCGAAGGCGGCGAGGGGGCCGGCAAGACCACGCAGGCGCGCCTGCTGGTCGAGCACCTGCGCTCGCTCGGGATCGACGTCATCCAGACACGTGAGCCGGGCGGTTCGCCGGGCGCCGAGGTCATCCGCAACATTGTCGTGGCCGGAGACGCCGAGCGCTGGTCGCCACGCACCGAGACCCTGCTGATGTACGCTGCGCGCTCGGATCATCTGGAGCGCACCATTCGGCCAGCTCTGGACGCCGGCAAATGGGTGGTCTGCGACCGCTTCGCCGACTCCAGCCGCGTCTATCAGGGCGCGGGCGGCGGCGCGCCGGAAAGCCTGATCGAGGCCCTGGACGCTGCCATCGTGGCCGAGGACCAGCCGGATCTGACCCTGGTGTTCGACCTGCCGGTCGAGGTCGGGCTGGAGCGCGCCTTTGGGCGCGGCCTGTTCGAGACCCGGTTCGAGTCCAAGGGACTGGCCTTCCATCAGAAGCTGCGTGAGGGCTTCCTCGGCGTGGCGCGTCGTCACCCGGAACGCTGCGTCGTGATCGACGCCACCGGCGAGCTTGAGGCCGTTTCAGAACGTCTGCGGAGCGCCGTCGCCGAGCGGTTGCTGTGAGCGAACATCCACGCGACCGGTTCGATCTGGTCCCGGACGTCGCCGCCGAGGAAGCCTTTCTGGACGCTCTTAACCGGGGACGTCTGCATCACGCCTGGCTGCTGTGCGGCGTCGAGGGCAGCGGTAAGGCGACCTTCGCCTATCGCGCCGCGCGCCGCCTGCTGGGCGCCGCGCCCGACCCGTCGCGCGGGCCGCTGGGCGCCGCGCCCTATGATCCGGTCAGCCAACTGGTTACGGCGCAGTCCCATCCCGATCTGCTGGTGATGGAACGGCTGGTCGAGGGCGGCAAGCAGAAGAAGACCATCTCGGTCGATCAAGCGCGCGATCTGCCGGGTTTCTTCGCCAAGAGCCCGTCCCAGGCCGACTATCGCGTGGCGATCATCGACGCGGCCGATGACCTGAATATCAACGCCGCCAATGCCTTGCTGAAGATTCTTGAGGAGCCGCCTGAGCGGGGCGTCTTGCTGCTGGTGACTCATGCACCGGGTCGGCTGCTGGCCACGATCCGCTCGCGTTGCCGCCGCCTCAGCTTCCCGATCTGGACCCCGGACCAGTTGGAAAGCCTGGTGCGCAACCGCACGGGCGCCGATCCCGACGACGCGCGACTGGCCGCCGACATGGCTGGCGGATCGCCGGGCGCGGCTCTGGCCCTGTCGTCCGGCGCCATGCAAGAAGTCGACGCCCTCGCGCGCAGCTGGGTGCTGGGCGATGCCGTTGATCGCGCTGAGCAGCTGGCTGTCGCCGACGGGTTTCGCGGCGCCGAAGGTCAGGCGCGGTTCGAGGCGCTGATGGACCGTCTGATCGCGGCGGTGAAGACCCGGGCGCTGGAGGCGCCGGCCGGGCAGGGGGCGCGCTGGGCTGAACTGTGGACCCGTCTGGCCGAGCTGCCGGACCGCACGGCGGCCATCAACCTGGACCGGGCCGACGTTCTGGCCGGCGCCCTGGCCGAAATCGCCCGCACCAAGGCTCTGAGATGATCATCGACAGTCACGTCAACCTGCACGCTCCTCAGTTCGATGATGATCGCGACGAAGTCATCGCCCGCGCCCGCGAGGCCGGGGTGCGTCTGATGGTCGAGATTTCGGACAAGCTTTCGACCTTTGAGGCCACGCACGCCCTGGCCATGGCCCACGACGACATCTGGTGCACCGTCGGTGCCCATCCGCATGAGGCCAAGGACCATGTCGAGCTGACGGTCGATGAACTGGTCGCCCTGGCCAAGCGCCCGCGTGTCATCGGCATCGGCGAGTGCGGCCTGGACTTCCACTACGACCTCAGCCCGCGCGATGAGCAGGCGGCGGTCTTCCGTCAGCACATCGACGCCGCACGCCGCACCGGCCTACCGCTGGTGGTTCACACCCGCGAAGCCGACGAGGTCATGGCCGCGATCCTGCGCGAGGAACACGCCAAGGGCCCATTCAAGCTGCTGATGCACTGCTATACCAGCGGCATCGAACTGGCTGAAACCGCGGCGGAACTCGGCGCGTGGTTTTCCGTTTCCGGCATCGCTACCTTCAAGGCGGCGGAGGACGTGCGCGAGGTCATTCGCCGGATGCCCGAGGACCGGATCATCGTCGAAACCGACTGCCCCTATCTGGCGCCGATCCCGCATCGCGGACGCCGCAATGAACCGGCCTATGTCGGTCTGGTGCTAAAGAAGCTGGCCGAGATCCGGGGATGGTCGCTCGAAGAAGCCGACCGGCGCACAACCGACGCCTTCTTCGCCCTGTTCGACCGCATACCTCGGCCCGCCGAATGACCGGGGCGGGCGAGCTGGAGATCGTCATCCTCGGTTGCGGATCGTCCGGCGGCGTGCCGCGCGGCGATGGCGACTGGGGCGACTGTGATCCGGGCGAGCCCAGGAACCGGCGGACCCGCTGTTCCATGCTGGCGCGGCGTCATGGCCCGAATGGGACCACCAGCGTCCTGATCGACACCTCTCCCGACCTGCGGCAACAGGCCCTGGCCGCCGAGATCCGCCACGTTGATGCAGTCCTCTACACCCACGACCACGCCGACCAGACGCACGGCATCGATGATCTGCGGGTCTTCGCCATCCATGCGCGGCGACGCATCCAGGCCTGGATGGACCCGGCGACCCATCACGCGCTGGCCAAACGCTTCGACTATATTTTCGAGAGCCATCACGGCTATCCGGCCATACTTGAGGCGCAGCGCATTCCGCCTCATGGCGAGGCCTGGCGTGTGGACGGCGCGGGCGGCCAGATCCCTGTCGTGACCTTCGATCAGGCGCACGGGCCGATCCGCTCGGTGGGCTACCGCCTTGGACCGGTCGCCTATTCCAGCGATGTGTCTGATCTGGACGAGGCGGCGCTGGAGGCGGTGCGCGGCGCCGACCTCTGGATCATTGACGCTCTACGCTACTCGCCCCATCCGACCCACGCTCATGTCGACAAGGCTCTGGGCTGGATCGCACGGGCGGATGTCGGGCGGGCGGTTCTGACGAACCTCCACATCGATCTGGATTACAATCGCTTGTCGGCGCTTCTTCCCGATCATGTCGAGGTCGCCTTCGACGGCTGGAACTGCTGCTTCCCGATGTGAATCGGGCTCAAGCGCGGCGGATGGCTTCGAATCCGCCGGTGAAGACGGCTTCCATGGCGTCGCAGATTGCGGCCATTTCCGAGGACTTGCACAGGCCGCCTGACAGGACGTCGATACGGCCGGTCTGAGCCAGCGACAAGGTCAGCGACCCCGACAGCAGGTGATAGAACCAGTAGATCTGGCGTGGCGGAGTTTCTGGCGCGATGCGCTTCAGAACGCCGATGAAGCGGTCGATCACCGGGTCGAAATGCTGGTGCATGGTGTCGCCGCCCCAGACCGGAGTGTTGTTCACCTGAGCGACCAAGGCCGCGTAGTTCAGCCAGGCTTTGTCGCCATCGTCGAAAAGCTCGAACAGCGGACGCAGGAAGGCGTCGATTGCCCCGCGCACTGTCATGGCGTCGCCGTGCTCGGCCTCGTACTGGTCCAGGCTGTCGAGACGCAGCTTGTTCACCACCTCTGCGCGACGGCCGAAGACGGTCGAGAACAGCCGATTCTTGTCGTCGAAATAATAGTGCAGCAAGGCCGTATCAACGCCCGCCTCCTTGGCGACGGCCTTCAGGGTGACACCGTGTAGGCCCTCGCGTGCGAACAGAGCTTCGGCCACATCGAGGATGCGGGTCGTCGTCTCCTCACGGCGCTGGGCCTTGGGCTTGGGCGGGGCTTTGGCTTTCGCCTTGGCGCGCGGCTTGGTCACGGTGGCGGTCATCGCGCGACTTTAGCCGAGAACAGGGTTCGCAGGCGATCCCGCGCCCGCAGCAGCAGGATCAGCAGTCCGCCCTTGCGTCCATGGTGGTCCAGCGCCGCCCTCCACCAGCCGCGCTTCACCTCTCCGCCGGGCGTGTCGTTGAACACCATCCAGGCGTCGTCAGCGGGGACATAGGCGGGCCAGTCGGCGCCCGGCGCGCCGGTCCGGGCGAAATCGACCCATCGCTTGTGCATGGCGGCGCTGATCGCGCGGTCGGCCGGTGTTGCGGATGGCGCACCGTCGGGACGGTGATCCAGGGTCTCGAAGACGTGGAAAATTTCGGCGGCGTGGGCGGCACGAGGCATGGCTTCACGCCGTGCTTTCTCCACATAGTCAAAGGCGTAGAGCCAGGCCTTCGAGCGACGCGGCCGCGATGCGATCCAGCGCGCCGGGGCAGCGAAGGCGAAGTCGCGGAAGCCGAGGCGGATCAGTTGCTCTTCGTCGCCGTTCGCCTGCGGATAGAGGCGGGCCAGCGCCGCGTTCGGCTTGATCAACTGGCCGAAGCGTTTCAGGCCGCCGCCGTAGTTGAGCAGGGAATCCTCGCCGCTGTTGACCCCGATCATCAACGGCACATCGGCGAAGTCCCCGCGCGCGAAGGCGCTGATCGGGTCGCGGTCCAGCAGGCGACCGTCGATGACGGGTCCGAAGGCCCCCTCTACGTTCGTCAGTCGCTCGTACGCGACAGCGCGCAGGGCAGAGGCGTCAGGCAGGGCCAGGCCGAGCGCCGTCGCAGCGGCCACGCCGCGTTCCTGCGCGGTTTTCAGCGGCGTGGCGGGCAGCCAGCCGCCGCCGGACTGGACAATCGCCTTGTGGAACAGGCCGCGCGCCCGCTTGGCCGTCATCAGGGCCAGGATGTCGAGGCCCCCGGCGGACTCTCCGAACAGGGTGATGCTGGCCGGATCGCCGCCGAAGGCGCTGATATGATCCCGCACCCATTCCAGAGCGGCGATCTGATCCAGAAGGGCCTGATTGCCCAGCGGTTCGTCATGCGCTGCTTCCTCCGTCAGGGCCGGATGGGCGAAGAAGCCGAGCTGGCCCAGGCGATAGTTGACGCTGACCAGGACCACTCCGTCGCGGGCGAAGGCGGCGCCGTCATAGAAGGGCAGGGAGCCGGCTCCCATCCGGTTCGATCCGCCGTGCAGCCAGACCATGACCGGCACGGGTGCGACGGCTTCGGCGGGCGCCCAGACATTCAGCGTCAGGCAGTCTTCACCGATCGGTTCCGGCGCGCCGCCGATGGATACGATGTCGGCCACGTCAGCCGGACCGGCCTGAGGCGCGGAGAGGCCGAACTCTGCCGCTTCGCGTACACCGTCCCAGGCAGGGAAGGGCTGCGGCGCCTTCCAGCGCAACTTGCCGACAGGCGCGGCAGCGTAGGGCACGCCGCGAAACACATTGGCCGGGCCCTCGCGACGGCCGCGCAGATCACCGGACGGAGTGTGCGCGACGGGCGACGTCGCGGATCGGTTGAGCTGATCCATCATTCTTCCTCCAGGCGCGATCTTCGCCGCACTCGTTCATTTGAGAATGAACAACGCTCGCTCGACTGTCGAGCCGTCGCGTGAAACTTCATTCATGCAAGAATGAATGATGTTGACAGCGAGGCTGTTCGCGGACCACCGTCGGACCAACACAGATCAGCGGCGATCAAACGACCGCGCGTGGAGAGGAAACGAGAATGCGAACGACAGGACAGTTGCGTCTGGCGCTGATGAGCAGCGTCTTCATCACGGCCTCGATTTGCGCGGCGCCGAGCTTTGCCCAGCAGGCGACGGAGACGGAGCAAGCCTCCAGTGTCGATGACATCGTCGTCACCGCCCGTCGCCGTGAGGAGAGCCTGAAGGACGTGCCGGTCGCCGTCACCGCCGTCAGCAGCGAGCGTCTGGAACAGACAGGCGCCGCCGACATCACCACCTTGCAGCAGCAGACCCCGAACGCCACGGTACAGATCGCGCGCGGCACCAACTCCACCCTGACCAGCTTCATCCGCGGCGTCGGCCAGCAGGACCCCCTGTGGGGCTTCGAGCCCGGCGTCGGCCTCTATGTTGACGACGTCTATGTGGCCCGTCCGCAGGGTGCGGTGCTGGATATTTTCGATATCGAGCGACTGGAGGTTCTGCGCGGACCGCAAGGCACCCTCTATGGCCGCAACACCATCGGCGGCGCGATCAAATACGTCACCAAGCGCCTGGGCCAGGATCCGGAACTAACGCTCAAAGGCGCCTACGGCAGCTATAACCAGGTTGATCTGATCGCCTCGGGCTCGGCGCCCCTGACCGACACCCTCCGCATCGGCGGCGCGGTTGCCCGCTACACCCGCGACGGCTACGGCACGAACCTGACCACTGGCGCCGAACACTACAATAAGGATGTCACGGCGGGCCGCCTCAGCGTCGAATGGACCCCGACCGACGACCTCTTCTTCCGTCTGGCGGGCGATATCACGGAGGACGAGTCCAACGCCCGGCACGGCTATCGCCTCAAGGCGCCGATGACCGACGGCATCTATGACACCCGCGCCGGCATCGGCGACGACGGCTATGTCCGCACCCGTGGTCTGTCCTTCACCGGCGAGTGGAACGTCAATGACGCCCTGACCTTCAAGTCGGTCACGGCCTGGCGCGACGGCGACACCAAGGGCGACGGCATCGACTTCGACGGTCTGCCGCAACCGATCCTCGACATTCCCGGCTATTACGCCGACAGCCAGTTCACCCAGGAATTCCAGCTGCTGTTCGAGGGCGAGCGCTGGCAGGGCGTGGCGGGCCTCTTCTATATGGACGCCTCGGCCGAGGGGGCGTTCGACACCGTCATCGGCCTCTATCCCAGCATGGGGCCGGGGCTGCCGGCGGGCCTGACGACCTTCACCGGCGGCAAGGTGGACACCGAGAGCTTCGCCGTCTTCGCCGACTTCAGCTACGACCTGACGGACCAACTGTCGCTGTCGGTCGGCGGCCGCTGGACCCAGGACAAGAAGAGCGTCGACCAGCTCCGCCAGAACTATCTGGGCATCAAGAGCCCGTTCTTCGGCAATAGCGCAGCCATCCCTGCGGGCCGTCCCTCGACCGACTACACCAACTCGGACACCTATTCGGAGTTCACGCCCCGGATCAGCGCCAGCTACAAGTTCACGCCGGAACTGACGGGCTACGCCTCCTACGGTCGCGGCTTCAAGTCGGGCGGCTTCGACATGCGCGGCGACGCCTCCCTCTATCCCGAGACGATCAACGGCTATCAGCCCGAACTGGTCGACACCTACGAGGTCGGCCTGAAGGGCTCGCTGCTGGACCGGCGGATCAACTTCGCCACGGCCCTGTTCAAGTCGGAATACACCGACCAGCAGATCACCTCACAATTCTTCATTCCGCCCGCCTCGGTCGTCAGCTTCGTCGACAACGCGGGTTCCAGCGAGATCTGGGGTTGGGAACTGGAGGCCAGCGCGCGGATCACCGACAGCTTTATCCCGCGCCTGACGCTCGGCTACCTGGACGCCAAGTTCAATGAGTTCGTCACCTTCAACCCGCTGACCGGCAAGCGCGAGAACATGGCCGACCAGCGCCACTTCCAGAACACGCCGGATTGGACCGCCAATATCGCGCTGCCCTACAGCGTCGATCTGGGCGATCGCGGCTCGGTCGTCTTCACGCCGATGGCCTCCTATCGCGGCGCGACCCAGATGTTCGAGACGCCGATCCCGCTGCTCGATCAGGGATCTTACTGGCTGTACGATGCCACCCTGCTGTGGACCGCACCGGATGCCCGCTATCGAGTCAGCCTGGCAGGCCGGAACCTGGGCGACGAACGCTATCGCGCAGGCGGCTATAACTTCCCGGGCGCCATTACCGGGGATTCCGTCATCGGCTTCTATGGCGCGCCGCGCACCGTGACCTTGAGCGTGACGGCGAACTTCTAGGATTAGACGCCCTGTCCCTCCTCCAAAGCCATGGGGCTTGGGGGAGGGGCTCTTCCCCGGCTAGTCGTCAGCGCCGTCAACCGCGCTGGTGACCAGGTCACGCCAGGTAGGATCGGTGTCGTCCACCAGGTCGACGTCGTCCATTAAGGCCACAGCCGTGCTTCCATCCGGCAGGATCAGACCCAGCACTTCCATGGTTTCGCCGTCGGATCCAACATGGGCTTCGGCCTGAACGACAATCGCCGCCTGTTCGCCGTCATCTTCCCACCAGATAATCGGCTGGGGCAGCTCCATTTCGATCACCCACGACTCGTCCGTGTCACCCAAGGCGAAGATCGCCCTGTGAGCCTGCACGTCGTCGAGGGTGGCCACAGCGCCGGTAAAGGTCTTCAGTCGCGCCCAGTCATCGACATCGAATCCTTCGCCATCGTCGTGCTCCATAAGATCTTCAGTCATTTGCGTTTTCGCGGGTTGCTTCGATCATGTCAGGGTCTAGCGCCTGTGAGCACCGAGGCAAGGGTTCAGGCAACACCTGTGAGCGCTAAGATATATTTTCGCAGACTGCACAGGTTTGGAAACTGTTGCAGCCATAAATGGCTGAGTTAACACCAAAAATAATGCAATTCGAGAGAAGCGGCCGTTGCAGACGTGCCGAGTTGGACGCCGCCCTGCACTTCCTCGAGGGCAAACTGACCTGGATCGAGAAGGGACGCCCTGGAAACGTCCCAGAGTTTGAAGACTATCGTTGCTAGGCGGCCGGAGCGCCCATCATGCGTAGTCCCGCCTGCATCGACACGACCGGCTCATAACCCAGTGGGCCTTGCCGATGTCCAGCGTGACCTCCATCGCCGAGGCGGCGAACCCCTGCAGGGTCAGGGGCATGGGTTTGCGCCCTCGAGTGACGAGGCCGACCAGATCGCCCAGGGCGGCGACCGTGTGAACCACGGCGCGCGGCGCCGTCTTGTCCGTCACGGGAGCGTTCTGGCTCTTCAGCAAGGCCGTGATGAAACTGCGGAAGGCGACGGGTTATCCATCCGCCAGGAAATAGACTTCGCCGCCCTGGCCAAGGCGGAGTGCCAGATCGACCCCATGGCAGAGGTTGTCGATATGTGTGGTTGAGGTCAGATAGTCGCCGCCCTCGATCCAGGCCGTCTGACCGGAACGCGCTGCCTCGACCAGGGCGGGCAGGGCCGTGGTGTCGTCACGTCCCCAGACAAACCTCGGGCGCACGGCCATGACCGCAAGACCTTGACCGTTCAGGGCCATGACGGCTTTCTTGGCCGCGATCTTGCTTCTGGAATAGGGCCTGCGGGTCGGCGGGGATAGAGACGGGTTTCATCGACCATGACCAGCGGTCGCCCGTCGCTGAGTACGGATTCGGTGCTGATATGGACGGCGCGCCTTACGCCTGCTGCGCGGGCCGCGCGGAAGACAGACTCGGCGCCTTGGGCGTTGATCCGCATCTGATCGGCGCCGCCGTGGCCATGATCGGTGTCGGCCGCGCGGCGTGGATCAGGGCGTCGCACCCCGTCATCTCTTCCGTGAGCGCATCCATGAACAGGTCGCCGATTACGGGGACGGCGCCGAGAGCCTTCATTCGTTCCGCCGCCTGGGCTGAGCGAACCAGGACGACGACCTCGACCCCCTTCTGCAGGAAATGGCGGGTCAGGTTGCGGCCGACATAGCCGTTGGCCCCGGTGATGAAGAGGCGGTGCGGACGTGCGTCATCGGTCGCCGTCGCATCGGCGACGACGGGAGGTTGGGCGTTCATGTCGTAGTTCCTTCTGGAGGGGGGGAGTTAAAGGCTCAGGACGACCTGGCGGCTTCGGCGGGATCGGCCTCGGCCAGCCAGTCGATCTCGGCGATGATCCGGCTGCGCTCCGCATCGTCGAACCGGTGGAAGTCGAGCAGTTCGAGGAACTTCAGCCCCTCGACCGCGAGATAGGCCAGCAGGGCGCCGCGTGGCGTCGTCGAGGTCTGCAAAATGCGCTGGATGACAGCCGCCTGATTGGACTGCATCTTTCGACGCAGATTACCGTCCAGCACCATGGCGGCGCTGAGGTTCAAGGCGACTGGCCGGAACGCTTCGGGCGGCGCCGCGTATACGGCCGCGAATGGCGAGATCGTCGTCGCCCGCCAGCTCGGCTTCCAGCGCCTCATGTCGCGCGTTGTCGGCGACGAAGGCGCGGTCGATGACGGCTTCGATCAGCGCCTGTTTGGATTTGAAGTCATAGAGGACGGTGGCCTTGCCAATCCCGGCTTCCTTAGCCACGGCGTCCAGGGTGAGATTGGCCGCGCCTTCACGGGCGACGACGCGCTCGGCGGCGTCGAGAATGGCTGACTGATCGATGAGGCGCCTACGCGCCCATGGCACGAACTCTATTTATAACCGACCAGAACGAATGGTCTGAATGTCCGGTGTCGGGCCGTGAGCAGATTTCGGCTCCTGGCGCGTTGCAGTCATCGTCAGACACGCGACTGCACTGCGGCGTCGCCCGTCACCTCCACGCAGGGGTCCAGACATCGTTGCTGCGTCGACCAAAGCGATCGATCTGGTCGCCAACCTTCCAGCCCTCCGGGCAGGGCCCCAGCCTAGTGTAGCGGCGGGTCTGGCCGAAAGACGCCTCCGGCGCGGGGCCCAGGGTGGTCACGCGCAGCTCAACGTCAAAACTGCTCGCCGATCCCTTGGTTCGAGTGCCGACCAGCAGGGTTTGGCTGCCGATCCTGCAGCGCTGCAGGCGTCCGTCTTCGGTCTGGATCGGCTCGCCCAAGGGCTCGCAGGCCATGCCATGAGCTTCGGGCATCGGCATGGAAAAGCCCGCGCGGAGCAGGCTGTCGACGCAGATCCGCACGGCTGGAGCATCGGCGTCGACGACCTCGGCCCGCCACAGCTCGGGCGGATCGACCATGGCCTGCCGCTTGGTCCAGCGATCCGTGCTGACTTCGCAGCCCGTCAACAGGATCAGGCCCACGACAAGCGGCAGGCGCCGGATCATTTGGCGCGGCGGGCGGCCGATGCGCGCACATGCTCCAGACTGAAGACGGCCAGAGTCGCCGCCAGACTTCCCGCTGTTGCGATCAGGGCCAGCTCGGCGAGGCCCTGGGCCAGTTGCAGGTGGCCAGGCGGGCGATTGAACCAGGCAGAGGCCACCGCCCAGTTCAACAGATTATGAAAGATCCAGGTCAGGGCGATCAGCGGGCCGCCGAGGCGAAGGCCTGAAAGAAAGCCGACGCCTCTCGGCGAGGGGTGGTTCAGAGCTTGACGGGCCAGGCGCGGCGCCAAGGCCGCGGCCGCCAGGGCCGCCCCGACAAGGCCCACTACGATCAGCTTCGTCTCAGGTCCGGCGTCGTTGAAGGCAGCCAGAAACTTCAGACCGCGTCCGCCGGGCTCGACGCTTTGGGCCGCGGCGGCGCCGGCGGTCAACAAGGTGGCAGGGACAGCGATCAGGGTCGCGATGGGCAGGCGCATGACATCCTCCATTTGGGCCATGGAGAATGATTGAATTACAATTGTAATATCGTCAAGAGGTCAAGCTTGGGGCGGCCCCAGCCGCAGGTTCAGTATCTTGGGGCGGCTGTCGCTTGCGTTCTCGACTGTGGCCGGCTGCAACGCCCACGCCGCCGCCGCGACCCCTAGGGCGAGACCAAGGACGACGGCGACGGCGACGGGCGTTGGGGAGTGGCGATTCAGGCGGAAACTGGCGATCCGCGCCTCCAACACCCCGGAGGCGTCGCTCCAGCCGCACCCCAGCGGCGTGACTCTTGTCTGGCCGGCCTTCAACAGGGCCTCGGCGTAGACTCGGCGGCGCCCCGGTCGCACCGCCAGCACCTGGGCGTCGCAGGCCAGTTCCTGATCAAAGCGGAATCGGCCAGCCGCGACATGCGCCCAGGGATTGCACCAGAACAGACATTGAAGCAGGGCGACCGCCGCATTGACCCTCAGATCTCCACGCTCGAGATGGGCGTGTTCATGCGCGAGGATCAGCGCTCTTTCCTCCTGGCTCCAGCGGACGGCGCTGTCGGCGGGCATGACCAACCGCGGAACGATGACGCCGGTTACGGCTGGGCCGGCCAGGCCCTGACGCGCAAGCGCGGCGAACCTCATCTGCTGCGCCGCCATCAGTCCGGCGAAGACGATGACGCCGGCGCCCCAGACGCCGACGAGCAGCGGCGCCGGGATCAGCGACAAGGTGCTGGACGCCGCGACCGGGTCGACGGCCATGCGCGGCAGGCAGACTGCGGCCAGGGTCAGCGGCACGACGCCCCACAGTCCGTAGGCGGCGCGAGGGCCGAAGACCCGGCGCGCCGGCGTACGGAGCGCCAGGACGATCATCACGGCCAGAACCATGGCCGCGTTCAATTCCAGAAGCAGGCCCAGCACGTCACTCATCGTCCAACTCGGCGATGATCGCCTTCAACCGCGCCCGGTCTTCGGCGGACAGGCTGCGGTTCTGCGCGAACTGGGCCACCAGTGGCGCGACCTGACCGCCGAACAGCCGATCCAGCAGGTTCTCGCTTTCGGCCAGGGCGAAGGATTCCTTTTCCAGGGCCGCGTGATAGCGGTGCCGCCCCGCGGATCTTTCGGAACGGATCGCCCCCTTTTTCAGCAGACGATTGATCAGGGTCTTGACCGTGGCCTCGCCCCAGTCGGACTGACCGCGAACAGCGGCGATCAGCTCTTCAGCGGACTGAGGCTCGCGACGCCACAGGGCGTCCATGACCTTGAATTCGGCCTCGGTGATGTTCATCAGCGCCTCCTAAGCAAGATTACATATGTAATGCCCGCCTTTGGCAAGGCGCTCTAGCGCTCGCAGTCACGACGCTGTCGCCGCCTGGACCGGACGACGCCTTCTCATGTCATCGGTGGGCCCAGGGCAATCGAGGGAGCCTCCGGTGAAGAGATCATCCCGCAGCGAAAGATCAGCTTCCAGGCGTTGTCGCGATGTCGGCTAGTCGCGCATTGGCGACTTCGCCGAACGGCCGATTTTGGCGCAACGCTGACTAATGTTCGTGCGAACGCTTGCGCCAGTTGAGGCCGTGGGCGGCCGCAAGCACCAGGCCGCCAGCTATGGTGACGAGCTTCTCCAACTCATGGCTGGGCCATTCGGCCGCCGCGAGGAACAGGAGCAGGACGCCGAGGCTTCCCAGGCTGAGCAGGCGCCAGTTCCGGTGACCGTCGGTCATGGGGCGAGACAGGTTCCACGCGGCGATGGGCGCCGCTGTGGCGGCGAACACCCAGTGCAGCCAGGGCGTTTCGGTAAACAGACCCAGGAAGGGCAGGGCGGCGGCGAGGAGGGGCAGGGCCAGGCAGTGGATCATGCAAAGCGCCGACAAACCGATGGCGGCGGCGTCGCCCCACGTCTGGATACGAGCGGTCATGGCTTTCCTTTCGGAGAAGCGGCCGCGACGCGGGGAGGCGTCGCGGCCTGGAGGGATCAGAAGTTCAGTCGAAGACCGGCGCGAACCGCACGCCCGCCGAGGGGCGCCCGGTAACGCAGGAAAGAGTTGTGGGAGCGGGCCTCCTCGTCGGTCAGGTTGGAGGCGTCGACGAAGGCTTCCCACTGGCCGCCGGGAGCCGCGAAGGCATAGGCGAGGTGGGCGTCCACGAGAGTGTAAGCCCGGGATGGGGCCTCGTTTTTCGCGGTCTTGTCCTGGGCTTCATAATGGACGGCTCCCAGAGAGGCGCGCCACGGACCCGCTGACCAGGCGACGTCGGCGCCGTAGCGAGAGACGGGCATGCGAGGCAGATAGTCGCCGTCCAGGTTCCGGCGAAAATACTCCCTGTCCCAGGCAGGCGTGGTCGGGGAAGAGGCAAAAGGACTGTATCCGTCGGGCAGGGCGAAGCGCGGCGCGCTCTCGACCATGTCGCCAAAGGCGCTCAGAACGAAGTCCCCCCAGCGGGTCCCGACAAAGCGCGCCGAACCTTCGATCTCGAGCCCCACGATCCGGGTGTCGCCCTGACGCCATTCGCGCACCGGCAGGGTGCGCGAGACGCCGGTGTTTCCAAGATAGATGTAGTTCTCGTAGTCAGTGCGATAGGCGCGGGCCGAGAGGGCGTAGCGGTCGTTGTCGAAGCCGAGGCCGAGCTCGATGTTTTCGGCCTTCTCCAGGTCCAGCCGGGAGTCGCCCTGTTCTTCGGTCAGGATGCCGAAATGGTCGCCGTTGGCGTAGAGCTCGATCAGGGACGGGGCGCGTTCGGCGTCGTCGTAACGGGCTTCGGCGAAGAGACCGAACGGCAGGTCGTAGCGGGCCGTGACCGAAGCATTGTTCGTCGAGTAGCCGCGATCCCGGGCCAGGGAGCCAAGGCCGCGACCGTCGCGGATGGTGTCCTCATCCACGTTGTAAACGATGCGGTCGTGGCGCAGGCCGCCCTTCAGGGTCAGACCGCGCCAGATGAACTGTTCGGCCCAGAAGAGGCCGTCCTCTGTCGTGGAGACGCTGGGCAGGTAGGCCCTGGCGCCTTCTGTCGACAGGTCGCGGCTGCTGGCCTGCAGCCCGAGCACGCCGGAGAAACCTCGCCAGGGAGTGTGGGCGATGTCGATGCGGATGTCGTCGGCGTCGGTGATCAGGCGGGTGTGGGCGGCGCCGTCGATAACCTCGCGGTCGTCGCTCTGGCTGCTCATCAGGCGGATATCGACACGCTCGAGGCCGAGAACGCGGGGATAGAAGCCGGCGCGGACGTCGTATCGGGTCATCTCGACTTCAAGGTCGATCGGCGACGGCTGGGGGTGGGCTGAAGTGATGTAGGCGAAGCCGGGCACGCCATAGTCGCTGGCGTAATGCTGGACGCTGGCGCCGATATAGCCATCGGACGTGATGCGGCTGCCGCCCAGTGTGAAGGCCGTGGTGGTCTGGCCGCTCTGCGGTAGCCGGCCCTCGGCGCCGGGGTTGCGGTCGGTGATGATCTGGCGCTCCGGCGGGGTTCCATCGACCCACCGCCCGCTGACGGGGTCGCGGACCCAGACGGGATTGGCCAGCTTCACCTGGCACAGGGTCTGGGCATAGACATTGGACACCAGGTCCGACCAGCTGCGGCAGGCGTCGGCCTTGGAGCCGCCCGGAATGCGCAGGTCTGGACGGTCGCGGTAAAGGGCGTCGGCGTGCCAGGCCCATGCCCCGCGCCCGCCGTCGAGGCGGGCCATGGCGGTGAAGTCGGTGTTGTAGCCGCCGCTGATCTCCGCCCGGCCCGACAGGGGCTGGCTCGGCAGTGCGTGCGGAATGCGGCCGTCGACCACATCGACAGCGCCGCCGATGGCCGATCCGCCATGTAGTATGGCGGCCGGCCCTTTCAGGATGTCGATGCGGTCGGCAAGGAAGGGTTCGATCGGCGAGGCGTGGTCGCCCGACAGGGCCGAGGCGTCCCGCGACGCCATGCCGTTGACCAGCAGGGCCACGCGGGGGCCGGACTGGCCGCGGATCTCCGGCCTGCCCGCGGAGGGACCGAAGCTGCTGTTCTGCACGCCGGGAATGCGGGCGAGGGTTTCACCGAGACTGGGCGCCCGGGCGCGTTCCAGCGCCTGACCGGCGAGACTGGCGCGGCTGGCGGTGGCGAGCGCTTCGGCCGTATCCGGCGAGCGGAAGCCGGTGACGACGACGGGCGCGATGACCGTGGGACGGTCCTGTTCGGCGTCCGCTGCGAAGCCTGGGGAGGCGGCGGCGACCGCGAGAGCGGACAGGGAGGAGAAGGCGAGGAAACGCAAGGGCGGGAACTTTACGAAGGAGGAAACGGGCCTTGCAGGGCGGGGAGGCTGTCCCCGCCCTGTTTGGGCGTCAGGCGGCGCGGATCAGAATCGTGCGCGGAAGCCGAGAACGATGTTGCGGCCGCGCAAGGGCGCCAGGTTGCTGATGAAGGAGGCGTGGTTCAGCGCTTTTTCGTCCAGCAGGTTGGTCCCGCGCAGGAAGACCTGGCCGTCGATGTCACCCAGCCCGACGCCTTCCAGACCGACGTCGTAGGCGAGGGTGGCGTTCACCATCTCATAGCCGGGGGTCGCAGTTTCGAAGGCGGCGATGCGGTCTTGTTCGAAGACGTGGACGTATTCGAGATTGCCGGACCAGACGCCCTGATAGAAGTCGCCGCGGGCGCCGAGACGGCCGGCCGGAATGCGCGGCAGGTCGCCGCCGTCGCCCTTGAGATCGGCCCGGACATAGTCGCCGAAGACCGTGGCCGACAGGCCGGGACGGAAGTCGTGGGTGACCTGGCCTTCGATACCGGTGAAGCGGGCGTCGCGCTGAGTGTAGCGGATCAGGCGGAAGTCCTCGAACTGGTCGAGCGTGTCGGCGAAGATGTAGCCGTCGTAGTCGTAGTGATAGAGGCTGGCGGCGAAGGTGGTGGCGCCTTCGGTCTTCTTCAGCGCCAGCTCGATCGAGTTGGCCGTCTCGACGTCGAGGCTGGCCGTGCCGATCTCATAGGTGTTGGTCGCCAGGTGGACGCCGCGCGCATAGAGCTCCTGGGCGGTCGGGGCGCGCTGCGATCGCGCGACCGACAGGGTGGCGACATAGCCGGGCGTGAAGGTCCAGCTTGCGGCGGCTGAGGCCGAGAAGGGCGAGTGGCTCGTGTCGGCCCGTCCCAGGGCGCGGGCGTCCTGCCATTCCTGACGCAGGGCGCCTTCGAAACGCCAGTCGCCGGTCGCGTACTCTTCCATGAGGAAGACGGCGTGGTTCTCGGTCCGGCTCTCGGGAATGAACGACTCCGCACCGACGGCGGCGAAGTCGCTGCGCGAGGTCTGGCCCCCGATGACGCCGCGCACTCCGCCGATGGCGGCGTGCTGCACCTCGACGCGGGCGTCATAACCCTCGTTGGTAAAGGTGGTGGCGATCTCGCCGTCGTCGATCTCGTCGTGGCGATAGTCGGTGAAGCCGCCGCGGAAGCGGATGCGCTCGACTCCGGCGAAAGGATCCTCGATCTCGCCGCGAATGTCGACGCGCTTGCTGATCAGGTCGACGATGGGGACGTGGTCATGATCGTGGTCGTGATCATGATCGTGGTCATGGTCGTCTTCGCCGTGGTCGTGACCGCCGCAGTGCAGGCTGGAACCGTGCGGATGGCAGGACTCGTATTCGTGGCTGTGGCCGGGCAGGCCGTATTCGCTGCGCTGCTCCGTATAGGCGGCGCCCAGATAGCCGCGCGAACCGATCCACGACAGGCCGAGCGTCGCGGTTGAGCTGCGGTTGAAGGATCCGTCCAGAGTCGCCTCGTTGAAGTCGGGAACCTCGTAGTCGTCGGTACGGCGTCCGGCAGCCTCGACGCGAATGGCGAAAGACCCGTCGCCGGCGGTCAGGCCGACCACGCCGGCTTCTTCGTTGTCCGCCGTGCCGAGACGGAACTCGGCGACGCCCTCGCCGCCGTTCTCGGGAATGCGCGTCGGAATCTTCTTGTCGATCAGGTTGACCGCGCCGCCGATGGCGCCCCCGCCATAAAGCAGGGCGGAGGGGCCGCGCAGGATCTCGACGCCTTCCAGCAGCAGGGGCTCGCCTGACACCGCGTGGTCCGGCGAGACTTCGGAGGCGTCCATCAGAGCCGAGCCGTCGGTCAGCACTTTTACGCGCGGCGCCGTCTGGCCGCGGATCACCGGACGGCTGGCCCCGCCGCCGAAGGTGTCGGAGTTGACGCCCGGCAGGCCGTTCAGGGTTTCGCCCAAGGTGGATTGCCGACGCTGGACCAGTTCGTCTCCGCGCAGCACCGCCACGCTGGAGGCCACCTCCTTGCTCGACCGGCCCAGGGCGTCGGCCGTGACGATCACATCATCGACGCGGGTCGTGGCAGGGCCTGACTGGGGCAGGGCGTCCGCCCAGGCGGCGCTGGAAAGGGCGGAAAAACTCGCGGCTGCGAGCAGGATCGATCTTGAGTGCATGACGCTCCCCGTTCATGAAGAGACTCGCTATTATGTTATACTATAACATTCATCAAGCGAGCTTGAGCGGAGATTGGAAATGAGGGGCGAGGGGGCCGCTACACAGGCCGAGCGCGTGCAGTCCGAGGTCTGGCGAATGATCGGAAAGGTTTTCGAGACGCGTCGCATTGACGGCTTCAGCCAGTCTGATCTGGCGAGAAGACTGGGCGTCCCGCGCGGGCAGGTCTGTCTGTGGCTTAGAGACCGAGAGCGCATGACCCTCAAGGCGGCGGCGCGTCTTGCGGACGCCATGGGCTATGATCTCGAGGTGCGACTGATCCGTCGAGAGACGCTTCGCCCGGTCCAGGCGGAGGCGCAATGAGCCTGTTCGATCACGTTGAGGCCTTGCAGGGAAATCTGCCCTGGGGGCGTTTCCTGGACGCCGGAACAGGCGTCAATTCGAGCCTCTGGAGCACGGCTCTGACGACTGACGCCTGGACCGGGGTGACCGCCGCAGCCGTCGGAGACCGCGGCCTGGTCGAGAGCCTGGCCTTGACCATTCAAAGGGTTCGCCATGAAGGGCTCGCGCTTTGTGCCGAGCGCAATGGTCTGGGATGCGGCGCTGATTATGTGGTGGCTTGCGAGCCGATCTGAATGTCGTCTTCTTGCCTTGGCTCCTATGACCGCTTCTGGCGGGTCTCGGTCGCTCCACGCCTCCTAGTTCGCCAACTCGGAAGCGGCCCCGCCAAACGACCGGGCAGGGTGGAAAGCGGACCGTCGCCTAGGGATCATTTGCGAGCGTGAACACCTCTGCCATAGTTGAGTATGAATCGCTTGCGCGCACTTCGTGGAAGAGCTGTCTAGCTCCGGACTTGATCAGGTCGCTTGGTACGGCGTCCCGCTTCCCGGTGGGGAGATCGAGGATCTACTCGATAAGCTCCCATCGAAGCCCCATCCTGCCGAAGTTCAAACACTGAGCCCTGCCGAAACCGCCGCTTGGCTGAGTTTGCTGGCGCCGCAATCACTGAACCATGGCACCGCCCGTGGCATTTCCCGCGATGAGGCGGGCTGGCTGTGTAGGACGATCGAGGTAGCTCTGAACGATCTCTCCCCAGTGCAGAGTTTTTGGCGATTGGGGCATGGGAGATTTCGCGAAGGCTGAAGCACTGGGAACGGTTACGAGCGGATGGTCCTTGGATGGATCGTCGATACAGCCTCCACTTCGCGGTCGTCGAAGACGACTAGTGGTCAGGGGCGGCAGACTTCTACGTTGAGGCCGTGGAGACCTTTATCCGCGATCACATGCCTCGATATCGGCATCTGTTCGCAATCGAAAACGACGCTGTCCATATCAGCGTGAATGTTCCGGTTCGGTTTGCTGCTTCAGTTCGTGACGCCGCGCTTCATTGTCGCGTGACACCAAACGAACTAATTTTTACCGCTGTCAGCCACGAGTTGGAGATGGCCAGGGAGAGCGCTGCGTAGGGCTTCAGTCGGAGAATCTCGTCAATGCGGGACCGGGAATCTCACCAACCAGGAACCAAACAGCCGATTTAGGCCGGAGTCTCAGGAATGAGGAACTTTGACATCTGACAGCAACGGGTGCGAACATGGTCGGCTTTCGCCTAAGATATATTATGCGAAGGCCGACCAAGTTCATTTCCGTTGCAACATGAGCTCAAGCCCAAGCTGCGCAGCCATTCAAAACAGCGCAGCAGCTTGGGCTTGGGCGGGCTCCATTCGACACGTATGCCCTTGATCATTCCCGTCTAATCCTGCTGAAGCTACGACAGCTACGGTTGGTTGTGTGTTTTGGCGTATGAGTTTGATCCCAGCATCCTTGCGCGGTCCAGTATGCACCGATGCGCTCGGGCTACCTCGGTATGCCGCAACGATATGGCTTGATTTTCTCAACGCACACCAGGCCATCGCGACGCGCGAAAAACATGCCTTTGCTATATCCCAACTCTATCATGATGCTGAACGCCTGAATCCGCCAGTCGACCTCGATCGAGCGCTTGTTGCTGCGGATCTCAACGCTATCCAACGCGTACTGTCCTCAGCCTTGTTAGGTCATCAGTCTCAAACGGCGCCGGAGAAGCGTTGGGCGCTCCAAAGGCGCTTCGTGTTCGGTGTCCTAAGTATGATTAACGGGGCCGATCCTCGAGATCTATCGAAGGACCTGCAGCGTCTTCAGCGCTCCTATTCGCAGCTACGCGCCCAGCCAAAAGCAGCTACTGCGTCGATCCAAGTAAAGTCCTTGCCTGCCATTGTCCTAGAAGATGTGTTTGACATCGTGAACCCCGACAGCGAGAGAAATCCGTTTCGCACTGAGACAAATCGGTGGCGGAATTATGCCATGGCTCTAATGCTATTCCAGCTTGGCTTGCGTCGCAGTGAATTGCTTCTTCTTACACCCGATAGCCTTCAGAATGAGTTCGATTTTCGCACGGGAGAACAGGTATTTTGGGTCAGTATTCGCCCGCCAGAGCACGAAGATCGACGATCCAGTTCACCGCAACTGAAGAACCATTGGGCAAGCCGCGACCTGCCGCTGTCGAGAGCACTTACAGCAGCGATTGACAACTATATCGTTCATTATCGCGGTGACCCGGCGCATGGGTACCTATTCTCTTCGCAGGAAGGGGCTCCGATATCCAAGCAGTCTCTCAATGAGATATTCCTGAAGATAAAACGGAGTCTTTCTGCTCAGGCGCGCAATGCCTTGGCCGCGCGAGCTAATGACCAACTCTCGCCCCACTCGCTTCGACACACAGCAGCTGTAGTCAGGTATCAACGATTTTCGGAGGGCGGGATGGAGTTTGAGGAAATAGGGCGCAGGATTCGTCCCTTTATGGGGTGGGCTCCAGGTTCAGAAATGCCATTTCACTATGCTCGCGCATTCTTCGAGCCGCGCTACGCGAAGATGTGGAACGAAAGTTTCGATGACACTCTGGCAGCGTTGCGAAGCGGAGTGTGGAGCTAGTGGTGCAGTATTCACTTTTTCCGCTCGATCAACAGCCCCCTCCCCTCCCTGCTTTGCCGGCCATGCCGCCCTTGGTCAGGTACAGGGATCGTTACGGCCGCAAAGATGTGACGCTTAAACAGCCTGCTCTGAGCGAGTGGTCGCTGCACATTAATGGAGGTATTAGAAACCTCAGATTGAGCTTTGATCACCCATGGATCGATCAGTTTATCCGGGCGCATTTAGCTGACAGATTAATTGAAGGTTCGGTTACAACCGTAATGAACTACGGCCATCGCTATATAGCGATGCACGACGAGGGAAAGCTTCACGCGATAGTGTTTGCGGTTGCGACTTTGACCCCTAACGATTTTCAAAAACTATGGATCGATCAGTTCCGAGATCAACTATCTAGGCATGACGCTGTTGCGATAAGATCTGCGATACGTTTCGCGTGCGCTTGGGAAATTGGACGCTGGCATCCCGCTGATTTGGATTTTGTTCGCGCGCTTCCTGGACACGATCTGGATAAATATAAAGGCGTTCGAGACGCCTCGAGCTTTCTTCCCACTGCTTCGCAAAGCCAGATAGTAGAATTTATCGATCAAACGGTTCGTAACCTAGACAGTTCGGGTTCAGATCGAATTCGAGTTGCGGCCATCTTGGCCCTGTCTTTCCAGTTCGGCCTTCGGCGCACTCAAATTGCATCGCTAGAGATGTCTGACTTTACTTTTCACAGCGATGACGCGTTGCATATACGTGTCGAGTTGTTGAAGCAGCGGCGTCAGAAAGTCGGCAGGTTGGTGACGCGGCGAATGCAGCAGAGTTGGGTACCGATCCTCCGGCGATGGATTGCCTGCCGTCCGGCTGGTGAAGTCAAGTTCTTTGGCCTAGCACCAGAGCGGATCGGCACTTTGATTGCCGACGCATTGCTTGAAATCACAGGGGCCAGTTACTCAAGCCAGACCCTTCGACACACCAGTGCTCAACGCCTTGTCGACGCTGGAATTTCACACGAGTCTCTGAGCGATTTTCTTGGGCATACAGATACGACAGCCGCCCAAGTGTATTTTGCCGCGTCTCAGAACCAGGCCAAACTGGTGAACATGGCGTTGGGCTATTCGCCCACATATCAAGGCGTCGCTGCTGCGGCCCGCGGTGATATGATCACGGCCGCACAGCTTCTCTCAAGACCAGTTGATCAGCAGATTTCAGGGATGCCTCACGGCGTCCCGATTTCGGGGATCGGCGCCTGCCAAGCAGGGCAATCGTCATGCCAGAGGAACCCAGTCCTAGCTTGCTATACTTGTCACAAGTTTCTCCCTGTGGCTGATCCTGAAGTGCACGCAACACTGTTGGTTGAAATGCGGGATGTCGTGCGTTCATTTGACCAACCACAACTTATAGATCGCGTTAGTCCGGCAATGATGCAGCTCCGTGTCACGCTCGAAGCCATAGAAGAGGTCGTCGGGATGGCGAGTGCTGGTGCATCACATGCCGTCTGAACTGGACTCTTTCATTCTTCGTGCGCAGCAGATTGCAATTGATCATCAGCTGGACTGGGAGGTTCCATACGATCTGGAGGACGGACGCATCCCTCGCGAGAGCTGGTGGGACTTGCGCGCTGCGGCGAAGCATGGCGCTGGAGAGCGCGCATTCCTCTCGACATTCGGAACTCTCGGGTCGGGTGCGGCGGCGCTCCAAACGCTGTGTGGTGGAGTTATGCCTGCCGTCATGGGACGTGATTGGATCGAACTCTACAAGGCGCTTTTGCTGCACGATCTTTTCGTAAAGCGAAACAAGCCCAGGAACGGGATCTCTAACCTGGGCAACCCCTTCCGCCTTCTTGCTGGCTGCGTAGGGTCAGCATCGCCCTCGCAAATAACCTCCGATCAGGTGCGTTTGGCCTACAATGTTGGGCTCATGGCGAGCACTTCGGGGCAGTGGGCTCGCTTGTTAAAGGGGATGATATCGGGCTGGTTTGATGCTTTTCAGTTAGCCGAACGTCGACCTCTGGCCCAATATTGTTCTGCCTATCCGGATAGGGCGCTCGTTCAAGAACAGGAGGCCAAGCTCGTCCAGGTGGCGCGGCGTCAGCTTGACACGAAGAGGCCTGACTCCCTTAGATCAAAACTAAGCATTCGTCATTTTGAGGATAAACTTCCTGAACAGGAAGATTTGTCGGAACTCGTTCGGATCGTGTTTAGCGAAACTCCGCGCACCACTTCAGATTTAATTCGATTCCATCAAGCAAGGGTACTTATTGTAACCGGTTTTAGAGTTGGAGAGTTAGTTCTCCTGCCCGAAAAAACACTCGTAAACAGGAATGACTCCCCGCCCCATCCGCGCATATACGGCCCACCGGAGCCAGGGACCGGCTTGCTTCATTTTGCTGAGAAGCAGCATCAGGATGGACCGGGACAAGAATTTGTCGAAGCTCTGCATCACGTGCCGAGCCTGCTCGCTCCTATTGTGCGAGAATCTGTAGCAGCCGTCCTTCGCGCAACGGCGCCACAAAGGCTCATGTTGCAGCGCCAACACGCCGAACAACGGCTTTTTGTCGGACTGTCTAACGACGATCTTCTCCCGTGGGCTGAAGCTTATCGCCGAATGTCTGGTATTATGCAGACGTCCCAGGAGCCTATCCCAGCAGACCTGCGCTCAAAATATCGCTCCAACTATGATCCCGCAATTTTGAACGAAATGCGCGATCATCAAGACCACCACGTTCACCAGAGCGGAGAACACAAGCAGGTCCGGGAATATTTCCGTCGCATGGAAGCTGCGTTGCAAAGGCCGATTCTTCGACGCAGCCGAGGAGAACTATTTAGTTTCGCTCTGAGGGAGAGGAATGACGGACGAGGTGTTTATATTCGCGCAGGCGACATGGAAGTTTACGCACGCGATCATCTTCAACTGAAATTGCCAGACGAGAGGGTGGTGCAGTTCGGCGAGAAAGATCTGCGTAGCGACGCTTTCCTTTTTCTGCTCCCTGGAAAGATCATCGCGGAAGAAAAGTACGATGCGATCGTCGATATCGACCGGTATTTTTCGGTGAAAAGGGCAGACAAAGCAGACCTAGAGCTACAGCTGGGCGGGAAGAATCCGGGCCTCATATTCAAAAAGTACGGCAAGAGCGAGCAGGCTAGATCGTTCTCAGTAAACCCTCATTCGTTGCGACATTTTCAGACCACTGAAATGTTCAAGTTGGGCGTGGCTGACACCATCATTACAAAGCGCTTCAATCGCACTTCGGTGGCTCAGAGCTACACTTATGACCATCGGTCTGTATCTGAACGCCTTGAGGAGATGGAGCCGGGACAGTCACGTCTGGCGGACGAAATGTTAGGCCCGAAAGCGCGCAAGGCGTTCGATCTGATACGCAGTAGAAAGATCCAAGGCCCTGTCGTTAAGCGGTTTCTGGAGCTTCAAACTATCATGGGCGATGAAGCGGCATTTGAATACCTTAATGCTGAAGCTGGATCTCTGCATATTACACCTTACGGATTTTGCCTTAATAGCTTCGCTGCCAGTCCGTGTTTGAAGCATCTCGAGTGCTTCAATAGCTGCTCGCACTTGGTTCGGACCGATGCGGCAGCGGAACAGGACAACTTGCAGACGTTGAAGCGCCGATTTGAGGTGCATATCGATAGGCTGAGGCAAACTGGGAGCCGCGCCCCTCATTTTCAAACACAGATGCAGCATGCGGAATCACGGCTCGCTGGAGTGAATGCGGCGTTGGACGCAGCTCCTGGCGAGAAGGTATTCCCTAGCTCTAACAGTCGCTATTTGCCACCCGAATGAATAAGCCCCCACATCCAAAGCAGGTTGAACTGGCCCGCATTCTCGAAGAGATGATTCTGCTCGACGAGACCATTACCTTCAACGCGGTGTCGCGTAAGGCCCAAAGTCACTTCCCCTTTGCGTCATCGCTTTCGAGGCCTTCAATGCTGAAGAATGCCGTTGAAGAAGCCCGGCGTCGGCAGAATGCGGTGAGGGTTCACGCCTCAAAGCTAAGCAAGTCTGGACCACTTGTAACCGCGGCAAGATTGAGCGCCGCCGAGGCCCGTGTCCGGGACTTGGAGGATCAGAACAAGTTGCTCATTGCCGGGCTTCGGGCATCATTGCTCGCCATCGGTCGCCTCGGGGGAGCCGCCGCATGGCAGGAGCACTTCCCTGTCTATAGCGAAGCCTTCAAGCAGCTACGCGAGTTGGGCGGAGTTCCGTCTGCCGAAGTTGCTCAACTTCCGTCGGCCATATCGTCAGATTGGGGCTGCAACAGAACCCAGGCTTCGACGCCCAAGCCGTCTGCCAAAGCGCCAATGCTGTCGATCGACAAATTGCGCTCCGATCGCTCGACAGAGCCCACATAGGTTCGATGGAGGTTCGACGCCGCGCCCAGGTCTTCCTGGCTTAGGTGCTTGGCGCGACGCAAGCGGCGCACGTTAGCCGCTACGATATTGCGAAGCCCCTCTCCTCTCCCCTCTGACATGAGCGGGAACGTCGATGGATGATGACTTTACGTCGACAGACGTTAAGTAGCATTCCATGGTCCTCACTGATGCTCCGGATTCTGAAGCCGACACCTCCCCAGCCTGGACGGTTCTGGTGGCCAATTCGGCCTGTGGTGAATTGTCTGCAATGGCGCGTAATGAGGGTATCTCGCTGCCCCAGTACGTTGCGGACCTAGTCTCGATGCGCGCCGCAGTCGAGCTAGTCGCACCATCCCCAACATGGTTGGCCATCCCGATCGATGTGGCCGCCATACAATTCACGCCATCGCCCGAGCTAGCTGAACGGATCGAGGCGCTCAGCCAAATCACTGGCCAGCATCATGACGTCATAGTTAGTAACCTCGCCAGCGGAGGTCCTCCCATGCCGCCGCCCCAACTACCACTAGGCTATTTGCGTACGGATCCAGGGCGCGGACGGATATTCGGTATGTATTTCGAGATTGCAGGATTCCAGTACTCGCTGATGCGCCATTTGGGGGGCGATGCGTTTCGCAATAGCCAGGCGTTGGATGCTGCATTTCTGGCGTTGGCTTCGCAGGCCGCGAGCACGGGGAAATTCATGAACGAGTCGATCTCCGAGGCCGCACGGCAGTTTGCTACCAAAGTCGTCATGATCGCCAATAGGCGGAGCGTTTCCCCTAGGGATGTAACGATGGCGGGTCGAAGCAAGGCAACGACCGGGCGCCGGGCCTCAACGGCATCCGAGACTGAAGGGGTTTCAAAAGCCGATCAGAACAGCGTTCCTAGACGCGCCAGTTCGCAACCTGCACATCAACCACGCGGAGGTGATCCTTTTGCAGCTTTCAGCGAGTGGCATGAGGATATCGACACCGAAGCATATAAGAACCTGTAATGACGCCGGTTCACGACGTTCAGCTTCACATGGCCGCGCGAATGAACGCAGCCCTTGCCTCAGAAGGTCCAAGCGCCGCACTGCTGTGTTTTATCGAGGACTTAGAGGAGTTTGGGTTGCTGGGGGATGTAGCGAAAGCAGCAGGGTTGACGTCACAGAGAGTTATAGGACTCCTCTCCGGCAAGCGAAGTCCACCATTCGCTACAGTCGTTACTCTATGGAAAGCGGCTGGGCTTCGGATCACGTTCAAAGCTGCACCAACAAGAGAAGGTTGATACTTCCGTAAATAAGGTAGCGGACGCACTCGCCTGTCAGGGATTGGCGTCCTAGCATCGTTAATAACCGCTGCCAGAAATGATCTGCGGATGATCCGACCAGGGCTTAAGGCACAGCCAAGCCGTCTGGATTTGGATGTCAGCGCGGTTGAAGACTGGAACGGGCTGTGCTGGGGCCTTACCCAGCCTGAGGTTGTTCATGCGTAGGTATCGAACAAGATAAGTCGGCTCCAAAGCGAACCTTATAACAGATTGCCATGGTTGCCTGACACCGTTAGCTACGCCCTGATGTCTCGGTCGATAATCAGATTGGCGAGAATTTTTGCGGCGCTGACCTTGGTCATCGCCGTCTTCGCCGTGATTCCGGCGACCGATGCCGCAGCCTGCGCCCCCGAGATCCCCGCTCTCGAGCAGGTGCTCGATGCTCATCCCGGCGATACGCATGACGGCCAGGGCGCCGAACCTGGGGCCTGCGCACACGGCCATTGCCACCATACGGCCAGCGAGCGTCACGCCATCCCCGAAGTCGACGTGACGGCGCCGCATGCGCCTGCCCCGCGCTTGATCCCCGGCGACGACACGACCGTGTCCTTCGCCCCCAACGGCCTCAAGCGCCCTCCCAGAGCCTGATCAGAAGCCTGCGCCTTCGCGCGCCCTCCTTCTGAATCAATTCTGGAAGTCCAAACATGTCTCCGACAATTCGTCGTCGGCCGCGCCTCGCGGCCGGCTGCGCGCTGGTCGTGCTCGCCGCCCTTGCGGCCGGGCCGGCCTGGGCCGAGCCTGCGCCCGCCTATGCCGAACTCCTGGCCCGCCTGGACCAGACGCCGGCCGCATCCGAAGCGGTCGCCCTGGTCGACGCCGCCGAGGCCCGTGTTCGACAGGCCCGCGTTCGGCCCAATCCCAATCTTTCCCTCACCGCCGAGAATGTCGGCGGCTCGGGTCCCTACTCTGGTTTCGGCGCGGCTGATCTCAGCCTCTCCTTCAGCCAGGATCTCGAACTGTGGGGGCGCAGGCCGGCGCGAGTGAACGTCGCCCGGGCCGAAGCAGGATCAGCGGCTCTTCGTCGCGACCTGACCCTCATTGACGCTGGCGGCCGACTGGCCCTGACCTACGCCGAGGCCGAAGCCGCCCAGCGCCGGACCCAACTGGCCGAGGAAGGTCTTTCCCTGGCACTGGCGGACGCGCGCGCCGCCCTGGCCCTTGTCGAGGAAGGACGCGAGCCTCTCCTGCGCGGGGTCCAGGCCGAGAGCGAAGCCGCCGCCGCCCGGGCCCGCCTGGACGAAGCCCAGGCCGAACGCCAGGCCGCCCTAGCCCGACTGACTGCTGTCGCCATGCTGCCCGCTCCGGCCACCTCGATCGAGGCCAGCCTGCTCGACGCCGCAGTCAGCGTCCAACCGACTCCGGTCGACAGCGCCCCGACGGTCCGTGTCGCGGAGTCCGAGGCCACGGCCGCCGAGCGCCGCATCGAGGTCGAGCGCATCAACGGCCGACCAGACGTCACCGCCAGCGTCGGCGTGACCCGGTACGGCTTGGAGGACGAGACCGCCTTGACTGTCGGCCTCAGCCTACCCCTGCCCCTGTTTAATAGGAACCGCGGCAATATTGATGCGGCCCGAGCCGAGTTCCGCGCCGCCGAGGCCCGCGTCCTCCAGGCGCGGCAGGACGCCAATGCAGACCGGTCGGCCGCGACGGCCCGCCTCGCCTCCTCAGGCAGCCGTGTCTCGGCGGCCGACGCAGGGGTGAAGGCGGCCGAAGAAGCCTACCGCCTGTCGCGGCTCGGCGCAGACGCCGGACGCATCTCCCAGCTCGAACTGCGCGTCAGCCGCACCGCCCTGATCAACGCACGCTCCGCCGCCGTCGACGCTCGCCTCTCGCGCGTCCGCGCCGAAATCGATCTGGCGCGCCTGGAAGGCCGCGCCCCGTTCCAAGGAAACTCCTGATGCGCCTCAAGACATCCAACAAGACCCTGTTGATCGGCGGCGTCGCCGCCCTGGTCCTTCTGGGCGGCGGGGGGCTCTATATGACCCTGCAGAAGCCGACGGCGACGCAGGCGGAAAAAGCCGCTCCGCCGAAGGCCGCGGACCAGGCCGAGGGCGAAGCGGGCCACGCCGACGAAGGCGAGACCCCGGAAGGCGTGGTCGAGCTCAGCGCCGAACAGCTCAAGGCGGCCGGCATCTCCGTCGTGGCGGTGTCCCGCGGCGGCGGCGGCGAGACGCGCCTGTCCGGCCGGGTCGAGGCCATGACGGACGCGCGCGCCGCCGTCGGCGCCATGGTCGGCGGCACGGTCGAGCGCGTGCTGGTGGCGCCGGGCCAGGCGGTTCGCGCCGGCCAGCCCCTGGTCAGCCTCGTCAGCGGCGAAGGCGCCGCCCTGCGCGCCGATATCGACGCCGCCTCGGCGGCGGCGACGGCGGCCCGCCAGGCCTTCCAGCGCAACCGCAACCTGGCCGACCAGGGCGTTGTCGCCCGTCAGGAGGTCGAGGCCTCCCAGGCCCAGGCCGCCAGCGCTGAGGCCATGGCCCGCGCCGCGCGGGCGCGGGCGACGGCCGCCGGCTCGCCCAACGCCTCGGGCCGGATGAGCGTGGTCAGCCCCATCTCGGGCGTTGTCACCAACGTCCAGGTGGGCCCGGGCGGCTTCGTGGCCCAGGGCGGCGTGGTCGCCGAGGTGACCAATCCGGCCCGCGTCGAACTCGTCTTCAACGCCCCGCCGCAACTGGCGGCCCAGGTCCGTGTCGGCTCACACATGCGCGTCACCGGCCCACAGGGCGAGTTCGACGCCCTGGTGGTCGGGGTCGCGGCCGACGCCGGCTTGCAGGATAGCGGCGCGACCGTGATCCGCGCCCGTCCGGACGGCGGCGGCCTGCCGCCGGCGGGTTCGCCCGTCACCGGCGCCGTGGTCACCGGAAATCCTGCCGGCGACGCCCTGACCGTGCCGTCCGAAGCGGTGCAGACAGTCGACGGCGCCACCGTGGTCTTCGTCCAGAATGATCACGGCTTCCGCGCACAGCCCGTCCTCGCGGGCCGTCAGGCCGGGGGCTCCACCGAGATCCTGCGCGGCCTGACCGGAGCCGAACGCGTCGCCTCGACCAACGCCTTCCTGCTCAAGGCCGAACTGGCCAAGGGCGAAGCCGAGCACGGCCACTAGGGGGAGCGACAATGTTCAAAGCCATTATCGAGGCGTCCGTCCGCTTCCGCTGGTTCATCGTCCTCGCCACGACGCTGGTCGCGGCCTGGGGCCTGTTCCAGCTCACCAAGCTGCCGATCGACGCCGTGCCCGACATCACCAACCGCCAGGTGCAGATCAACACCGTGGCCCCGGCCCTGGCCCCTGAACAGATGGAGCGCCAGGTCACCTATCCGCTGGAAACGGCCATGGCCGGCATTCCCGGCCTGCAATCAACCCGCTCCCTGACCCGCAACGGTTTCAGCCAGGTGACGGTCATCTTCACCGACCAGACCGACATCTATTTCGCCCGTCAGCAGGTGGCCGAACGGATGGCCCAAGCCCGCGAAAACCTGCCCGAGGGCGTCGAGCCCGGTCTGGCCCCGATCACTACGGGTCTGGGCGAGGTCCTGATGTGGACGGTCGACTTCAAGCCTTTCGACGCCAAAAAGGCGCGGGTCGGCCAGCCCGGCTGGCAGCCCGACGGGGCCTATCTGACGCCCGACGGCGAGCGGCTGGCGACCCCCCAGGCGAGGGCGACCTATCTTCGCACCGTGCAGGACTGGATCATCGCGCCGCGCATGCGCACGGCCAAGGGCCTGGCGGGCGTGGACGTCAACGGCGGGTATGTGAAGGAATACGCTGTCCGTCCTGACCCCGCGCGCCTGGCCGGCTACGGCCTGGGCCTCAACGACCTGATCCAGGCCCTGGACCGTGCCAACAACCAGGCGGGGGCCGGCTATGTGCAACGGGCGGGCGAAGCCTTGACCGTCCGCACCGACGCCCTGGCCCAGACCATCGAAGATCTGGCCCAGGCCCCCGTGGTCAACCGCAACGGCCTGGTCGTCCGCGTCGCCGACGTGGCCGTGGTCGAGATCGGCCAGGCGCCGCGTCTGGGCGGGGCCAGCCGCGACGGCCATGAGGCGGTCATCGGCACGGCCCTGATGCTGGCGGGCGAAAACAGCCGCACCGTGGCCCAGTCGGCTGCGGACCGGCTCCAGGAGGTGGGCGCCAGCCTGCCGCCCGACATCGTGGCCGAACCCGTGCTGAACCGCAGCGCCCTGGTCAACTCCACCATCAAGACGGTGGCCAAGAACCTGACCGAAGGGGCGCTGCTGGTCATCGTCGTGCTGTTCCTGCTGCTGGGGAACATCCGCGCCGCGACGATCACGGCCCTGATGATCCCGATCAGCTTCCTGTTCGCGGTCATCGGCATGAACCGTTTTGGCATCAGCGGAAACCTGATGAGCCTCGGCGCCCTCGATTTCGGCCTGCTGGTCGACGGCGCCGTGGTGGTGGTCGAGAACACCCTGCTCATGCTCAGCCAGCGCCGAGCGGATGTGGGCCGCGCCCTGACCCGCCACGAACGTCTGGGCGTCGCCGCCAGCGCCGCGCGCCAGATGGTCAAGCCCGCCGCCTTCGGCCAGCTGATCATCCTGCTGGTCTTCACCCCCCTGCTGATGCTGGAAGGGGTCGAGGGCAAGACCTTCATCCCCATGGGCGCCACGGTCATGCTGGCCCTGGTCGGCGCCTTCATCTTCTCCTTCACCTTCGTCCCGGCCATGACGGCCCTGCTCGTGCGCGAACCCAAGACCGTCCATGTCGATGACAAGGGAGAAGCCCTGGAGCATGAAACCTTCCTGCTGCGCCACGCGCGCCGCTGGATCGAACCGGCCATCCGTGCGGCCGTCGATCGCCCCAAGGTGGTCCTCGCCGCCGCAGTCGGCGCCCTCGTGATCGGCGGCGTCGCCTTCACCACGCTCGGCCGGGAGTTCATCCCGACCCTGGACGAAGGCGACATCGCCATGCAGGCCCTGCGCGTGCCCTCGGCCTCGCTGGAGCAATCCCTAGCCATGCAGATGGCGCTGGAGCGTGTCATCAAGGCCCAACCCGAGGTCAAGACCATGTTCTCCCGAACGGGGACCGCGGAGGCGGCGGTCGACCCCATGCCGGCGAACATCTCCGACGCCGTCATCGTGCTGAAGAACCGCAAGGAATGGCCTGATCCGAAACTGCCGAAGGAGGAGTTGATCGCCCGCATCGAAAAGGCCGCCTCGACCCAGCTGGGCAACAGCTTCGAGTTCAGCCAGCCGATCGAGCTGCGCTTCAACGAGCTGATCTCGGGGGTCCGCACCGATCTGGCCGTCATGGTCTATGGCGACGACTTCGCCCAGCTCCAGGCGACGGCCGACCAAGTGGCCAACGCGCTGCGCGCCACACCGGGCGCGGCGGACGTTCGCGTGGAGCAGGCGTCAGGTCTGCCGACCCTGACGGTCAGCGTCGACCGCTTCGCGGCGGCCAACTACGGCCTGGCGGCTGCGGACGTGTCGGAAGCGGTCTCGGCCGCTGTCGGCGGCGCCGAGGCGGGGCAGATCTTCGAGGGCGACCGCCGTTTCGACGTCGTGGTCCGTCTGGACGACGCCCAGCGGAACGATCCCGCCGCCCTCGCCGCCCTGCCGGTCACGACCTCGACCGGCCTGACGGTGCCCCTGTCCTCGGTCGCCCGCATCCAGGTGGCCGAGGGTCAGAACCAGATCAGTCGCAACGACGGCAGCCGCCGCATGGTGGTCCAGGCCAATGTGCGCGGCCGCGATCTGGGCGGCTTCGTCGGGGACGCCCAAGACAGGGTCGGCGCCCAGGTCAAGCTTCCGACCGGCTATTCGCTCAAATGGGGCGGGCAGTTCGAGAACCTGAAGCGGGCCGAACAGCGGCTGGGCCTAGTCATCCCTGTGGTCTTCGTCCTGATCGGCATCCTGCTGTTTATGGCCCTGGGATCCTTCGCGGAGGCAGGGCTGGTGTTCGCCTGCGTGCCTCTGGCGCTGGTCGGCGGGGCGCTCGCCCTCCTGCTCAGGGGCATGCCCTTCTCGGTCTCGGCGGCGGTCGGCTTTATCGCCGTGTCGGGCGTCGCGACCCTGAACGGTCTGGTGCTGATGCAGGCCATTCGAGAGCGGCTTCAGACGGGACAGAACCCGCACGACGCCGCCCTCTTCGGCGCCTTCAGCCGCCTGCGCGCGGTCCTGACCACAGCCCTGGTGGCCATCGTCGGCTTCATTCCCATGGCGATCGCTTCGGGAGCCGGCGCTGACGTCCAGAAACCCTTGGCCACCGTGGTCATCGGCGGCCTTCTGACGGCCACGGCCCTGACGCTGCTGGTCCTGCCGACCTTCGCCGCCAAGGCGGTCCGTCATCGCAAGGCAGAAGGGATCGAGGACTGATGGGCGGATCCCAGGAACAGGAGATGCTTCAACGTCGCACGCTTCTCGTCGTGCTGGCGCTCAACGTCCTCCTGTTCGTGGGTCTCGGAGTCGGCGGCCTGTTCGCCGACTCCAGCGCCCTCCTCGCCAACGCGCTCGACAACGGCTCCGACGCCGCGGTCTATCTGATCAGCTTCCTGGCCGTCGGTCGGGCGATGATCTGGAAAACCCGCGCCGCCCGGTTGTCGGGGATCATGCTGCTGATCTTCGCCGCCGGCGTCCTGCTGGACGTCGGACGGCGCTGGATCGTCGGGACCGAACCGGTCGGCTGGACCATGATGGGCCTGGCCGTCATCGCGGCGGCCGTGAACCTGATCTGCCTCGCCTTGCTCAGGCGTCAAGACGGCGACGACGTCAACCTGCGGGCGGCGCGAACCTTCAGCTTCAATGACTTCGCCTCGAACGGGGGCATCCTCGTCGCCGGCGGACTGGTCATGGTCATGGATCAGGCCTGGCCGGATCTGGCGGTAGGCCTGATCGTCGCCGGCATCGCCTTCAAGGGCGGAATGGACATCCTCCGCGACGCACGCAGCGTCGCAGTTGAAGGAGCAATCTCGTGAATCTTCCCGAACAACACGGGCGTGACGGCACCGCCGTCCCGATCGACATCCAGGGCGTCCAGAAATGGCGCAAGCTCTTCATCCTGGCGGGCCTTTTCGCTCTCCTGGCATGGACGCCCCTGGTCAGGGCCCGCCCCGAATTTGAACACCCCGTCGAACACCTCGGCCTTATCGCCATCATGATCTGCATCTTTGGCCGCGCCTGGTGCTCCCTCTACATCGGCGGTCGCAAGAAACAGGAGATCGTCTCGAACGGCCCCTATTCCCTCTGTCGCAATCCGCTCTACGTCTTCAGCTTCATCGGCGCCTTCGGCGTCGGCGCCATGTCGGGCAGCCTGACCATCGGCCTTGTGTTCGCCCTGGCCTGCTGGGGGGTCTTCCGGGCGGTCGTCGAAAGGGAGGAGCGCTTCCTCGCCGGCGCCTTTGGCGCGACCTATGAACGGTACCGCCTCCGGACGCCGCGTTTCCTTCCGGATCTCCGTCTGTGGCGCGATGAGGCGGAACTCACCGTCCGACCCGCCTTCTTCCTTCGCACCCTGAGAGACGGCCTCGTCTTTCTTCTCGCCCTGCCCCTGTTCGAATTGCTGGAAGGCCTGCAACAGTTCGGCTGGTTCAGCGTCATCTTCCAACTGCCCTGAGACGGAGCATGGAACGCCAGCGTCTTGTGACCTCTCTCGCGGCGCTTCTTGCGGCCCTCGCCTTCCTTGCGGGCGCCGCCGTTCGCCTCGCTTCGCACGAGCGCGACGTCCAGGCCGAGTCACGCGCCCCCTAGCCTTCAGCCCCCTCTTCCGCATCCGAGGAGTTCAAGCATGCCTAGCACCGTCAGACTCGACATACCGGTCCTTCTCCCCGAAGCGCCCGACGCCTTGGACGCCTGCGTCGAGCGCCTCGTCAAACGCCTGACCGGCGCGCCCGGCCTGTCCCAGATCCACGTCGCGGAATCCCCGACCGGGCCCCAGCTCTGCCTGCACTACGACGCCAAACTCCTGTCGCCGGACGAGGTGCGCCGCAAGGCGCTCCAGGCCGGGGTCGAGATCAGCCGTCGCTTCGGCCACCTGGTCGGCTGGACCCAAGGCGTGCGCCATGCGCGGCACGCCCGTTCGCTCGAGGCCGACCTCAAGGCGGAGCCCGGCCTCCTTGAGGTCGGCCTCGACGCCGCCGGCGCGGTCCGCGTCGAGTTCGACCAGAACCGGATCACCCGCGACCAGCTGATCAAGACGCTCGCCGGCCACGGCCTGACCTTCTCCCCCCAGCCCTTCCCGGCCAGGGCTGAACACGCCGCAGACGACCACGCCGGCCACGACCACGATCCCGGGAAGGAGGATCACGCCGACCATGATCACGCCCACGGAGGGATTTTCGGCGCCAACACCGAACTGATCTTCGCCCTTGCCGCCGGCGGCACCCTGGGCCTCGGCTTCGCCCTGGAAAAACTGGCGTCGGGCCTGCCGGGCTGGATCCCGCTCGCGCTCTTCCTCAGCGCTTACGGCCTGGGCGGCTTCTTCACCGTGCGCGAAGCGATCGACAACCTCAGGCGCAAGCGCTTCGAGATCGACACCCTGATGCTGGTGGCGGCGGCGGGGGCGGCGGCGCTCGGCGCCTGGGCGGAAGGCGCCCTGCTCCTCTTTCTCTTCAGCCTCGGCCACGCCCTGGAGCACTACGCCATGGGCCGGGCCAAGCGCGCCATCGAGGCCTTGGCGGAACTCGCCCCGCGCACCGCCAGGGTGCGGCGTGACGGCGAGGTGATCGAGATACCGGTCGAGGCGCTTGAAGTCGGCCAGGTGGTGGTGGTCAGGCCCAATGAACGCCTGCCCGCCGACGGCTTCGTCATCAAGGGGGCCACCAGCATCAATCAGGCCCCCGTCACTGGGGAGAGCATGCCGGTCGACAAGCAGCCGGTCGATGATCTCGCCGAGGCCCGGGCCCGCCCCGCCTCCATCCTCGCCGCATCCGCCGTTTTCGCCGGGACGATCAACGGCGCCGGCGCCATCGAGATCGAGACCACCCGCAAGTCCAGCGACACCACCTTGGCCAAGGTCGTGCGCATGGTCAGCGAGGCGGAGACCCAGAAGTCGCCCACACAAAGGTTCACCGACCGGTTCGAGCGCGTCTTCGTCCCTCTCGTCCTGGGCCTGGCCTTCATCCTGCTCTTCGCCTGGGTGGTGGTCGACGAACCCTTCCGCGACAGCTTCTACCGCGCCATGGCGGTCCTGGTGGCCGCCAGCCCCTGCGCCCTGGCTATCGCCACGCCGAGCGCCGTCCTGTCGGGCGTCGCCCGCGCCGCTCGCGCCGGCGTCCTGATCAAGGGCGGCGCGCCGCTTGAGAGCCTCGGCGCCGTCGACGCTATCGCCTTCGACAAGACCGGTACCCTGACGGAAGGCCGCCCGCGGATCACCGACGTCATCCCCGTCGACGGCGCCGACGAACGCGCCCTGCTGACGGTGGCGGTCGCCGTGGAACGGCTCAGCGATCACCCCTTGGCTGAAGCCATCGCCCGGGACGGCGCGGCGCGTCTCGACGGCGCCGCCGTCCCTGCCGCTTCAAGCCTGCAGAGCCTGACCGGCAAGGGCGTCGCCGCCGAGCTCGAGGGCGTCACGGTCCAGATCGGCAAGCCCGAGATGTTCGGATCGGACGGCGTGCCGGTTCTGAGCGTCCAGGCGACCGAGGCGGTCGATCGCCTCCGCGCCCAGGGCCGCACCCTGATGGTGGTGCGCCAGGGCGAACGCGATCTCGGCGTGATCGGCCTGCTGGACACGCCGCGTGCGGCCGCGCGCGACGCCCTGACAAGACTGAGAGCCCTGGGCGTCCGGCGCATGATCATGATCTCGGGCGACCACCAGAAGGCGGCCGAAGCCATCGCCGGCCAGGTCGGCCTGACGGAGGCCTGGGGCGACCTCATGCCGGACGACAAGGTCGAGGCGATCAAGCGCCTCCGCGCCGAGACCAAGGTCGCCATGGTCGGCGACGGGGTCAACGACGCCCCCGCCATGGCCACGGCCACGGTCGGCGTGGCCATGGGCGCGGCGGGCTCCGACGTCGCTCTGGAAACCGCCGACGTGGCCCTCATGGCCGATGATCTGTCCAATCTTCCCTTCACGGTCGGCCTGAGCCGTCGCACCCGAACCGTCATCCGCCAGAACCTGTTCGTCAGCCTCGGCGTGGTCGCCTTCCTCGTGCCAGCCACCATCCTCGGTCTCGGCATCGGCCCGGCCGTCGCCCTGCACGAAGGCTCCACCCTCTTAGTGGTGTTCAACGCCCTGCGCCTGCTCGCCTACCGCGATCGCCAGGCGCCCGCATCCTATCCGGGATAAAGCCCATGAAACGCCTTAGCTGGCTCACCCTCATCGCAGCCTTCCTGGCGGCTGCAGCCTTTCTGTTCGGCATGATGTCGCGTCAATCCCCGCCCGATCGTCCGGCGGCTGCGGCCGTCCAGCCGATCGACGAGCACGCCGGCCATGCCGACGCCCTGGGAGACGCGGCCTCGACCCGCTCTTTCAAGGAGGCCAATGAACGTCTTCACCAGGCCACTGACATTCGCTGGACCGGCGACGCCGACGTCGACTTCATGCGCGCCATGATCGCTCATCATGAGGGCGAGATCGCCCTGGCCCGGATCCAGTTGCAGCACGGCTCCGACAAGGACGCTCGTGGGCTGGCCCAGGACCTCATCCGGGCGCGCGACACGGAAATCCTTCGAATGCGCCTCTGGCTGGCGCGACGCGAAACTCAGCCTGCGCCGGAGAGCGGCGCCTGACATGGCGCGCACCGTTCGATGGAAGGAAGGCCGGCCCGGCAAGCGTCGCGGCAGACGCCCTCCGCCGCCCCGGCCGAACCCGCTTCTTGACGGGCTCGCTGTCCTGACGGCGAGCTTGGTGAGCGCCGGCGCTGTTCTCACCTTCGCCATCTTCTGCTTCAGCACGCTCGGATGCGCGATCGCCCCGAGGTCCTGATCGTAGCTTCGGACAAGCGCAAGGAGGCGCTGATCGAGGCGGCTTTACCCTACATCGAGGCGAGCGTTCGGCTGCTCATTGGAGGGTTCGATCACTTCCGATACCGTGATCCGACTTTTGAGCAAGAAACCGCCAACGCGCTCGTGCCCTCCTTCGCGAACGGATATCCGAACTGCCTAATCCATCTATGGCAGGTCCTTCAGAACGCCGCGCGCTTGGGCCTCGACGGGACGATCGTGGAGTTCGGAATGTTCCGGGGTGGGACAACCATGCTGCTCTCTCGTTTCGCCGAGCGCCTGGGCAAGGACTGGCCGGTCGTCGGGTTTGACACCTTCGACGGCTTTCCCTCGCCCCGCAGTCCTCTGGACATGTATTCCCACCCAGACTGCGTCTTTCTGGACGAAGCCGCAGCGCGCCGGTATCTCGCGGGACGAAACGTCGAGATCATCTCCGGCGATATCGTCAAAACTGCATCCCGATTGGCGGACCGGGATATCGTGCTGGCGTTCATCGATACCGACAACTATACTTCGGCGACCGCAGCGCTCGATGCCGTTCAAAATCAGATCGTCCCTGGCGGCGCCATAGTGTTTGACCACTTCACCGGTGTGGACCGTTTTCTGTACACCTTGGGCGAACGCGTGGCCGCCAAGCGCCTTCTCGGCGACCCCCGATTCTTCAACCTGCACGGCACCGGCGTATTTCTTCGGCAGTCCTCGTGATGATAGTCATCAAGACACGCAAGAAGCCGAAGCCTCGGCGCGGCGTTTACGAGCTGTATTGGCGGTTCGCCTCTAGACGGCAGGCTGCGTTCGAACGTCGTCTCGCGGGCAAATGCGCGCCTTGGTCCGACGATCCCATCCTGCAGGAGTTTAAATTCTGCAACGTGTACCGTGCGGCTGATCGAGTCTCGCAGTATATGATCCGGAACGTCTGCTACGCCGAGGACGCCGGCAGTCCCGCTGACCGCGCCTTTCAGATCGTCGCCTTTAGGACCTTCAGCAAGATCCGTACTTGGGAGAAATTGACAACGCTTTTGGACGGGCCACCGCGTATCCAAGACTTGGCGGACGGCAGATTTGTTGCCGCGCTCAATCAGATCAAGCGCGAGGACGGTGGCCTGTACACAGGAGCCTTCATTTTGTGCGCGAACAAGGCGTTTGGGCACGACGAGAAACATCACAACCATGCCGCCCTGTTTGAGAAGATGTTCGTGCAGGACGCCGTCGCGGATCGGCTGATCGGCGCGAACGCCTTCGAGAGCATCGTCCGAACGCTTGAGGGCTACCCTCTCATGGGTCCGTTTATGGCCTATCAGACAGCAGTTGATCTCAACTATTCCGAACTCACGGATTTCAGTGAGAATGACTATACGCAGGCCGGGCCGGGAGCTGTGCGCGGCCTAGCCAAAGTATTCGAGGACTTAGGCGATTACACGCCCTCCGAAGCGATCAAATTGATGGTCGACCAGCAGGAGGCTGAGTTCGAGCGGCTAGATCTGCCATTTCTTGGCCTGTTCGGGCGGCCATTGCATGCAATCGACTGTCAGGGTCTCTTCTGCGAGACCGATAAATACTGCAGAGAGGCCGCGCCCGAGCTTGCAAGCAATCGGTCGCGGATAAAGGCTCGCTACCGTCCCTCATCGACATCGCTTGAACTCTTCTTTCCACCGAAGTGGCGGCTCGCGCCGCCTGTACGAACCATGCCTGCAGGCTCCCTGCAGGCCCAGCCGGACTTGTTCGCCAGCGCCTAGCTAGCGAGCAGCCCACAGTTTGGGGCAGTCACCCTGACCAAAAGCGGCTGTTCTGGAGGGCCGCTTTGAGTCAGAAGCGGACCTCCGTCTTCGCTTCTAGCGTTTATCCACAACCTATCTACGTCTAGTGTTTCGTGCCCATCGCGCCTCTGCAGCCGCCCTGAGCGCGTTGAGGTTTGCAACACAAGCGCTGTCGCCGAGCGCAACGGCCGCTTCTCTCAAACTGCATTATTTTCGGTGTTAATTCAGCCATTTATGGCTGCAACAGTTTCCGAACATGTGCAGTCTGCGAAATATCGGTATAGCGCCGCTTGTCGGTTTCTGTGTGTGCCTACGCCTCGCGGCCGCTGGGCGCCGGGACGTTGACGGTGGAAACTGTGGGATTGGCGGCCCGCACCGACGGCTTCGCCGATCCTCTTTACGAGTTGGCGATAGTCAGCCTTGCCTATGACCTCTCTCTTAGAGGCGCGGACCTGACGGCGTCCTTCGATCGTGAAGGCTCGGATCTTCCGGAGCTGCGACGCTCCCGTTTCAGTTTGATCGTATCGCGAGAACTATCGACGGCGCTTTGGAACCACGCGGTGGCCATAAAGGGCGAAATGCGCTTCAGCGACTTCACCGGGGGAGCCAACAGGGGTCGCAACGACACGCTTTCCGCCCTCGTCCTAACGGCGAAGCGCCCAATGAACCCGGACTGGACGCTGGAATGGCGCGCAGCCTTGCTGCGTCGCTTCTCGAACAGGCGCGAGGCCGAGTTCGACGCTCTCGACCTCGGATTAGAGATCACGCGTCGATTTTAGCATACAAAACAATCGCTCCAGACCAGCTACATTGAAGTTGCTCGCTCGTACTATCCCCCTTCTCGTGAGCGCACGTTCCTCTGATGGAAGAAAATCCAAAAACACGTGGCGGCTGTTTCTGACTGGGCGTCTTGTGGCCGAAACGTTTCCTATGGCCCTCCTCCAAGCCACAATGGGCGCCAAATCCGACCCACCGTAGGTTTCGTGATTATACTCCGTTATTGCGATGAGCAGCCGGTACTGAACATCCTGAAAGTCGAGTTCGACGGGGCGCGATCCTCCGTGCTTCTTGAGCTCGACAGTGTTGCTTAACGTCGTGCCTGGCCAAGTGTGCACTTCGCTATTCAGCGTCCGAAATATCCGTTCGTGAGGCGAACGTCGCTCCGGCCGACCGCCTCCGACTACGAGCTCGATGTCGTATCTCTTGCAGATCCAATCGAACTCATCGCGCGCGAATTCCTTGGCACCGTCGACCATGATGGTCCGCGGAACGCCGCCACATTCCCATTCTCCCGGCAAGTTATGCGACCGAAGCAGTTCGGACTTATCGGCAGTCAGTAGCGCCATAGCGAGCGCCACAGTCGTGCGGCACGGCGGAAACAGCGACACAAATCCGGCCAGCAAAGCTCCCGAATACAGGTCGCTCGCAGTCGTCAACGTCGGACGGAAAGCCCGCTGCCGATCGCCGAATACGCTATGCCTCACGTCCAGCGGCGTATGATCTATAAAAACCACCTCCAGAGACTCTGATGCGATGAAAGACCCTCGCTGGAGTTCAAACAGACGCTCGCCTTCGCGCCCCATCTCCTGCGCACGCAGATACCCATCATCGCGGGCGTAGATGTCACCAATGACCCGTTTTGCGGTGGGTTGTGTGAGGCCGATCCCGTTGGACCTCGCTCTATGGCAAAGGTCGCGCGCCATCTTGCAGACGTTTCGTTTGACCGTTCTGCGCTCATAAACAATTTCAACCGCAAGACTGGCAACCTCTGCGCTCACCCTTCGATTTCCTTTCGCGGGACCCCTTTTCTTTGGCGCCCACTCGTCGAATGTTTGGGCGCTCCGAGCGCGCGCAATGTCACGTTGATGGGTTTTGTAGCTGATGCCCACGACCTCGCGGACTTCTGACGGCGACAAGGGATACCCACCGTTGTGTCCGTCAACGATCAAGCGGGCGATGTGAAATCGCTTTCTGAGGAGATCGTCCGGGGAAAGAGATGAGGGCATGTCTGCGATCCAAATCGTGGCGTGACAAATGACTCCACAAATAGCCGCTAGGAAGCGGTCGATTGCTCAAAGTTTGTGCCCTCAGGCCGGAGGACACAAACTTTGAGCAGAATTTAGGGCTTTAGCCCTGAGTTGATGGCTAGGGATTCGCCATGCAAAGCGAAAAAGACGACCATCAACCATGGCATACTCGGGACATCAGCCGTGAGCCGGAACACTTGTGACTGATTGAATATGTTGCGAACCCTGCGTCGGCGGCATTTTTGGTGTGCGCACAGGTGCTCGCTGCTGGATGACGCCAGGCCGACGAGGTCATCCGGCGCGCTGCAGCGCCATCTGGATCACATCGGTGCGACCCGAGCGGAATCCGGCCTCGCAATACGCGAGATAGAAGCGCCAGAGGCGACGGAATCGTTCGTCGAAGCTCGCCTCGGTCCTGACAATCTCGCCCCAGGCGCTTTCAAAGCGTCGCGTCCATTCGGCGAGAGTTTCGGCATAGTCACCGCCGAAACGTACGATCCCCGCCTCGACCAGACCCGCGCTGGAGATGTCGGGCGCCATCCGCGCTTCGGACGGCAGGCAGCCTCCGGGAAAGACATACTTCTGAATGAAGTCCGTACGGGCGTCGTATTCGTCGAACAGGTCGTCCTGAATGGTGATGATCTGCAGGCCCGCCCGCCCGTCGGGCGTCAGGACGTCGTGCAGCTTCTGGAAGTAGGTGGGCCAGTATTCGCGCCCCACCGCCTCGAACATCTCGATCGAGGCGACGCGGTCGAATCGCCCCTCGACGTCGCGATAGTCGATCAGGCGGATATCGGCGTGTTCGGCCAGCCCCGCCTCGAACAGACGACGGCGTGCATAATCATGCTGTTCGCGCGAGATAGTGACGCCGGTGACCATGGCCCCGATCTCGCGCGCCGCGAACTCGGCGAACCCGCCCCAGCCGCAGCCGATCTCCAGCACGCGATGCCCCGGCCGCAGGTCCATCATCCGCGCCAGAGAAGCATACTTGGCGCGCTGGGCGTCCTGAAGCCCCTGCCCCGCCGTTTCGAACCGCGCCGAGGAATAGGTCATCGAGGGATCCAGCCAGGATCCGTAGAAGGCGTTGCCAAGGTCGTAGTGGGCGTGGATGTTGCGTCGTGACCCGCGCCGGCTGTTGCGGTTCAACCGATGCCCGACCCAGTGGAGCAGGTTCATCAGCGGATTGCCGTCGAACAGACGCCGGATGTGTTCGTAGTTATTGACCAGGGTTTCTAGCAGGAGAGCCAGATCCGGCGTGTCCCACTCGCCCGCCATATAGCCCTCTGCAAAGCCTATATCCCCGCTCTTCAGCACGCGTGCGGCGAAGCGAGGATCGCGGATATTGAGGATGGCGGCCTTGCCGGGTGTCTGACCGGTCAACTGATGAAGGCGGCCATCGGGCAGGACCAAGGTAAGACGCCCCCAGGTCCAGTTGGCGGACAGAAGCCGCAGAAGCAAGCTCAAGACCGGAGACACGGCCCGCCCACCGTTCTGATCGCCGCAATAGGTGGTGGTCATGACGTCAGGCGCCCTTCGCAAGAGAGGCGGGCGAACGTGGCCCGGTGTTTACAGAGGTCAACGCGCCAGACGGCTTTCACGCGCCCTGTGCTGGATCGTCACAGGATCGCGGGCTGGCGGCGGTTGGCGGGTCAGACGCACGCCCTTGATCCAGAGCTTCAGCGCCTCCCAGTGAATTGCGGCCATGACTTTGAGGGTCATCAGAGGCAGGGCTAGGACGGCCGCCCCCAAAGTCTTGTCGTCCAGCGGGCGACGTTCGGCGGACATGGCGGCGGTGATCAACACGCCCTCGGCGTCCACGCCGTCGATTGTCAGGTCCAAATGGGCGCCGGGCGCATGACCGCGAAAGGCATAGTCCATCTCCATGCCCATGAAGGGCGAAACATAGAGAGCCTTGGCCGCGCCCTGTCGGATCAAGCCGGCCGCCTGATCCTCGCGCGGCACGGGAATGACGTAGGCGTGTCGCACGCCGAATGTGCTGGTCACCTCATAGACCATGGCCGCCAGCCGGCCGTCGGGGTGATGACAATAGTAGAGACTGATCGGATTGAAGACGTAGCCCAGCACCCGCGGCATGGTCAGAAGGCGAATCGGGCCGTCGCCAATGTCGATCCCCGCACGAACGAGAAAGTCCTCGATCTGCGGGCGCAGCGGCGCGCCCGAGCCGTCGCCGTGGTCCCGGTCGTGGACGGACAGCAGATTGAAACGATTGCGCGAGAAAAAGCGCATCCGCCGGTCCAGCTCGTCGATCTCCTTCAGATCGAGCAGCAGCCAGAAGACGCGATAGTGCAATCGATGCGCCCTGGGGCGCAGCCGCCGGTGCATGACCTCGCCACGATAGAGGGCCGAGGCCTGGGTCACGCCGCCTTCTCCATCGCGCAGACGGCGGCCGTCGACAGATGGATGCGCCCGCTCTCGTTCTCGACCGACCAAGGGCGCCGAACGCCGCCCAGTTGCTCCGCCACAGCCAGGCCTGCCTGCAGGCCGTCCTCATGGAAGCCTGCGCCGAAGTGAGCGCCGCAGAACCACACGCCCCCCTGCCCCTGCAGGCTCCACAGCTGCTTCTGGGCCTGGATGGCGGCGGGGCTAAAGACCGGATGTTCGTAAAGTTCGCTGCGCAACAGCGTATCGGGCTTGGGCGGACGCGGAGGGTTCAGTGTGACGAACAAATCCTGGCCCGGCAGGCCCTGAAGCTTGTTCATCCAATAGGTGACGCACAGGCCTTCCTCGGCCCCGATATAGTTCCAACTGGCCCAGGCCCGGCGACGTTGCGGCATCAGGCCGGCGTCCGTGTGCAGCACGGCCAGGTTGCGGCTGTAGCGGAAGGCGCCCAGCAAGTCCTTTTCCCGCGCGGTCGGCTCGGCCAGCATGGCCAGGGCCTGATCGGCATGGGCGCCGATCACGACATGATCGAAGCGCTCGACCCGGTCCTGGCTGTCGTGAACCATGACGCCCTGATCCGTGCGGCGCACTGCCGTCACGCCATGATTCAGCCGCACGTCGCCGATCTCGCGCGCCAGACGCTCGACATAGACGCGGCTGCCGCCCTCGACGGTGCGCCACGACGGGCGCCCGACCAGCTTCAGCAGACCGTGGTTGCCGCAGAACCGGATGAAGGCCTCGGCTGGATAGTCCATCAGGGTATGGGCTGGCGAGGACCAGATCGCCGCCGCCATCGGCAGCAGGTGATCGTCGCGGAAAGCCTCGCTGAAGCCCTCGCGCCTTAGATACTCGCCCAGCGTCAGGTTGGGATCGGTCAAGCCGCCCAGGTCGATCGGCGCCTCGCGATAAAAGCGCAAAATCTCGCCTAGCATGGACCAGAAGCGCGGCCGCAGGAGATTACGGCGCTGGGCGAACAGGCCGGGCGCCGCATATTCGAACCGGCCGTCGTCCAGCGACACGGCGAAGGACATATCCGTCTTGCTGGTCGGGACTTCCAGATGAGCGAAAAGGGCGATCAGATTGGGATAGGTGGCGTCGTTGAAGCAGATGAAGCCCGTATCCACCGCCGTCTCTCCGGTCGCGGTCCCGGCGATCACGGTGTTGGAATGGCCTCCGAGGCGATCCGCCTTCTCGTAGAGCGTCACCGTGTGACGCTGCGACAGAAGCCAGGCCGAAGACAAGGCTGCAACGCCCGACCCGACCACGGCGATCTTCAGCGGGCGATCGAAGGAATGCGGCATGACGGCTCCAAAACACGCCTGCCGTGGTTTTGCAGACTGACCGGATTACGCACCCAGGTCGCGATCGGATTACGAATGATCCAGACTTTTTCCCGAAGCGTATTAGGTTCCATGCATGTCGAGGCCGCCTCAATCACACCTTCAGCCAGGACCTCGCGCGGCATGACCGCCGACGGCCCCACACCGGACGCCTTTGCGCACGACCGCTTGATCGAGGCGGTGGCCTTACGGCGCGATCGGGAGGCCTTCGCCGAGCTGTTCAGCTATTATGCGCCTCGCCTGAAGGCCTGGCTGATCAAGTCGGGCGCCACTGCAGCCGCGGCAGAAGATTTCGCCCAGGACGCCATGCTGACGGTCTGGCGCAAAGCCGATCTGTTCGACGCCCGCAAAGCTCGGGCCGCGACATGGATCTTCACCATCGCTCGCAACCGCCGGCTCGATATGCTGCGTCGCGACGCGCGCCCTCTCCCCGCTCCGGAGATCGACCTCTCCGACGCCGGGGTGCAGCGCCCGGACGACATCCTGTCCGCCTCCCAGGATGCCGAACGCGTCCGAAGCGCCTTGTCCCGTCTCAAACCTGATCAGGTCGAGGTATTGCGCCTCGCCTTCTTCATGGACAGCCCCCATTCCGAAATCGCCCGGCGGCTCGACCTGCCTCTGGGCACGGTCAAATCCCGCATCCGCAACGCCATGAGCAAGCTCCGCCTGATCCTCGAACCGTCCGAGGAAGCCACCCGATGAACCCTAGTCGCAATCCTTCTGAGGAACGCCTTCTCGCCTATGCCGCCGGAACGCTCAGTCCGCCCGAGGCTGTCGTCGTCGCCGCCCACCTGGCCCTGCGCCCGGCCAACGACGCCTGGGTGCGCCGACTTCAGGCGGTCGGCGGCGAGTTTCTGGAGGAGACCGCACCGAGCGCACTGTCCGACGACGCTCTCTCGAGGGCCATGGCGCTCATCGAGACCCACGCCGGTGAGGTCAGGGTTCCAGCGCCGCTGAACGACATGCCCGAACTGCCCGAGCCGCTGCGGCGCTACGCGCTCGGCCCCTGGCGCTGGATCGGTCCGGGCATCCGGGTCCGCGACGTCCACGCGCCGCGCGACGGCGCCTGCCGGGTCATACTGCTGAAGATCGATCCCGGTCGCGAGACGCCGCGTCATACGCACGGCGGCGTTGAGCTGACCTGCGTCATCTCGGGCGCCTACGCCACCGAGACCGAACGGTTCGACGTCGGCGATCTGGAAGAAGCCGACGATGACGTCATGCACCAGCCTCGCGTGGTGTCGGACACTCCCTGCCTTTGCGTCGTCGCCCTGGACGGCGAGATCCACTTGGACGGCTGGCTGGGCCGTCTGATGCAGCCTTTCGTACGACTGTGATCCCATTGCTGGCGCTCTGGGGCACGGCGACGCTCTTTCTCGCCGTCGTCATGAGCGCGGCCTGGGTGGTTCAGCGCCGCACGGGACAAGGTGGATGGGCTGACGCCTTCTGGTCCTTCGGCTTGGGGCTGGCCGGCGTCGGCGTGGCCCTGTTCCCGCTGGACGGGTCGTCCCCATCCGCGCGGCAATGGCTGGTGGCCGTTCTGATTGGATTGTGGGGTCTTCGGCTTGGTCTTCACATCGCCCATCGGGCCGCGCGCGAAGCCGAGGACCCACGCTACGCTCGGCTGCGTGTGGAATGGGGCCAAGGCTTCCAGGCTAAGATGTTCGGCTTCCTGATGCTTCAGGCCGGCGCCGCCGCCTTTCTGGCGCTCAGCGTGCTGGCGGCGGCGCGCAATCCAACGCCGGGATTGACGTTGCAGGACGGCGCGGCCGCCTTGCTGTTCGTATCAGCCCTGATCGGAGAAGCCGTCGCCGATCGACAACTCGCCGCCTTCAAAGCCGCCCCCGCCCACAGGGGACAAGTCTGCGATACCGGCCTGTGGGCCTGGTCGAGGCATCCCAACTACTTCTTCGAATGGCTGGGGTGGTGCGCCTGGCCCGTATTCGCGATCAGTTTCAGCAGCCCCTGGCCTTGGGGTTGGCTGGCCCTGACCGGTCCGGCCTACATCTACTGGCTTCTGAACCATGTGTCGGGCGTTCCCTTGCTGGAGGCCCATATGCGCCGGTCGCGCCCAGAGGCCTTCGCCGCCTACGCCGCGCGCACCAGCCGCTTTTTCATTCGCCCGCCGAAGCGCTAGACGGCGCGCAGCAGCCGCATGGCGAGCGCGCACGCCATCGCCGACGAACCGGCGCTGACGCAAACGCCCCAGGCCATGTCAATCAGCGACAGCTTCAGGCTCCAGGTCTTCAAAGTGGCCAGATTCGTCAGGTCATAGGTGCCATAGGCGAACAGGCCGAACAGCCCGCCCCAGAGCAGCGCCTTCTTCCACCCGCCGTCCGCCAGTCCCGGCAGGACGGCGAAGATCGTCAGTCCGGCGGCGTAGAGGGCGTAGAAGGCGACAGCGGGCGCCAGTCTGAAGTTCTCTGCCAGCATCGAGCCGATCAGCGGGCGGTAAAGCCGGTCACCCATGCTTCCCAGCCAGGCCGTGTCGATCACGGCGAAGACGCCCAGGGTCAGAAGGTAGGCGATTGCTATGTTCATGGCGTAATCCTGTCGGCATTCTCGCGAAATACGTTCGCTACGGTCGAACGGATCGTTCGCCGTTTCAGACGGCTGAAATGCGCCATGAGCGGACATGCCATCGCCGTCGGTGACCGAGCCTTCACCCCGCCCAGTACCGCAAGGCATCGACGATGATCTGGAAGGTGCGCAGCTTCTGCCTGCGGCTTGCCGTCCCGCCCTGATCCAGGTGGGCATCCGAGCAAGGCTTACGCGGATGTGAACCTGATGGTGGCTTTACGTGCGTGACGTTCGAGGGACGGCCGCCACGCTGCGCAGCCGGGCCTACGCATCGCGGACATGGCGATCGCGGGGTCGGGATCAGTGGCAGCTTGGTCGCCCAAGTCGCCCTCAACCGCATCGGTCCGGGGCGTCGAGCAAAGTCTCCTCCGCAGAATTATTGCGGTTGATTCTGATAATCGTTCGCAGTAATTGCGCAGCCCTCTCTAACCGGGGCTGTAACCATGCGCTCGCTTCTGATGTTCTCCGCCGGGCTGACCGCCCTTACGGCCGCCGCCTTCCCCGCCATGGCGGAAGAGGTCGTCGACCTTCAGAAGGCTGTGACGGTCGCGCCTGTCACGGTTGTCGGGACCCGCACCCAGCGTCAGGTGGACGATGTACCGGCCAGCGTCAGCGTCATCACGGCTGAGACCATCGAGAATAATCTGGTCACCGACATCAAGGACCTGATCCGGTTCGAGCCGGGCGTCAGCGTCCCGACCAGTCCGGCCCGCTTCTCCGCCGCCCTGTCGGGAGCCGGTCGCGACGGGAACTCGGGCTTCACCATTCGCGGCATGGGCGGCAACCGCGTGCTGATCATTCAGGACGGCGTGCGCGTGCCGGACGGCTTCGCCTTCGGCGCCCAGGCGGTCGGTCGCGGCGGTTATAACGACCTGGACCTGGTCAAGTCGGTCGAAATTCTGCGTGGCCCCGCCTCAGCCCTCTATGGCTCGGACGGCATCGCCGGCGCGGTCAGCTTCACCTCCAAGGACCCGGCCGACTTCATCAATAGCGGCGAGAACTTCGGCGCCCGCGCCCGGGTCGGCTACAACTCGGCCGACGACGGCTGGACCGAGGGTCTGGCCTTGGCGGGCCGCGCCGGCGCCCTGTCCGGCCTGCTGGCCTACACCCGCCGCGACGCCCATGAGACCAAGAACATGGCCGAGGTCGGCGGCACGGGCTCGACCCGCACCCAGCCCAACCCGCAGGAATTCGCCTCGAACGCCATCCTGGGCAAGCTGGTCTGGGACGCCAACGCCAACCACACCGTCCGCTTGACCTATGATCACTTCGATCAGGAGATGGATGGCGAGGCGCTGAGCAGCTATTCAGCCACCGTCACCGGTCTGACTGCTCACGACGAGACCCAGCGCGATCGCGTCAGCGTCGATTGGCGTTTCAATGATGTCTTCGGCTTGGATGACGACTCGGTCGCCGCCTACTGGCAGGACGCCACGACACGTCAGTTCACCTATGAGGACCGTACGCCTGCGGTCGACCGCACCCGCGACGTCACCTTCGACAACAGCGTCTGGGGCATGGCCGCGCAGGGGTCCAGGACCTTCGGCGGCGAGACGATCCAGCACCGCGTCACCGTCGGCGGCGACTGGTCGCGCACCACTCAGGAAGGCATCCGCGACGGCACGGTGCCGCCGATGGGCGAGCCCTTCCCCGCCCGCCCCTTCCCCAGGACCGAATACGATCTGGCCGGCCTGTTCATTCAGGACGAGATCGAGCTGCTGGGCGGCCGCCTCAGCATCATCCCGGCGCTGCGCTACGACTGGTACGAACTGACGCCCAAGGCCGACGCCCTGTTCCCGGCCCCGTCGGCGGGTCAGAGCGACAGCCATCTGTCGCCCAAGATCGGCGCCATCTACTGGGTCGACGACCACTTCAGCGTCTTCGCCAACTACGCCCAGGGCTTCAAGGCGCCCTCGCCGATGCAGGTGAACAACTTCTTCGCCAACCCGGTGTTCGGCTATGAGTCCATCCCCAACCCGGACCTATCGCCCGAGACCAGCGAGAGCGTCGAGGCGGGCTTCCGCTTCCGCAACCTCGACATGTTCGGCGGCAACCTGTCGCTGTCGACCACGGCCTTCCACACAAACTACGACGACTTTATCAATCAGGTGGTGGTGCGCGGGACGGGCGTGCCGGGCGTCGATCCGCTGATCTACCAGCACGTCAACCTGACCGAGGTGACGATCTGGGGTCTGGAAGCGCGCGGCGACATCCGTTGGGACAACGGCGTCTCGGCCATCGTCGCCGCCTCGTTCGCCGACGGCGATCAGGAGACGGACGGCGCCAAGGGCAAGCTGACCAGCGTCGATCCGGTCAAGGTCGTGGGCGGTCTGAACTACGCCGCGCCGTCGGGCGTCTGGGGCGGTTCAGCCACCGTCACCTGGTCGGGCAAGAAGGACCGCGCCGGCTGCGGCGGCGGCAACTGCTGGCAGGGCGAGGAATTCGCCATACTCGACCTGACGGCCTTCTGGAACGTGACCGAGAAGGCCACGCTGCGCGCCGGGGTCTTCAACGCCCTGGACGAGACCTACGCATGGTGGAGCGACGTGCGCGGCCTGTCGCGCGGCGGCACGCTCACGGCCCCGACCGACCCGGCCACCCTGCCCGCCTTCTCCCAACCGGGCCGCAACTTCGGCGTCTCGCTGAACGTCCGCTACTGAGACCCGGGCTCCGAAAATGCGAACGAACGTCACCAAGGAAAACTCCATGCGCGCCCTATTGATCGCCGCCGCCCTCCTGACGGGGGCTGCGCCCGCCGCGACCGCACTGGCCCAGACCGCCGCGAGCGCCACCGCGCCCGCCAACTCGTTCGAACGGGATCGCCAGTCGATCCTGGCCCAGGCCGGCCAGTACCGCGTCCACTTCGACATGCGCGAGAACGTCAGCTTCAACGCCGACTACGACCTGATGGAAGGCAAGCTGTCGGGCGGCAGCGAAATTGTGCGCGTCGTCTATGACAAGGGCGACCGCATCAGCCTGCAGCATATCCTGGTCATGGAACATGAGGGTCAGGCCATCGTCATCAAGCACTGGCGTCAGGACTGGGTCTATCAGCCGGAAGCCGTCCTTACCTACGCCGGACCGAACCGGTGGACTCTGATGGCGGTGTCAGCTCAAGAGCGAGCTGGCGCCTGGTCGCAGACCGTGTGGCAGACGGACGACTCGCCCCGCTATGGCGGCGTCGGCCGCTGGACCTACGCCAACGGCATGAAGGTCTGGACCTCTGAGCCGACGTGGCGACCGCTGGCGCGTCGCGACGCGGTGCTAAACCCCGTCTATGACCGTTATCTGGGGACCAACCGCCACGCCCTGACCCCGAACGGCTGGGTGCACATCCAGGACAACATGAAGATGTCGGGCCGCGCCGGCGGCGAGCCAATCGCCATCGTGCAGGAAGACGTCGTCAACACTTACGACCGGTCCACCAGCTACTCGCCCAAGGCTGGCGACGACTACTGGGCGGCGACGCAGGACTACTGGGCCGCCGTGCGCGACGCCTGGGACGCCGCCATCGCCCGCGACAACGGCGTCTATGTCGAGGAAGAGGCCCAGACCGGCGTCGTCACCGGCCCTCCGTTGATGGACTTGGCCCACAAGATCCAGGATGGCGAAATCACCAGCGCCGCCGCCATCGTTGAGGCGCGCACCATTATCGAGACCGCCACGCGACGCTGACACCGCGTAGGCGAGGAAGAAGCCCCTCTGATTGCCGGTCAGGGGGGCTTCTGTCGTCTGGAGCTAGTCGTCCATCCTGTCGCTTCGACGCTTAGCCGTCCGGGCGGCGAAGGTCGGCAGGACCAGAAGGGTCAGGGCCGTGGCGGTCAGCAGGCCGCCGATGACCACTGTGGCCAGCGGCTTTTGAACCTCGGCTCCCGCGCCATGGGCCAGCGCCATCGGAATGAAGCCGACGATGGCCACCAGAGCCGTGGTCAAGACGGCCCTGAGACGGCTGGACGCCCCTTCGATAGCCGCTACGACGGGCTCGAGGCCCGCCTGCAACCGCTCGCGGATCGCCTGCATCAGCACCAGACCATTCAGGGTCGCGACGCCCGACACGGCGATGAAGCCGACCGACGCCGAAACCGAAAACGGCATCCCCCTGAGCAGCAGGGCCAAGGCCCCGCCGACCAGAGCCAGCGGCACGCAGGCGAAGACCAGGCCCGCCTCGGTGAACGATCCCAGCGCCATGAACAGCAGGACGCCGATCAGGACGAAGACGATGGGAATGACCAGGCCCAGGCGCTGTTCGGCCCGTTTCAGGTTCTCGAACTGACCGCCCCAGTCGAGGCGATAGCCGACCGGAAGGGCGACTTCGCCGACCGACCTTTGCGCGTCGGCGACGAAGCCGCCCAGATCGCGACCGCGGACATTGGCCTGGACCACCATGCGCCGACTGCCGTTTTCGCGGCTGATCTGGTTCGGACCCTCGGCGGTGTGGATGCGCGCCACCGAGGACAGGGGCACGACGACGCCGGTCGATGAGACGATAGGCAGGGCGGCCAAGGTGGCCGGATCATTTCGCGCGTCGTCAGGCAGGCGCACGACGACGTCAAAGCGACGGTCGCCTTCGAAGATGCGCCCGGCCTCGGCGCCGCCGACTGCGGTGGAAACCGCCTCTGAGACATCTGCCGCCGACATACCATAGTTGGCCGCCGCGAAGCGATCGACGCTGATGGTCAGGGTCGGCAGGCCGGACGCCTGCTCCACCCGCACGTCGGCCGATCCGGGCGTGGCCCGCAGCTTGGCGGCCACCGCTTCCGCCGTCTTTTGAAGCGTGTCGAAGTCGTCGCCATAGACCATGACGGCAAGGTCGGTGCGGACACCGGAGATCAGTTCGTTGAAGCGCAGCTCAATCGGCTGGCTGAACTCGAAGCTGTTGCCGATCTGCTTACTTGCGACCTGTTCGATGCGGGCGATCAGCTCTTCCTTCGACAGCTTGGGATCGGGCCAGTCCTTGCGGTCCTTCAGGATGATGACCGCGTCCGAGATGTTGGCGGGCATGGGGTCGACCGCCGCCTCCGCGGTGCCGGTGCGCGAGAAGACGGTCTCGACCTCGGGCTGGGCCTTGATGGCGCGTTCCAGGGCCATCTGCATGGCCAGGGACTGCTCCAACGAGGCGGACGGCACGCGCAGCGCCTGCATGGCGATGTCGCCCTCGTCCAAGGTCGGAATGAACTCCCGGCCCAGGCTGATGAAGGAGACGGCACCGACGGCCATCGTCGCCAGAGCGGCGATCAGCACCATCTTGGGGCGGGCCACCGCCGCGCCGATGGCGGGCTGCATCCAGCGTCGAGCGAAGCGCAGAACCCGCGTCTCATGTTCCTCGACCTGACCGTCCGCGCCCAGATGAACCGTCTTGGGCTCGCGCACGAACAGGGCGGCCATGGCCGGGACGAAGGTGAAGGAGAAGATGAAGGCGCCGACCAGGGCCAGCATGACCGTCGCCCCCATCGGCACGAAGGTCTTACCCTCGACCCCTTCCAGCATCAGCAACGGCGTGAAGACCAGCAGGATGATCAGTTGGCCAAAGGCGGCTGGCTTGACCATTTTGCGCGCTGCCTGAACCGCCACGCCGAGACGCTCGCTACGGGTCAGCATCCGTCCCAGCTCGGCCCGTTTCCGGGTCAGCATCAGCAGGGTGTTCTCGATCACCACCACGCCGCCGTCGACCATCAGGCCGAAGTCGAGCGCGCCCAGGCTCATCAGGCTTCCGCTGATGCCGAACCGGTTCATGCCGATGACGGCGAACAGGAAGCTGAGCGGGATCATCAGGGCCGTGATCGCCGCCGCGCGGAAGTTGCCCAGCAGCAGGAACAGCACGAGGATGACGAACAGGGCGCCCTCGATCAGGTTGCGCGCTACGGTCGATATGGTCGAGTTGACCAGATCGCTGCGGTTCAGAACCGGAGTCGCGACGACGCCCGGCGGCAGGGAGGCACCGACCTTTTCCAACTGCTTGGCCGCCGCTTGAGCCACGGTCCGGCTGTTCTCACCGGCCAGCATCAAGGCAGTGCCGAGGACGGCTTCGTGGCCGTCGCGGCTGGCTCCGCCCAGACGCGGCGCCTGACCGATCTCGACGGCAGCCACGTCGGCGACACGAACCACTAGACCGCCGCGATTGACGACCGGCGCCTGGGCCAGATCCTCAACCGTCGCGGCCAGGGCGTCGGTGCGGACCACCAGCGCCTCGCCCGCGCGTTGAACGTAGCCGGCGCCCGCCTGGGTGTTGGCGCGATCCAGCGCCTGCACAAGATCGGACATGCTGAGGCCATAGCGTGTCAGGGCAGCAGTATCGGGGCGCACCGCATATTCCTTCACATAGCCGCCGTTCACGTCGATTCCGGCCAGACCGGGCGCGGTGCGCATCTGCGGGGCGATGATCCAGTCCTGGACTGTGCGCAGATAGGTAGCGCGTTGTTGCGGGGTGGTCAGCCGCTCGCCTTCGGGCGTCAGATAGGCGCCGTCAGCCTGCCAGCCCGGCTTGCCGGTGGCGACCGTAGTCTTGGGGCCGAAGGGGGCATAGTCGACGGTCCACATCAGCACCTCGCCCAGACCCGTGGTGATGGGCGACAAGGCAGGCTCGACGCCTTCAGGCAGACTGTCCGCCGCCTGCCGCATCCGCTCGGCGACCTGCTGACGGGCGAAATAGATGTCGGTCTGGTCGGTGAAGACGACCGTGATCTGGCTGAAGCCGTTGCGCGACAGCGAGCGGGTGCTGACCAGGCCGGGAATGCCGGACATGGCCGTTTCCAGCGGATAGGTGACCTGTCTTTCGATCTGTTCGGGCGCCAGAGCGGGCGCGACGGTCGTGATCTGAACCTGTCGGTTGGTGATGTCAGGAACGGCGTCGATCGGCAGCTTGGTCAGTTCGAACAGACCCAGCGCGGCGATGAGCGCCACGACCAGGACGACGAACCCGCGAAAGCGGACAGACGCCTCAATCATAGCTTTGAACATATCCGTCGCCCTCTAGTGGCCGTGCTCGGCTTCGCCCTTGGCGAGCTCGGCTTTCAGCAGGAAGGCGTTGGCGCCGGCGATGCGCTCGGCGCCGGTCAAGCCCCGCACGATCTCGGTGCGTCCTGCCGCCTGCCGTCCGACCAGAACGGGCGCGGCGCGGAAGCCGGTCTCGGTGCGCACGAAGACCACGCTTGCGCCCCCGACGGTCTGCACGGCGTCGGACGGCACGGTGACGCCGCCAACCGCTTCGCCCGTCGCCACCGCGCCCGTGACCGCCGAGCCGGCGGGCGGCAGGGCGTCGACGGTCGGTCGGGCTCGAATGACGGCCGCGCCGCTTTCCAGGCCGCCGCCGGTCGCCACGCCGGTCACGACGCTATCCACGTCGCCTGACGGGGTCGTGACGCGGATCCTGCTGCCGGTGCGGACATGAGACGCCACGGCGGGCGGCGCGCTGAACACCATTTCGACGCGCGCCGGATTGGTGATCTCGGCGACCACACCGCCTTGAGCGGCGAAACCTCCCGGTCCGACCAGAACGCTGGTGACTACGCCCGCGATCGGGCTGACGATGCTGAGACGGCCCATGGCGTCGGGCGATCCCGCCGCTGCGGACCGGGCGCGCGCGGCGCGGGCGGCGGCCTCGGCGCCCATGGCATGAGCGTGTGCGACCTCGGCGTCACGCCGCGCGACCACGCCCTGATTGGCCAGGTCCTCTTCGCGGCGGTGCGCCTGCTGGGCGGCGATCGCCGTGGCCTGTGCCGCGTCGGCGTCGGCTTTCAAGGCGGCGGCGTCGCCACTGACCAGGATCGCCAGAACCTGACCGACGCGAACCGACTGCCCCGGCGCGACCAGCACCCGTTCGACGCGTCCCGCAACAGCGGCGGCCACCGCGGCGCGAGCATCCACCATCGGCTCGACCCGGCCGGACAGGCGGACCTCGCCTCCGCCGCCGCCGCCGACCGCGACAACCGAGATGCCGACGGCTTCGATCTGGGCGGGCGACAGTTCGACCACACCCTCGCCTGCGCTTTCGGAAACCTCCTCATCGGCCCGGTTGGTTTCAGTCGCCTCTGGCGCGGCTTTCGGTTGGCCGTTGAGCACATAGAAGCCCACGCCGCCCAGAAGGGCGACGGCTGCGGCTCCGGCCGTCAGCCAGGTCTTGTTCAGTCCAGCGGTGCGTTTCATTGAACAGCTCCAAACGGGGCGCGGCCTTGCAGGCGCGCCAGGTCGATTTCCGCCCGGACCCGCGCCAGGCGGGCGTCGACGGCGGCGTTACGAGCAGAGATCAGGGCGGCGCGCGAGACGCGCAGTTCCAGTTGCGAGATGCGGCCGGCGTCAAAGCCGATGCGCGACAGGCGGTAGGCTTCCTGTGCGGCGGTCACACCGGCGTCGGTGGCTGACACCCGGCTGGCCGAGGCGTTCAGGCGGGCTTTAGCGGCGTTTCGATCCGCCTGAGCTTCCTGACGCGCGTTCAGCAGGCGGGCGTCGGCGGCCCGGAAATCGGCCAGGGCGGCGTCAATATTGCCCCGGTTCCGGTCGAACAACGGCAGAGGCAGGCTAAACCCCACGGTCAGGGCCGTGGCGTCCTCGGCCTCATAGCGGCGCACGCCGACCGAGGCGCTGACGTCGGGACGGGCGCGGATACGCTCGACCGCGATCTGTCGCTCCGCCGTCTCGCGCTCGGCCTCGGCCACACGGACGACGAGCGTGGCTGCGTCCCCAGACATGGCAGTTGAGGGGGCCTGATCAATAAGGCTGGCCTTGATCGAGGTCACGGGCGTCGGCAGCATGGCGACCGCCGTCAGCCTTGCGAAAGCGGCGTCCCGTTCAGCCTGCGCCTCATCCAGGCTCGCGCGGGCGGTGGCGGCTTCGCTCTCGCCCTGGAGGGCGCGAACCATGGGCTCGCGCCCCTCTTCGACCAGGGTCAAGGCCGCGCGGGCGTCGGCCAGGGTGACGCTCAACGCCTCCTCGGCCAGTTGAAAGCGACGCTCTGCGGCCTCAGCCTCGGCATAGACCAGGGCTAGACGACCGGCGGCGTCGACCACAGCGAGGTCACGGCGCAGCGCAAGCGTTCCGGCCTCGGCGCGGGCCACATCGACGCGTGCGCCGCGTCGCCCCCAGAGTTCGAGGTCCTGAGTGACGCCCAGCGTCGTTTCCGCATTGCCGAAGCCTTCGAAAGGCCCGCTGCCAAAGGCGTTTTCAACGTCCAGCGCCAGCGTGGGGTTGGGGCGAACGCGGGCCTGTCTGACCCGGGCCTCGGCGGCCTCTTGAAGAGCGCCCGCTTCCATGGCTGTGGGCGAGGCGCCGACCCGCTGCAGCAGGATTTCAAACGCGGGCGCGGGATCGGCCCAGGCAGGGCCGGTCGTTGCGGTCGCCAAGGCGACCACGGCGCAGCCCGCCGCGATGCGCGGCAGGCGACGATAGAGGGATGGCATGTCCTGTTTCCCAGAAAATTGACGTGAAGGGCGCGCGAAGGCGCGCGATCACGTCAGACCCTGGGCGGGCGCTCCGGACCGGCGGGCGGGTGCGAAATCAGTCGATGAGACAGGGTTGCGAGCAGAAGCTCGCGTCGAGGCGCAACATTGAACGACGTATCCTGACGCGCCGGCGTCGAGACGCCGCCGTGATGGCAATGTCCATGCGAACAGGCCGGATGGTTCGCATCGTCGGCTGGATGGGGCTGGTTGCCGTGGTCGTCGATCACCAGGACGGTGCCGGACGGCTCGCCCTCGGGCCCGCAACTCATGGCGTCAGCGGCAGGAACGAACACGAACAAGGCGATGAACGACGCCATCAGCGCCGCCAGCATTCCTCGCCTTATCGAGTTGGACCCCATCAGGCTTTTCTAACACGTCCCCCGCCGCCGACAATCGCGCTGTTGTCGCATCGGTGAACGACGGTTCGACGGCTCCGCTTGACACCCCCCGGGGCGCCTGGCGCATATAGAACAAATGAAGAACAAATGTTCGCAGCCAGATACGCTGACGGCGCTGAAAACCAGACTGGAGGCGCTGGATCGGACCGGCGGCCGTCGCGTGGCGGCACCCCCCTGCGCCCCTGACGACGCCTTTGCACCACTGGCTGCCGGGGTCATGCACGACCTTTACGCCGCCGCGTCCGCCGACGCCGTGGCGGTCAACGCCTTTGGGTTGGGGATGGCGCTGCGAGCGGCGGCGGGGCGGCCCATCGTCTGGGCTCTGCATGAAATGATGGCGCAGGAAGCGGGGCGGCCGCACGGATCGGGCCTGCATGAGATGGGGCTGTCGCCGCGCGACCTGTTGCTGGTGCGGACGCGCGACGTGCAGACCCTGCTGGCCGTGGGTGAAGAGGCTCTGCGCAGTCCCGCCGTGGGCGCCGTGCTGTTGAGCGCCTGGGGCGATGCCAAGGCCTTCAGCCTGACGGCCAGCCGCCGACTGGCTCTGGCGGCCGAGACGGGCCGCGCGACCCTGTTCCTGGCGCGAGCGGGCGCCCTGCCCTGCCCCAGCGCGGCCGAGACCCGCTGGTCGGTCGCATCCTGGGCTTCACAACCTCTGGAAGGCGGAGCGCCGGGGCGGCCGTCTTTTTCAGCGACCCTGCTGCGGCGACGCGGCGGCGGGGCGACCGGAACCTGGATCATGGAGTGGGATCGTGAACAGCGAACCTTCCGCCCGCCCGCGCCGCTATCTGGCGGTCTGGTTCCCCTGGCTGCCCAGCGACAGACTGCGGCGCCAGGAAGACGCGCCGCCTGAAGCGCCGCCCGTCGTTCTGGTCGAGAAGGTCAAGGGCGCGCTGCGGCTGGCCGCCGTCGATCCGGCGGCGGCGCGGGCGGGACTGACGCCGGGCCTGACCTTGGCCGATGCGCGGGCGCGCACCCCCGCCCTGCGCTCGCTCGCCCATCGCCCCGACGCCGACGCCGCCTTGTTGGTACGGGTTTTGGAGGATTTCGGACGCTTCACTCCCATGATCGCCGAGGATGCCCCACACGGTCTGATGCTGGACGTGACCGGCTGCGCCCACCTGTTCGGCGGCGAGGCGGGGCTGATGCAGACGGTGCTGATACGAGCGGGACGGATCGGCTTGCAGGTCCGTAGCGCCTTGGCTGGTACGCCGCAGATCGCGCGGGCGCTGGCGCGCTTCGGTCCCGATGGGATTTTCGTTGAAGGCGAGGACCGGGCCGCTGCACGCCGCCTGCCCGTCGCCGCTCTGGAGTTGCCAGAGAAGGAAGAACAGGCCCTGCGCCGCGCCGGCCTGAAGCGGCTGGCCGATCTGGATGACCGACCACGCGCGCCTCTAGCCGCCCGTTTCGGCGCCGACTTTCCCGCCCGGTTGGCGCGGGTTCTGGGCGACGAGGACATGCGCATCACCCCGCATCGTCCGCCCGCGCCCGTGGTCGTCGACCGCGTCTTCTTCGAGCCGATCTCTGCGCCCGAGGACGTGGAGCGGGTTCTGTCCGACCTGCTGGTCGAGACCATGGACAGGCTGGATCAGACCGGTCTGGGCGGCCGCGCCTTCGAGGCCGGCTTCTACCGGGTGGACGGCGAGACGCGCCGGATCGTCGCCCTCACCGGCCGTCCGACCCGCGACGCCCCCGCGACCCTGCGGCTTTTCCGCGAGCGGATGGCGGCCCTGGCCGCCCCGCTGGACCCCGGATTCGGCTTCGATCAGATGCGGATGTCCGTGCCCTGGACCCAGGCTTTGGCGCCGACCCAGCAGGGACTGGACCGCGAGACGCCCAGCGAGGAGGCCTTCAGCCGTCTGGTGGACCGGTTGACCGCGCGCCTGGGACCCGAGGCGGTGCTGCGCTTCGAGCCCTTCGCCTCGCACATTCCCGAACGCGCCGCGCGGCTGGTGCCGGCCGCCGCCCGTCATGGCGACGAGACCTGGCCCGACCTCGATCCCGACGATCCGCCCTTGCGTCCCCTGCAGATGTTCGACCCGCCCCAGCCGGTCGAAACCCTGGCCGAGGTCCCCGACGGCTATCCGCTGAAGTTCCGCTGGCGCCGCGTCCTGCATGAGGTGACGCGCGCCGAAGGGCCCGAGCGGATCAGCGGCGAATGGTGGCGCGCTCCGGGCCAGCGCACCCGCGACTACTACCGGGTCGAAGACCGCGACGGCCGTCGCTTCTGGCTGTTCCGCCAGGGCCTCTATGGCGAGACGCCCGAACCGCGCTGGTTCATTCACGGCCTGTTCGCATGAGTAGGCTCGACCCTTGCGGCGCCTATGCCGAGCTGGCGACGGCCAGCAACTTCTCCTTCCTGCGCGGCGCCTCGCATCCCAAGGACCTGGTGCTGACGGCGATCCTGCGCGGCCACGCCGGACTGGGGCTGGCCGATCGCAACACCGTGGCGGGCGTGGTGCGGGCCTGGAGCGCACTAAAGGAGCTGCGCGCCGAGGGCTTGGCGCCGCCGGACAAAGTGCGCGAGGGCGGCAGTCCCGGCGAGATCGCCTTCATCGAGGACCCGCTGAACAATCCGGCCCTGTCCGAAGAGGTGAAGCGCCGTGCGGCGGACTTCCGCCTTCTGACCGGAGCGCGACTGGTCTTCAACGACGGAACGCCCGACGTCATCGCCTATCCGGAGACGCGCGCGGGCTGGGGCCGGCTGACGCGTCTGCTGACCTTGGGCAATCGCCGGGCCAGGAAGGGCGAATGCGAGATCGGCTTGTGCGACCTGCTGGCCGATCCTGAGGACCTGCTGCTGATCCTCGTCCCGCCGGACCGGCTGGCGGGGCTGGAAGAGGTGCTGGCCCGCATGACCGAGGCGGCGCCGGGCGCGGTCTGGCTGGGCGCCGCCCTGCACAGGCGCGGCGACGACCGGCGCCGGCTGGCCCGACTGAAGAGCATGGCGGAGCGGGCCCACGTCCCCCTGCTGGCGCTCAACGACGTCCTCTACGCCTCGCCTGAAGACCGCGACCTGCAGGATGTCCTGACCTGCATCCACGAAAGCGCGACAATCGAGACCGCCGGCCGTCGGCTGGAGGCCAACGCCGAGCGCTGGCTGAAGCCCGAAGATGAAATGGCGAGGCTGTTCAAAGACGCGCCTGAGGCGGTGGCCGAGACGACCGCCTTCCTGTCACGCGCGACCTTCGATCTGAGCAACCTGAAATATGAATACCCTGAGGAGCCCGTGCCGCCAGGATGGGAGCCCCAGAGCTGGCTGGAAGAGCTGGTGCGACGCCGCACCCTGGTCCGCTATCCGGACGTCGCGCCGCCCAAGGTCACGGCCCTGCTTGAGAAAGAACTGGCCTTCATCGCTGAGCGCAGCCTGGCCCCCTATTTCCTGACCATCCACGACATCGTCCGCACGGCCGAAGACAAGGGCATTCTTTGCCAGGGGCGCGGATCGGCGGCCAACTCGGCCGTCTGCTACGTCCTGGGGATCACCAGCGTGGATCCGGCCCGCCACGACCTGTTGTTCGAGCGCTTCCTGTCCTCCAACCGCGACGAACCGCCCGACATCGACGTCGACTTCGAGCACGAGCGGCGCGAGGAGATCATCCAGTATGTCTATGAGCGCTATGGCCGCCATCGCGCCGGCATCGCCGCCACCGTCATCCGCTATCGCCCCCGCAGCGCCATCCGCGAGGTCGGCAAGGTCCTGGGCCTGACCGAGGACGTCACCGCCCGCCTGGCCTCGACCCAGTGGGGCAGTTGGGGCTCCGAGATCAGCGGACGCCAGATCGAACAGGCCGGTCTGGACGCCGCCAATCCGATGGTTGATCGCGCCGTACGCATGGCGACGCGCCTGCTCGGCTTTCCGCGCCACCTGTCCCAGCACGTCGGCGGCTTCGTCCTGACCCAGGGGCGGCTGGACGAGACTGTGCCCATCGGCAACGCCGCCATGGCGGAGCGCACCTTCATCGAATGGGACAAGGACGACATCGACGCCCTGGGCCTGATGAAGGTCGACGTCCTGGCACTGGGCATGCTGACCTGCATCCGTAAGGCGTTCGACCTGATGAAGGCCCATTCGGGCGTCGAGCACGACCTCGCCTCCATCCCGCCGGAGGAACCCGAGGTCTACGACATGCTGTGTCGCGGCCAGTCCATCGGCGTCTTCCAGGTCGAAAGCCGCGCCCAGATCAACATGCTGCCGCGGCTGAGGCCGCGAGAGTTCTATGATCTGGTGATCCAGGTCGCCATCGTGCGTCCCGGTCCGATCCAAGGGGACATGGTCCATCCCTATCTGCGCCGCCGCAACGGGGAAGAGGAAGTTCTCTATCCTCCGCCCGGCCGCCTCTATGGTCCGCCCGACGAGTTGAAGCAGGTGCTGCACCGGACCCTTGGCGTTCCCCTGTTCCAGGAACAGGCCATGAAGGTCGCCATGGTCGCCGCCCGGTTCTCCGACGCCGAGGCCAACGGCCTGCGCAAGGCCATGGGCACGTTTCGCGGCGACGGGACCCTGCACACCTATGAAGACCGCATGGTCGGGCGGATGATCGCGCGCGGCTATGATCCAGACTTCGCCCAGCGCTGCTTCGAGCAGATCAAGGGCTTCGGCTCCTACGGCTTCCCCGAGAGCCACGCCGCCAGTTTCGCCCGACTGGTCTATGTCTCTTCGTGGATCAAGCACCGCCACTCGGCGGCCTTCGCCTGCGCCCTGTTGAACAGCCAGCCCATGGGCTTCTACGCCCCCGCCCAGATCGTGCGCGAGGCGCAGGAGGTCGGCGGCGTCGAGGTGCGTTCTATCGACGTCTCGCACAGCGGCTGGGACAACTCACTGGAGGGACCAAAGGAGGCCCTGGCTCTGCGATTGGGCCTCCGCCAGATCGACGGCTTCAGGGAGGATTGGGCGAATGCCCTGTCGTCGGCGCGGGCCGAGGCGCCCTTCGCCGACATCGAGACCCTGGCCCGCCGCGCCGAGCTGCCCGCCGCCGCCATGCGCAAGCTGGCCGACGCCGACGCCTTCCGCTCACTGGGACAGGACCGGCGCGAGGCCCTGTGGGCAGTGCGGCGTCTGCCCGACGACGATCCTCTGCCCCTGTTCGCCGCGGCCGAGGCGCGCGAGCGCGGCGCCCGCGAACTGGGCGCGGAGCCCGACGCCCATCTGCCTCTGATGCCCTTGGGCGAACACGTCGCCGCCGACTACCAGACCGCGCGCCTGTCTTTGAAGGCCCACCCCATGGCCATCCTGCGCCCCGTCTTCGCCGCCGACCGGATCCTGACCTGCGCCGAAACCGAGGCGAAGCGCGGCGGCTCCCGGGTGCAGGTCGCCGGCGTGGTCCTGGTGCGTCAACGGCCCGGCAAGGGCAACGCCGTCTTCGTCACCCTGGAGGACGAGACCGGCATCACCAATGTGGTCCTGTGGGCGCGCATGCTGGAACAGTTCCGCCGCGAGATCATGAGTGCGCGCCTGATGCAGGTCGAAGGCCTGGTCGAGAAGAGCCCAGAGGGCGTCGTCCACGTCGTGGCCCGCAGCGTCATCGACCGCACCGCCGAACTGGCCCGTCTGTCAGAGGATCACGAAACCGACATCCAATTGTCTCGCGCCGACATCGTCGCCCATCCCCAACCGCCGCGCCACCCTTCCCATCACCATCCCCGCGACGTCCGCATCCTGCCCGGCTCGCGCGATTTCCATTAGGGGTTAAAGGTCGTCGACCTGCTGCTCAGCGGTTCGAGTTTCATCCTTCAGCCAGCGCACGAAGGCCCGGGCCGGTTCGGACACGCCGCTGCGGCGCGTCAGCACATGATAGGCCAGCGCCGTCGAAAGGGCGCCGTCGGCGAAAGGCGCGGCCAGACGACCCGAGGCGAGGTCGTCGGCGACAAAGGCGTAGGGCGCCAGGGCCACGCCCTGACCATGGGCCGCAGCCTCGATCGCCAAGGCGGTCTGATCGAATCGCGGACCGGCCGAGGCGTCGATATGGGGCAGCTTGCGGGACGCCAGCCAGGCGGGCCAGTCCGGACGCGGCTCTTCCATCTCGCCGGGCCGCAGATGGATCAGGGTGTGATGGGCCAGATCAGCCGGGCGTTTCAGCGGATGCGCGCCGCTTAGCAAGGCAGGGCTGCACACGGGGGTCACATCGGCGGACAGCAAGCGCTCCGACCGAACGCCAGTGTAGTCGCCCCGACCATAGCGCACCGCCACGTCCACGCGTCCGCCGCCGACGTCGGCCAGCCGCATGTCGGCCGACATCCAGACCTCGACCTCGGGATGAGCGGCGGAGAAACGCGCGATACGGGGCGCGAGCCACTTGGCAGCGAAGGACGGCGGCACGCTGATCGCCAGGGCATGGCGTCGGTTGGGACGGTACAACAGGTCCCCCGCCCGCTTCAGATAGTCGAAACCGTCGTGCAGCAGCGGATAGAGCTCGGCCCCCAGTTCGGTCAGGGCGATCTGGCGCCCCTCGCGATGGAACAGGGGCGCGCCCGCGTGTTCCTCCAGAATGCGGATCTGCTGGCTGATGGCGCCGGGCGTGACCGACAGTTCCTCGGCGGCGCGGGTGATGTTCAGGCGACGCGCGGCGGCCTCGAACGCCTTCAGCGCGTTGAGCGGCGGAATGCGGCTCTCGACGGCCTGCTCCTTCTTGCGACTCATCGGTTCAGCCACTCTGGCGTCGGCAGGCCGCGCGCGGTCAGCAAGGCCGGATCATACACCTTGCTGGCGTAGCGCTGACCGGAGTCGCACAAGACGGTGACGATGGTCTTGCCCGGCCCCAGGTCGCGGGCCATGCGGATAGCCCCGGCGATGTTGACCCCGCTGGAGGGCCCCAGCGACAGACCCTCGTGCTGCACCAGATCAAACAGGATGGGCAGAAACTCGGCGTCCTCGATCCGGTAAGGATGATCGACCACAAGTCCTTCCAGGTTGCCGGTGATGCGGTTGACGCCGATGCCCTCGGTGATCGAACTGCCTTCACCCTTCAGCACGCCCTCGGTAAACCAGCTAAACAGCGCCGCCCCCGGCACGTCGGCCAGACCGATGCGGACTTCGGGCTTCTGTTCACGCAGGTAGGCGGCGCAACCCGCCAGCGTCCCGCCCGATCCGACGGCGCAGATGAAGCCGTCGATATTCCCGTCCGTCTGTTTCCAGATTTCCGGCGCCGTGCCTTCGTAGTGGGCTTCGCGATTGGCCAGGTTGTCGAACTGGTCGGCATAGAAGGCGCCGTTCGGTTCGCTCTCGTTCAGCTCCTCGGCCAGACGACGGGAGAAGTGCACGAAGTGATTAGGGCTGGCGAAGGGGGCGGGATCGACTTCAATCAAGCGGGCGCCGTGCAGACGAACCGCCCGCTTCTTCTCGTCCGTCTGGCTGCGCGGCATGACGATGACGACGGGATGGCCCAGCGCCGCGCCGACCAGGGCCAGACCGATGCCGGTATTGCCCGCCGTGCCCTCGACGATGACGCCGCCAGGCTTGAGCGCGCCCGACGCCCGCGCTTTCCTGATGATGCTGAGCGCTGCACGGTCCTTGATCGACCCGCCGACATTCATGAACTCGGCCTTGCCGAGGATCTCGCAGCCGGTCAGCTCCGACGCGCGCCTCAGCCGTACCAGGGGCGTGTTGCCGATCAGGCCGAGGGCGTCAGAGGCGACGATCATGAAACTTCCGAACCGTGGAGAAGAGGGCGACCCTCTTAGCCACAGTTCAGATTTTCTAACAACCGGATCAGATGTGGAGCACGCGTCCGTAGGCGTCGAGGGCCGCTTCGTGCATGGCCTCGGACATGGTCGGGTGCGGATAGACGATGCCGTGGATGTCTTCCTCGGTCGCTTCCATGGTGATGGCGGTGACGTAGCCCTGGATCATCTCCGTGACTTCGTGGCCGATCATGTGGGCGCCGATCAGGGCGCCGGTCTTGGCGTCGAAGATCACCTTGACGAAGCCGTCGATTTCGCCTGCCGCCACGGCCTTGCCGTTCACGCGGAACGGGAAGCGGCCGATCTTGACCTCGCGCTTCTCGGCGCGCGCGCCCTGCTCGGTGACGCCGACCGAGGCGACCTGAGGCTGGGCGTAGGTGCAGCCGGCGATGGGCGAATGGACGTTCGGCGTCTTGTATGCGGCGATGTGTTCGGCGGCGTGGATGCCTTCGTGCGATGCCTTGTGCGCCAGCCAGGGCGCGCCGGCGCAGTCGCCGATGGCGTACAGGCCTTTGACGTTGGTCTGGCAGTGGCTGTCCGTCTTGATGTGGCCGCGGTCCAGTTCGACGCCCAGCGCCTCAAGGCCGATGCCGTCGGTGTTGGCGGTGATGCCGACCGCCGAGATGCAGACCTCGGCCTCAAGGGTCTCGGCCTTGCCGTTCACTTCAATATCGACCTTCACGCCTTTGGAATCCTTGGAGACCTTGGTCACCTTGGCGCCGACCTTGAACTTGATGCCGCGCTTCTCGAAGGACTTCTGAGCGGCCTTGGAGACCTCTTCGTCCTCGACCGGCATGATGCGATCGACCGCTTCCACCACGGTCACTTCGGCGCCCAGGGCGCGATAGAAGCTGGCGAACTCGATGCCGATGGCGCCCGAGCCGATGACGACGAAGGTCTTGGGCAGCTTCTTGGGGGCCAGGGCGTCGCGATAGGCCCAGATCTTGTCGCCGTCGGCTTCCAGACCGATCTGCGGCAGGGCGCGGGCGCGGGCGCCGACGGCCAGCATGACGGTCTTGGCTTCAATAGCGCGCGTGCCGCCGGCCTTCAGAGCGACGACGACCTTGGGAGCCGCAGCGCCTTTCTCGAGCGTGGCCGAGCCCTCGATCACCTCGATCTTGTTCTTCTTCATCAGGAAGCCGATGCCCTTGTTCATCGTCGCCGCGACCCCGCGCGAGCGCTGGATGATGGCGTCGAAGTCGAAGGAGGCGCCGGATGCCGACAGGCCGTATTCCTTCAGGTGGCTCAGGCTCTCGAACTTCTCGCCCGACTTCAGCAGGGCCTTGGTCGGGATGCAGCCCCAGTTCAGGCAGATGCCGCCCAAATTCTCGCGCTCCACGATGGCGACCTTCAGGCCCAGCTGGCTGGCGCGGATCGCCGCGACGTAACCGCCGGGGCCCGAACCGATGACGACGAGATCGAATTCAGCAGCCATGATCAGATCAACTTCTCGATGTCGGCCTTGATGGCCGCGGGTTCAGTCTGAGGCGAATAGCGCGCAACGACGCGGCCTTCGCGGTCGGTCAGGAACTTGGTGAAGTTCCACTTGATGTTCTGTGAGCCCAGGAAGCCGCGCTTCTGCCGGGTCAACCAGGCATAGAGCGGATGCCGGTCCGGTCCGTTGACCTCCACCTTGTCGAACAGGGGGAAGGTGACGTCAAAACTGGTGGCGCAGAAGGCGGCGATCTCCGCCGCCCTGCCCGGCTCCTGGTCGCCGAACTGGTTGCAGGGAAAGCCCAGCACCTGGAACGGCGCGTCGGCGAAGTCGCGGTGCAGTTTCTCCAGCCCGTCATACTGACCGGTGAAGCCGCACTTTGACGCCGTGTTGACGATCAGCAGCGCCTGACCGCGAAAGCGGTCCAGCGCCACATCCGTGCCGTCGATGGCGCGGGCGGAGAAGTCATAAACCGAGGTCATGACTTCACCCTCCCCCTAGGCCAGCATCGCCACGGGATCTTCGATCAGCGGCTTGAACGCCTGCAGGAAGCGAGCGCCCGTCGCGCCGTCGACCACCCGGTGATCGCAGGTCAGGGTCACGGTCATGACCGTGGCCGGCACGATCTGGCCGTCCTTGACGACCGGACGTTGCTCGCCCGCGCCTACGCTCATGATGCAGCCCTGCGGCTCATTGATGATCGAGGTGAACTGCTTGATGCCGAACATCCCCAGGTTGGACACCGAGAAGGTGCCGCCCTGGAACTCTTCGGGCTTCAGCTTGCGTTCGCGGGCGCGCTTGGCCAGGTCCTTGGACTCGGTCGCGATCTGCGCCAGGCCCTTGGTCTCGGCCTTCTTGATGATCGGGGTGATCAGACCGCCGTCGATCGCCACCGCCATCGAGACGTCGGCGTTGTGGTGCATGGCGATGCCTTCAGGGGTGTAGGAGGCATTCGCCTCCGGCACCATCTTCAGCGCCAGGGCAGCGGCCTTGATGACGAAGTCATTGACCGAGACCTTGATGCCCTGCGGCTCCAGCATCTTGTTCACCTTGGCGCGAACAGCCATCAGCTGGTCGATCTCGCAGTCGATGAACAGCGGGAAGTGCGGGACGTTCTGGATGCTGTCGACCATGCGACGCGCCACGGCCTTCTTCATGCCGTCCAGCGGGATCAGGTCGTAGCTGCCGTCCGGAATGCCCATCTGGGCCAGAGACTGGACCTGACGCGGGGCGATGCCCGAGGTCGCGGCGGCGGTCGCCGTCGAGGTTGCGGGCTGAGCCGCGCCCTTCGGAGCGCCTTCAACGTCACGCTTGACGATGCGGCCGTGCGGGCCGGTGCCCTTGATCGACTTCAGGTCGACGCCGTTCTGGGCGGCGATGCGACGCGCCAGGGGCGAAGCAAAGATACGCTCGCCGCTGTCCGACTTCGGCGCAGCGGGAGCCGGGGCGGCCGGCGCCGCGGCCTTGGGGGCCTCGGCCGCAACCGCCGCAGCCTTGGGCGCCTCTTCCGCCTTGGCGGCTGCCTTGGGGGCCACCGCGCCGCCTTCATCCTTCAGACGGGCGATCGGCGTGTTGACCTTCACGCCTTCGGTGCCTTCGGCGACCAGGATGTCGGTGACTTCGCCTTCATCCACGGCCTCGACTTCCATCGTGGCCTTGTCGGTCTCGATCTCGGCGATGACGTCGCCGGCGGAGACGACGTCCCCGACCTTGACGTGCCACTTGGCCAGAACGCCCTCTTCCATCGTGGGCGACAGGGCGGGCATCAGAATGTCAGTCATCAGGCATTCCCCTTCGGCGCAGCAACAGGCTCGGCCACGGTCTGCACATTGTCGGCCTTCACGACCTGGGACAGACCCTGAAGGATGCGATTGTAGGCTTCGCGCTCGTTGTGGCCGTGACGCACGGCGTAACCGTGCGCCATGTGGCGAGCAGCATAGGCCAGCAGCTCGCCGAACTTGATCGGGTCCTCGAAGGCGGGCTTCACGGACATGACCGGTTCGTTGTTCGACCACCACATCCGCAGGATTTCGATAGCCTGCGGATCAGCAGCGACGCTTTCCGGCGTCGTCAGCATGAACTCGGACGCTTCGCTCACGCCATCACCTGCTTCACGGCGGCGACAATCTTGTCCACGCCCGGCAGTGACAGGGCTTCCAGATTGGCGGCGTAAGGCAGCGGCACGTCTTCCTGGTGCACGCGCAGCGGCGGAGCGTCCAGGTAGTCGAAGGCGTGTTCGATCACGCGGGCCACGACCTCGGCGCCGACGCCCATCGGCCCCCAGCCCTCTTCGGCCGAGACCAGGCGGTTGGTCTTCTTGACGCTTTCGACGATGGTCTCGTGGTCAAGCGGACGCAGGGTGCGCAGGTCCACGACCTCGGCCGAGATACCTTCCTCGGCCAGCTTTTCAGCGGCCTGCAGGGCGAAGCCGACCATGCGGCTGTGGGCCGTGATGGTGACGTCCGTGCCTTCACGGCGAACCTTGGCCTTGCCGATCGGCACGACGTAGTCCTCGACTTCCGGCACGTCGAACTCGATGCCGTACATCATCTCGTGTTCGAGGAAGACGATGGGGTTCGGATCGCGGATGGCGGCCTTCAGCAGCCCCTTGGCGTCAGCGGCGTCATACGGCGCGATGACCTTCAGTCCGGGAACCTGCGCGTACCAGGCCGAATAGTCCTGGCTGTGCTGCGCGCCGACGCGGCTGGCCGCGCCGTTGGGACCGCGGAAGACGATATCCGCGCGGATCTGACCGCCCGACATGTAAAGGGTCTTGGCGGCCGAGTTGATCACGTGGTCGATGGCCTGCATGCCGAAGTTCCACGTCATGAACTCGACGATGGGCTTCAGCCCCGCCATGGCCGCGCCGACGCCGAGGCCGGCGAAGCCGTGCTCGGTGATCGGGGTGTCGATCACGCGCTGGTCGCCGAATTCCTGCAGCAGGTCGCGGCTGACCTTGTATGCGCCCTGGTACTGGGCGACTTCCTCGCCCATCAGGAAGACGCGGTCGTCGCGGCGCATTTCTTCGGCCATGGCGTCGCGAAGGGCGTCGCGGATGGTCGTCTTGACCAGCTTGGCGTCAGCCGGGATTTCCGGATCGCGCAGTTCCGTCTTGGGGGCAGCCGAAACAGCAGCGGCCGCCGGAGCAGCCTGAGCGACCGGGGCCGCATCAGCCTTGGCTGCGGGCGCGGGGGCGCTGTCTTCGCCAGCCAGCCGCGCGATCGGCGTGTTGACCTTCACGTTCTCGGAGCCTTCCGGCACCAGGATTTCCAGCACTTCGCCTTCATCGACGGCTTCGACTTCCATCGTGGCCTTGTCGGTTTCGATCTCAGCGATCACCTGGCCGGCCGACACGGTGTCGCCCGCCTTGATGTGCCATTTGGTCAGCGTGCCCTCTTCCATCGTGGGGGACAGCGCCGGCATCAGAATGTCGGTCACGGATCAGGCCTCCACGTAGACGTCAGTATAGAGCTCGGACGGATCCGGCTCAGGGCTTTCCTGTGCGAACTGCACGGCTTCGGCGACGATGGCTTTCACCTCGTTGTCGATGGCCTTCAGCTCTTCCTCGGTCGCCTTGGCGGCGGCGAGCAGCATCTTCAGATGGTCGATCGGGTCGCGGGTCTTCTTGACCTCATCGACCTCTTCCTTGGTGCGGTACTTGGCCGGGTCCGACATGGAGTGGCCGCGATAGCGGTAGGTCTTCACTTCCAGGATGTACGGACCTTCACCTGCACGGGCGCGGGCCACGGCGCGGGCGGTAGCGTCACGCACGGCCAGGACGTCCATGCCGTCGACCTGCTCGCCTGGGATGCCGAAGCTGGCGCCGCGCATGAACAGCTCGGTCGTGGACGACGAGCGCTCGATGCTCGTGCCCATGGCGTACTGGTTGTTCTCGATGATGTAGATGGCCGGCAGCTTCCACAGCTGGGCCATGTTGAAGCTTTCGTAGACCTGACCCTGGTTCGAGGCGCCGTCACCGAAGTAGACGAAGGCCACCGAGTCGTCGCCGCGGTACTTACCGGCGAAGGCCAGGCCCGTACCCAGCGCCACCTGGGCGCCGACGATGCCGTGACCGCCGTAGAAGCCGGTCGGCACGTCGAACATGTGCATCGACCCGCCCTTGCCCTTGGACGAGCCGCCGATACGACCGGTCAACTCGGCCATGACGGCGTTCGGGTCCATGCCCGCAGCCAGCATATGACCGTGGTCGCGGTAGCCGGTGATGATCTTGTCGTGGCCTTGCTTGACGCTCTCCTGGACACCCACCGCCACGGCTTCCTGGCCGATGTAGAGGTGGCAGAAGCCGCCGATCAGGCCCATGCCGTAAAGCTGGCCCGCGCGCTCCTCGAAGCGGCGGATCAGGACCATCTCGCGATAGAAGCGCAGCAGGTCTTCTTTCGAAGCCTGAGGCGTGTTCGGAATCTTGGTGTCGTCCGCGCTGGACGAGGATTTCTGAGCGGCGGCTTTCGCCATCCGGCATCTCCCGGCTGCGCCCCTGCTTTCAGGGACTCTTATCGTTACGGAAAGGGGCTTTAGCAGCCTTCGTTCCCGAAACGCAAAGCGAGCCGCTCAAGCTGTAACAATAGTTCAGGAGGTTTGGATCGCGTCAGAGTTGTGCGCGACGGGCGCGCTCAGGCGAACTACGTAGTCGCGCGGATCGGCAAAGCCGAGCACCGCCCTCGCCCGCTCTTCCAGCAGGTCCTTAGAAAGACTCTCGGTCCGCAAATAACGCACGCGAACTTCCAGATCGCGGCGCTGCTCGGTCAGGTGGGCCAGTTGGGCCTCGCGTTTGGCGAGAAGGGCGTCCCGCTCGCCGCCGCTCAGCAAGCCGCGCTGCCCGGTCAGGGCCTGAACGCCCAGATAGACGATCAGGAACAGCAGGAAGGCGGACGGAAGATAGGGCTTCATCTGCTCAGGCACGACGGACGCTCCTTCTGAGCGTGAACACAGTTTCCCGATGGTGACCGAAAATGCCTAACGAACCGTAGCTTGGCCGCAATTGCGAACGCCGCCTCCGAGGTCGGAGACGGCGTCGCGTACTTCTTTCTGAGAAGGCTTACTTGAGCAGCATGCCGTCGCCGAAATAGGCGGCTTGGTCGCCCAGCATCTCTTCGATGCGCAGCAGTTGGTTGTATTTGGCCGTACGGTCCGAGCGGGCCAGCGAGCCGGTCTTGATCTGACCGCAGTTGGTGGCGACGGCCAGGTCGGCGATGGTGGAGTCTTCGGTTTCACCCGAGCGGTGGCTCATCACCGAGGTGTAGCCGGCGCGGTGGGCCATATCGACGGCGTCCAGGGTCTCGGACAGGGTGCCGATCTGGTTGACCTTGATCAGGATGGAGTTGGCCAGGCCTTCACCGATGCCCGCAGCCAGACGGCGCGGGTTGGTCACGAACAAGTCATCGCCGACCAGCTGAACGCGGTCGCCCAGACGGTCCGTCAGCAGCTTCCAGCCGTCAAAGTCGTCCTCGGCGCAGCCGTCCTCGATCGAGACGATCGGGAAGCGCTCAACCAGATCGGCCAGATAGCCGACCATGCCGTCGGCGTCGAAGGACTTGCCCTCGCCCGTCAGGTTGTACTTGCCGTTCTTGAAGAACTCGGTCGAGGCGACGTCGAGGCCCAGATGGAAATCCTCGCCGGCCAGATAGCCGGCCGCCTGACCCGCCTTGGTGATGAAGGCCAGGGCCTCTTCGGCCGAGGCCAGGTTCGGCGCGAAGCCGCCCTCGTCGCCAACGTTGGTGTTATGGCCCGCGTCCTTCAGCGCCTTCTTCAGAGCGTGGAAGATCTCAGCCCCCATGCGCAGGGCGTCCGAGAAGCTGTCGGCGCCGGTCGGCAGGATCATGAATTCCTGAATGTCGATCGGGTTATCAGCGTGGGCGCCGCCGTTGATGATGTTCATCATCGGGGTCGGCAGGATGCGGGCCGAAACGCCGCCGATGTAGCGGTGCAGCGGCAGGTTCGAGCTGATGGCGCTGGCCTTGGCCGCAGCCAGCGACACGCCCAGGATGGCGTTGGCGCCCAGACGACCCTTGTTCTCGGTGCCGTCCAGTTCGATCAGGGCTTCATCCAGCCGGCGCTGGTCTTCAGCGTCCATGCCGGACAGGGCGTCGAAGATCTCGCCGTTGACGGCGTCGACCGCCTTCTGGACGCCCTTGCCGCCCCACATGTCCATGTCGCCGTCACGCAGCTCGACGGCTTCGTGCGCGCCCGTCGAGGCGCCAGACGGCACGGCGGCGCGGCCGAAGCTGCCGTCTTCCAGGGTCACGTCGACTTCGACCGTCGGGTTGCCCCGGCTGTCGATGATCTGGCGGGCGACGATGTCGGCGATGTCGGTCATGAGGCAGGCGCTCTGTCAGGAGAGGGAAAGTGTGACGGTCGGTTTAGACCAGCCGTCGCCGAATCGCCACCGGGCGACGCGCCTTCCCTGAGTTCAGCCTTAGCTGCAGCCTTCGACGTTCTGGATGCTGGGGCCGCCCGCGTGGATAAAGGCCACCTTGCCGTCGTCACCAATCTCGTACACCAGCCCCCGCGCCGTCGGATCGGTGACATAGGCGCCCTGCAGTTGAGGCTTGCCTGGCCAGAGGGTGACATAGGCCGACGGCGCGCCCTGATACTTGTGCGGCGTAACGGTGGCAGTGACGCCGTAACGGGCCTTCACTTGCTCGCCGTCATCGCCGACGCCGACGCCATCCTCGGTCTTTACGGCAGAGTCCTTCGTGGCTGTCAGCCGCGTCAGGACGCCATTCTCAACCATGACCAGCAAGCCCTCAGGTGCGCGGGGCGGATGATAATAGCGGCATTCCGACGGTGCGGCCTCGGCGGCGTTGGCGGGCGGCGGGCCGAAGGCAGCGTCCACCTCGGCCTGGGTCATGCCGATCTTCAATGGCCCATAGCCCAGCGGGGTCAGCACGACAGCGGAGGCCGCGTCGGCTGGCGCCGATGGAGTGACGACGTCAGAAGCCTTCACCTCAGGCGTCTTGGCGGCCTCGGGTGCATTGCAGGCGGTCAGCGCCAACACAGCGACGGTACTGAGGACGGCTTTGCGGATCATGCGGAAGGCTCCAATGGTTCAGCTTCACCGCGTACAACGCACGAAAACGGCGCGCGATGTCATCGCGCGCCGCTAAATTCTATCGTCCGGTCGAAGCCGGCGCCGAAATGAAGACCTTAGTCTTCCTTCGGGGTCATGACCTGACGGCCCTTGTACATGCCGGTCTTCAGGTCGATGTGGTGCGGACGGCGCAGTTCGCCGGTGTCCTTGTCTTCCACATAGGAGTTGGCGCCCAGGGCGTCGTGAGCACGACGCATGTTGCGACGCGAGGGGGATACTTTGCGCTTCGGAACGGCCATGTCCGTCTCAATCTCTAAGTCGGTGCGCCGTGAAGACGCGAAAACATACAGTGTCGGCCCCCCGATAAGAGCCGCCACGCGAGGGCGGGCTTATGCATGAAGACGTTCTCGATTTCAAGTCATGCCGCGACAATCAGCCAAGCATGTCAGGGTGGCGATCCAAAGCCGTCTGCGCCAAGGTTCTGACACCGATGTCACGGGAGGACGACATGCGCAAATTCTGGACGACCACCTTGGCTGCGAGCGTTGCTGCAGCCGCCCTGCTGGCTTCCACGCCCGGGTTTACGCAATCCGGCGTGAAGGTCCTGCCGCTTCCTGACGCCGCCGCCTATCCAGAGGGCGTCACGGTCGATCCGACGACTGGGGCCATCTACACCAACAGCGCCAACACGGGCGTGGTCTTCCGCGTCGATCCCGACACCGGCGCCGCCGTTCGAATTGGCGATCCGCTCGGCATGGGTGATTCGCAAATCGCCAAGCCCGTCTCAATGGCGCTAGGCCTCAAAGCTGACGGACAGGGCCGCCTGTGGGTCGCCGGAGCGCGAACCGGCTCGATGCATGTCGTCGATATAGCCACCGGCCAGCGACTGGCCCGCTTCACCACGCCTGCCGGCGCCTGGCTGATCAATGACGTCGCCCTGACGGCGGACGCTGCCTACTTCACAGATACCTTGCGTCCGGTGCTGTGGCGCGTGGGCGTGATTCGCTCGCGGACGCTGCTCTGGAGCCCTGGCTGTCGTTCGAAGGCACGGCGCTGGAATACGGCGAGGAGCCGAATCTGAACGGCATCGTCGCCACACCGGACGGCCGCTACCTGATCGTGGTTCTGATGAAGACGGGGCGGCTGTTCCGGATCGACACGCAGACGCGCGAGGTGGCGGCTATCGACTCAGGCACGTCGGCGCTGGACGGCGGCGACGGCCTGGCCCTGGTCGGCCAGCGGCTGTTCCTCGTGCGTCAGTCCGCCGGCGAGGTGGTGGCCCTGGATCTGTCCGATGACCTGTCCAGAACTGTCGAAGCGAAACGTATCAAGCCGACGGAGTTGGCCTGGCCCGCAACTGTCGCCGTCCGGAGCGACCGTCTGATTGTAGCCAACAGTCAGTTGAACCGTCGGGGGTCTGGTGATCCCGTTCTGCCGTTCAGCCTGGTGTCGATCCCCTTGTGCGCGTTCGACTAGGCGGCTAGCCGAAGACGGGCGTCAGGCCTTGGTCAATGCCTCGGCTACAGTCTCGCCAATCGCCAGCGAACTGGTCAGACCTGGGCTCTCGATGCCGAACAGAGCCATCAGGCCGTCGATGCCGTGATGCTCTCGCCCATGCAGTTGGAAATCGGGCTGCGGCTCGTCCGGTCCGTGAATCTTGGGCCGGATGCCGGCGTAGTCGGGCGTCAGGCGCTCGACCGTCACGCCCGGCCAGAAGCGTCGGATATAGAGCGCGAACGCCTCAGCCTTGGCCGGATCGACGGAATAGTCCTCGGCCTCCACGTAGGTCAGGTCCGGGCCGAACACCCCCTGCCCGCCAAGATCCTTGCGATAATGGGTGCCCAACGCCCCGTGGATCGGCGGCGGATAGATCAGGCGGTTGAACGGCGCTGGGCCCGTCAGGCGGAAATAGACGCCCTTGCCCAGATGCCGCGCCGGGATATCGACAGCCGGATAGCCGTCGATGCTTGCCGCCACGCTCTGGGCCGACAGGCCGGGCGCGGTGACCAGCAGCCGGGACGTCAGCACCGCCCCGCCCTCTCCCGAATCCGGGCCGCCCGCCGTGATCCTGAAACCGCCGTCCGGCAGGGGCTCGGCTCGCTCGAACGGCGTGGAGACTACGACCGAGCCGCCCGCGTCCTCGATCTCGCCTTGCAGGGCCAGCATGTAGTCGTGGCTCGCGAAGACGCCGCTCTCGGGCGACAGGATGGCGGCGTGAGCGTTTAACTCCGGCTCCAGCGCCCGCGCCTGGGCGCCGGTCAGGTGCTCCAGCCCCTCGACGCCATTGGTTGTCGCCTGCTGGAAGATGGCCTCGATACGCGCGACCTCAGCCTCCTCCGTCGCCACGACCAGCTTGCCGCACTTCCAGTGGTCGATCTTGTGGCTGCTCAGAAAGTCATAGAGGGCGCGCCGTCCCTCGACGCAGAACTTCGCCTTCAGCGAGCCGGTCGGATAATAGAGCCCGCCATGGATGACCTCGGAATTGCGTGAGGACACGCCCTGACCGATGTGCGGCTCTTTTTCGAGCACAAGCACCGACAGACCGCGCTTCGCCAGCGCCCGCCCGCAGGCCAGCCCCACAGCCCCCGCGCCCACGACCGTCGCATCGAAGTCGAAAGGCGCGGCCATGGTTCTACCTCTTGCCGTACAAGGCCTTGGCGCGGCCCTCGAAACACTGGATCAGCTTATCGACCGCCCGGTCGAAGTTCGCCTGCAGCATCATGTCCAGCATGCGCGACTTGAAGGCGAAGTCGATGAAGAACTCCAGCCGCGTCCCCTCGGGGTGCGGGTGAAACTCCCAGCGATTCTTGAGGTGCTTGAACGGCCCGCGGATCAGGCCGACCTCTACCTTGGGCGCGTGGATGTCATGCCGGACCCAGGTCGAGAACCGCTCGCTCAGGAAGGCGAACCCCACGCCAGCCTCGGCGTCCAGCAGACGAACGCCGAGCGCCTCGTCTCGCTTGTTCCAGACGCGCATGGAGGTGATCCACGGCACGAACTCCGGATAGGCCTCGACGCCCGCGACCAGGTTGGCCAGATCTTCGGGCGCATAGGGAAGAATGCGCGTTACGCGATGGACCGCCATTCAGGGCTTAGCGGGCCGAACGGCCTGCCTGCGCCTGACGCGCGGCCTTCAGGCGGGCGAAGTCGTCGCCTGCGTGGTGCGACGAACGCGTCAGCGGCGACGACGACACCATCAGGAAGCCCTTGGCGCGCGCAATGGCCTCATAGGCCTTGAACTCTTCCGGCGTGACGAAGCGGTCGATGGCGGCGTGCTTGCGCGTCGGCTGCAGGTACTGGCCGATGGTGATGAAGTCGACGCCGGCAGAGCGCATGTCGTCCATCACCTGCATGACCTCTTCCTTGGTCTCGCCCAGGCCGACCATGATGCCGGACTTGGTGAACTGGTTCGGGTCGCGCTCCTTGACCATCTGCAGCAGGCGCAGGGAATGGAAGTAGCGGGCGCCGGGGCGGATCTTCAGATAGAGGCGCGGAACCGTCTCGAGGTTGTGATTGAAGACGTCGGGCGTGGCGTCGATCATGACCTCGGCCGCGCCGTCCTTGCGCAGGAAGTCGGGCGTCAGAATTTCGATGGTGGTGTTCGGCGCCTGCAAACGGATCTGGCGCACCACTTCGGCGAAGTGGGCGGCGCCGCCGTCGGCCATGTCGTCGCGGTCCACCGAAGTGATGACCACGTGTTTCAGGCCCATCTGCTGGACGGCCAGACCGACCTTGGCGGGCTCTTCCGGGTCCAGCGGCTGCGGCAGGCCCGTCTTGACGTTGCAGAAGGCGCAGGCCCGCGTGCAGGTGTCGCCCATGATCATGAGCGTGGCGTGCTTCTGGCTCCAGCACTCGCCGATGTTCGGGCAGGCCGCTTCCTCGCAGACCGTCACCAGCCCCTTGGAGCGAACGATATCCTTGGTCGCATTATATTGGCCCGAACCGGGTGCCTTTACGCGCAGCCAGTCAGGCTTCTTCAGCACCGCCGATTCCGGGCGGTTCTGTTTCTCCGGGTGACGCAGCTCGGAAGGCTTCTTCGTCAGGGTATCGATCAGCGTGACCATAGCCGGCGGTCTGGCTCCTGTGCAGAAGGGCGGTATGTCGGCTTTCCGACCGCCGATGGCAAGCCACAGACGGTTTCAGTGATGGAGATGCGACGTTCACGCGACGTTACGCATCTTTTCAAGGCGACCTTACGTCACTAGGTTCCGGCCTCTTGTAACCGAGAGGGCCGCCGAGAGCTCTCCGAAGGAGGACGTGCTTGCTGCGGGCAGCCCTGGACCCCAAGGTCTATGATGAATCCCTGTTCGACGCGCTGATTGATGCGCGCGCCCGCTATGGCGACAAGGAGATCCTGGAAGATCAGGATCGTCACCCCCTGACCTACACCGGCCTGATCCGCGCCGCCTTCGTGCTGGGACGCAAGATCGCGGCCATGACGAAGCCGGGCGAGCGCGTCGGCGTCCTGCTGCCGTCCAGCGCGGGCGTGGTCGTCACCTTCTTCGGCCTGCACGCTTTCGGCCGCGTGCCGGTCATGCTGAACTTCACCTCGGGCGAGGCCAATCTGAAGGCGGCGCTGAAGACGGCGGGCGTCAGCAAGATCCTGTCGGCCAAGCGCTTCGTCACCCAGGCCAAGCTGGACGACCTGATGGAGACGCTCGGCGAGGTCGCCGAGATCATCTGGCTGGACGACGTGCGCAAGACCATCGGTCTGGCCGACAAGCTGTATGGCCTGAGCGCAGGCATGGCCCCGCGCCGCTTCCGCGTGAAGACCGATCCGGATTCGCCGGGCGTGGTCCTGTTCACCTCGGGCAGCTTCGGCGCCCCCAAGGGCGTGGTTCTCAGCCAGCGCAATCTGGTCGCCAACGCCCGTCAGGTCGCGGCCCACATCGACCTGAAGCCCGAGTGGGTCATGTTCAACCCGCTGCCGACCTTCCACTGCTTCGGCCTGACCGGCGGGGTCATCCTGCCGCTGCTGCAAGGGATGAAGGCGTTTGAATATCCTTCGCCCCTGCACGCCAAGCAGATCACCGACCTGCTGCCCCAGGTGAAGGCCTCGATCCTGTTCGCGACTGACACCTTCCTGAACCAGTACGCCCGCGTAGCCGAGCCAGGCGACTTCGCCACGTTGAAGTTCGCCGTGGCCGGCGCCGAGAAGGTGCGCGAGGAAACCCGCGCCGCCTTCAACGCCAAGTTCGGCGGCCTGACCCTGCTGGAAGGCTATGGGGCGACCGAAGCCGCTCCCGTGGTCGCCGTGAATCATCCCGACCGCAACCGCCCCGGCACGGTCGGTCAAATCATGCCGGGCATGGAATACCGCCTGGACAAGGTCGAGGGTATCGAAGGCGGTGGCCGCCTGTATCTGCGCGGCCCCAACGTCATGGCCGGCTATATCTCGCCGAGCGACCCCGAAGGCATCGAACCTCTGGCGGACGGTTGGCACGACACCGGCGATATCGTCGACATCGACCCCGAGGGCTACATCACCATCCTCGGCCGGGTGAAGCGCTTCGCCAAGGTCGGCGGCGAAATGGTCTCCCTGCTCGCGGTCGAGGATATGGCCGGCGCCGTCTGGCCCGAGCATCGCCACGCGGCGGTTTCCGTGCCCGACAGCAAGAAGGGCGAGCGTTTGATCCTGGTCACCGACCACGCCGGCGCCGAATCCGCGCGCCTTTCGGAGTGGGCGCGCGAAAACGGCGCGCCTGAACTGGCGGTGCCGAAGAAGATCATCAAGCTGGACGTCATTCCGGTCCTGGGCACAGGCAAGACCGACTATGTCGCCATCCAGAAGCTGGTCGAGGATGCGTTGAAGGCCGGCTGATCGGGACGGCTTGCAGAGCCCGCGACTTCGCCTAACCTCCGCCTTTGCGCCTTGCGTCGATCCGGTTTGCGGAACCGGCGGTCGTGCGCCATCGGGAGGAAAGACATATGGCGAGTGCAGCGTCCATTTCGGGTTGGGCCCCGCGTTTTCAGAGCGTTCTGAGGATCGTCGCCGGTTTGCTGCTGCTTCAGCATGGCGCGCAGAAGATCCTGGGCTTTCCGCCCGGAGGAAACGGCGGTGCGTTCGACGTGTCCAGCCTGTCCACGCTCGCCGGCTGGTCCGGCCCGATAGAGTTGGTCGGCGGCGTCCTGATCGTGCTGGGTCTGTTCACGCGCCCGACCGCCTTCATCCTGTCCGGCTTCACCGCCGTGGCCTACTGGATGGTGCATGCGCCGCAGAGCCCCTATCCGATCAACAACGGGGGCGAGTTGGCCGCGCTTTATTGCTTCGTCTTCCTCTACCTGTTCTTCGCTGGTCCCGGCCCGATCGCGCTGGACAGCATGATGCGTGGCGGCCGCCGCCGCTGACGACCCCAGACGGCGCCTGGATCAGCCGATCCGGGCGCCGGTCATCGAAATCGAACCGCCCTCGATGACGTCATTAAAGAAGCTCACACCCTCGCCCGGCGCCTGCTGGGCGGCCACATAGAGCAACGGCAGATAATGCTCGTCGGTCGGCACGCTGAACTGCGCCTGTTCAGCCAGATGCACCCAGTCGATCAGGGCGTCGTGATCGCCCGCAACGAAGGCGCGCTTGACCGCCTCGTTGAAGTCGATCGCCCAGTCATAGGGCTCGCCGCCCGCCCGCTTCCACGTCCGCAGATTGTGCACGAAGTCGCCGGAGCCGGCGATCAGGACGCCTTCATCCCGAAGCGGGCGCAGCTTCCTTGCCAACTCATAGTGGCCCCGCGCGTCGATGGTGCGGTCCAGCGACAGCTGCACGATCGGCACGTCGGCTTCGGGCCAGACATGGGCCAGGACTGACCAAGTCCCGTGATCCAGCCCCCATTGCGTCGTCCTTTGCGCACCGGTCAGTTCCGCCACCCGGTCCGCCAGCGAAGGCGAACCGGGCGCGGGATACTGCATGGCGTGAAGTTCCTCCGGAAAGCCTCCGAAATCATGGATGGTTTCCGGCCGCTCCTGCGCCGTCACGCCCAGCCCGCGCGTCTCCCAGTGGGCCGAGACCATGACGACGCCCTTGGGCTTGCCGATCTCCTCTCCCAGCGCGCGCCAGGCGTCCGCGTAGGGACCTCCCAGGGCGTTCATCGGAGAGCCGTGACCAAAGAAGATAGCGGGCTGGCGCATGATCTTAACCGTGCAGCTTCTTGGCGATCTCAGCGATATGCTGACCCTGATAACGGGCGCCGTCCAGTTCGTTGTCGCTGGGCATGCGCGAGCCGTCGCCCTTGGTCAGGGTGGTGGCGCCGTAGGGCGAACCGCCGGTGATCTCGTCCATGTTCATCTGCCCCTGGAAGCCGTAGGGCAAGCCGGCGACGACCATGCCCTGGTGCAGGAAGAAGTTATGCAGGCCGCTGAAGGTGGTCTCCTGACCGCCGTGCTGGGTCGCCGAGGCGGTGAAGGCGCCGCCGACCTTGCCGATCAGCTTGCCAGTGAACCACAGGCCGCCGGTCTGATCCAGGAAGGCGCGCATCTGCGAAGCGGCGGTGCCGAAGCGCGTGCCCGCGCCGATGATGATGGCGTCGTAGTCGACTAGGTCATCGACCGTGGCGATCGGCGCGGCCTGATCCAGCTTGTAGCCCGACTTCTGAGCCAGTTCGGTCGGGACCGTTTCGGGAACGCGCTTGACGTCCGCCACTGCCCCGTCCACCCGGCGCGCGCCCTCGGCGACGGCTTCAGCCATCTGCTCGATGTGGCCATAGGTCGAATGGTAAAGGACGAGAATCTTGGGCATCGAACGCTCCGCTAAATCTGACTGACACAAAAGCAACTGCATCAGTTCCTGATTTAGCGAGATGTTGCAGCGCCGCAAGTCCCGATCGTCAAATTTCCATGCGCCGGGCCAAGGGGCAGACGCGGTCGTAGAAAGCCTGACTGGCCGGCGCCCGCCCCCCTCGCGACAGGATGAAGCGGTGCTCCACCACCATGGCCTGCTGCTCGATGTTCAGACCGCTCCAGTCGCACAGATCGTCCAGCGGGTAGGCGTAGGCGGCAGGTCCGTCCCCCGCCCTGAGCTTGTTCAGCAGCAGGTTCAGCCCGTTCTGAGCCTGCCATACATGGACAAGTTCGTGGATAAAGACCGCCTGGGTCCGCAGCGGCGCGCGCGACAGGTCGGGCTCCAGCGTCTTCTTGGGCCAGACGATCCAGTCGCGCCCGAACCAAAGCCCCGGCACGAAGGCCCGATCAAAGGGCCAGGGCGAACCCAGGAAACGAATGTCGTTCAGCCGCAGCGCCGCGCCAAAAACCTCGCGCGCCAGCGCCGCCTCACCGTCCGCCAGCGGCCGTATCATTGCCTGTCCATTCCCAATGCCAAGGCTCGAACACATAGGGCGTGAAACCGAAACGGGCGGCGTTGGCCACCAGCCAGCGATAGGCCGGCCCCTGGGCCATGTGGCGGCGGCTCATGGGATCGGTCGAATCCACGCCCATGCCGGCGACATGGCCGACATGAATGTCGATCGCGGTTCCCGTGCGATGTGGCGAACAGGCGGCGCGGCGCACGCCATCGCAATTGCCCTGCGCGGCGCAACGGGCGGCGTCCGCTTCCGGATCGCGGAAACCTGAGAAGATCTGCATCAGCTCCGGATCAGCGGCGATAGCCGGAACCTCGGCGCGGGCGGCGGCCGCCATGCGGCGATAGGCGTCCAGCACGTCGCGGCGCAGCAGCCGGGTCATGCGCTGTGCGTGTTCTTCGGCGGGATCAAGATAGGCCAGCATGATATTCGGCGGCGGCTCAGGACATTCTCCCCTCACCCGCGCCATGACGAAGGGGCGGCGCTCCTGCCACAGGCCGCGGAACACCTGAAAGGTCGCCTGGTCGAACTGCCCCGTCACCATCAGGCCATAGCGCGCCTGAAACCCCGCCAAGGCCTCGGCGAAGGCCGGCGACGCGGGATCGCACGGCGTGCCGATCTCGCGCTGGATCAGGGGCGTATAGGTTTCCCAGCCCCATTCCGCTGATCCGAACGGCGACCATTCCAGGGTATAGAGCGAAATCCCGTTGGCCTGGGCTGCGCCGTCCCATGCATTGGTCGGCCGGTCGCAGATCTGGGCGTCGGCCTTGGCTGCACCTGCCCCGCCGAGAACCGCGAAGAAGGCCGCCGCTAGGATCGCAATTCGCACTGACATGACGTTAGCAGGCCTCAGGTCGCGCTCGACTGCAAGGCCGTCTTCGCCTGTTCGCGGAAAACCGGCATGGTGAAGCTGCGGCCGACTCAAGGCCGCTCATCCCGGACGCCCGATGTCATCTGTCTCCGCTGCTGACGCCCCACGTCGTTCCAACGCCGTTCTGGCCGCTTTTTCCGGTCCCTGCCTGCCGCTGGCGGCCTTTGGCGTGGCCCTGCCCGTCACGCTGCCGGAGTTCTACGCCACCCATGTCGGCATGGAGATGGGCATGGTCGCCGCCGTCTTCATGGCGGTGCGGGTGATCGACATCCTGTTCGACCCCTTCATCGGCTGGGGCATGGACAAGACCAAGACGGCTTTCGGCCGCTATCGCCCGTGGATGGCGGTCTCGACGCCGATCCTGATGCTGTCGGCGCTGATGATGTTCGTCCTGGTCCAGCCCGGCGCGGGCCCCGCCTATCTGTTCGCCTGGCTGCTGGTGCTCTACCTCGGCTTCTCGATCGGTACGCTGAGCCAGCTTGGCTGGGCGGCGGTTCTGGCACCCCAATATGACCAGCGCAGCCGCGTCTATGGCTGGTGGCAGGTGTTCAACATCATCGGCGTCATCCTGATCCTGATCCTGCCGACCGTGGTGGTTAAGACGGGCATCGGGAACTACGCCGACGGCGTGCGGATCATGGGCTGGGCCATCCTGATCGCCCTGCCCGTCACCATCGGCCTGGCCATGATCGCCGTGCCGGAACCGGTCAACGCCGGCGCGCCGCCGCATGGCGGGCCAGGGGCTTATTTGGCCCTGTTCAAGATGAAGACGGTGCGCAAGCTGCTGATCGCCGACCTGCTTCTGGGCATTGCGCCGGGCATCACCGGCTCGCTGCTGTTCTTCTTCTTCGGTCAGATCAAGGGCTACGACCACACCCAAGCGTCGCTCTTCATGCTGATCTACTTCATGGCCGGTCTGGTTGGCGCGCCAATCTGGGCCTGGCTGGCGACCAAGATCGGCAAGGACAAGGCCTTGGCCGCCGCCAGCCTGATCTTCGCGGTCTTCTATGTCGGCGCGACCCTGGTTCCCGGCGGCAACTTCGCCCTGACGGCGACCGCCATGTTCATCGCTGGTCTGCCCTATGCGGCGGGTCTGTTCCTGCTGCGCGCCATGATGGCCGACGCCGGCGACGAGGTGCGACTGGAAACGGGCGTGGACCGCACCGGCCTGATGTTCTCCATCCTGTCGGCGACGACCAAGCTGGGCCACGTCTTCGCCCTGCTACCCTACGCCCTGCTGCCCCTGGTGGGGTTCAAGGCACTACCCGGGCCCGAGGGCAACAGCGAGTTCTCGCTGCTGATCCTGCAAGTCCTGTTCATCGCCGTGCCCGGCCTGCTATTGGCCGCAACCGCATGGGTGTTGAAGGGCTACCCCCTGACGCCCCAGCGGCATGATGAAATCCGCGAGGCGCTTGCGCTGCGCGACGCCGGGACCGCCTGAATGACCCACTCCGTCGACCGCCTGAAAGAGATCATGGTTCGCTTGCGCGATCCGAACGGCGGTTGCCCCTGGGACGTCGAGCAGACCTTCGCGACCATCGCCCCCTATACGATCGAGGAGGCCTACGAGGTCGCCGACGCCATCGAGCGCGCCGACATGGAGGAGTTGAAGGTCGAACTGGGCGACCTGCTGTTCCAGGTCGTCTTCCACGCCCGCATGGCCGAGGAAGCCGGACATTTCGCCTTCGACGACGTGGCCGAGGCCATGGCCGACAAGCTGGTCCGTCGCCACCCGCACGTCTTCGGCGAGGAGGCCGCCAAGCCCGACGGCTCGGCCCAGAAGGCGCGGTGGGAGGACATCAAGGCCGCCGAGCGCAAGGCCAAGGAACAACACGGCGTTCTGGACGATGTACCCGTCGGCCTGCCCGCCCTCACTCGCGCCGCCAAGCTGACCAAGCGGGCAGGCCGCGTCGGCTTCGACTGGCCATCGACCGACGAGGTCTTCGACAAGCTGGCCGAAGAGGTCGAGGAGTTGCGCGTCGAGATCGCCGCCGGCGACAAGGACAAGGCGCGCGAGGAACTGGGCGACCTGTTGTTCGTCGTCGCCAACCTGGCCCGCAAGCTGGAACTGGAGCCCGAGGACGCCCTGCGCGCCGCCAACGCCAAGTTCGTCCGTCGTTTCGGCTTCATCGAGGCAGAACTGGCCAAGGACGGCCGTACGCCGGAACAGTCCGACCTGGCAGAGATGGACGCGCTTTGGGACGCCGCCAAGGCGGCTGAGAAGCCTCAGACGTAGCGCAGTTCCTGCAGGTCGACCTCGCGGATCAGCTTTCTTGCGGTCTCTTCGTCGACCAGTCGCATCCGGCCCAGCCGCACCAGTTCGGCGCGCTCGGCGGCCAGACCGGCCAATCGCAGCTGGCGCTCAATCTCGTCCGCCCTGCGCGTCAGCATCACATCGTCGCCCTCGGCATGGGTCCGTGTCTCGATGCGATAGCGATAGACTTCCATCAACCGGGCTGCTGTCTCGGCGTAGAGATCAGGATTGCTCTTGCCCTCGGCCATGGCGTGCTGGGTATCCTCGATAGCCCGCATGGCGGCCGAGGCGGCGGCGACGCGCGAGCGGTCTTCTTCTTCCAGGTGCGACGGCTCCGGCGGGAGTTCGACACCCTTGAGCAGGCGCGGCAGGGCGACGGTCGCAAGGACGAGGGAGACAATGATCACGCCCGCCGCCAGAAAGATCGCCAGATTGCGCGCCGGCATGGGCGAGCCGTCGCCCAGCACGAAGGGTAGGGTCAGGATGCCCGCCAGGGTGATCGCGCCACGCACCCCCGCCAGGGACATAACCGCCACCAAGCGCCAGCCGACCTTGGGGGGGGCGTTCTTGCCGCGCTTGCGGAACAGGGTCAGCTTCAGCGAAGTCCACACCCAGACGAAGCGCAGGGCCGCCAGCGCCGCCACGATGGCGAAGACATAGACCGCCAGCCACCAGATTTCCTTGTGCTGGGTCGACTGGATGACCTCGGCCGCGCGCGCCATGATCGACGGCATCTGCTCGCCCAGGATGACGAAGATCAGGCCGTTGGCGACGAACTGCACCGTGTCCCAGACGACGGCGCGACGGATCCGGGTCGCCGCCATGGCCGAGCCCTGTCGCTCGGTGAAGCTCATGGTCACGCCGGCGGCGACCGCCGCCAGAATGCCCGAGGCGTGGACGGCTTCGGCCGCCAGGTAGGCGGCGAAAGGCATCAGCAGGCTGATCAGGATTTGACCGCCGACGTCCTCGCCCCAACGACGGCTGATCCAGCCCTTGATCAGGCCGATCGCCAGGGTGACCGCGACGCCTACGGCAATGCCCGCCACCGCCAGCCAGGCGAAGGTTCCGACCGCGCTGGCCAAGGAAAAAGCTCCGGTCGTGGCCGCAATGACGGCGATCCGCATGCAGGTCAGACCCGTCGCATCGTTCAGCAGCGACTCGCCCTCCAGGATATGCATCAGCCGCTTCGGAATCGGCGCGCGCGCCGCGATCGCCGAAACGGCGATGGGATCGGTCGGCGACAGGATGGCCGCCAGGGCAAAGGCCACAGCCAGCGGCATGGCCGGGATCATCCAGTGGATCAGAAAGCCCAGCCCCACCACGGTGAAGACCACCAGGCCCAGCGCCAGCTCCAGGATCACCGCCCGATCCCGACGCAGCGCCTCCTTCGGGATGCGCCATCCGTCCACGAACAACAAGGGTGGCAGGAACAGCAAGAAGAAGATGTCCGGTTTCAGATCGACAGCTTCGCCGGTGATCAGGACGACCGCCGCCCCCAGGCCGATCTGCACCAACGGCAGGGCGATCCGCGTGATCCGCGCCACCCAGCCTGACAGCACCACGGCCAGCAACAGGAACAGGATGGTCTCGATCAGGTGCATGGGCTCAGTCGATAATGTCCGGGTAGAGGCGTTCCAGCCGCCCGAGCGCCGCCGGGTGCAGGCGCACGACCAGATGAGTCCGCCCCTGCTCGTCGGTGTCGCGGAAGGTGACGCGACCATTCTCATAGAGCCAGGCCAGGGCCTCGCCCTGCTGCGGCTCCAGCGTCAGGCGGGTCTCGGGATCATCGTCAATCAAGCCCGCGATGGCGTCGCGTAGAGCGTCGATGCCCTCCCCGGTCCAGGCCGAGACGGCGACCGCCTTGCCCTCGCGCGCCAGACGTTCGGCCTGCCCCAGCACTGCTTCGCGCACGTCGGCGTCCAGCAGGTCGATCTTGTTCCAGACCTCGAGGATGCGGCGTGTCTTGCCCTCCGGCGTGGGGATTTGCTCCAGCACGGCCTCGACGTCCTTGGCCTGGGCGTCGCTGTCGGGCGAGGCGATGTCGCGGACGTGCAGGATCAGGTCGGCTTCACCCACCTCTTCCAACGTGGCGCGGAAGCTCTCGACCAGCTCGTGCGGCAGGTCGGAGATGAAGCCCACGGTATCGGCAATGATGGCCGGCCGCCCCTGCGGCAGCCGAATGGTGCGCTGGGTGGTGTCGAGGGTGGCGAACAGCAGGTCCTTGGCGAAGACCTCGGAGCCGGTAAGCCGGTTAAACAGGGTGGATTTGCCTGCGTTGGTGTAGCCGACGAGAGCCACCGACGGGAAAGGCACCTTCTTGCGCGCCTTGCGGTGCAGACCGCGCGTGCGGCGCACTTCTTCCAGCTCGGCCTTCAGCCTCACGATCCGGTCGGCGATCAGGCGCCGGTCCAGCTCGATCTGGGTTTCCCCCGGACCGCCGGTCGAGCCGGTGCCGCCGCGCTGGCGCTCGAGGTGGGTCCAGGTACGGACCAGGCGCGAGCGTTCGTAATCCAGCCGCGCCAGTTCGACCTGCAGCCGACCTTCCTTCGTCCGCGCACGGCGTCCGAAGATTTCCAGGATCAGGCCGGTGCGGTCGATGACCTTCACCTCCCACGCCTTTTCAAGATTGCGCTGCTGCACAGGGGACAGGTCGTCGTCGACGACGACGGCCTCGGCGTCGGCGGCGCGGACCAGGGCGGCCAGTTCCTCGACCTTACCGGACCCGAACAGGGTCGCGGGCGCGGTCGAGCGCAGACGCACGATCTCTTCGGCGCGCACGTCCAAGTCCAGCGCGCGGGCCAGGCCCGCGGCTTCCTCAAGGCGTTCGGAAGCCAGTCGCGGGCTGTCCGAGCGGCGGTCGGGGTGGATGACGACCGCCCGGATCAGCGGAACGGCGTGGTCGATAAGCTTGGAGGTCAATCAGTCTTCTTCGGCGTCGGGCTCGTACATCTGCACGGGCGCGGACGGCATGATGGTCGAGATGGCGTGCTTGTAGACGAGCTGCGACTGGCCATCGCGACGCAGCAGCACACAGAAGTTGTCGAACCAGGTCACAATGCCCTGCAGCTTGACGCCGTTCACCAGGAAGATGGTCAGCGGGGTCTTGGTCTTGCGAACGCTGTTGAGGAAGGTGTCCTGAAGGTTCTGGCGTTTGTCTTGCGACATGGCAGGTTGGTCCTGTTCTTGGTTCTTTTTCGCCGGCCAAGGCGGCCGGTGCGGACTCATCGGCCCGCACACAACCTTAAACGCGCCTTCGCAGTCGCGGCAACGCCCTAAATAGCCTCGCGACGCGCCTGTTCAAGATAGACCTCGCGCAGACGGGTCGCGACCGGGCCCGGCTTGCCGTCCGCGATCTTCGATCCGTCCAGCGAGATGATCGGCATGACGAAGGAGCTAGCGGCGGTGACGAAAATCTCCTTGGCCCGCTTAGCCTCGTCCACGCTGAACGGCCGCTCGTCCAGCTCAATGCCCTCGGCCTCGGCCAGCTTCAGTATGGCCGTGCGGGTGATGCCGCGCAGGATGTTGGCCTGGGTGTCACGAGTGCGCAGCTTGCCGTTCTCGTCGACGATCCAGGCGTTGGTGGACGAGCCTTCAGTCACCAGCCCCATGTCATCGACCATCAGGCACTCATAGGCGCCCTTCTCGCGCGCAGCCTGCTTGGCCAGGACGTTGGGCAGCAGACCCACGGTCTTGATGTCGCAACGGCCCCAGCGGATATCAGGCATGGTCACGCCCGCCGCGCCCTTGGCGGCCAGGGCTTCGCCCTTGGCCAGATCGATGGTCTTGGACGTGACGATGACGCTGGGCGGTGTGTCCTTCGGGAAGCCGTGATCGCGTGGCGAAGTCCCACGGGTGACCTGAATATAGACGATGCCGTTACGCACCCGGTTGCGCCGGATGGTTTCCTTGAGCACTCGTTCCAGGGCTTGGGCGGTCATCGGGATCGGGATGCGGAGTTCGGTCAGGCTGCGGGCCAGCCGCGTCATGTGACCTTCGAAGTCGGCCAGCTTGCCATCGAACACCGACCAGACCTCATAGACGCCGTCGGCGAACTGGAAGCCGCGATCCTCGATGTGAACCGTGGCGCCGTTGTGGGCCTGATAGGTTCCGTTGACGTAGGCGATCCTGGACATCAGGCGCCCTCTCCTTCTTCGTCTTCGCCGCCGCGAGCGGGCGAAACGCCCAGCGACTTCAGTTTGCGGTGCAGTGCGGATCTTTCCATGCCGATGAAGGCGGCAGTGCGCGAGATATTTCCGCCGAAACGCATGATTTGCGCGGCCAGATAGTCCCGCTCGAACACTTCGCGCGCCTCACGTAGCGGCAAGGCGATGATGCGGTCGGCGCCCAGCGAGGACGCGCCGCCGGACGACGCCACTTCCTGGGGCAGCATGTCGGCCGTGATCGGCTCGTCCGGATCGCCCGTCGCCAGGATCAGGAGGCGCTCGACGTTGTTGCGCAGTTGGCGGACGTTGCCCGGCCAAGGATGGACCTGAAGCACGGCAAGCGCATCGTCGGCGATCCGGCGATGCGGCAGCCCCTGCGAGGCCGACAGGTTGTCGACGAAATATTCGATCAGCTCGCCGATGTCCTCACGACGCTCGGACAGCGGGGGCACGCGGATCGGCACGACGTTCAGGCGGTGGAACAGATCCTCGCGGAACCGACCCTCGGCGATCTCGACCTTCAGATCGCGCGCGGTCGAGGTGACCACGCGGACGTCCACCTGCACGTCCTGCTCCCCGCCGACACGACGGAACCGCTGCTCGACCAACACGCGCAGGATACGGCTCTGGCTCTCACGTGGCATGTCGCCGACGTCGTCCAGATAGAGTGTGCCGTTGTGGGCGCGCTCGAACACGCCGATCTTGCGCGGACGGCCGTCGCCGCCCTCTTCGCCGAACAGTTCCACGTCCAGCCGTTCCGGGGTCATGCCGGCGGCCGAGATGGCGACGAACTCGGACTTGGCGCGGGGGCTGCCGTCATGGATCTGACGCGCCACGAGCTCCTTGCCCGAGCCGGGCGGGCCCGAAATCAGGACGCGGCTGTTGGCCGGCGCCACCTTGGCGATGGTGCCGCGCAGCAGTTGCGCCGCCGCCGATTTCCCAATCAGGCCAGTGGGCGCCATCGTCTGCGCCCGCAGACGGCGATTCTCACGCTTCAGAGCGGCGGCTTCCAGCGCGCGCTCGATTACGACCACCAGGCGATCCGATTTGAACGGCTTTTCGATGAAGTCATAGGCGCCGCGCTTCAAGGCGCTGACGGCGGTTTCGATGTTGCCGTGGCCTGAGATCATGACGACCGGCAGGTCCTCATCCAGCTCCTTGACGACATCCAGCAGCTCCAGCCCGTCCAGACCGCCGCCCTGCATCCAGATATCGAGCACGGCCAACGACGGCTTGCGCGCCCGGATCGCGGCCAGGGCCTCATCAGAGTTGGCGGCCGTCCGGACCGAATGGCCCTCGTCCTCCAGCAAGCCTGAGACCAGTTCGCGGATGTCCGCCTCGTCGTCCACGACCAGAATGTCGGCACCGGTAATGCGCATGACGCCTCTCTTACTCCGCCGCCCGCGCCGTGCCGGGGGCACGTTGGGCAGCCTTGCTGTCTTGGGTCAGGGGGAAGATCAGGCACACGCGTGCGCCCGATAAAGTCTCGGCGTCTGCCAGCTTCAGCTCACCGCCGTGGTCTTCACAGATGCGTTTGACGATGGCCAGGCCCAGGCCCGTGCCCTTCTCGCGCGTCGTAACATAGGGCTCGGTCAGGCGATCACGATCCTTGGCCGGCAGACCGACGCCGTCGTCCTCGATCACGAAGGTGGCGATCCCGCCCTCGACCGTCAGGCGGGCGATGATGCCGGTTGCTTCCGTTGGAGCCGTATCGCGCATCCGCCGCGCGGAAACGGCCTCGCCGGCATTCTTGAGGATGTTGGCCAGGGCTTGACCGACCATGCGCCCGTCGCATTGCAAGATGGCGTCCGGCAGGGGTTCGATCAGTTCAACAACGATATCCGCCGCCGCCACACGCTGAGCGAATACCGCCTCGCGCAGCTTTTCTGCGGGGTTCTCGCGCGTGAAGCGCGGGGCCGGCATCCGGGCGAAGGACGAGAACTCGTCCACCATGCGGCCGATGTCGCCGACCTGTCGGATGATGGTCTCGGTGCAACGGTCAAACACCTCGACATCGTCGCTGACCTGCGAACGGTATTTGCGACGCAGACGTTCGGCCGACAGCTGGATCGGCGTCAGGGGATTCTTGATCTCGTGGGCGATGCGACGGGCAACGTCGCGCCAGGCGGCGTTGCGCTGAGCCGTGACCAGCCGTGTGATGTCGTCGAAGGTCAGGACCATCTCGCCACCCTGCCCGCCTTCGATACGGACGCGCAGACGACGGGCTTCACCGGCGCGGCTGACGTCGATGTCCTCTTCAATGTGGGCCTCGGCGCGTTCGGAAAGTTCAGCCAGTTCAGGCGCGACCTCGGCCAGCAATCGCCCCTGCACATCCGCCTCGTCGATGGCCAGAAGTTGGCTGGCGCTGTCGTTGATGGCCGAGATGCGGCCCATGCGGTCCAGACCGATCACTCCGGCGCTGACGCCCGACAAGACCGTCTCGATGAAACGACTGCGGCCTTGGGCGTCGTCGCTGGCGGTCTTCAGCGCCGCCTGCTGGGTCATGATGTCGCCGGTCATCCGATTGAAGGCCTCGGACAGGACGATCAGGTCTGACGGCGCCCCCGTATTGTCGACCCGCGCGCTCAGGTCGCCGCCCGCCACCTGGTCCGCCGCCTTCACCAGACGGCCGATGGGAGCCGAAATCGAACTGGCCGCAGACATGGCCAGCCAGACCGCGCCGACCAGAACCAGCAGGGCGGTCTCCAAATAGCTCAGCGCGAAGGCCGCTTGAATCCGCGCCCGACTTTCCTCGGCGGCGCGATAGGCGGCGATGGATTCCTCGCCATTGCGCATCCGCTGGATCAGACCCGGCGCCAGGGGCCGGACGACATAGAGGTAGGCGTGACCATAGTCAGGCAGCGGATACAGCGCTCGCACCATGTCCGGGTTTTCAGTCACGGTCGTCGGCGCCACTTCGCCGGCCGCCACAGTCTCAAACGCTTCCTGCGGAGGGGCAACATAGGGCGGCGCGTCGGGCTGCTCGCCGCTGGCCAGCACCTCTCCGTCGCTGCTCAGAATATAGAGAGCCGGATAACCGAAGAAGTCGCCGATCTGGGCCAGAGCGCGTGAAAATTGAATGCGGTTGTCGAACAGGCTTCGCACCCCGCCCAATTCCGTCGACATGGTCTCAAGATCGACCTCCAGCCCCGCGCCGACATCGGCGACGTAGGCCCGGCCGATTTCGGCGCCGTTCTCTACCGCCGAACGGACGTTGGTGCTGAACCACTGGTCCACGCCGCGGTTGACCAGGACACCGAACACCAGCGCGATCAGGACCGCCGGAACGACGGCGACCAATGAAAACAGGGTGACAAATCGCAAATGCAGCCGGGAGCCAGGGTCGTTGCGGTTCCTGGTCAGACGCAGCACCCGCCCGCCGATCACTGCGGCCAGACCGCCGATTAAGACCAGGTTGGCCAGCAGGATGAACAGGACGAACTGACTTGCCGCTGTTCGTGCATCGCCGCCGGCTGTCGCGCCTGGCGCGATGGCAACCAGCCAAATCGCCGCGGCGGCGATCAAGGAGGCGACAGCGTAGGCAGAGACGAACAAGGCCCGGGCGCGACCGCTAGCCAAACGCCCCCAGAGCGAACGCTCGGGGTCGTGACCTTCAGTCTGCGCGGCAGGCAACTCCGTCATCACCTTGCAGCTTCAACCAACTGTGGCCGATTTTCAACACTAGAGTTGCTGAATTGATCCACCGCAACCGACCAAAGCTGGGAAAGCGCTTTCTCAACCTCACCGGGCGTCTCCAGCCGACAGAGGCGCGCCTTGGCGGCGCGTCGCTCCAACGGTTCCTCCGGCCAGGGCGCCTGTTCGATATACCAGCCCAGATGCTTGCGGAACATCTTCAGGCCAAGCGGGAGGCCGTAGAATGCCGCTGAAGCCCGCAGGTGCTCGATGACGATGGCCAGACGCTCTTCACGACCAGGTTCCTGAAGTCGGGCTCCATCCGCCAGCGCGCGTTCCAGATGGGCCGCGAGCCAGGGCCGACCATAGACCCCTCGTCCCAGCATCAGGCCGTCGGCGCCGGACTGAGCGAGGGCCTCTCGCGCCTGTTCGGCGGTTATGATGTCGCCGTTGACGATGACTGGAATGCCCACCGACCGCTTGACCTCGGCCACCGCGTCCCAGTCCGCGGCGCCGGTATAGAATTGCTTGCGGGTGCGCCCATGCACCGTGACGGCGGCAACACCGAGATCCTCGGCGCGCCGCGCCAGATCGGCCGCGTTATGGCTGTTCTCGTCCCAGCCCAGACGCATCTTGACTGTGACCGGGCGACTGACGGCCGCGACAACGGCCCCCATGATCGCCGCCGCCCGTTCGGGGGTGCGCATCAGCGCCGAACCGCAGGCCGCGCCGGTCACTTCCTTGGCCGGGCAGCCGAAATTCAGGTCGATGATGTCCGCGCCGGCCTTTTCGGCCATGCGCGCGCCCTCAGCCATGGCGGCGGGATCTCCGCCGACCAACTGGATCACCGTCAGCGGCAGTCCGCCGCCGACAGCCGCACGTCGCACCACGTCGGGCCGCCCGCGCGCCAGTTCCGCCGAGGCGACCATTTCAGTCGCGACGTAGGTCGCGCCGAGCTTGGAGGCGAGCACGCGGAATGGCAGGTCAGTGATCCCCGTCATGGGGGCCATCAGCACCCGGCCGGCGATCCGCACGTCTCCGATTTGCAATCCTGTGCTCATATGGCCCTTACCGCCAACTGTTGCCCCTCTCGTCAAGCGGAACTGGGGCGCTTAGAAGGCCGGACATGGGATTTGCAGCAATCGTTGTGGCGGCCGGTTCCGGCTCGAGAGCCGGCGGAGACAAGCAATGGCGGAGCGTCGGCGCCAAGCCGATGGTCCGCTGGTCGGTTGAGACCTTGTTGAAGGCAGGGGCCGATCCAGTTCTCGTCGTCGTCGCGCCAGGCGCCGAATCTCGATTGAACGAGGCGCTGGACGGGCTGTCAGGATGGACCGCAGTCATCGGCGGCGCCACGCGGGCAGAATCAGCCTGCGCTGGCCTGACCGCTCTGGCCGCCAAGGACGACACGCCGGTCATGATCCACGACGCAGCCCGACCGTTCCTGACCTCCGAGGTGATCAAACGCCTGCTGGCGGCGCTGAATGACGCCGACGGGGCCCTGCCCGCCCTTCCCGTGGCCGACAGTCTGCGTCGCGGCGTGGACGGCCTGGTTGTCGGCGGCGTCGAGCGCGAAAGTCTCTGGCGCGCCCAGACGCCCCAAGCCTTCCGCCTCAAGACCATCCGCGACGCCTACGCCGCCTGGACCAATGCCGCCGCCCCCACGGACGAAGCCGCCGTGGTCGAGCGCATCGGCGGCCGGGTGCGCCTGGTCGAGGGCGACGCTCGCTTGATGAAACTGACCTATCCCGAGGATTTCGCCATGGCCGAGGCCCTGTCGCCCAAGACCTTCCGCATCGGCCAGGGCTATGATGTGCATCGCTGGGGGCCGGGAACCTCGGTCTGGCTGTGCGGAGTCGAAATTCCTCACGACCAGACCCTGATTGGGCATTCCGACGCCGATGCAGGCCTGCACGCCCTGACCGACGCGATCCTCGGTGCTATCGCCGACGGCGACATCGGCGACCATTTTCCGCCCAGCGATCCGCAATGGAAAGGCGCCTCGTCGGACCGCTTCCTGGTTTATGCAGCTGAACGCGTGAGCGCGCGCGGCGGCCGGATCGTGAATGTCGATGTGACCCTGATCTGCGAGCAGCCCAAGGTGAAACCGCATCGCCTGGCCATGCGCGAACGCCTCGCCGAGTTGCTTCAGATTCCGCTCGACGCGGTCAGCGTCAAGGCGACGACGAGCGAGGGCCTCGGCTTCACTGGTCGCGGCGAAGGCCTCGCCGCCCAGGCCGTGGCCTCGGTGGAACTGCCCGCCTAGCTCCTGGACATATCCGCCGACGCCCGCTCAAGCACGGCCGCAGGCGTTTCTCCGTTGCGCATTTCCGCCACCCCGACTTCAAACTCGACCACGAAGGGCGAACGATCCTTGCCCGCGTCGAAAGCGGTGCAGGCGATCACGGCAGAGATTCGTTCGGCCGCCATGCGTGCAGCGGCCGCGCTCGTGGCGGGGAGGACCAGAGCGAACAGTTCGGGTCCCAGTCGCGCCGCAGTATCCTCTACGCGCACAAGTCGCGACACCATGGCGCCGATCTGGGGCATGGCGCGATCCAGCCAGCCGCCTTCGCGCGCCTGAACGACAGGGTCACGTTCGGCTACTCGCAGAACGCAGACTGACAGCGCGCGATTGCGTGATCGCGCGCCCTCGGCGAGACGCGCCAGATGGGAGGCGAACAAATCGCGCGTGAACAGGCCGGTGGCCGCGTCCGTCAGGTCCGAGCCCCGAACTGAATCGAGGGCGCGCCGGATGGCCTGACGACGGCGATGGTTGCGAGCCAGAGCCAGAACCCGCTCGGCCGTCTCGTCCTCCGGCGTTTCAGCCGCGGCCACATCGGCGAAGCCTCTGCGGAACAGATCCGCCAGTTCGACCTCGGCCGCACCACGCAAATAGAGCACCAGCGGAATATGATAGAGGCGCGTATTCCGCTTCATGCCGGACGCGATCGACAAGGCCGGCGCATGATCCTGATCACCCCAAAGCACGGCGGCGTCAAACGCCCGCTCATGCAGGTAGTCGAAAGCGGTGTAGGGCGTCGGCGCGGCGATAACCTCGGCGCCGGCGGCCGACAGGGCGTTGGACATGGCTAGGAAGCGACGGTCGGCCGCTCCCGCCGTCAGAATTTGCAGGGGCGTATCGCCGAGATCGGGCGCCTGCAGGGTCACCCCGTGAGCCGCGAATGTCTGCTGCCGCAGCTTGAACTCCTCTTCGGCGATGCCGGCGCGCGTCAACTGATCGAGCCGCAAGGCGGCCTGCGCCGGATGCGGCGCCGAAGACATGGCAAGATCGGCGTCGCCTTGGCCTGACTCGTCATCGATCATGAGGATGGGCAGGTAGCGCGGCGCGGCGGCCTCACGAAGCCGGGCCAGCGCGGCGCCGCCCTCCATTCCGCGCGCGTCAATTACGGCCGCATCGACCGCCATATCCTTCAATACCAGAACGGCGGCGTCCAGCGTCCGCGCCGTCATCGTGGGCCATCCCAATTGGTCCAGACCCTCGCAAAGCGGGCCGATCAGGTCGTCATCGAAAGCGACAACCAGTACGCGCGGATCGGAATCCAAAAGTCTCTCCTTGAGGCCCGGTCGGTTCGCCCCCGACGCCGATGCTCCGAGCCGTGGCGATGATACCGACGCCTCCCCCTGTCTAGCAATGGGGCCGGCGCCGACCTCAGGTTACAATTTAAACCGCGCTGACAGAGGGTTTCGCCATTGGCCGAATGAGGTTAATCGGTCGCTTTGACGGATGCCGAGGTCCAGGCTTGAACCAACAACACCGATTGACGGCCCTGCCCCTTTTCTGGGGCAAGCTGGCGGTTCGCTCCTTCACCCGGAGTTGGGGGCGCGACGTCATGCTCTACACGGGCGGCGTATCCTTCTTCGCCCTGCTGGCCGTCTTCCCCGCCATCGCCATCCTGATCGGCTTCTACAAGGTTGTCCTCTCCATTGGTCAGGTCAGCGAGCAAGCGGCGGCACTGGCCGATGTCGTCCCGCACGCGGCGCGCTCCATCTTCCTGAACGAGATCGACCGCCTGGCGAACGCCTCGGCCCGCACTGTATCGGCGCAAAGCGCTCTCGCCCTGATCATCGGCGCATACGCCGCGCACCGCGGTTTCAAGGCCTTGCTGGCGGGTTTGAACCTGATCCACGACGAGACCGAGCCGCACGGCTTCTTCAAGTTCAACATGCTGGCCTTCCTGGTCGCGCTGGCCGCCTTCGTCCTGTTCACCGTGGTGTCTGGCGCAGTCGTGACATCTCGGCTGATGGAGCACACCCACGCCCAGGACCCCGTCGGTCTTCTGGTGCTGCCGCTGGACGGCCTTTGGCCCTCGCTCGGCCTGTGGCTCGGCCTGACCATGCTTTACCGTTACGCCATGTCCCACGCCGCGCGCGTGGCGTGGAAGGCGGCGATCATGGGGGGTCTGATCGCCACGGTCATGTCGACCTTCTTCTCATGGCTTTGCGCCATCTATGTCGAGCAGATCGCCCAGCTCGGCGCCACCTATGGCTCGGTAGGTGCGGTGGTTGTGCTGCTGATCTGGCTATCATGGAACGTCAACGCCATCTTCTACGGCGGGGCCTTCGCCACCGAACTGGAGATCGCGTGGAAAACGCCGGAGCCGGAAGTTGAGGCTGACAGCTCGGTCGTCAATCTGTCGGAACGCCGCCAGTCTCGACAGTGATGCGCAGCACGCCGTCCTGCTCCTCGACCCCACAGACCTTCCCGCCCAGATCCCCCATCAGATAGGGTACGTCGATCCGCGCCATCGGGTCCGTCGCCAGCAAGGTCAGCCGCGCGCCCGGCGCCGCCCCCTCCATCGCCCTGCGTAAACGCAAGCTCGGCACGGGGCAACGATGCCCGCGCGCATCCACCACAAGCCCCGTCACGCGGTCACCGCCCTCAGCAACATGGCCAGGGCGACGCGCACGCTTTCCAGTCGCACCGCCTCCCTCCCGATATCGCCGAACCAGCGTTCGTCATGAACAACGACGCCGTCGCGTCCGACGGCCGCGAAATGCACCAGTCCGACGGGCTTTTCGATTGAGCCTCCGCCAGGCCCCGCCACCCCGGTGATGGACACCGACGCCGAGGCCCGCGATCTCTGAACCGCCCCCTGCGCCATCGCCCGCGCGACGGGGTCCGACACGGCGCCGAAACGCTCCAGAAGTTCGCCGTCCACTCCGAGAAGCTCGACCTTGGCCTCGTTGCTATAGGTGACGAAGCCGCAATCCAGCACGGCCGACGACCCCGCGATGGCCGTGATCGCGCCCGACACCAGACCGCCGGTACAGCTTTCCGCCGTCGCCACCATGACCCCGGACTTAAGCCCGGCTTCGATCACGGCTCCAGCCGCAGCCTGAATATCATCGGGGAACATGGCTATGCGCTCCGTCTGCGAGTCGGTCTAAGGCTGCCGTCAGGGAGCGGGTCAGTCGACCCGCAACAGCCAGCGGATCGCGAATGACCGATTCCACCATGACGACGGCCCTCCGCAAGGGCGCAGCGATAACACCCGTCTTGTTCGCCGTCGCCATCTTCACCTCGGCGTCTCTCGTTTTTATCGTCCAGCCGATGGTGGCCAAGCTGGTCCTGCCGATGCTGGGTGGATCGCCATCGGTGTGGAACACCTCCATGGTCTTCTTCCAGACCGCGTTGCTGGCCGGATACGGCTATGCGCATCTGCTGCAGCGCGTTCGATCATTGAAATGGCAGGCGGTCGTTCATCTCGGCCTTCTGGCGGCGGCGGCGCTGTTTCTGCCCTTACAGATCAGCGGCCTGTTGGGTGAACCTGATCCTGCGGCTCCGAATGCCTGGCTGCTGGCGACGCTGGCCTTGTCGGTCGGCGCGCCGTTCGCGATCCTGTCAGCCACGGCGCCGCTCCTTCAGGCCTGGTACGCCCGTGTGCGCGCCGACCACGCCGATGGTCAGAACCCCTACGTCCTCTATGCCGCCTCCAACCTCGGCAGCTTTCTGGCCCTGCTCGCCTACCCGGCCGTGATCGAACCGCTGATGTCCCTGTCTGGCCAAAGAGTCGGCTGGACCGGCGGTTACGGGCTTTTCGTCATTCTGGTGGTCGGCCTGGCGGTCGTGGTCTGGCGCCGTCGCGCGCAGGACGCACCTGAGCCCGCGCCTCTGGCCGTCAGCGCGCCCATTCCCTGGCGCGAGAAGGGCGTGCTGGTCCTGCTGGCTGCGGCGCCGTCCAGCCTGATGCTCGGCGTCACCGCCCACCTGTCGACGGATGTGGCCTCAGCGCCCTTCCTCTGGGTCGCGCCCCTGGCCCTCTACCTGCTGACCTTCGTCATAGCCTTCCAGACCCGGCCGTGGATCAGCCTGCCGACGACCCTGGTCCTTCAGGCCGCACTCGGCGCCGTCGTGGTCAGTCTGGTGGGCATGAACACCGGTCAGTGGCTGTTGCTGCTTCTGGCCCACCTGACCGCCTTCTTCTTCACCGCCCTGATGTGTCATCAGCGGCTGGCCGCGCGACGTCCCGCGCCGGATCGACTGACCGAGTTCTATCTTCTGCTGTCGCTGGGCGGCGTGGTCGGCGGAGCGTTCAACGCCTTGCTCGCCCCGGTCATCTTCAACGGCGTCTGGGAGTATCCTCTGGTCATGGTGCTGGTCGGTCTAGCGAGACCGTGGGGCGATGGCGCCCTGTCGCGCCGCGATATCCTCCTTCTGCTCATCGGTATCGGCGTCGCCGTCGCGCCGCCGATCATCCTTGAGATCATGCGCTACAACCCCGACTTCCGCGCCCTGCTCAGCGACCAGGCCCGATTGCAGATGGTTCAGGTCATTCTGGGCGGGGCGGCGATCTGCGCCTTTCTGGTCCGCGACCGTGCGATCCTGTTCACCATCATCATCGCCGCCGTCACCCTGTCGGCCCACCACGTCGGTCGCGGCTACGACTGGAACCTGACGGAACGCAGCTTCTTCGGCGTGATGCGGGTGGCCGTCACGCGCGACGACAGCATGGGCGGGGACCTCCATGTCCTAATGCACGGCACTACCCTGCACGGCGCCCAGGCCCGCGCGCCCGGCTTCGCCTGCAGCCCCACCATGTATTACGCCACCGCGACACCCCTGGGTCAGGCGGCGCAGCGGATCCAGCAGCGTACCCCGGCGGCCAAGATCGGCGTCGTGGGCCAAGGCTCAGGCGCCATGGCCGCCTACAAGCGCGCCGAGGACGAGCTGACCTTCTTTGAGATCGACCCGATGGTGGACCGCGTGTCGCGTGACCCGTCCTGGTTCACCTATATCTCGAATTGCGCTGACGGTCCGATCCGCACCGTTCTGGGCGACGCGCGCCTGACCCTGGCCAAGGAGGCTCCGGGCACCTACGACCTGCTGGTCATCGACGCCTTCTCGTCGGACGCCGTGCCGACCCATCTGCTGACCGTCGAGGCTATTCAGGGCTATCTGAAGCTGCTGAAGCCCGACGGCGTGGTCGTGCTGCACCTGTCAAACCGCAACCTTGAAATCACCATGCCGGCTGTCGCCGCCGCTCGTCAGCTGGGCGCCGCCGACCTGCATCAGATCTACATCGAACAGCCGAATGCCCCCGAAATGGCCGAGGCCTCGACCGAGGCCCTGGCCATCTCGCCGACCGCCGAAGGCCTGGCAGACTTCAAGGGCGACGGCCGCTGGCGCAAGCTGGCCCCGACCGAGGTGCGCCCCTGGACCGACGACTACGTCAACCTGTTCGGCGCCCTGATCCGGCAGATGAAGGGGCGGGGTTAAGCCGCCCCCGCCACCCGCGCCAGATCGGCAGTGATCCGCTCGGCGACCTTCAGACGGTCGTCGGGCGTGGGCCATTCGCCCTTCACCACGATCTTCTGATCCGGCCTGATCTTCCAGAAGGCCTGGTTCTTCTGGATCAGACCGACCAGTCCCATCGGATTGGGGAAGCTGTTGTTGCGCAGGGTCAGAACCGCGCCCTTGGGCCCGATGTCGATCTTCTCGATGCAGGCCGTGCGGCAGTTGGCCTTGATGCCGACGATCCGCAGAAGCTGCTGCGCCTCGTCCGGCAGCGGGCCGAAGCGGTCGATCAATTCAGCAGCCATGGCCTCGCGATCCTCCATCTTCTCGGCGTCCGACAGGCGACGATAGAGGCTGAGACGAACGTTCAGGTCTGGGACATAAGCTTCTGGAATCAGGACCGCCGCCCCGACATTGATCGACGGCGACCAGCCGCGGTCGGCTACGCCCTCGCCCGCCTCGCGCAGTTCGGCGACCGCGTCCTCCAGCATCTGCTGATACAGCTCGACCCCGACCTCGCGGATATGGCCCGACTGTTCGTCGCCCAGCAGATTGCCGCCTCCGCGTTGATCCAGGTCGTGGCTGGCCAGTTGGAAGCCGGCGCCTAGGTTGTCCAGCGACTGCAGCACCTGCAGACGCCGCTCCGCCGACAGGCTCAGCGGCCGCTTGGGATCGGTCGTAAGATAGGCGAAGGCCCGTGCCTTGGAGCGACCGATGCGGCCCCGGATCTGGTGCAACTGGGCCAGACCGAACATGTCGGCGCGATGGACGATCAGGGTGTTGGCCGTCGGAATGTCGATGCCGCTCTCGACGATAGTGGTCGAAACCAGCACGTCGTACTGCCCGTCGTAGAAGGCGCTCATCACCTCCTCCAGTTGTGTCGGGCTCATCTGGCCGTGGCCGACGACGAACTTCACCTCGGGCACCTGCTCGCGCAGGAACTTCTCGATGTCCGGCAGTTCCTTCAGGCGCGGCGCGACGTAATAGGCCTGACCGCCGCGATACTTCTCGCGCAGCAAGGCCTCGCGCACCAGCACCGGGTCCCACGGGGTGACATAGGTCCGCACCGCCAGACGATCGACCGGCGGCGTGGCGATGATCGACATCTCGCGGATGCCAGACAGGGCCATCTGCAGGGTGCGCGGAATAGGCGTGGCGGTCAGGGTCAGCAGGTGAACATCGGCCCGCAGGGACTTAAGCTTCTCCTTGTGCTTGACGCCGAAGTGCTGCTCCTCGTCAACAATCACCAGGCCCAGGTCCTTGAACCCGACCTGTTCGGCCAGCACTGCATGGGTGCCGACGACGATCTCGAAGGTTCCGTCCTTCAGGCCCGTGCGCGTCTCGTTGGCGTCCTTGGCCGTGACCATGCGCGACAGGTGACGCACCGTGATCGGCCAGCCGGCGAAGCGCTCGCTGAAGGTCTTGAAGTGCTGACGCGCCAGCAGGGTCGTCGGGCAGACGATGGCCACCTGCTGACCGCTCATGGCGACGACGAAGGCGGCGCGCAGGGCCACTTCCGTCTTGCCGAAGCCGACGTCGCCGCAGATCAGGCGATCCATCGGCGTGCCCTTGCCCAGATCTTCCAGCACGTCGCCGATGGCGTTCAACTGATCGTCCGTCTCCTCGTAGGGGAAGCGGGCGCAGAACTCGTCGAACAGACCTGACGGCGGCACGATGGCGTCGGACACCCGCAGCGCCCGCTTGGCGGCCAGGGCGATCAGACCCTCGGCCATGGCGCGCAGGCGTTCCTTGGCCTTGGCCTTGCGGCCCTGCCAGCCGGCCCCGCCCAGACGATCCAGTTGAACCCCGTCGGCGTCCGTGCCGTATCGGGTCAGAAGATCAATATTTTCAACCGGTAGATAGAGTTTGCTGTCACCGGCGTAGAGCAGTTCCAGGCAGTCGTGCGGCGCCTCCTGGATCTCCAGCGTCTTCAGGCCCTCATAGCGCCCGATGCCGTGATCCAGGTGAACGACCAGATCACCCGCCGTCAGAGCCGAGGCCTCGGCCAGGAAGTTGGAGGCCCGCCGCTTGCGCTTGGGCCGCGCCAGGCGGTCGCCCAGGATGTCGGTCTCGGAAATGACCGCGACCTCGTCGGTGACGAAGCCGTGCTCGACCGGCAGGACGGCGCGCAGATAGATGTCCTTCGGCGCCGCCAGAACATCGTCCCAGTCGCGCACCGGCAGGACGTGGGTTAGGCCGTGATCGCCCAGCATGGCCGCCAGACGCTCGGCCGAGCCCTCGGTCCAGGAGGCGAACAGGACGCGCTTACCCTGCCCTTTCAGCGTCTCCGCGTGCTGAGCCACCGCGGCGAACAGATTGATGCTGTCCTGCGAGCGCTCCGCGGCAAAGCTGCGGCCCAGACGCCCACCGGCGTCCTCGCCCGATCCCGCCGCCAGCGGCGAAAGGCGTCGCACGGCCCGCCCGGCCAGGGCGCTGTTCCAGTCGCCTTCGTCCAGATAGAGGCTCTGCGGCGCGGGCGCGCGATAGGCTGCGCCTCCCTTGCCCTTGGCGGCCTCCTTGCGCGCCTCATAGGCGTCGCTCGTCAGACTCCAGCGCTCGGCGCGGGCCTGCTCGACCTGACTGTCGAGGAAGACCGGCGCGCTGTCCGGCAGGAAGTCGAACAGGGTATCGAGGCGGTCGTAGAAGAGCGGCAGCCAGTGCTCCAGCCCCTGACGGCGCGCGCCCTCGCTGACGGCGGCGTACATGGGCTCGTCGCCCGGCGCGCCGAACAGATTCAGATAGCCGCTGCGGAACCGCGAGATGCTCTCGGCGTCCAGCAGCACCTCCGACACCGGCAGCAGGGCGACCTGCTTCAATTGTTTGGTCGAGCGCTGGGTTTCGGGATCGAAGGCGCGGATGGATTCCAGTTCGCTGCCGAACAGGTCCAGACGCACCGGCTCATCAAAGCCCGGCGGGAAGACGTCGATGACGCCGCCGCGAATGGCGTATTCACCACGCTCCGACACAGTCGAGGCGCGCACATAGCCGTTGGCCGAGACGTAGCGTTCCAGTGCTGTGGTATCCAGATCGCGCCCGACCTTGGCCTCGAAACCGGCGCCGGTGACGGCCTGACGCGGCGGCGTGCGCTGGGTCACGGCTGCGACGGTGGCGACGACCAGCACAGGCTTGACGTCCGACGGATCGCGCTGGGCCAGTCGGGTCAGGGTCGCCATGCGCTGGGCCGCAACCGAGGCTGTGGGGCTCAGACGGTCGTAAGGCAGGCAATCCCACGCCGGATATTCAAGAACTTCAATATCCTTGGCGAAGAAGCCGAGGGTCTGGGTGAAATTACCCGCGCGCTGATAATCTCGCGCCACCAGCAGGCCGACGCCGCCCTGGGCCTTCAGCCGCTCGGCGACGACCAGCGCATCCAGCCCCTCGGGCGCGCCGCCCAGTTCGACGTCACGCCGCGCCATCGCCTCACTCATCAACCGATACCCTTGGCCACTTCCGCCGCAACGTGTTCGCGCATGAAGGCCCGGATGCGCGCCAGCATCGGCCCGTCGAACTCGGGCGGGGTCGGCTCCTTCTCGATGATCCAGGCGTAAAGGTACTGGTCCTCCTCGTTCAGGAGGTGCTCCAGTTCGTCCAGTTCGGCGTCGCTTAGCGTCGGCCCGATCTGGTCCGTGAACGGCCCCAGCACCATGTCGGCCTCGCGGAAGCCGCGTCGCCAGGCGCGGTAGGAAATCCGGCCGAGTCGTTGTTTCCGAGCGTCCTCTGGACGTGCATCAATATCGGCCACGCGGTTCCTTGCCCGGTCCGTTCATGTGAAGAGTTGGATCAGATAGCGTTCCCGTTCCGTTTTCGCCAGCTATGCTGAGGCTAATGCGGCCCGAGATTCTCTTTCCCCTGTTCGCGGATGCCTCCACCCTGAAGGGCGTGGGGCCCAGAAGCGCGCCCCTGGTGCACAAGCTGGCGGGTCCGCTGGTGCGCGACGTCCTGTTCCTGTCGCCGTCAGGGATCATCCAGCGCCGCCGCACGACCGCCGCCGCCGCCGTCGAGGGCGAGATCGGCGTCTTCGAGGTTTTGATCGACCGGCTGATCCCGCCGCACAAGATCGGCGCGCCGCTGAAGATGCGGGCGTCGGATGAGACCGGCTTCGTTCATCTGATCTGGTTCGCCGGATCGCCGCGCCATATCGAAAGCCTGGCCCCGCGCGGCGAGCGGCGGCTGGTCACGGGCAAGGTCGAGCGCTTCAACAACGAGGTTCAGATCGCGCACCCCGACTACATCCTGCCGCTCGAAAAGGTGGACGAGATTCCCCTGTCCGAGCCCATCTATCCGGCCACCCAAGGCCTGACCTCCCGCGTGGTGCGCAAGCTGGCGCAGGGCGCGCTGGCGTTGGCTCCAGAGTTGGCCGAGTGGCAGGATGCCGCCTGGCTGTCGGCGCGGCGCTGGCCCGGCTGGCGCGCCGCGCTGGAGACCCTGCACGCCCCGACGACGGAACTGGACCTGACGCCCGAGGCCCCGGCCCGTCAGCGCCTGGCCTATGACGAGCTGTTCGCCCACCAGCTGGCTTTGGCGCGCCGTCGCCGCACGCGACAGATCACCCCAGCGGCGCGCATCGAGCCCGGCGAGGCCTCGCGACGGATGCTGGCCGCCCTGCCCTTCACCCTGACCGGGGCCCAGGCCCGCGCTCTTGAAGAAATACGCGCCGATTTGGCCGCGGGCGAGCAGATGGGGCGGCTGCTGCAAGGCGACGTGGGCTCCGGCAAGACCGCCGTCGCGGCCCTGGCTCTGGCCGACGCAGCGTCCAGCGGCTTCCAATCCGCCCTTATGGCCCCCACCGAAATCCTGGCCCGCCAGCACTATCAGCGACTGGCCCCGATGCTGGAGGAAGCCGGCGTCTCGACCATCCTGCTGACCGGCCGCGACACGCAGAGCGAGCGACGTCAGCGGTTGGCGGCTCTGGCCTCCGGCGAGGCCCAGGTCGCCATCGGCACCCACGCCCTGTTCCAGGACGCGGTCCAGTTCCACCGCCTGGCCCTGGCCGTCATCGACGAGCAGCACCGTTTCGGCGTCAATGAGCGCCAGCGGCTTCAGGCCAAGGGTGATCCGGCTATTGGCGGGGTCCACCTGCTGACCATGTCGGCCACGCCCATCCCGCGCACACTGGAACTGACCCAGTACGGCGAACTGGAAGTCAGTCGCCTGATGGAGAAGCCCCCGGGCCGCACGCCCGTCGCCACCGCCGTCCTGCCTCTGGTCCGTATCGGCGAGGTGGCCAAACGGCTGAAGGCGGCGGTCGACAGCGGGGCGCAAGCCTACTGGATCTGCCCTCTGGTGGCTGAATCCGAAGCCATCGATCTGGCCGCCGCCGAGGAACGCGCCAATGATCTGCGCCGCATCCTGCAGGTCGAGGTCGGCCTGGCCCACGGCCAGATGCCGGGCGCCGAGCGCGAAGCCGTCATGGCCGAGTTCGCCGAGGGCCGCATCCCGCTGCTGGTCGCCACCACGGTCGTCGAGGTGGGTGTTGACGTGCCCAACGCCTCCATCATGGTCATCGAACACGCCGACCGCTTCGGCCTGGCCCAACTGCACCAACTTCGCGGCCGCGTCGGACGCGGGGCCAAGTCCAGTTCCTGCATCCTGCTATACGGCGGTCAGGACGGTGCGCTGGGCGAGACCGCGCGCGAACGTTTGGAGACCCTGCGTCGCACCGAGGATGGGTTCGAGATCGCCGAAGAAGATTTCCGCCTGCGCGGCGGCGGCGACCCGCTTGGCCTGAAGCAGAGCGGCTTCCCGGCCTATCGCTTCGCTGACCCGATCAAGCACCGAGCGCTGATGCTGGCCGCCTCCGACGACGCCCGCCTGATCCTGAGCCGCGACCCCGAACTGACCAGTCCGCGCGGCGAGGCCATACGGGTGCTCGAGGCCCTGTTCGACTGGCGTGCGGACCGATCGGGAGCCGACTAGGAAGTCTGCCGGGTGTTCCAGGCAGCCAGCCGCGCCAGGGCGTCCGCTTCAATGTCCGCATAAAACAGGTTGTAGGGTCGCGCCTTGCGACGGTCAGCCCAACCGCTGAACTCACGGAAGGATTCCGATTTCAGCACCGTGTGACGCAACAGGCCGTCGCGGCATTGGGTGGCGATCTGACGGTCGATAAAGGCAGGGCGAAGCCCCCACTCCAGCCCTGTGGCGTTGGCGGCGCCCAGGTGACGGCGCTCTGGAACCGCCGCGTCGTCGTCGCTACCGGATACCGGGTTCACGCAAAGAGCGGGGCGATCGCCCAATTCAACCAATTGGCCGCGGTCATCCCAGATCAAGGCGCGTCGCAGCCTGCGCTTTGCAGCCCCTTCGTCGCCCTCGCCGACCTGCGACCAACCCACGACGCACCCCGTCTGATCCCGGGCGTGACAGGCGGTGATCGGCGTCGTCTGATTCACAGCGACAATGGCGTCCATCAGATAGACCGCGACCAGCCTCTGGCGCAGACTCGGGTCAACCGCCACGCGCTCCTTCACCAGACGCGCGATCAGGTCAGCCCCCTGCTCGACCCCTGCCAGGATGATGGGCCCGGTCAGATGCTCCGCAAGCCATTGATCGAACGCCTGTTCGACGTCGCCATAGGCGAAGGCGCGCGCTTCACGGGCATCCTCGCGAAGCGTCAACCGCGTGTATAGGCTGGCCTGCCGGTATCGTGGCGCACTGATGGCGCCGGCTCTGGCGAAGGGACCGGCATAGTTGGGAATCACAACCCGCTTCAGATAGGCGTCGGCTTTGCGGTCGCCGATCGGACCGTTCCAGCCAGCCCCCCCGTTGTAGGTGGTCGAATGGACGAAGAAGATGGCGGCGTTTTCCGCGCTCGGAGCCCGGGCGTCCAGCAGGGCCCAGGCTGCGGACTGACGATAGTCAGGCGGGGGCGGCGGCTCATAGGTCTGGAACGGAACCTGAGGATCCAACCCCGCCTTGAGTATATCGCCGCGCCAGACCATGACAGCGGCCACCAGAATGAAGACGAGCGCAAAGCCCGTATAGCCGACCCATTGGCGCAAGGTCAGGCTGGGCATCTTCATCGATAGGGATCCGGCTTGGACAGAAATTCCTGGACGTAGCGCCGCACACCCTCTTCCAGCGGCGTCGACTGGCCGTTGAAGCCGAACGAGCGGATGCGGTCCATGCTGGCCTCGGTGAAGTACTGATACCGGTCGCGGATCACCTCGGGCATATCGATATAGGCGATCGACGGCTCCTTACCCGCCGCCGCGAAGGTGGCGCGCGCCAGATCGGCGAACGACCGGGCCTGGCCCGAACCGGCGTTGAACACGCCCGACACGTCCGGCGTCTGCAACAGCCAGTCGATGATGTTCACCACGTCGTCGACATAGACGAAGTCACGCAGTTGGCCGCCGTCGGGATAGTTGGGGTTGTGCGACTTAAACAGGCTGACCGTCTCACCGGCCTGCACCTTGGGCCAGATCTGGGCCACAACCGACTTCATGCCGCCCTTGTGACCCTCGTTCGGGCCATAGACGTTGAAGAACTTCAACCCCGCCCACTGGCGCGGCGCCTCGCCCCGGTCCGCCTGACGCACGGCATATTGGTCAAACAGATATTTTGAATAGCCATAGGCGTTTAGAGGACGCAGCGCATTCAGACTCTCAGGATCGTCGCGATCCTCGAACCCGATCTCGCCGTCGCCATACGTGGCCGCCGAGGAGGCGTAGATCATCCGCACGTCGCGAAGCGCGCACCAGTCCCAGATGTCACGCGACAGGCTGAAGTTGGTGCGCAGGATCAGGTCTGCGTCCGGCTCCGTCGTCGAGGAAATGGCGCCCATGTGCACCACGGCCTCGATCCGCTCGGCGTGGCGCTCCAGCTGTTCGAACAGCTCGTCGGGCGCCCACAGGTCGGCGATGGGATGCTTGGCGATGTTCTTCCACTTGGCGAGATCGGCCGTCTCCAGCCGGTCGCAGACGACCACGTCCCAGGCGCCGCTCTCACACAGACGCGCCACGATGTTGGAGCCGATGAAGCCCGCGCCGCCCGTGACGACGATCATTCGCGGGGTCATGCCTTGTCTCCAGTCATCTTTTCAATCGTCTTCGTCGTGGAATAGCCGTCGGCGAATTCGGCCAGGCGGACTTCCCCGCCCCAACTCTCGACCTCTGCGGCGCCGACGACCTTGTCCTTGGTGTAGTCCGCCCCCTTGATCAGCACATCAGGCCGCAGCCGCTCGATCAGGGCGATGGGGGTCGGGTCGTCGAAGGCCGTCACCCGATCCACGCTGGCAAGACCGCCGATAACGGCGGCGCGGCTATCCAGGTCGTTGACCGGACGCCCCTCGCCCTTCAGGCGACGCACCGAGGCGTCAGTGTTCAGCGCCACCACCAGCCGGTCGCACCAGCCGCGCGCCTGATTAAGATAGGCGACGTGGCCCCGGTGCAGGATGTCGAAACAGCCGTTGGTGAAACCGACCTTCAACCCCTGACGCTTCCACGCCTCGACCTGATCCGACAGTTCGTCCAGCGGCGTGACCTTGGACTGGGCCAGGGCCGCGTGCTGGCTCATCTCAGCCTCGATCAGTTCGGCAGGCGTGACGACGGCGGTGCCGCTCTTGCCCACGACGACACCGGACGCGAGGATGGCGAACTGCACCGCCTGTTCCAGCGTCGCGCCTGCGCCCAGCGCGAGGCCCAGCGCGGCCAGACAGGTGTCGCCCGCGCCGGAGACATCGAACACCTCGCGCGCCCGACCGGGGAAGTGGGTGACGCCGCCGCCACGCCGCGCCAGCGTCATGCCCTTGCCTGCGCGGGTGACGATGACGGCCTTGGCGGTCGTGGAGGCCAGCAGGGCGGCCAGCGCCGCCTCGACCTGTTCGTCAGTCTCGGTCGGCAGGCCGGTGGCGCCAGACAGTTCGCTGGCGTTCGGCTTGATCACGTCGACCGCGCCATAGCGGGCGAAGTCGCGGCCCTTGGGGTCGACGATGACCGGCGCGCCGTGTTCAGCCCCGGCCCACAGCGCCGCCTGGATGGCGCCGTCGTCCACCACGCCCTTGGCGTAGTCGGACAGCAGGATGGCGCCCGCGCCCTGAAACACCACCTTGTCAGCATAGCCGGAATGGAGCGCGGCTTCGTCGTCCAGGCGGAGCAACTGCTGGCCGCCGGCTACAAAGCGCGTCTTGACGACGGTGGCGGCGCCCTCGGGCCGGATCAGGGCGTTCTCGATCCGGTCCTCTGCGGCGATCAGATCGGTCAGCTCGGCGCCCGCCGCGTCAACGCCCGCCACGGCGCCCAGACGGGCCAGACCGCCCAAGGCCGCGACGTTGCGCGCCACATTGCCCACGCCGCCGGGCATGGCCACGGTGCGGCGCGCGCGCAGGACGGGGATCGGCGCTTCAGGCGAGATGCGGCTGACCTCGCCATATACATAGCGATCCAGCATCAAGTCGCCGACGCAGGCGACCTTCAAGTCATGCACGCGTTCCAGCAGGGACTGCAGGGCGCCGAGATCAAGGGAACGTTCAGCCATGACGCCGAACTAGCGGATTCACGCCGCCTTAGCCATCGGCCCCTTGTGACCCAGCTTGATGGCCAGGTCGTCGAAGGCGATCAGTTCGGCGGCCAGGGCCTCGAACTGGCTCAGCGGCACCATGTTCGGGCCGTCCGAAGGGGCGTTGTCCGGGTCTTCGTGCGTCTCCATGAAGACAGCGTCCACGCCGACGGCCACGGCGGCGCGCGCCAGAACCGGCACGAACTCGCGTTGGCCGCCCGAGGACGTGCCCTGCCCCCCCGGCTGCTGCACGCTGTGGGTCGCGTCGAAAACGATCGGGCAGCCGATCTCACGCATGATCGGCAGCGAGCGCATATCGCTGACCAGGGTGTTGTAGCCGAAGCTGGCGCCGCGCTCGCAGGCCATGACGTTTGGGTTGCCCGCGCCAACGACCTTGGCGATGACGTTCTTCATGTCCCAGGGGGCCAGGAACTGCCCCTTCTTGATGTTGATCGCCTTGCCGGTCGCCGCGGCAGCCAGCAGCAAATCGGTCTGACGCGACAGGAAAGCCGGGATCTGCAGCACGTCCACAGCCTCGGCCACGCCTTCGCACTGGGCCTCGGAGTGAACGTCGGTCAGGGTCGGCAGGCCGGTGACTTCGCGGATTTCGGCGAAGATCGGCAACGAGTCCTTCAGGCCGATGCCGCGCGCCGCGGTGGCGCTGGTGCGGTTCGCCTTGTCGAAGCTGGTTTTGTAGATGATGCCGACGTTCAGTCGGTCGCTGATTTCCTTCAGCTGATGAGCCGTTTCCAGCGCGTGCTGGCGGCTTTCCATCTGGCAGGGGCCGGCGATGAAGACGATGCGACGTCCGCCGCCAATCACGACGGGCTTCTTGAGGCCTTCGGACAGTTCGATGACGGCGTTGGGACGGTTCACGGCGGCGCTTTCGGCTGTTTGAATCGATCAGGTCGCGGCTCCATGCCGCAACTTTGCGTCCGACAGGTGGCGTCAGACCCTTGGTTTCGCAACCTACAGGGCGACTCAGGGCCTGACCACATGGCTGAGCCGTCGTGTTATGGTGAGCCCATGCCTATGCCCTCGGACAGCCCCCTGATTTCGACGCAAGACCTGGCGGATCGCCTCGGCGCGCCGAACCTGCGGATCATCGACGCCAGCTGGTGGCTGGATGGACGCGACGCACGCGCCGATTTCGAGGAGGAGCGCCTGCCGGGCGCGGTCTTCTTCGATCTGGAAGCCGTCTCAGATCACGACAGCCCCTACCCCCACATGCTGCCGAAGCCCCAGGCCTTCGCCGAGGCCATGGGCGCGCTGGGCGTGTCCGAGAACGACGACATTGTCGTCTATGACGCCCAGGGCCTGTTCTCGGCGGCACGGGTCTGGTGGACGCTGCGGATCATGGGTGCGAGACAGGTCCGCGTGCTGGACGGCGGCCTGCCCAAGTGGCGCGCTGAGGGACGACCGCTGGGCCGCGGGCCGGTCACGACCGACGGGACTTCGACGTTCCGTTCCAACTTTGCTCGCGAAGGCGTGGTTGATCTGGAACAGGTCCGTCAGGCCTTGACCGGAGACATTCAGGTGATTGACGCCCGAGGCGCGCCCCGTTTCAGAGGGGAGGCCGCCGAGCCCCGACACGGCGTCCGCTCCGGCCATATGCCCGGCGCGCTGAACCTGCCCTTCGGCCAGTTGCTGAACGCCGACGGGACAATGAAGCGTGGCGCGGCGCTGGAAGCCGCCTTCCACGATGCCGACGTCGACCTGGACCGGCCCCTCATCACCAGTTGCGGCTCGGGCGTGACCGCCGCCATCCTGACCCTCGGACTGGCCGAACTGGGCCGCCCCTCGCGGCTCTATGACGGATCGTGGGCCGAATGGGGCGCTCGCACCGACACCCCCGTCGAAACCGGCTGATCGTTAGGCCACAGCCCGAACCGTCGCGTCCGTATCCTCCTCGCCGCGCGACACCACGGTCGCCACGACCAGATCGCCAGTCACGTTCAGCGTGGTCCGGCACATGTCCAGGAAGCGATCCACGCCCAGGATCAGGCCGATCCCCTCTGGCGGCACACCGACCATCGCCAGGATCATGGCGATGACCGGCAGAGATCCCGCCGGCACCCCCGCCGTGCCGACCCCGCCCAGAATGCAGACCAGCATGACAATGACCTGCTGGCCTAGGCTCAGATCGACGCTGAAGAACTGGGCGAGAAACAGCACGGTCACCCCCTCGAACAGGGCCGTGCCGTTCTGATTGGCCGTCGCCCCGACCGTCAGGACAAAGCGCGCGATCTTGCGCGGCAGGCCCAGGTTCTGTTCGGCGACACGCAGCGACACCGGCAGGCTGGCGTTGGACGAGGCGGTCGAGAAGGACACGACCATCGCCTCACGAATGTCTCGGAAGAATTTGACCGGCGACATGCCGCCCAGGGTCGCGATGCAGATCGGATAAACCACGAACATATGGATAGCCATCGCCCCCACCGCGACGGCGACGAAGGCGGCCAGCCGCACCAGAAGATCCCATCCGAACAGGGCCGCGAGATTGAACATCAGGCAGGCGATCGCCACCGGCGCCAGGCGGATGACCAGGTTGATGAGCTTCATCATCACCTCGAACACGCCCTCGATGGTCTTCTGCAGGGTCTCCGTTACCGGGCCCTTCGTCAGGACCAGCCCGATCCCGAACAGCAGGGCGAAGACCATGACCGGCAGAATCTCGTTCTCCGCGGCCGCCGTAAAGACGTTGGACGGCACCAGATCCAGGAAGAAGTCGCCCGCGCGGACCGAATCCGGCGCGCTGCCGACGATGGAGGCCGCGCCGCTGCGTCCCTGCTCCAGAAGTTGCTGCGCCAGTACGGGGTCCACGCCGTCGCCGGGTCGGAACAGGTTGACCATGACCAGACCGATCAGCACGGCGACGGCCGAAACGAAAATCGTGAACAGCAGGCTCTTGGTCCCCGCCCGCCCGAGAGTCTTAAGGTCTCCCATCTCGGCCACGCCGATCACGAGAGCCGAAAACAGCAGGGGCAGCACCAGCATGAACAGCAGGCGCAGGAAGACCTGTCCCGCAGGCCCGGTGATGTTCGAGGTCAGCCACTGAACCCAGGGCGCGTCGCCACCAATCGTCAGATTGACCGTCAGACCGCCTAGCAAGCCGACCAGAAAGCCGATCAGCATCAGCCCATGCAACGGCAGACCTTTTCGCGTCCTGACGGTCATGCGTCCCCCTTTCGGTCGGCCGACCGATGCCCTAGCGAATCGGCAGGGCGTAGATCAGGCCGCTGGGCCGCGCGCTCCATTGCGCGTTCAGACCCCTGGCCAGATTCAGCGCCGATTGCTGGCCAAGGTTCCGTTCAAAGATCTCGCCATAGTTGCCGCCCGCGGCGATCGCGTCTCGGGCCCAGGTCCGCGGCAGGCCGATGGAGGGGCCGAACTCGCCCTCCTCGCCCAGCAGTCGACGGACGCGCGGCTCCTGGCTGTCTCGGGTCAAAGCCGCCACATTGGCCTTGGTCACCCCCAACTCCTCGCCCAGCATCAGAGCGTTCAGCGTCCAGCGGATCACCGCTGTCCACTGATCGTCCCCATGGCGTACGACCGGCCCCAACGGCTCCTTGGAAATGACGTCCGGCAAGATCGCGTGCTGCTGCGGGTTCGCCAGGGTCGTTCGCGCCGCCGCCAGCGCCGAGATATCTGCGGTGAAAGCGTCGCATTCCTCGCGCGCATAGGCCTGTCGCGCCTCTTCCTCGGTCTTCACCATAACCGGGCGGAACTCGATTCCGCGCGTGCGGAAATAGTCCTCGACGTTCAGCTCCGTGGTCGAACCCGTCTGGACGCAGATGCGGGCGCCGTTCAGCTCGGACGCGCTATTCAGGTTCAGGGCGCGGCGGACCAGGAAGCCCTGACCGTCGTAATAGTTGATCCCGGCAAAGCTCAACTCGCCGCCGGTGTCCCGGCTCATCGTCCAGGAGGTGTTGCGCCACAGGACGTCGACGCGTCCGTCCCGCAGGGCGTCGAACCTCAGTTCCGCGGTCAGCGGCACAAATCGCACGGCGTCCGGGTCGCCGAAGATGGCCGCCGCCGTCGCCCGGCAGAAGTCGACGTCAAAGCCGCGCCACGCCCCGCGATTGTCCGTATAGGCGAAACCGACCAGCCCCTGATTGACGCCGCAGTTAAGATGCCCGCGCTGCTTGATCGCGGCCAGCGTGGGACTGGCCTTGTCCGTAGGCATGGTGGTCGTGGTCGGTCGCGATGTCGTCGGCGTCTCCGTCTGATCGGTCTTTGCCCGTCGCTCGCAGGCAGCCGTCGCCAGCAGCAGCGCCAGCGATATTCCCGTCACGTTCCTCGCCGCCCGCATTCCCTCACCCTCGCCAGCTTGCGCCCCCGCCTTCTTTAGAGCCCTCTAGGCCCAGAACCGCAACCCGCCGGAGCCCTCATGCCTCGCCTTTCCGACCGCACCCGCCTGATCGCCTCCGCCACGCGGCGGGGTCAGGGCCGACGGCCGGTCAATCCGCCGATTGAGCGCGCTTCCACAATGCTTAGCGACGAGCCGGCCTCGATGCAGGATTCGGCCTCTGGCCCGGTTTATGGCCTGGACGGCACCAGCGCCGCGCGTGAACTGCGCGCAGCCCTGGCCGATCTGGAGGGCGCCGGCGACGCCTTCCTTGTCCCGTCAGGCCTCGCCGCCGTCACCGTGCCCTTGCTGGCCCTGCTGCGCCCCGGCGACGAGGTGGTGACCAGCGACGCCGTCTATGGTCCCACGCGTCGCTTCCTTACACGCCACCTGGCCGCACGCGGCGTTACAACCCGGTTCCATCTGGCCGACGCCTCGACAGCGGACATCCTCGCCCTGTGCAGCGAGCGGACCCGCGTCCTGCTCATCGAATCCCCTTCGTCCCTCACGTTCGAGATCGTCGATGTGCCCGCCCTTGCCGCCGCCTGCCGGGCGCGCGGCGTCCTGACGGTGATGGACAACACCTGGGCGGCGGGTCTGGCCATGCGACCGCTGGACCTCGGCGTCGATGTCAGCGTCCAGGCGGTGACCAAGTACGCCGCGGGTCATTCCGACCTTCTAATGGGCGCAATCGCGATTCAGGACGCCGGGATTGCGCGCGCAGTTCTGCACACGATTGAAGACATGGGCTGGCATGTCTCGCCCGACGACGCCTGGCTGGCGCTGCGCGGCCTGCGCACCTTGCCGCTGCGCTACAATGAGGCGCTGAAGTCCGCGCTTCAGGTCGCCCAATGGCTTCAAACCCGGCCAGAGGTGGAACGCGTCCTGTTCCCGCCCCTGCCCGGCTCGGTTAGCCACGACCTCTGGCGGCGCGACTACTCAGGCGGGGCGGCGCTGATGGGCGTTGTCATGAAGGGCGGCGACAAGGCCAGTGCTCACGCCCTGATGAGCGGACTGAACCTGTTCGGCATGGGCTATTCCTGGGGGGGCTTCGAAAGCCTGGTGACCCATGAGACACCGCAACTGAGCCATCGCCTTCACGCACCTGACCTGCCGGGCCAGCTGCTGCGGCTGCATATTGGCCTGGAGGATCCGGCAGACCTGATCGCGGACCTGGAAAAAGGCCTGGAGGCCTGGCGCGCCCTGCAGGACTCGAACCTGCAACATCCCGCTTAGAAGGCGGGTGCTCTATCCGGTTGAGCTAAGGGCGCCTCGGCCAGGGCCGCAGCGAGAGGCCTGACCTAGTGGGTCCAGGACTGCTTGCGGTTGGTGGCGAAGTTATCGGCATAAGCCTTGATGATCACCGGCGCTTCCTGCGGTTCATGCAGGCGGAAGGCTATGCCGTGACGCTCGGCGTACTCGACGGCTTCTTCCTTGGTCTCGAAGTTCAGCCGCACCTGGCCATTCATGTCGGTGGTGCTGGTCCAGCCGGTCAGCGGATCCTGAGTACGCGCCGAAGCCGGTTCGAACTCCAGCCGCCAATCATTGGTCTTGGCCTTGCCCGACTGCATCGCGGTCTTGGCCGGGCGATAGATGCGAGCGAGCATGGGCGGAATCCTTCGGCGACTTGTCTTGGCCGGGTCCATAGCCCGACCTCGCCGCCCGGTCCAGCCGTCCGCTGCGACAAGCTTCAGGCGGCGAGCGTGGTCGAACCCGCGTCGATCCACCGGCGCGCGGCGCGTTGGGCCTCGGCGATTTCGTCGTGGTCCATCTCCTCGCTCATTTCACGACGATAGATGCGCGCCTCGACCGAGCCCTTCATGGCTGCCAGGTTGAAGATCATGTGAGCCGAAACGCGGTCAATAGGACAGCCGTCCAGACCCGCCGAATAGGCCAGTCCCAAGCGGAACAGGGCGTCTCCGTCCATGTCCACGGTCGGCAGCGGCAGGGCCGCGGTTTCGAGAGCTTCGGGCGCGGTTTCGTGCGCGTTCATGTTCAGTCCTCCGGGCGTCGGTCATTCTGACCCTGCCTTTCGAACGCCATTCAAATACCAGCGGTTTGAAATTAGAGTTAACGGCTCCGCTGGCCCGGCGATCGGATGCGCGCGCTCGTGGGGTTCGCATAAACAATCGAAGCGCAAACCTGACTGAGCCGTTCAGGACGAGTTCATGCGTCGGGCCCGACCTTGGCCTCCTGTTTCAACGGGTCGTCCGCAGCATTCCCTCGGCGCCCAGACCAAGGAGACGTCCAGATGAACCGCCTGACCAAGGCCGCCATCGTCGCCCTGGCGCTGACCACCACGGCCGCGCCGCTGGCGGCCCAGGCCCAGAACCGCGACCACCGTGAGTGGCGCCAGGAGCGCCGCGAGGACCGCCACGACCGTCGTGAAGATCGCCGCGAGTGGCGCGAGGATCGACGCGAAGACCGTCGCGAGTGGCGTGAGGACCGCCGGGACGACCGTCGCGACTATCGCCAGAGCCGCCACTATGACCGTTGGGACCGCAACAACCGCGACTGGTGGCGCGGTCGCCCCGAGTTCCGCGACTATCGCGGCGCCCGCCAAGGTTACTGGTATGCGCCCGGGCGTGGCTATTACCGGGTCGAGCCGCGCTATTACGGCTATCGCTGGCGCCAGGGCGGCTACCTGCCGTCTGCCTATCGCGGCTACTATGTGGACGACCCCTATTATTACGGTCTTCGCCCCGCGCCGCGCGGTTATCGCTATGTCCACGCCAACAACGACATCCTGCTGATCGCCGTCGCCACGGGCCTGATCGCCAGCGTTCTGCACGACGTCTACTAGGCCAAACGATAGGCCTCCGCTTGCGGCGGAGGCCTATGACGTCAGAACCAGGCCTTGATCCCGACCACGAGGCGCGTCGCATCCACGTCGTCGCCGCGCGCCCTTGCGTAATCGGCGGTGTCGCCGAACGAGCGGCTCCACTGGACCCCGACATAGGGGGCGAACTCCTTGCGGATTTCGTAGCGCAGCCGCAGCCCCGCCGTGACCGATGTCAGACCCGAACCGATCTCCAGTTCGGGGATGTCGCTGGCCGAGAAGGCGACCTCGATCGCCGGTTGCAGGATCCACTTCTGGGTGATGCGCTGGTCATATTCCGCCTCGGCGCGAGCGGTCAGATCGCCCTCGGTCGACAGGAAGGCGGCGGCGCTCATCTCGAACCAGTAGGGCGCGACGCCCTGCACCCCGACCGTCAGATGGGTCGTGTCGTCGCCGTCAGGACGGAAGTCCTGCCGTACGCCCGCCTGCACGTCCCAGAACGGCGCGACGGCGCGACTGTAGAGGGCCTGAACCTCGGCGTCATGCAGCTTGCCGTCGAAGGCGCCCTCGCCCTCGGTCTTCCACCAGAAGCGGTTGATGTCGCCGCCGGTCCAGCCCTGGGCGTTCCAGCTGTAGCCCTTCTCGCCGTCGCCGAATCCAGCCTCGAGCGTGTCGATCAGGACGGCGGTGGTGCGCACGTCGCCGTTCTCGACCAGCAACTGCTTGCGCGACGCCGCCATGACGGCGGGATCGAACAGCAGGTCCGCCGCATGGGCGGGCGCGGCGCGCGCGGCGACGGGCGGCGGCGTCTCGATCATGCGACCGCCGACGGCGTCCACGCTGGTCGGGATATTAGGCGCACCGCCGGTCATGGCCGACATGTCATGTCCGGCGTGGGGATCGGCCTGGGCTGCGCCCATCTTGTGTCCAGCGTGCGGATCGACAGCCGGCGTCTGGACCGGAGCTCTCTGCATCCCGCTCATGTCATGGCCAGCGTGCGGGTCCGCCGCAGCCGCAGGGCTCATGGCGTGACCGGCGTGAGGATCGACCGCTGCCGGTTGCGCGCCGTGCCCCGCATGGCCGCTCATGTCGTGACCCGCATGGGGATCAACGGTGGGCGGCTGGACCGGCGGTGCCGGCATCCCGCTCATGTCGTGGCCGGCGTGCGGGTCCGCCGCCACCGGGGCGGCAGGTGCAGCATGCCGAGGCGCAGCGGCGCGCGGCTTGGGCGCGGGCCTCGGGCGGGCCTGCTGAGGGCGAGCTTGCGCAGGGCGTGCCGGCGCGCCGTGGACGCCATGACCGGCATGCCCGCCATGGCTCTGGGCCACGGCGGAACCGGCGGCCAGCATCAGGGGCAGAACCGCGACGGCGGCGAATAGGGCGCGGCTCATCGGGCGGCTCCTTCCAGCGGACGAACCGTGACGACGTTGAACATCCCCGCGTGCATGTGCATCAGCAGGTGGCAGTGGAAAGCCCAGTCGCCCGGCGCATTGGCGGTCAGGTCGAAGGTGGCCTTGCCCCCCGGCGCCACATTGACCGTATGCTTCAGCGGCTGATGCCCCTCGTGACCGTTGACCAGCTCGAAGAAGTGGCCGTGCAGGTGGATCGGGTGGGCCATCATGGTGTCGTTGACCAGGGTCACGCGGACCCGCTCGTTCAGCTCGAAACGGATCGGCTCGACCAGCTCCGAGAACTTGCGCCCGTCAAAGCCCCACATGAAGCGTTCCATGTTTCCGGTCAGATGGATTTCCATTGACCGCGACGGCGCCCGGGTGTCCGTGTTCGGCGTCAACGAGCGCAGGTCGGTATAGACCAGCACCCGGTGATCGACGTCCTGAAGGCCTTGCGGGCGGTCGCCCAGACGGTTGGCGGGCGCGGGCGCGATGGCGTCCACGCCAACGCCGACGGCCATGTCGGCGGGGGCGTTGTTCGGGTCGCGCATGCTCATGGCGCCGTGGTCCATCGGCGCGGCGGCGGCGGCCCCGGCTGCGGCGCCGTGCGCTGAGTGGTCCATGCCCGCCATCGCGCCATGGTCCATGCCGCCCATGCCCATATCCTTCATGGTCAGGTTCGGCGCCTTGCGCAGCGGCGGAGCGTCCGCCGTCATGCCCAGACGCGGGGCCAGGGTAGCGCGGCCCATGCCCGAACGGTCGATGGCTTCGGAGACTATGGTGTAGGCGCGGTCCTCAGTCGGGCGGACGATAACGTCATAGGTCTCGGCGACCGAGATCTGGAACTCGTCGATCTCGACCGGACGCACATGCTCGCCGTCGGCCTGAACCACGGTCATGGCCAGACCCGGAATGCGGACGTTGAAGATCGACATGGCCGAGGCGTTGATGACGCGCAGACGCACCCGCTCGCCGGGCCGGAACAGGCCGGTCCAGTTCTCCTGCGGGCCGTGGCCGTTGATCAGATAGGTATAGGTCGTGCCGTTGACGTCGAGAATGTCGCGCGGGTCCATCCGCATCCCCGCCCACATCCGGCGCTCGGCCAGGTTCATGCCGTCCGACCCGTCCAGCAGGCCCGCCAGCGTGGTCTTCTGCATGTTGAAGTAGCCAGGGCTCTTCTTCAGCTTGGCCAGGATCTCGTGCGGATGCAGGAAGCTCCAGTCCGACAGGACCAGCACGTGCTCGCGGTCATAGCCGACCGGATCGACGCCCGCCGGGTCGATGACGATGGGACCATAGTGGCCCATGGCCTCCTGCAGGCCCGAATGGCTGTGATACCAATAGGTGCCCGACTGCTTGATCGGGAACTCATAGACGAAGGTCTCGCGCGGCTTGATGCCAGGGAAGCTGACGCCCGGCACGCCATCCATCTGGAACGGCAGCAGCAGGCCATGCCAGTGGATCGAGGTGTCCTCGTCCAGCGTATTGGTCACCGACAGGCGCACGTTCTGCCCCTCGCGCATCCGCAACAGGGGCGCGGGCAGCAGGCCGTTGACGGTGAAGGCGTGGCCGGTGCGACCGCCGACGGTGAAGCTGGAATGGCCCACCGTCAGGTCGATGTTCGGCCCCATCAGCGTCGGCAGGTCGGCGCGCAGGCCAGGCGATCCGGTCTGGGCCCAGGCGGGCATCAGCCCCGAAAGACCAAGCAGTCCGCCGCCCGCGGCCGCGCCGCGCAACAGGGACCTGCGATCGAGAGCCATGCTCGACATAGGTGGGATCATCCTTCTTGTACCGTATCGCGCCTGACGATTTCGACGCGGCTTCACTGGCTATTACGCGGATCAATCGGTCGCCCCTTGCGACAGGACGCCACAGACGCGTCCAAGACTACCACGCTCACCGCGAGGGATGGTCGCGAGCGGCGCGTAAGATCATGCAGGGACGCGCTCCAGAGCACGAAATGGGACGCGGGAGGGGGCGCATCGCCATGAAACTGCTTCGACTTTCAACACAGATCCACAAATGGGTCGCGCTGGTGATCGGCATCCAGGTGCTGTTCTGGGTCGGCGGCGGGCTGGTGATGACCGCCATCCCCATCGAGACTGTGCGCAGCGAGCATCGCTTCCAGAAGCCGGACTATCCTGCCTTCGCCATCGACGCCCTGGTCCCCGTCCAGACGGCGGCGGACGCTCTGTCGGCCCCAATCGATAAGGCCGAACTGCGCCACACGCCGCGCGGTCCGGCCTGGGTCTTCACGCCCAAGGACGGCGAGCCGGTCATCCTGTCGGCGCTGAATGGACAGCCCTTCCCTGCCTTCCCCCGCGCCGAGGCCCTGCGTCTGGCTCAAGACGCCTATCGCGGCGACGCCAAGGCGACCAAGGCTGAACTGTTCGCCGAGGCCCCGCGCGAGACGGGCCGCGAGGGGCCGCTGTGGCGCGTCGACTTCAACGACTTCGAACACACCAGCTTCTACCTGTCGCCCGAGACGGGCGAGGTCGTGACCCGGCGCTCCGGCGTCTGGCGCTTCTATGACTTCTTCTGGCGGCTGCACATTCTCGACTTCAAGAACGGCGAGAACTTCAACCATCCGACCCTGATCATCATCACCATCCTGACGCTCAGCATGGTGATCAGCGGCTTCATTCTGTTGTGGATCAAGCTGGCGCGGGACTGGGCGGTGCATCAGGCCACGCGCCGCAAGCTGGCCCAGAAGGCCTAGGCCGCAATCAGAGGGATGCCGGCGGCGCCAGCATCCCCATCGTCCCGACTAGGGCCAGGATCAGAGCCCCCAGCAACAGCTCGGCGCCAAGGCTGAGCCTCAGCCCGCCCAGACCGCCCTGCCCCCGCTCCAGCGCCGGGGTCGAGCGGAACCGATGTAGCGCCGCCAGCCCCAGCATGGCCGCGAACGCCGCCAGCTTGACCGCCAGCAGACGGCCATAGGGCGTCTCATTCAGGCTGACGACGCGCTCGATCCCGACCAGATAGAGGCTGTTGATCAGGCCCGTCACCAGCAGCACGGCGACACAGATCGTCCCGACCTGGGCGAAGCCGCCCAACGCCGTCGCCAGCGCGCCTTGCGCCGCCGAATCCGCCTCGATCCGTCGCGTCGCCAGAACCACGAAGGCCAAGACGGCGCCCAGCCAGATCAGGGCGGCGACGGCGTGCAGGATGTCGGCGGTCAGGTGCAGCCAGCGACCCGGCCCCTCGGTAGCCGCGCCGTGGCCGGTCCAGGCGAAGCTGGCCGCGACGACCAGACCGAGGGCCAGACCCGCCAGCCACAGACCCCGTCCCGGACGCAGCGCCAGAACCGCCACCAGCAGCAAGAGCCCCGCCCCGATCCGCACCACATAGGCGACGCCCAACGACGTGCTGCCGACGACGAAGCCCAGCGCCTCCGGGTTCAGCGCCTGATCCAGCGCCCCGGCCATCAGCCCGGTCTGCAGGGCCAGGGCCGCCGTCGCCAGCAGCGCCAGCAGGACCGCGCTTCCCCCCAGGGCCGGGCGCGCCCAGCCGGGCACCTGCCCCCCGAAGACCCCGCCGCCGTAGAGCATGAAGGCAGGCACCCCCAGGGCCACTGCCGCCGCCGCGTACTGGGCCGCGCGCAGCCCCATCAGCCAGGCCTCCATCATCAGCGCACGGTGAAGGGAACGGAGCCCGTCATGCGGTGGCCGTCGCTGGAGGCCAGCCGCCAGTTGATCACATAGGCGCCCGCCGCCAGAGGTCGAGCCACGGGGGCGCTCAACGTCTTGCCGTCCTCGCTGACGCTGGTGCGCACCGGCGTCTTCACCCCTGCGGTGTTGACGACCTCGAAGGTCGAGAAGGCCGGAGCCATCTTCTCGCTGAAGGTCAGGCTGAGGACGCGCGGCGAGGCCACGGTCGAACCCGCCGCCGGGGTCGAGCTGACCAGACGCGCATGGGCGGCGGCGACGCCGGGCAGCATCAGGGCCGTGGCGACGGCCAGAGCAGGCAGAAGGCGAAACAGGGTCATGGGGCGCTCCAAAGGAAAATCGGCTCTCGAAACCCCTACGCGCCGCCCAGGTCCGCCCCTCGCAAAAGGGCCGTTGACCTTGCCATGACGGGAAGGTTTAGAAGGTTCAGGCTGAATAACGACACAAGGCTCCGCCCATGTCTGACGCCTCCCTGAAAGTCCTCGATCTGCCGGTCCTCGGCATGACCTGCGCCAGCTGTGTCGGCCGAGTCGAGAAGGCCGTCCGCGCCGTGCCCGGCGTCACCGAGGCCAGCGTCAACCTGGCCGCCGAGCGCGCCCATGTGGTGCTGGACGGCGGGTCTCCCGCCGCGGTCGCCGCCGCCATCCGCTCCGCCGGCTATGAGCCGATGGAAGAAGAAGTCGGCTATCCCGTCCGCGAGATGACCTGCGCCAGCTGCGTCGGTCGCGTGGAGAAAGCCCTGGCCGCGGTGCCGGGCGTGCTGAGCGCCAGCGTCAACCTGGCGACCGAGCGCGCCACCGTCCGCTTCCTCTCGGGCGCCGTCGCCTTCCGCGACCTGGCCGCCGCCGTGCAGCAGGCTGGCTATGTGCTGGAGCAACCGGAACAGACCGGCCTCGACGCCGCCGACCGTGAGCAGGCCGCCCGCGCCGCCGAGATCCGCAACCTGGGCCGCGCCGTCCTGATCGCGGGCGGCGCCACCCTGCCCCTGTTCGTGCTGGAGATGGGCTCGCACTTCGTGCCAGGCATGCACCACTGGCTGGAACAGACCATAGGCACGCAGAACTGGCGGATCATCAGCCTCGTCCTGGCCAGCTTCGTCCTGTTCGTTCCGGGCCTGATCTTCTTCCGCAAGGGCGTGCCCGCCCTGCTGCGCCGCGCGCCGGACATGAACTCTCTGGTGGTGCTGGGCGCCAGCGCGGCCTGGGCCTTCTCGACCGTGGCCACCTTCGCCCCCGCCCTGCTGCCTTCCGGCACGGCCAACGTCTATTTCGAGGCCGCCGCCGTCATCGTCACCCTGATCCTGGTCGGACGCTGGATCGAGGCCCGCGCCAAGGGTCAGACCAGCCAGGCCATCCGCCGCCTGATGTCGATGCAGGCCAAGACCGCCCGCATCGTGCGCGACGGCGTCGAACAGGACGTGTCGATCGACACCGTTCAGGCCGGCGACATCATCGTCGTGCGCCCCGGCGAGCGCGTCCCCGTCGACGGCGTGGTGACCGAGGGCTCGTCCTACCTCGACGAATCCATGCTGACCGGCGAACCTATCCCGGTCGAAAAGACCGCAGGCGCCAAGGTCGTCGGCGGCACCCTGAACACGACCGGCGCCTTCCGCTTCGAGGCGCAACAGGTCGGCGCCGAGACCGTATTGGCCCAGATCGTCCGCATGGTCGAAACGGCCCAGGGCGCCAAGCTACCCATTCAGGCCTTGGTCGACCGCATCACCGGCTGGTTCGTCCCGGTCGTCATGGGCGTGGCCGTCCTGACCTTCGCCGTCTGGTATCTGTTCGCGCCCGATCCGGCGCTGGGCATGGCCCTGGTCGCCGCCGTGTCGGTGCTGATCATCGCCTGCCCCTGCGCCATGGGTCTGGCCACCCCGACCTCCATCATGGTGGGCGTCGGCCGCGCCGCCGAACTGGGCGTCCTGTTCCGCAAGGGCGAGGCCCTGCAGGCCCTGCAAGGAGTCAAGGTCATCGCCTTCGACAAAACCGGCACGCTAACCGCGGGCCGCCCGGAACTCACCGACCTGAACGTGGCTGACGGCTTTGCCGAAGACGACGTCCTGGCCCTGGTCGCCGCTGTCGAGGGCCAGTCGGAACATCCTGTCGCACGCGCCATGGTCGAGGCCGCCGCCGGGCGCGGCCTCAGCGTCGCCCGTCCCGAAGACTTCACCTCCGTGCCCGGCAAGGGCGTGGCGGGCGTGGTCGCCGGCCGCCGCATCGAGGTCGGCGCCGACCGCTACATGGCCGATCTGGGCCACGACGTCGCCGTCTTCGCCGAGGACGCCGCCCGTCTCGGCGACGAGGGCAAGACGCCGCTCTACGCCGCCATCGAGGGCCAGCTGGCCGCCGTCATCGCCGTGGCCGACCCGATCAAGCCGACTACCGCCGCCGCCATCCAGGCCATGCACAGCCTGGGGCTGAAGGTGGCCATGATCACCGGCGACAATCGCCGCACGGCCGAGGCCGTCGCCCACCTGCTGGGCATCGACGAGGTCCACGCCGAGGTCATGCCCGACGGCAAGGTCGCCGCCATCAACGCGCTGAAGGCCGGCGGCCGCCGCGTCGCCTTCGTCGGCGACGGAGTCAACGACGCCCCGGCCCTAGCCTCGGCCGATGTCGGGCTGGCGGTCGGCGGCGGCGCCGACGTGGCCATCGAAAGCGCCGACGTGGTCCTGACCGGCGGCGACCTGCGCGGCGCGGTCAGCGCCATAGGCCTGTCGCGCGCCACCATGACCAATATCCGCCAGAACCTGGCCTGGGCCTTCGGCTACAACGTCCTGCTGATCCCGGTCGCGGCGGGCGTCCTCTATCCGGCCTTCGGCTACATGCTGTCGCCCATGCTGGCGGCGGGGGCCATGGCCCTGTCCAGCGTCAGCGTGGTGCTGAACGCCCTGCGCCTGCGCGCCTTCAAAACCCACATCCACGGAGCCGCCCAATGAATATCGGCAAGGCCTCCCTCGCCACCGGCGTCTCGGCCAAGATGATCCGCTACTACGAATCCGTCGGCCTGATCCGACCGTCTGAGCGGACCGAGAGCAATTATCGCGACTTCAACGAGCGCGATCTGAACGACCTGCGCTTCATCCGCCGCGCCCGCAGCCTTGGCTTTTCGGTCGAGGAGATCGCCCGCCTGCTCTCGCTATGGCGCGATCACAACCGGCCCAGCCGCGAGGTGAAGGCCATGGCCGAAAAGCACGTCGCCGACCTCGATGCCCGCATCAAGGAAATGCAGGCCATGGCCGACGCCCTTCGCGACCTGTCTCGCTGCTGCGCCGGCGACGACCGCCCCGACTGCCCCATCCTGTCCGACCTGGCGGGTTCGCCCGCCGCCGCTTCTGAAGGAGCTTCTCAATGATCGTCCTGACCATCCCCAAGATCCGCTGCGAAGGCTGCGTGGCCTCCGTCGAAAAGGCCATCCATTCGGTGGACGCTTCCGCCGGCATCAAGGCTGACATCGACGCCCGCCGCGTCGAGGTGACCACAGAGGCAGACCGTCAGGTCCTGCTGACGGCCCTTGCCTCGGCCGGCTATCCGGCCGAGGCGGTCTGACCATGAACAGGATGAAGATCGCAACCCTCGCCTTCGGCGCCGCCATTCTGGGCGGCGCGGGCTTCCTGCTGAACGGCCTGCCCACCCCGGCCCAGGCCTCGGACATGACCGTCTACAAGAGCGATTCCTGCGGCTGCTGCGGCGGCTGGGTCGAGCACATGCGCAAGGCCGGCTACGCCATCCGCGTCGTCCCGACCGACGACCCGGCCCCGGTCAAGGTCCGCCTGGGCGTGCCGGAATCGCTGTGGAGCTGCCACACCGCTGTCGTCGATGGAAAGGTGATCGAGGGCCACGTTCCGGCCGCCGCCGTCGACGCCTTCCTGAAGGCGCCGGGCGTCGCACGCGGTCTCGGCGTGCCTGGAATGCCGACCGGCTCGCCCGGCATGGAGGCCCCCGGCTACGCCCCCGAACGCTACGACGTCATGCGCTTCGGCGCCGGCCAGACCGCCCGCTTCATGACCTTCGTCGGCGCGGAACGCGCCGGCTCGTAACACCGCTCACGTCATGCAGAGCTGACGAGGCCTCCGGGAGTTCGCTCCCGGAGGCCTTTCGCTGGGTTCTATTCAGGCAAGACCTGCAGATGCGCGGCCAGCTTCTGACGCGCTCGGGCCACGCGCATTTCCACGGCCTTCACCGACAGGCCTAGTATTTCGGCGGCTTCCGCCTGACTCCGCTCCTCGATGGCGGTCAGCAGCAGCGGCTCTTTCAGCTTGGGCGGCAAGGCCGCGATCGCCGCCTGCAACCGCCGCGACCGGGCTGCGGCGTCATGGCGATCCTCGACGCTGGCCTCGCCGTCCGCGACGACCAGGGCCTCCCATGAGTTGATATCAGGACCGCCGAGAAGCAGCCTGCGAACGCGACGGCGGCGGCTCCAGTCGCGGCACTTGTTGATGGCGATGGTTCTCAGCCAGGCTTCAAACGACCGGTTGGGGTCATAGCGGCCAATGGCCAGCCAGGACGCTGCATAGGCCTCCTGCACCAGGTCATAGGCCTCCTCGGGGTCGCCGATATACCGGCGCACGAACCGATAGAGCCCCGCCTTGGTCTCGCGCATGAGCGCGTCGAACGCCGCGACGTCGCCGCTGGCGGCTCGCGCTTGCAGAGCCTCGCGTTCCGGCACGGAGGCTATCGAGCGTCTGCGGACAGCGCCTCGACCATGCTCCGGTCAAAACGACGCGCCTGGGCGTCAGTCATAACGGACCGCATTTCGAAAATGTGAGCGATGGTGGCTTGCTGCAGATCGCCCATGGCGTCGTGAAAATGATCGACGGCGGGCTGAACCACCCGGCTGTCGCCGTTGCTGACCCTGATCGCCTCGGCCAACTCGCGATTGGCGGCCTGAACGCGGCCTTCAAGCGCAACGCGTTGGCCAGCAAACCGGGCTTCGATGTCCTCGATCTCCCGATATTGCTCGGGCGACAGATCCAGATGCTCGTGAACGATCTCATGCAAGGACGGCGGCGTCTGCTTGTTGAGAACCCAGGTCGCGCCGGCCCAGGCGCCGATCCCGCTGGCGGCGGCGGCCAGGGCGACCGTCACGGCGATGGATTTCCAGGCGATCACCATCAGCCGACTTCCATTCGCGCCAGCGGCGACATGGCCGCGGCTGTGAAGACCGACATCTCGGAGGACGCGGTCGTCTGCGCGAACTTCGCCCCGAGACCGCCGTTGGCGATCCCAACCAAAAGCGCCAGCGCCACGGCGGCCAGACGTATCCGCTCGGTCGCCCGCTGCGACTGGATCGCCTTCACCCGGCTCCAGACATCCTCTTCCAGGCGATCAAGCGAAGCGCCTTCGGCCGTGGAAGCACGCGCCAGCCAATATCCCAGATCTTCCATGACCAAAGCCTTTCGCGTCCCCAATGACGAATACGCACCATTGGCGTTCATCCCTCAAGACGTCGCAAAAAGGTCTGGTGCGGCCCGCGGTCTGGCCGCGATCAAGCGCCCGAATGGAAAAGTCGCAGCATGGCGCTCGCGACAGCGCCCAGCACGCCGACGCTCGCGATCAATCCAAGGATCAGCACGGCCTTGAAGTGCCGATGAAGAAAGTAGAGAATTTCACCCGCCATCTGCGTCTGCCCAGTGATTGCGGCCCATATTGGCACAATACTGGACAAACGCTGCAACAAGCGTGCGTGAACCTCGTCTTAGACGAGACGGCTCTGCACCACGGCCGCGCCGATGAAGCTGGCGAACAGCGGATGCGGCGCGAACGGGCGGCTCTTCAGCTCCGGGTGGTACTGAACGCCGATGAACCACGGGTGATCCGGGCGCTCGACCGTCTCAGGCAGGACGCCGTCAGGCGACAGGCCCGCGAAAACCAAGCCAGCCTTCTCCTCGATCGCTTCGCGATAGTTGATGTTCACCTCGTAGCGGTGACGGTGGCGCTCGCTGATCTCGGTCGCGCCATAGATCTCTGCAATCTTTGAGCCCGACTTAAGGGTGGAGTCATAGGCGCCCAGACGCATGGTGCCGCCCAGGTCGCCGCCTTGCTGACGCAGGACGCGCTGGTTGCCTTGCGTCCACTCGGTCATCAGACCGACGACGGGTTCTTCCGCCGGGCCGAACTCGGTCGAAGTCGCCTTGGGGAAGCCGGCCAGGTTCCGCGCCGCCTCGATCACCGCCATCTGCATGCCGAAGCAGATGCCGAAGTAAGGGATCTTGCGTTCACGGGCGAAGCGGGCCGCCTCGATCTTGCCCTCAGCCCCGCGCTCGCCGAAACCGCCGGGGACCAGGATGGCATGGGCGCTTTCCAGCCGCTGGGCGCAGGCTTGCGGATCGCCCTCGAAGGTGTCGGCCTCGACCCAGTCGATGTTGACCTTGACGTTGTTGGCCACGCCGCCGTGGTGCAGGGCCTCGATCAGGGACTTATAGGCGTCCTTCAGGACGGTATATTTGCCGACCACGGCGATGGTGACTTCGCCATCGGGGTGCAGGCGACGGCGCACGATCTCCTGCCAGCCGGTCAGGTCAGGCTGGGGCGCGTCGGTGATGCCGAAGTGGGCCAGGACTTCGCTGTCCAGACCTTCGTGGTGATAGTCCAGCGGCACGGCGTAGATGTCGGCCGAGTCCATCGCCTGGATCACGCCGCTCTCGCGCACGTTGCAGAACTGACCGATCTTGCGCTTTTCCTCCGCCGGGATCGGCTGCTCGCAGCGGCACAGCAGAATGTCCGGCTGGATGCCGATGGAGCGCAGTTCCTTGACCGAATGCTGCGTCGGCTTGGTCTTCATCTCGCCGGCCGTCTTGATGAAGGGCAGCAAGGTCAGATGGACGAAGCAGGACTGACCACGCGGCAGGTCCTGTCCCAGCTGGCGGATCGCCTCGAAGAAGGGCAAGCCCTCGATATCGCCGACCGTGCCGCCGATCTCCACCAGGACGAAGTCCACGTCCGCGCCGTCGTCGGTCTTGGCCGGGCTGAGGCAGAACTGCTTGATCTGGTCGGTGACGTGCGGAATCACCTGGACGGTCGCGCCCAGATAGTCGCCGCGACGCTCCTTCTCCAGGATGGTCGAATAGATGCGGCCGGTCGTGACGTTGTCGGACTTTGCGGCCGAAACGCCGGTGAACCGCTCATAGTGGCCCAGATCAAGGTCGGTCTCGGCGCCGTCGTCGGTCACGAAGACCTCGCCGTGCTGATAGGGGCTCATCGTCCCCGGATCGACGTTCAGATAGGGGTCCAGCTTGCGCAGGCGGACCTTGTAACCTCGCGCCTGCAAAAGAGCGCCGAGAGCGGCGGAGGCGAGGCCTTTTCCTAGCGAGGAAACCACGCCGCCGGTGATGAACACATAGCGAGCCATGGGCGGACACCTTACTCCATGATTCGCGGCGGGAGCATGGCCCGACGCAAAACAACTGTTGAACATAAGAAGAAAGCGCGCCCTGCGGCGCGCTTTCGGGGATTTCGTATCTGTAGGCGGCTTACTGAGCCGGTGCTGGCGCCGGGGCCGGAGCGGAAGCCGCCGGGAGGCTGGCTTCCAGATCGTCCAGCGACGGGGCGGCGGGCGCCGCCGGGGTCGGCGCGGCGGGTTCAGCCGGAGCCGTCTGTTGCTCATTGCCCACGGCGATGGCCCCGACGGCGTCGGCGTCGATCACCGACCGCGAGCCGCGGGCGAAATTGCCGGCGATGGTCAGGCTGATGGCGCAGACGAAGAAGGCGATGGCCAGGATAGAAGTCGCGCGCGTCAGCAGGTTGCCCGCGCCGCGCGCGGTCATGAAGCCCGACGGGCCTCCGCCCATGCCCAGGGCGCCGCCCTCGGAGCGTTGCAGCAGGATCACGGCCGTCAGGGCGACCGAGATCAGGATCATGGCGACGAGCAAGATGGTCTGGAGCATGGTGTCAATCATGTGGGCGCGCAGATGCGCCGATCAAGCGGCGGCGTCTAACACCGATGCGGGACCGGGGCAAACACCGAACGAAACAGGGCGAAGAAATCGCGACGCTTACGCCGCGCGAATGATGCCCAGGAAGTCCCCGGCCTTCAGCGAAGCGCCGCCGACCAGAGCGCCGCCGACTTCGGCCACGTCCAGAATTTCCGCCGCGTTCGACGGCTTGACCGAACCGCCGTACAGGATCGGAGCGACCCGACCGCCCTCGCCCAGCCTGGCGACCATGGCGGTGCGCACTGCGGCGTGCACTTCCTCGATCTGCTCCAGCGTCGGCGTCAGGCCGGTGCCGATGGCCCACACCGGCTCATAGGCCACGGCAAACGCCTTGCCCGAGAGGCTGACCGGCAGAGAGCCCGCGACCTGACGGCTGACGACTTCGACCGCCTGCCCGGCTTCGCGCTCCGCCAGCGTCTCACCGATGCAGATGATGGGCTCCAGACCGGCGGTCAGCGCGGCTTCCACCTTGGCGGCGACATCAGCGTCGGTCTCGCCAAATCCGGCGCGACGTTCGGAGTGACCGAGAATCACCAGAGAGGCTCCAGCATCGACCAGCATGTCGGCCGACACCGAACCCGTGAACGCGCCCGCCGCCTCGGCATGGCAGTCCTGGCCGCCCAGTTCGACGGACGTACCAGTCAGAACGCGCCCCATCCGCTCGATCAGCGTCGCGGGCGGGCACAGGGCCACGCGACAGGCCGCAGCCTGCTCCTGCAAGGCTTTCGCCAGAGCTTCAGCCTCACCCAGGCTCGCGCCCAGACCGTTCATTTTCCAGTTGCCGGCGACCAGCTTCACAGATTGTTTCATGGCCGCCTCTTTAGGCGCCGTTGTCGCGGAAGCCAAGATGTTGCGGTCCGTCCGCTTGCGGCGCCCTAGGGACTGCCCCTATACGCCAACGTGGCGCCCCTTTGACGCCGGCCCTCGTCAGGTTTCTGTCTCGATGATCACGCTGTTCCGCAACTTCGCCAAATCAAAATGGGCTGCGGGCCTGTTCGCCCTGCTTATCCTGAGCTTCCTGATCGTGGGCGCCCAGTCGGACGTCTTCTCGAGCTTCGGACCCAAGCACGTCATCGACGCCGGCGACCGCAGCGTCGGCGCCCAGCAGTTCCGCGGCGACTTCGAGCGCGTCCGCGCCAACTTGCAGGAGCAGGCCGGTCGCCCCGTATCGTTCGACGACATGGTCAAGGAGAACATCCACACCCAGTATCTGGAAAGCCAGACCCAGCGCATGGGCTTCCTGGCCTGGGCCTGGAACGCCGGCATCCGCCCCGGCAAGGAACTGGTGCTGAAGGAAATCCGCCGGATCCCGGCCTTCTTCAACCAGGTTTCGGGCCAGTTCGATCAGGACCGTTACGAGCAGGCTCTGGCCGCGCAAGGCATGACCTCGGAGATGCTGGAGCAGGACCTGCGCGATCAGTATGTCGCCAGCCAGTTCGGTGCGGGCGTCTTCGCCGGCGCGCGCGTGCCGCGCATCTATGGCGCCCTGCTCGCCGGTCAGGCGCTGGAAACGCGCGATGGGCGCTGGTTCACTGTGACCCAGGCGATGGCCGGGGCCGCTGGCGCGCCGACCGACGCACAACTGACCGCCTTCCTCAATGAGAACGCCGCCCAGCTGCGCCGTCCCGAATTCCGCATGATCTCGATCGTGCTGTTCAATCCCGGCCCCAACAGCCAGGCAGCGCCGATCACCGAAGAGCGCATTCGCGAGCGTTTCGAGTTCCGCAAGGCCGCACTGTCGAACGCAGAAAAGCGCACCTTCGTGACGCTGACCGTCCCGAACAAGGCCGCCGCCGACCGCGTCGCCGCCGACCTGCGCGCCGGCAAGACCCCGGCCGAGGTCGCCGCCGCCAACAAGATCGAGGTCAGCACCTATAACGACACGCCGCAGAGCGCCCTGGGCGACCCCGCCGTCGGCGCCGCCGTCTTCGCCCTGCCGGCCAACCAGGTCTCCAACCCGATCCAGGGCCGCCTGGGCTTCACCGTCGCCAAGGTGACCGGCGTCACCGCCGGCGCGCCCGCCACGCTGGAAAGCGTCCGCAACGCCCTGGTTCAGGAGCTGCGCGCCGAAGACGTGAAGGGCGAGACCTACGCCAAGGTCGAGAAGTACGAAAAGGCCCGCCAGGAAGGCAAGAACCTGGCCGACGCCGCCCAATCGGTCGGCGCCCGTCTGGTGCAGCTGCCGCCCTTCACCGCTGACGGCCGCCTGCCCGACGGTCAGCCGCTGAACGCGCCGCGTCAGATCTTCGAGTCCGCCTACGCCCTGTCCAAGGGCGGCGAGAGCGACATCATCGACGCCGGCGAAGGCCAGTATTTCGCCGTCCGCGTTGACGACATCCGTCCGGCTTCGCTGCCGACCCTGGCCGAAGTTCGCGCCCCTCTGGCCCAGCAATGGACCCTGCGCGAAAACGCGCGCCGTCTGTCGGCCAAGGCTGAGGAGCTGGCCGGTCGCATCCGAGCCGGCGAGGACATCGCCAAGGTCGCCGCCTCGGCCGGCGCCCAGCTGGCTACGCGCACCGCCGTCCAACAGAGCCAGGCCAGCCAGACCGAACTGGGCGAAGGCGTCCTGCGCGGCCTGTTCGGTCAGGGCAAGGGCCAGGTCTTCACCGGCGCGGCGTCGCAGAACAGCTTCGTGGTCGGTCATGTCGACGCCATTCACGCCGCGGTTCCCGCCCTGGCCGCGCCCCTGGTCGAGCAGGTTCGCCCGCGCCTGACCCAGACTCTGGCCAACGCCATGGTCGAACAGAGCTTCACCGCGGCTGCCGCGCGCGTGAAGGCCAAGAACGACCCGGCCGCCGCCGTCGCGGCCCTGGGCATCGAAGCCCCTGCCGCAACCGCTCCGGCGGCTCCAGCCCCCGCGCCCGCCAAGAAATGAGCGCAGGCGTTGGACACGAAGCTGAACGCGCCGCGTTTGTCTCTGGCCTGAAATCAGGCCGCCCCCAGGTCGTCGTTCGCCGCTTGATCGACGACCTGGAAACGCCCGTCTCGGCCTTCCTCAAGGTCGGTCACGGACGGCCCTACGCCAGCCTGCTGGAATCGGTCGAAGGCGGCGCGGTCAACGGCCGCTATTCGATCGTCACCCTGGCCCCCGACGTCGTCTGGCGCTGCCGCGACGGTCAGGCCGAGATGGCGCGCGGCGAAGCCGTTCTGGCCGACCGGTTCACGCCCGAGGACCGCCCAGCGCTGGAGTCGCTGCGCGCCCTGATCGCCGCCACCCGGTTCGACCTGCCCGACGATCTGCCGCCCATGGCCGCCGGCCTGTTCGGCGTCTTCGGCTACGACATGGTGCGGCTGCTGGAGCCCCTGGGCCCTGCGAACCCCGACCCGTTGAACCTGCCCGACGCCGTCATGGCGCGCCCGTCGCTGGTCGCCATCTTCGACTCGGTGAAGCATGAGATCGTCCTGATCGCCGCCGCTTACCCCGACAGTGCGGCTGATCCCGACACGGCCTTCAGCGCCGCCCTCGCCCGCCTCGACGACTTCGAGGATCGCCTTCGCGGCCCCCTGCCGATCCAGCGCGAAGCCGCGCCGGTTCCTGCCCCAGAATTCCGCTCGCCCGTCGATGCCGCCGGCTTCGACGCCATGGTCGCCAGGGCCAAGGACTACATCGCCGCCGGCGACATCTTCCAGGTCGTGCTGGCGCACCGCTTCTCGGCCCCGTGGAACCAGGACCCGTTCGCCTTCTATCGGTCCCTGCGTCGCGGCAACCCGTCGCCCTATCTCTTCTTCCTCGACTACGTCGATTTCCAGCTGGCTGGCTCCAGCCCGGAAATCCTGGTCCGGTTGAAGGATGGTCGCGTCACCATTCGCCCCCTTGCCGGCACCCGCCCGCGCGGCGCCACGCCCGAACTGGACAAGGCGCTTGAAGCCGAACTTCTGGCCGATCCCAAGGAACGCGCCGAACACCTGATGCTGCTCGATCTGGGCCGCAACGATGTGGGCCGCGTCTCATCGCCCGGTTCGGTCGAGGTGACGGAGAGCTTTGTCGTCGAGCGCTACAGCCAGGTCATGCACATCGTCTCCAACGTGCGCGGCGCCGCGGATCCCAAGCTGGACGCGGTGGATACCCTTTTGGCCGCCCTGCCCGCCGGCACCCTGTCCGGCGCACCCAAGGTCCGGGCCATGGAGATCATCGACGAGCTGGAAACCGAGAAGCGCGGCGTCGGCTATGGCGGCGGCGTGGGCTATATCTCGGCCAATGGCGAGGCGGACATCTGCATCGTCCTTCGCACCGCCATGTTCGCGGACAACAAGATCTTCGTTCAGGCCGGCGCCGGCGTCGTCGCCGACAGCGACCCGGCGGCCGAATACGCCGAAACCCTGGCCAAGGCCCGCGCCCCGATGAAGGCGGCCGAGGACGCGTGGCGATTCACCGCGACGACTCGCGGCCAGGGCGCGAACGGCTCAGTCTAAGGATTGGAAACCGTGGAACCCTGGTCGAACGACACGCCGGGGCCGACGACCATGGTCCCCGCCAGCAGCACCGCCGCCGTCGCGGCGAAGGCGGCCGCCGCCAGCAGGCGCAGCGGCTTGGGTTGTTCTATGGCCGGCTCATCGAGCAGGGCCTGGGCGTCGCGGATGGCTTCTAAGCGGGTCAAGACGGATTTCTTCCGATGGCGATGCTCCTGTATCGCGCGGACAGCTTAACGTCCGCTTTCAGTCCGCCTTCGCTTGGCGCGTCGTCACTCCCGTCTTAAGAACCCTGCCATGATCCTCGTCGTCGATAACTACGACAGCTTTACCTACAATCTCGTCCACTACCTCGCGGAGTTGGGCGCCCAGACGCACGTCGTCCGCAACGACGACCTGACGGTGGACGAAGCCTGGGCCCTGAAGCCCGAGGCCGTGCTGCTCTCGCCCGGGCCCTGCGCCCCCGATCAGGCCGGCATCTGCCTGCCCCTGATCACGACCGCGCCGCTGGACATGCCCATCTTTGGCGTCTGCCTGGGCCATCAGGCCATCGGTCAGGCCTTTGGCGGCGACGTCATCCGCGCCAAGACCCTGATGCACGGCAAGACCTCGCCGATCGAGCATGAGGGCCGCAGCGTCTTCGCCGGCCTGCCCTCGCCCTTCACCGCCACCCGTTATCACTCCCTGGCTGTGCGCCGCGAGACCCTGCCGGCCGAACTGGAAGTCACCGCCTGGACCGCCGACGGCGAGATCATGGGTCTGGCCCATCGCACCCGGCCGATCCACGGCGTCCAGTTCCACCCGGAATCCATCGCCACCGAGCATGGCCACGACATGATCGCCAACTTCCTTGACCTGGCGGGCGTCAAGCGGCTGGCCACGGTCTAGACCGATGGATGGTTTCAAGCCTCTGCTGGGCAAGCTGGTGGACGGGCGTGTCCTGACATCGGATGAAGCCCACGCCTTCTTCTCGGCCTGCCTGCGCGGCGAACCGACCCCGTCGCAGGTCGCCGCCGCCGTCACGGCCCTGCGCATCCGCGGCGAGACGGTGGACGAGATCGTCGCCTTCGCCACCGCCATGCGCGACGCCGCCCTGTCGTTGGATCACGCCTTCGACGAGGTGATCGACACTTGCGGCACCGGCGGCGACGGCCAGCACACCTATAACGTCTCGACAGCCGCCGCCTTCGTCCTGGCGGGCGCCGGGCTCAAGGTCGCCAAGCACGGCAACCGCGCCATCAGCTCCAAATCCGGCTCCTCCGACGTCCTGGCCGCGCTCGGCGTCAACCTCGACGCCACCGTACCGCAGCAAGCCCGCGCCCTGCATCAGGCCGGCATCGCCTTCCTGTTCGCCCCCACCTATCACGGGGCCATGCGCCACGTCGGGCCGGTGCGCGCCGAGATCGGTTTCCGTACGGTTTTCAATCTTCTGGGCCCGCTTTGTAATCCTGCGCACGCGAACCGTCAGGTCATGGGCGTCTATGATCCCGCCCTGCTGGAGCCTTTGGCCGAGGTGCTGGGCCGCCTCGGCGCCCGGCGCGCCTGGACCGTCCACGGCCAGGGTCTGGACGAACTGACCACGACCGGCCCGACCGAGGTGGCCGAGTGGAAAGACGGCGCCGTCCGCCGCTTCACCGTCACCCCCGCCGACGCCGGACTGCCGCTGGCGACGCTGGACGACCTGCGCGGCGGCGACGCCGAGCACAATGCAGCGGCGCTGACGGCCCTGCTGGCGGGCGCGCGCGGTCCCTATCGCGACATCGTCGTGCTGAACGCCGCCGCCGCCCTGCTCGTGGCCGATCGCGCCGCCGACCTGCGTGAAGGCGCCGAACTGGCCGCCGCCGTCATCGACGACGGTCGCGCCGCCCGCGCGCTGGAAACCCTGGTGCGCGTCACCAACACCCCTATCCAACCTGACGAGGCCGCATGACCGACGTTCTGGCGAAGATCGCCGCCTACAAGCGCGACGACGTGGCCGCCCGCAAGCTCGCGACCTCTCAGGACGCCATCGAGGTCCTCGCCGCCCAGGCCTCGGCCCCGCGCGGCTTCCGCGCCGCTCTGGAACGGGTCGCCGAAGAAACCGGCCGCCCCGCCCTGATCGCCGAGATCAAGAAGGCCAGCCCGTCCAAGGGCCTGATCCGCGCCGACTTCGACCCGCCCGCGCTGGCCAAGGCCTATGAGCGCGGCGGCGCCACCTGCCTGTCCGTCCTGACCGACGGCCCCAGTTTCCAGGGCGACGACGCCTTCCTGGCCGCCGCCCGCGACGCGGTCGCCCTGCCCTGCCTGCGCAAGGACTTTCTGGTCGATCCCTGGCAGGTGGCCGAGAGCCGCGCCCTGGGCGCCGACTGCATCCTCATCATCCTGGCCATGGTCGACGACGCCCTGGCCGCCGACCTGCTGGCCGAGGCCGAGCGCTTCGGCATGGACGCCCTGATCGAGACCCACGACGAGGCCGAAATGGCCCGCGCCTGCAAGCTGGGCGGCGATCTGGTGGGCATCAACAACCGCAGCCTTCGCACCTTCGAGGTCGACCTCGACGCCACCGAGCGCCTGTCGATGCTGAGCCCCGTGAAAGCCCTGCTGGTGGCCGAAAGCGGCATCTTCACCCCTGACGACGTTCAGCGCGTCGCCGACGCCCACGCCCAGGCCATCCTCGTCGGCGAAAGCCTGATGCGTCAGGACGACGTGGAAGCGGCGACGAAGGCCCTGCTGTCGCTGAGTTAACGTCGGATATCGGCCCAGCAGGAAATGTCAGCTTCCGACCCGTCGCGGACGTTGGCGGGGTGCAGCTCTTACCACCTGCGCTCATGGATAAGCACGATTGTCTCAAACAGCTTTCCGTCTGGGTATCTATCAAACTGGCTCGACAGGCGCTGATCGACAGGTGATCCGCCATCGATGCTAACCGTCACTGTAAATCGGCACTCGGGGATGCCGTAATATGATCCACAGGAGACGTCTCGAACGCCAATGAGGGACACGTTGTCGTTTGGACGCTGCTGAAAGCGTGCGGTCCGCTCCGAGTAGCTGGACCAATGCGTCTGAACATATGCGACGACTTCCTCGTTGGTCGGAGCGACTAGCGCTGACGAAATGGGCGCGCTGTGACCCGTCATTCCCGTACAAGCCGCGATCAAACAGCCTGATAACGCGACAGGCGCGTGCGTTCGCACATGACGCCCAACCGGATTGATCATGGGCATCACGGGGTCTCCTGTCTTTCGGATATAAATGTGGAACATCCGCTTCCCATTTTTAGCTGACATCGACGGCGACCGCTTTTCGGCCTGGAGGCCAATGTCCGCTCTGGGCTCCGGTGCCCAGGACCGTAATCGACCCATTGCGGAACTTGACGATAGACTACTTTCAATGTCCCGTTTGTAGGTGCCCAAAACTACACCCCACCATCACCCGATCGTTCGCTGGCTAGACCGAGAGTTCGATCATGAGTTTTACCGTGTGGGAAACTGGCTCGTCCTCATAGTCTCAGTGGGGTTAGTGCCAATGCTGCTTTTCGGAGCTACAGCAGCCACGGTCGCCATTAGTGTGATCTGGGGAGCGCCCTGGTGCTTGCTCTTCGGCTGGAGAGGATATTTTTGGATCCAGCGGTTCGAAGCTCGTGAGCGACGACGGCGCGAGAGACAGAGGCGCAGGCGTCTCAGACACGTCAATGAGGCTGATGAGGGGGCCTCATGAGTCGGTGTTGCAGCTTTCCACCCTTAGCTGACATCCAGAGAAACCGCTTTGAGCGGCAGCGCCCCCTCAACGCGGCCGAGTTGACATTCAGCAAGAACACTTACAGAACATCCTCAACGGTTCACGCCTTGTTCTGGAAGCCTTGCGCCCATGCTCACCAAGAAGCAGCACGAACTCCTGATGTTCATTCATGAACGGATTCAGGAAACGGGCGTCTCGCCCTCCTTCGACGAGATGAAGGAGGCGCTGGATCTGGCGTCCAAGTCGGGCATCCACCGCCTGATCACGGCGCTGGAGGAGCGCGGCTTCATCCGCCGCCTGGCCCACCGCGCCCGCGCGCTGGAAGTGACCAAGCTGCCGGAACAGGCGACCGCGGGCGCGCCGCGCGGCCACGCGGGCTTCAAGCCCGGCGTGATCGAGGGCGGCGGTCGCCCTCGCGCCGCTGAGCCTGCCAACGACACGCGCGAACTGGCCCTGATGGGCAAGATCGCGGCGGGCACCCCCATCGACGCCATCGAGCATGAGACCGCCCGCTATCCGGTACCGGAAACCATGCTGGGCGCAGGCGAGCACTATCTGCTCGAGATCGAGGGCGACTCGATGATCGAGGCGGGCATCCTCAACGGCGACATGGTGATAATCAAATCGACCGCCGACGCCTCGTCCGGCGAGATCGTTGTGGCCCTGGTCGAGGGTGAACAGGCGACGCTGAAACGCCTGCGCAAGAAGGGCGCCTCCATCGCCCTGGAGCCCGCCAACCGCAACTACGAGACCAAGATCTACGGCTCGGATCAGGTCGCGGTTCAGGGCAAGCTGGTCGGCCTTATCCGCCGCTATCACTGAAGTCGGGATCGGCCTGACGGGTCCAGGGCCTGCGCCCCCTCACGTCGGTCGCCCAGACCGCCTTCCAGCCCGCGCCGACGCGCCACAGCTCGACCGAGCCCCCGCGCGCGTAGTCCACGCCGTCCAGCACCAGCCGGTCCGCGCATGAAGCGGGCAACCATGTCAAATCGGCCCGGCTGCTGACGACCGACGCCGACCGGCAGATCGCGTCCAACTGCTCGACCGACGGCGCCTTCTTGCCCCACCACAGGGCGACCGGCCCGGCCTCAGGTGCTTCCGGCGCGCAGAACGACCGCCTGCAGGCCCAGCCCTCCTCCGGTCTCGGCGTCAGTGCCAACCCGCGCCGCCGCGACCACAGATCGGCCGCGAACTGGCGGACGCCGGGCCGCACCACGACCGCCGCCTCGGCCGGCCGCCAGGCCGCATTGGTCCCGCCGTCGCCGATCCACAGATCCGGCGCCGCCGGACGCGGCCAGATCAGCACCGCCGCCGCCAGCGGCAGGCCCAGCCAGCGCAACCGCCCGCGCCACAGGCAGATGAACAGGATGCCCAGGAAAGCGACCGGCAGAGCCGCCGCCGGCGCGCTGGCTATGGTCCGCACCGCCCCCGGCAACCCCGCCGTCCAGTGGCCGATGGCCAGCATCAGATCGACGCCCTTGCCCGCCAGCCACAGGAAGGGCGCGCCCAGCCCCAGCGGCTCCAGCGCCGCGCCCAGCGCCAGCGCGGGCATCAGGATGAAGTCCGCGACCGGCGCCGTGCCCAGGTTGGCGACCAGGCCATAGACGGCGGTGCGGTTGAAATGCTGCATGGCGAACGGCCCGGTCGCCATGCCCGCCACCAGACTGGCGGTGCAGGCGATCAGCAGCCAACTGCCCAGCCTCTGCGCCGCCACGATGGGCCAGGGCGCGGAGATCTCCTTGATCCGGCGCGGCCAGACCTCGGACAGCGCTACCAGAGCCGCTGTCGCCGCAAACGACATCTGGAACCCTGGCGTGACGATGGCCTCGGGTTGCAGCAACAGAACCGTGAAAGCCGCCACCGCCAGGGCGTGCATGGTCACCGCCTGACGATCCAGCAGGATGGCGACAAAGGCGATGGATGCCGTGATCGCCGCCCGCTCGGCGGGCGGCGGCGCGCCCGACACCACCAGATAGGTCCCGACCGCGATCAGCCCCGCGACCGCCGCGACCTTCTTGCCCGACACCCTGAGCGCCAGCCACGGCCAAAGCGCGACGCCCAGCCGCACGGCGAAGAAGACAAAACCGCCGACGATGGCCATGTGCAAGCCCGAGATCGACAGGATATGCGCCAGCCCGGAATCGCGCATGGCGTCCAGATCCTCGCGCCCGATCCAGGTCTCATGTCCCGTGGTCATGGCGGCGGCGATCCCGCCCGTCCGCTCGCCCAGCCGCGCCACGATCCGCTGCGCCAGGGCATAGCGGGCAGCATTGATCTTCATCGCCATCCGCACTCGCCATGGCGGCTCTGGCAGAGCGGTCGGCCGCGTCTGGCCCAGCGCGAACAGCGTCCCACCCATACCCTGGAAATAGGCGTTGCGACCAAAGTCATAGGCTCCCGGGCTGGCCGGCGCGGGCGGCGGATTCATAATGCCGTAGAGCCGCACGGCCGTTCCCGGCGCAGGGGGCGCGCCGCGCACCGTCGCCCGCAACCGAACCGGCGTCGCCTCGGGCGCCAATCCCTTGATCCGCACCGGCGCCACGACGATTCGCGCGCCGCGCTCGCCGGGGCTGTCGACATCCATGACCCAGGCCTCGACCATGGCCGGTTCGGCCAAGGTCGGCGCGATCGGCCCGCTGACCGCCTCGGTCCTGAGTTTGGCGACCGCCGCCCCGCCGCACAGGCAAGCCAGCATCAAGAGCAGCAGGGTCCAGCGCGGCGCCAGCCCCACCCGCCGCCCTGCCAGCCAGGCCCCGCCTGTCAGCACCGCCGCCAGCATCAGCGGCCATCCCGCCGGCTCAATCTTCAACGCGAAATAGATCGCACACCCGCCGCCAAAGAAGACCGGCGCCCACAATCGCCACCGATCTGTCTGCGCCGCGACCTCGGCGCGCGCCCCGTCAAGAACCCTTAAGGCAAGGCTTCGCTTTGGCGCGCGCGGGCGTATAAGGGCCTCCGCAACGGACCCTTCCTGAATGACCTCCCCTTCCTCGACTGTCGTCACCCGCTTCGCCCCCTCGCCCACAGGCTACCTGCATATCGGCGGGGCGAGAACCGCGTTATTCAACTGGCTGTACGCCAAGAGCCGGGGCGGGAAATTCCTGATCCGCGTCGAAGACACGGACCGCGAGCGTTCGACCGACGACGCCGTCAAGGCCATCTTCGACGGCCTGTCCTGGCTGGAGCTGTTCGGCGACGAAGAGCCGGTCTTCCAGTTCGCCCGCGCCGACCGCCACCGCGAGGTCGCCGAGCAGTTGCTGGCCTCGGGCCATGCCTATCGCGACTTCCTGACCGCCGACGAAACCAACGCCCTGCGCGACGCCGCCAAGGCCGAGGGCCGCGACTTCGTCTCGCCCTGGCGCGACCGTGAACCGACCGTCGACGATCTGGCCAAGCCCTCCACCATCCGCTTCCGCCGCCCGCTGGATCAGGCCGTCGTGGTTGATGACGCGGTGCAAGGCAGCGTGCGCTGGGAATCCTCGTCGCTGGACGATCTGGTCATCGTGCGCTCGGACGGCGCCCCGACCTACAACCTGGCCGTGGTGGTGGACGACCACGACATGGGCGTGACCCACGTCATTCGCGGCGACGACCACCTGAACAACGCCGCCCGCCAGAGCCTGATCTATGACGCTCTGGGCTGGACCCGTCCGACCTTCGCCCACATCCCGCTGATCCACGGTCCCGACGGCGCCAAGCTGTCCAAGCGCCACGGCGCCCAGGCGGTTCATGAATACGCCGAGATGGGCTATCTGCCCGAGGCCATGCGCAACTATCTGGCGCGTCTGGGCTGGGCCCACGGCGACCACGAACTGTTCAGCGACGAACAGGCGATCGAATGGTTCGACCTGCCGGGCATCGGCAAGGCCCCCGCTCGCCTCGACTTCGACAAGCTGGCCCACGTCAACGCCCATTGGATCCGCCTAGCCGAGGACGATCGTCTGGCCAAGCTGACCCTGGACGCCCACCTGGCCCAGGGCCGCGCCCTGCAGCCCGACGACGAGGCCCGCCTGCTGCGCGCCATGCCCTTCGTCAAGGACCGCGCCAAGACCGTCGTGGAACTGGTCGCCCAGACCGAGTTCGTCCTGAAGCAGCGTCCGCTCGCTCTCGATGAGAAAACCCGTGGTTTGCTAAGCGGCGAAGGCGGCGAGCGAATTTCACGACTCCGTGAACGGCTCCGTCTTTTCCAGAGCTGGGACGTTTTCGCCCTCGAAGCCGAACTTAAGGCCTTCGCTGAGGAAGAAGGCGTAGGTTTCGGAAAAATAGGGCCTTCCATGCGCGGCGCTTTGACTGGCGGCTCGGTGTCGCCCGACATCGCGCGGATTCTTGCAGCCCTGGGACGCGACGAAGGTCTGGGGCGCTTGGATGATGCGCTGCAACAGACTAAGTGAACACCCATAACCACGCAGGCCGACGCCTCCCCGCGCCCGGTCGAAGGAAAACAAAAGGGGCCTAGATGACTGAACAAGCGAAACCCGCCGGCACGGCGACCTTCACCTACGGCGACAAGAACGTCGAACTTCCCGTCCTCGCGGGCTCGACCGGACCGGACGTCATCGACATCCGCAAGCTGTACGGCGCAACCGGCGCCTTCACCTTCGACCCGGGCTTCACCTCCACGGCCTCGTGCGAATCGGCTCTGACCTACATCGACGGCGACGCCGGCGTGCTGCTGCACCGCGGCTATCCCATCGACCAGCTGGCCGAAAAGTCGAACTTCATTGAAGTTTGCCACCTGCTGCTGCACGGCGAACTGCCGACCGCCGCCCAGTACGAGAAGTTCGAGCAGAGCGTCACGCGGCACACCATGCTGCACGCCCAGTTCGACCGCTTCTTCGAAGGCTTCCGTCGCGACGCCCACCCCATGTCGATCATGGTCGGCACTGTCGGCGCTCTGTCGGCCTTCTATCACGACAGCCTGGACATCCATGATCCGGTGCAGCGCGACATCTCGGCGATCCGCCTGATCGCCAAGATGCCGACCATCGCCGCCCGCGCCTACAAGTACCACATCGGCCAGCCCTTCATCTCGCCGCGCAACGACCTGTCGTACGCCGAGAACTTCCTGCGCATGTGCTTCGCCGTTCCGGCCGAGGATTATGTGGTCGATCCGGCCCTGGTCCGCGCCATGGACCGCATCTTCACCCTGCACGCCGACCACGAGCAAAACGCCTCGACCTCGACCGTCCGTCTGGCCGGTTCGTCGGGCGCCAACCCGTTCGCCTGTATCGCCGCCGGCATCGCCTGCCTGTGGGGCCCGTCGCACGGCGGCGCTAACGAAGAAGCGCTGAACATGCTCAAGGAAATCGGTACGCCGGACCGCATTCCTGAGTTCATCCAGGGCGTTAAGGACCGCAAGTACAAGCTGATGGGCTTCGGCCACCGCGTGTACAAGAACTACGATCCGCGCGCCAAGGTCATGCAGCAGTCGGCCTATGAAGTGCTGGCGGCTACCGGCCGTGAAAACGATCCGCTGTTCCAGGTCGCCAAGGAACTGGAACGCGTCGCCCTGTCGGACGAATACTTCACCTCGCGCAAGCTGTTCCCGAACGTCGATTTCTATTCGGGCATCACCCTGTCGGCGATGGGCTTCCCGACCACCATGTTCACCGTCCTGTTCGCCCTGGCGCGCACCGTGGGCTGGATCTCGCAGTGGCAAGAAATGATGTCGGATCCGACCCAGAAGATCGGTCGCCCGCGTCAGCTCTACACCGGCCCGACGCAACGCGACTACGTGTCGATCGAACAGCGCGGCTAAGGCCGTGTCGGGTCGAGAAGGCTGCACCTTCTGACCACGGCCAAACAAGAATGAAAAACGCCGGGGCGAAAGCTCCGGCGTTTTTTGTTCACCCCACGCCGCCGAAACGGCTCCGCCATGCTAGGGAATCGACATGAGCGACCACAAAGACGACGCCCCCGCCGCCGAGACCCCCGCCCAGAAGGCGCTGCGCCTGAAACAGGCCGCCCTGAAAGCGCGCTCCGGCCCGCCCCAGAAGGGCGGCCTGCAGCGCGACAAGTCGGTCACGGTAAAGTCCGGCACGAACAAGCCCTGGATGACGCGCTAAGCGGCCGTCTTGGGAGTCCGCTCAGGGTGGAAAGCGGTCTTTCGCCCTAGCGGCCGTGGAAGGACGCTAGGAGGGATGGTTCGTGCGCTCAATCCTCGCGAAAGCGCAATGTGAATTCAACGCGCGATCCCGCGCGGGAATTTCCTCTCAGGCGGGCTTCTGGCTTGGAAGCAGAGGCCAACGCGATCGCACCGAAGCCTTTGCCTTCTGGACGCTCGCTGACGATGCGACAGTCCGCTAGCCTTCGATCATCACCGACGGCACAGTTCAGAGTGACGGCGCCATCACGTTCGGTTGGGGTGAAGCTCCTGCCATAGACCGGCGTGCCATCGGCCGCAGTGCCGACGAGTTGCCCGCTAGATGCGCAGCCGCTGACGGCCAGGGCACATCCTAGCGCCGCAATCAACGATCGAACCTTCATGCGCGCCTCCGCTTTGCCGGAGGCTAGATCAGGGGATAGCGGAGCTCAACCGCGGACGTCGGGAATGTCCACAACGGGTCGAACGCGGACGCGCTTTGAGGCACCACACACCGACGTTACAGTCTGCACCTTCAGCCCTTTCGAGCCGCAATCACCCGCAGGACGGCGTCAGCCGCCAGTTCCGACGGGTCGGGCCCGCCCCGCCCCATCAGGTCCAGTGCGGCCGTCTGACGCGCAGCCTGATCAGCCGCCGCCTGCGGGTCGGCTAACAGCCGCCCGACCGCCTCGGTCAACTTCTCGGGAGTGGCGTCGTTCTGGATGAACTCGGGCGCGATGCGCTCGTCGGCGGCGATGTTGAACAGGGTGATGTGTTTGGCCGTCACCAGCTTCTTCATCAGCAGATAGGAAAGCCCGTCGATCTTGTAGGCGATGACCATGGGCGCACCGGCCAGGGCCAGTTCGGTGGAGACCGTGCCGCTGGTGGCCAGGGCGACATTGGCCGCTTTCATCGCATCGTACTTGTCGGCTTCGGGCGCCAGATGGGCGCGGAAGGGCCAGGCGGCGACACGGCCCGCCACATCGGCGGCGACCGTGCCGGCGGCGACCACGGCGATCTCCAGCGACGGGTTCGCCGCCTTCAGGCGCTTCACCGTCGCCTCGAAGACGGGCGTCATGCGGGTGATCTCGCTGGGGCGGCTGCCCGGCAGGACCAGCAGCAGGGGCGCATCGGCGGCGATTCCACGGGCGGCACGGAAACGGGCGCCGTCGGCGCCAGCCATGTCGACATGCAGGGCCTGTGACCCCACGACCGTCGTCGGCAGACCCTCGCGCTCGAACCAGGGCGCGTCAAAGCTGTAGAGCGACAGCAGATGATCGACGCTGGCGGCCAGGGTCTTGGCCCGACCCGGACGCGAGGCCCAGACCTGTGGTCCGACATACTTGATCAGCGGCACGCCGGGCAGCACCTCGCGCAGAGCCTTGGCCACGCGGATGGTGAAGCCCCAACTGTCGATCAGGACGACGGCGTCCGGCTGCTCGGCCTTGGCCAGGGCGACCGTGTCGGCCACCCGGCGCTTGACCAGACCATAGGCCTTCAGTCCCTCGATCCAGCCCAGGATGGACAGTTCGGCGATGTCGAACGGGCTGGCCACGCCCTCGGCCGCCATCTTGGGACCGCCGACGCCGACAAAGCTGACATCCGATCCCAGGCGCGTCTTCAGCGCTCGCCCCAGACCGGCGCCCAGGGCGTCGCCCGAGGCCTCGGCCGCCACCAGCATGATCTTCAGCGGACGGCTCATCTTTCCACGCCCCAGACGAACAGGCCCAGCCGATCGGCGGTCTCGACCAAGGCTTCATGGTCGATGATGATCAGGCGTCCAGCGAAACCGCCAATGCCCGCCAGACCGGCGGCGGCGGCCAGTTCGACCGTGCGCGGCCCGATGACCGGCATGTCCACCCGCAGGTCCTGGATCGGCTTGGGCGCCTTGCCCAGCGCCCCCTTCAGCACGCCGGGCGCGCCGCGCAGGTCGGCGGGCAGACCCGCGACGCGGCGCAACATCTCGTCCGTACCCTCCTGCGCCTCGACCGCCAAAACCAGACCGTCGCAGACGACTGCACCTTGGCCGATATCCAGTTCACCTGATTTTTCGGCAACGTGCAGCGCCTTCTTCAGGTCCTGCAGTTGCTCCCCTGTCGGCGTGACCGCGCCCAAGGCGCCCGCCGCCAAGGCTTCGCCACCCAAAATATCGTCGGCGCCCTCGACCGCATATCCCTCGGCCTCGAACACCGAGAGGATCTTGCGCAACAGGGCGTCGTCGCCCTTGGTGGCCGCCGCCACGATGCCAGGCAGCAGGGTCGCCCCTTTGAAATCCGGCTTCAGCGTCTTGAAATCAGGCCGGTTCACATAGCCCGCGAAACAGACGGCCTCACAACCCTCGGCCTTCATCGCCTTAAGGATACGGCCGATCTCGGCCATGCCGAACTCTACCCCCGGCCAGCGCACCAGATGCTCGTCGGCGAAGCCCGCCAGACGGATGATGAAGACCGCCCGCCCCTCGGCTTCGCACCGCGTCGCAATACGGATAGGCAGATCACCGGAACCCGCGATCAGGGCCAGCTTGGGCGCCCCAGATTCCGGGCTTGTCATTCCGCGTCCGGCAGGCAGAGCGGCCGCTTGGCGCCGTCGCGGATGAAGGCGACGATCTCCATGATCTCGGGCAGGTCGGCATAGGTCGTTTCGACCCGGTCCAGACGCTCGGCGAAGACGCCCTCGCCCTCGAACAGGTCGCGATAGGCGGCCAGCAGGCGACGCACCGCGTCCTTGCCGTAACCCTTGCGCTTCAGCCCGATCAGGTTGAGGCCGTGCAGGCTGGCGTGGTTGCCCCAGGCCGAGCCATAGGGGATAACGTCGCGCGTCACGGCGGCCAGACCGCCCACGATGGCGCCCTGCCCCACCCGGCCGTTCTGGTGCACGGCGCACAGGCCGCCCAGGAAGACCTTGTCGCCGACCTGGGCGTGACCGCCCAGGGTGGCGTTGTTGGCCATGACGACATTGTCGCCGACCACGCAGTCATGACCGACGTGGGCGCCCGTCATGAACAGGCCGTTCGAGCCGACGCGCGTCACGCCCGTCCCCTGCGGCGTGCCGCGGTTGAAGGTGGCGTGCTCCCGGATGACGTTGTCGGAGCCGATCTCCAGCCGCACTGGCTCGCCCTTGTAGCCGTTGTGCTGAGGATCGCCACCGATGACGGCGAAGGGATGGATGACCGTCCGCGCGCCGACGCTGGTGTCCTGCTGGACCACCACATGGCTGACCAGCTTGACGCCCTCGGCCAGGCTCACACCCGGGCCGACGACGCACCAGGGGCCGATCACGACGCCGTCGGCGATCTGGGCCGTGGCGTCGATGACGGCGGTCGGGTGGATGGTCACTGGGCAGGCTCCGCCACGGTGACGACCATGGCCATGAACTCGGCCTCGGCGGCCAGCTTGCCGTCGATGAAGGTCTCGCCGCGGAACTTGTAGGCGTCGCCGCGCGCGCGGATCACCTTGACCTCCATGCGCAGCTGGTCGCCCGGACGGGCGGGCTTGCGGAAGCGCACGCCGTCGATCGACATGAACATGATGACCTTGTCGGCCACGGCCACATCCAGCGACTTGGACATCAGCAGGGCGCCGGTCTGGGCCATGGCCTCGACGATCAGGACGCCCGGCATGACCGGGTCGATCGGGAAGTGGCCCGGAAAGAAGGGTTCGTTGTGGGTGACGTTCTTGATGCCGACGATCGAGGTCGCCGCCACGAAGTCCTCGGCCTTGTCGACCAGCAGGAAGGGATAGCGGTGCGGCAGGCGACGCATCACCTCGGCGTAATCGATCTTGTTGTCTTCGCTCATTCTTTCGATTCCTTCGCGCCCTTCTTCTGGGACGCCTGTTTGGACAGCCACACCGTCTCGCGCAAGAACTGGCGCAGCGGCTTGGCGGGATAGCCGGACCAGATCTCTCCCGGCGGAATATCGGCCAGGACGCCGCCGCCGGCCGCGACGCGCGCGCCTTCGCCGATGGCGATGTGGTCGCCCACGCCCGCCCGGCCGCCGAAGATGCAGTTGTCGCCGGTCGTGACCGAGCCGGAGATGCCGGTGTGGGCGGCCATCAGATTATTGCGCCCGATGACGCAGTTGTGGCCGATCATGACCAGATTATCGATCTTGGTGTTCTCGCCGATGACGGTGTCGTCATAGGCGCCCCGGTCGATGCAGGAGTTGGCCCCGACCGTCACCCCGTCCTGCAGGATGACCCGGCCCAACTGCGGAATGTCCACCGGGCCGGACTTCGACCCTGCGGCGCCGAATCCCGATTCGCCGATCCGCGCGCCGGCCAACAGCTTCACCCGGTCGCCCAGCAGAGCGAAACCAATGGTCACGCCCGGGCTGATCAAGCAGTCGCGGCCGATCTGGACGCCCGGCCCGACGACGGTGTTGGCGCCGATACGCGTGCCGCGCCCGATGCGGACCCCCTCGCCCAGCACCACGCCCGGCTCGATCACCACGGAGTCGTCCTCGGCGGCCTCGGCGGCGGTGATGGCCCGGTCCAGGCGGATCGATCGGTGCAGCACGGCCGAAGCCCGCGCCCAGCTCGCCTGCGCCTCGTCCGAGACGATGACGGCAGCGCCGGCGGGCGCCAGCTCGACCGCCGATGCCGGCACGATCACGCAGCCGGCCTGGGTCTCGGCCAGGGCGGCGGAGAACTTTCGGTCGCCCAGAAACGCAATCGCGCCCCGGTCCGCTGTGGACAGGGGCGCAACGGCCGAGATGACGACTTCGCCGCCCCGGACCACCTCCCCGCCGATGTGCTCGGCGAGGACAGCGACCGTCAGGGGCGACAGGGTCTGAAAGAACCTCGGATCGGGCATGGCCCGTCTTACGACTGCGGCTGCGCCGGAACCGGCATACGGTTGAAGCTGACCGTCGGCAGAGCCGTGTTCAGGCGCTGGATGACCAGCGGCGTCACGTCCATGGCCGGGTTCATGATGAAGACGCTTTCGCGGTCAACCAGGATGCCGCAACCCTTTTCTTGATAGACGGCGACCAGGATCGGCTCGATGGCTTCCGAGATCTTCTTGCGCTGTTCGGCCAGGGTGTAGCGCAGTTCGTTGTCGCGGGTCTGCTCCAGTTGCTGGGCTTCCTGAGCACGCTGCTGCAGGGCCTGACGACGCTGGTTCAGTTGGTCGGCCGGGATGGTGGTCGCGCCCTGCTGCAGGGCCTGATACTCGGTTTGCAACTGCGTGGCGTAAGGGGCGATCTCACCCTGCACTTCCTGCGCCAGTTGCTCCATGCGGGCCTGAACGGCTTGGCCGACGGTCGACTGGGCCAGGGCCTGCTGGTTGAAATAGACGCAGACGCCCGGGATCACCGGGCCGGGGTTGGCCGGACCTTGCGACTGGGCCAGGGCCGACGAGGCGGCCAGCGAAGCGACGGCGAAAGCGCTGATAGCGAACAGTTTCATCTTGAACCTTTGAGCAGTCTGGAAGGCTGCAGTTAGAACTGGGTCGAGGTGGAGAAGCGGAAGGTCTCGGTCTTGTCGTAGTCTTCCTTGGACAGAACCTTGGACAGGTCGAAGCGGATCGGCCCCATCGGCGACCGCCAGTGGATGCTGAGGCCCGCAGCGGCCCTCAGGGCGAGATCGTCCACGATGTTCGGATTGGGGGCGCCTGTGACAGAATCGACCTGATAACGGTCGTCCAGCATGCCCAGAGTGCCGACATCCGCGAACAGCGAGGTCTTGATGCCGTATTCTTCGGGCAGATAGTTCGGCACCGTCAGTTCAACCGTTCCGATGGCGTAGAAGTTGCCGCCCAAGGCGTCGGTCGTCGTCAGGTCGCGTGCGCCCATGCCGGCGGTTTCAAAGCCGCGGAAGGTGTTGCCGCCCTTGAAGAAGCGATCGTTGATCCGGATGGGATCGCCGTTCCAGCCGCTAACGTAACCGGTCGAGCCTTGCAGGCTGACCACCCATTTCGGCGTGATGCCATAGTACCAGGACGCGTCGGCCTCGGTCTTCAGGTAGTTCACGTCGCCGCCGATACCGGCGAAGTCCTGACGCAGGGACGCCGACCAGCCGCGCGTCGGGCGAACCGGATCATTGGTCCGGTTGACCATCAGCGTGTAGCCCGCCGACGAGTTGAGGAACGACCCCGCCTGATCGCAGAGCGCCGACGACCCGGTGCCGTTGCAGTAGCCGAACGGAATGATGACTTCATCGGACTTCAGGAAGTAGCGCACGCTGAAGCGCGAATAGCCGTTCAACGGATAGCTGAGACGCAAACCGCCGCCGGTCGAGCGATAGTCGTACGAGGAGTACTCGCTCAGATCGTATCGCGTGTGGAACAGATCGAAGCCCGCCCCCACGTCGCGCCCCAGGAACTTCGGCTCGGTGAAGCGGAAGTCGATCTGCTGACGCAGCGAACCCCATTCCGCGCGCGCCACGAAGTTCTGACCACGACCACGGAAGTTGCGCTCGGTAATGCCCAGGTTCAGGACGAAGGAATCGACCGAGCTGAAGCCGGCGCCGACGGACAGTTCGCCGGTGGGTTGCTCCTCGACGGTGACGTTAACGACCGAACGGTCCGGCGCGCTGCCGCGCGTCTCCTCGATCTTGACGTCCTTGAAGAAGCCCAGGGCGCGCAGATTGTTGCGCGAGCGCTCGACCAGCGAGCGGTTGAAGGCGTCCCCTTCGCCGACCATCAGCTCGCGGCGAATGACTGAATCCAGGGTCCGCGTGTTCCCCACCACGTTGATGCGGTCGATATAGACGCGCTGGCCTTCCTTGATGTTGAAGGTGACGTCGACCTTGTCGGTTTCCGGGTTGGCGCGATAGGTCGGGTTGATCTCGACAAAGGCGTAACCGGCCGAACCCGCCGCGAAGGTCAGGGTGTCGACGGCGCTCTCGATGCGGTCGCTTTCATACAGGTCGCCCGAGCGGATCGGCAGCAGACGCTGCAGGAAGTCGGCGTTCAGACGATCGTTCTCGGTGACGACCTTGACCTCGCCGAAGGTATAGCGATCGCCCTCGTCCAGCGTCAGCGTCATGCCGAAGGCGCTGTTGTCAGGCTTCAGCTCCGCCACCGACGACAGGATACGGAAGTCGTAATAGCCCCGGTTCGTATAGAACTTCCGCAGCTGCTCACGGTCGTAATCCAGGCGGTTCGGATCGTAGTTGTCGTTCGAGCTGAACAGCCGCCACCAGCTGGACTGCTTGGTGACCATGACCTCACGCAGGTCGCTGTCCGAGAAGGCGGTATTGCCCAGGAAGGTGATCGCGGCGACGCCCGTCTCCGGACCTTCGTCGATCTCGAACACCACATCGACGCGGTTCTGATCCAGTTGCACCAGCTTCGGCGTCACCGTGGCCGAGATCCGACCCGACAGGCGGTACAGTTCGACGATCTTGCCGACGTCTTCCTGGACGCGGGCGCGCGTGTAGATGCCGCGCGGCTTGATCGTGACCTCGTCGGTCAGCTTCTTGACCGCGAGCGCCTTGTTCCCCTCGAACGTCACCTGATTGATGATCGGGTTTTCCGCGATCTCGACGATCAGGTCGCCGTTCGGCTGCAGGCCCAACTGCACGTTGGCGAACAGGTTCGTCCGGGACAGGGTGCGCACCGCGACGTCGATCGTCGCCGCGTCGATGGTGTCGCCCGGCTGGATCGGCAGGTAGGACAGGACGGTCGTCTGGTCGATGCGCTGGTTGCCGCGTACGAGAATGCGGTTGACCACGCCGCGCTCTTCCGCAGGCGCGGTCACTACGACTTGCGGGTCCTGCCCGGGCGCCGCTCCGGCGACGGGCGCCGTCTGGGCCAGCGCAGGTCCGGCCAGGCCCGCGGCGACAGCCAGGGCCAGGGCGCTGGGTCCAAGGATACGGCCACGGGTTCGGATCATAAGGCGACTGTCGTTCTGAATCATTCGGGGAACCATCGGGGGCTGGCGTCGGCTCACGAGACGAGCCCGCCGAGGAATTTGAAGAGATTGAGTTTCTGCAGGTCGTTCCAGGTCGCGAACAACATTAAACTGGCCAGCAAAGCAAGACCGACACGATATCCCGCCTCCTGAACCCTGGCCGCCACGGGCCTGCGCGCCACCGCCTCATAGGCGTAGAACATCAGATGCCCCCCATCCAACACCGGAACCGGCATCAGATTTAGAAAGCCGATTCCGACCGAAAGTATGGCGGCGAAGCTGGTCAGCGTCAGCAGGAGATTTCCCGCCATTGCCACGGGATCAGGATTGGCGGCCACCGCGGCGTTGGTCAGGGCGCCAGAAGCCTTGGCGATGCCCAGGGGGCCGCTGAACTGATCGCCCGATTCACGGCCGCTGAAGATCCGGCCGATATAGGTGAAGGTGGTGCTCAGGATAGCGCCCGTTTCCTTGACCCCCTGCCCCATGGCGGCGATCGGTCCATAGCGGACATGGCGCACCTCATCGCGGCTGGAGCCAAGGCCCAGCCCGACGCGGCCGATGGAAACCCGACCGGCGATGGGGTCGTTCTCGACCCGACGCTCAGGCGTGGCGGTCAGCTGAACTTCGGCGCCGGCGCGCTCGACCGTGAAGGCCACCGGATCGCCGCTGCTCAGGGCCACCACGCGCGTGACCTCGCCGCCGTCGGCGATCAGCTTGCCGTTGACGCGGGTGATCAGGTCGCCGGGCAGGAAACCGGCGGCTGCAGCCGGCGATTCCGGCTGCACCTGCACGACCCGCGCGGGACGGAGTTCGACGCCCACCAGGCTGAACAACAGGGTGAAGATGAAGATGGCCAGCACGAAATTGGCGAATGGGCCGCCAGCAACGACCAGGGCGCGCTGCCACAAGGGCTTGAAATACAGGTAATCCTTCTCGGCGCCATGACCATGCTCGGCCACGACTGCCGTCTTCAGCGCATCCAGCCCGGCCTTGTCCGGCACGCCCGTCGCGTCAAGATCACCGGCGAACTTGACGTAACCGCCCAGCGGCAGCCAGCCCAGACGCCATTCAACGCCGTGCTTGTCGGTGCGCTGGAAGATGGCGCGGCCGAAACCGATGGAGAAGCGCTCCATCTTCACGCCGAAGGCGCGTGCCGTCAGAAAATGTCCCAGTTCGTGAACAGTGACGACCAGGGTCAGCACCAGCAGGAACGGCACGACATAGATCAGGGCTTGCCCGATAATTCCTAGCATGCCGGTCACTGTCTCCGTCGCCCTCAGGCAGCAATCGCGAGCGAAGCGATAATGTCGTTCGCGATCCGTCGGGCCGCCGCGTCCACGGCCAAAGCCGCGTCGCAGGCGTCGTCGGAACCGGAATCCATCCCCGCGTTCGTCGCACGCTCCAAGGTGTCCGCGACGACTGCGGCAATATTGAGAAAGCCCAGCCGACGGTCAAGGAAGGCCAGGGCCGCGACTTCATTGGCCGCATTGAAGACGATGGGCGCCACGCCGCCCGCCGCCAGGGCCTCGCGCGCCAACCGCAGGGCTGGGAACCGCGCCATATCGGGCGCCTCGAAGGTCAAACGACCCAAAGCGGCCAGATCCAGCCTGGGCGCGGGCCAAGCCATGCGGTCCGGCCAGGCCAGGGCGCAGGCGATCGGCGTCTTCATGTCCGGCGGGCCCATCTGGGCCAGGGTCGAACCATCCACATATTCCACAAGGCTGTGGATGATTGATTCCGGGTGAACCACGACGTCGATCCGGTCGCCGCTCATGGCGAACAGATAGGCCGCCTCGATCAGTTCCAGACCCTTGTTGGCCATGGTGGCGCTGTCGACCGAAATCTTGGCGCCCATGCTCCAGTTCGGATGGGCCACTGCCTGCTCCGGCGTGATCCGGCCCATGGCTTCGCGCGGCAGGGTGCGGAAGGGCCCGCCCGAGGCGGTCAGCACCAGTTTCGACACCTGCTCGGGCGCCTCGGCCGGAAAGACCTGGAATATGGCGGAATGTTCGGAATCGACAGGGATCAGCTTGCCGCCGCTGCGCTTGACCCGCTCGATCAGGGCCGGACCACAGCAGACCAGGCTTTCCTTGTTCGCCAAAGCCAGGGTCGCGCCGGTGCCAGCGGCGGCCCAGGCCGAGCGCAGGCCCGCCGAACCGACGATGGACGCCATGACCCAATCCACGGGCCGCATTGCGGCCTCGACGATGGCTTCAGGGCCAGCAGCGGCCTCGACTTCGGTCCCAGCCAGGGCGTCGCGCAGTTCCGGCAGACGGGCAGGATCAGCCGTCACGGCCAGCTTGGGTCGCCAACGTCGGGCCTGTTCGGCCAGACGCGCGATATTATTGCCGCCGGTCAGCACCTCGACCTGAAACGCACCGGATCCGGCCGCCTCAGCCTGAGCCATCAGGTCCAGCGTCGACGTTCCGACCGAGCCGGTCGAGCCCAGGACGCTGACCTTGCGGGCGATCATGCGCCCTGCCCCAGCATGAGGACGATGACGCGTCCAGCCGCCACGACCACGACCGCGAACATCAGACCGTCGACTCGATCCAGCAAGCCGCCGTGGCCGGGAATGATGTTGCCCGCATCCTTGACCCCGAAGCGACGCTTCAGCGCCGATTCCCACAGATCGCCCGCCATGGTGGCCAGAGCTGCCGCCAGACCCAGGACGCCGCCCCAGAAGACGTTCAATCGGCCCATTTCCAGCCAGCCCGCCATGGCGGCGCCGGCGATCATCCCAGCCAGCAGGCCGCCGATAAAGCCGGACCAGGTCTTGTTGGGCGAAAAGCGCGGCCACAGCTTGGGCCCGCCTACGGCGCTGCCCACCAGATAGGCCAGAATGTCCGAGGCCCAAGCCACGGCGAAGACCAGAACGGTCCAGTAGAGGCCCTGCGCGTCGTTCAGATCGCGCAGCCAGATCAGCAGGACGCACGGCCAGCCGAGGTAGAGAACGCCATAGGCCGCGTCCAGCGCCTCGGCGCCGCGCGATCTCGCGAACAATCCCGCCGCCAGAGCGCCGAAGACCAGCAACACCAGCGCCAGTGACATCTGCCCGATGTGCGCCGCGACCACGGCGATGATCAAAGCCAGGGCCACGGCCGTGCCGACCGAACGCCAGAAGCGCGGCGCGCTCATCCGCGCCCACTCGAACGCCAGCAGGCCGCAAGCCGCCACCACCAGGGCGCAGAACCAGCCGCCGCCTGCCCAGGTGGCCAGCACCGCCGCCGGCGCAAGCACCACGGCCGAGGCCGCTCTCAGCCCGATGTCACCGATCTTCAACGCCATCAGCCCGCCGCCGTCTTCGCAGCGGTCACGTCCGGCGAGGCGTCGCGCCCGCCAAATCTACGCTCGCGATTGCCAAATACCGACACCGCCTCGCCCAGCGCCTCGCCCCCGTAGTCGGGCCACAGGATGTCCTGGAATACCAGTTCGGCATAGGCGGCTTCCCACAGCAGGAAGTTGGACAGCCGCTGCTCGCCGGAAGTCCGCACGATCAGATCGACCGGCGGGGCACCTGCCGTCGACAGCCCGGCACCGAGGTCCTCCTCGGTGACGTCACCGTCAAACTGTCCGGCGCGAGCCTGATCGACCAGCCGCTGCGCCGCATCGACGAGGTCCGCCCGGCCGCCGTAGTTGAAAGCCACCTGCAGCAGGAAGGCCGTATTGTGCGCCGTCTGCGCTTCGGCGCGATCGACGATGGCGGCGATATCGCTGGGCAGACCCTTGCGACGACCCAGGACGCGAATGCACACGCCCGCCTCGTCCAGACGCTTCAGATCGCTGCCGACAAAGGCCCGCACCAGACCCATCAGGTCCGACACCTCGTCCGCCGGCCGGCTCCAGTTTTCGGTCGAGAAGCCGAACACGGTCAGGCAGCGGATGCCGAAATCCGGCGCCGCCTTGATGGTGCGACGCAGCGCCTGGACCCCCTCGCGGTGACCCATGACGCGCGGCAAACCGCGACGCTCGGCCCAGCGACCGTTGCCGTCCATGATCAGGGCGACGTGACGAGGCCCCTTCTCAGGCGCCGTGGCGACGGTCTCGGCCGACATTGTTAAGATCCCTCCCGACGCGAAGCTGCGTCAGACCTGCATGATCTCGACTTCCTTGGCCTTCAAGGCCTCGTCAATGCGCTTGATGGCCGCGTCGGTGTCCTTCTGGACCTCGGCTTCCATCTTCTTCTGTTCGTCCTGGCTGATCTCGGCGGCCTTTTCAGCCTTCTTGAGATCGTCATTAGCGTCGCGGCGCACGTTGCGCACGGCGATCTTCTGCTGTTCTGCGTACTTGCCGGCCAGCTTGACCAGATCCTTGCGGCGCTCTTCGGTCAGCGGCGGAACCGGAATGCGCAGGGTCTGACCGTCCACGATCGGGTTCAGGCCCAGACCGGCGGCGCGAACAGCCTTCTCGACCGGTCCCACCATGCCCTTGTCCCAGACGTTGACCGAGATCATGCGCGGCTCGGGCACGCTGATGGCGGCCACAGCGTTCAGCGGCGACGTCGAGCCATAGGCCTCGACCTGGACAGGGTCGAGAAGGCCCGCATTGGCCCGACCCGTCCGCAGCCCGGCGTAGTCTTCCTTCAGCGAGGCGACGGACTTGTCCATCCGGTCCCGGTAGGTCTTGAGGTCGGGCTTGGCCATGGTGGTTCCTTGGTCTGGTCGTTCGGAGCGAGAGCCGCTTACGCGGCCTTGTTGGTGATGACGGTGAAGGTGCCGTCGCCGCGCAGGGTCTTGCGCAGCGAGTCTTCCTCACGGATCGAGAAGACGACGATCGGAATGTCGCTGTCGCGCATCAGGGCGATGGCCGAGGCGTCCATGACGCGCAGGTCCTTGGCCAGGACCTCCTGATAGGTCAGCGTCTCATAGCGCGTGGCGTTCGGATCCTTCTTGGGATCGGCGGTATAGACGCCGTCCACGCTGGTGCCCTTCAGCAGGGCGTCGCAGCCCATTTCCGCGGCGCGCAAGGCGGCGCCCGAGTCGGTCGTGAAGAAGGGAGCGCCTACGCCGGCGGCGAAAATCACCACCCGTCCCTTTTCCAGGTGCCGCATGGCGCGACGACGAATGTAAGGCTCGGCGATAGCGGCCATGGGAATGGCGCTCTGGACCCGCGTATCGACGCCGATCTTCTCGAGCGCGCCCTGCATGGCCAGGGCGTTCATGATGGTGGCCAGCATGCCCATGTAGTCAGCGTTGGCGCGATCCATGCCCTCTGCCGCCTTCGACAGGCCGCGGAAGATGTTGCCGCCGCCGATGACGAGGCAGATCTCCACGCCTTCGCGCGCCACCCGCGCCACGGCCGCCGCCACGACATCCACCGTCTTCATGTCGATGCCGTAGGACTGATCCCCCATCAGGACCTCGCCCGAGACCTTCAGCAGGACGCGCTTGTATCGGAAGTCGGAAGGGGCGTCAGGCATGGGTATGGGTCCGTGGATACAGGGGTTACGCATCCGCACGAGGTGAATCGGCGGCTCATCATAGACGAAGGGCGCGCCGGCCATCAAAGCCGAACGCGCCCTTTTGAAAATTCTTCCCTTTCAGGAAGAAACTTCGGTGTTAGTTGCCGCCGGTCATCGAGGCCACTTCGGCCGCGAAGTCAGGGGTCTCGACCTTCTCGACGCCTTCACCCAGGGCCAGACGGACGAAGCCGGCCAGACGCAGGTTCGAAGAGCCCAGTTCCTTGCCCGAGTTGGCGACCAGTTGTTCGATGGTCACGTCGGGGTCCATGACGAACGGCTGCTTCGACAGCACCACGTCCTTCTGGAACTTGTTGATCTGACCCTCGACGATCTTCTCGATCATGTTGTCGGGGCGACCTTCTTCCTTGGCCTTTTCGATCAGAACGGCACGTTCCTTCTCGATGGCGGCCGGGTCCAGATCGTCGGTGTTCAGCGACAGCGGCGCCGTGGCGGCGACATGCATGGCGATCTTGCGGCCCAGTTCGCGCAGGGCTTCCTGGTCGCCTTCGCCTTCCAGGGCCACCAGCACGCCGATGCGGCCGACGCCCGGCGAGACGGCGTTGTGGACGTAGGTCGAAACCACGCCTTCATCGACGGCCAGACGAGCGGCGCGGCGCAGTTGCATGTTCTCGCCGATGGTGGCGATCAGCTGGGTCACTTCGTCCTGAACCGTGCGGCCGTTTTCCAGGGTCGCGCCGTGGATGGCGTCGACGCCGTCGTGGTGCAGGCCCAGTTGGGCGAACGACTTGGCGGCGTTCTGGAACAGGTCGTTGCGGGCGACGAAGTCGGTTTCCGCGTTGAACTCGATGGCGGCGGCGACTTCGCCCTTGCCTTCGGCGCGGACGGCGACGGCGACCAGGCCTTCAGCGGCGACGCGGTCGGCCTTCTTGGCGGCCTTGGACAGGCCTTTGGCGCGCAGCCAGTCGATGGCCGCGTCGATGTCGCCGTTGTTCTCAACCAGCGCCTTCTTGCAGTCCATCATGCCGACGCCCGAACGCTCGCGAAGCTCCTTCACGAGGGCGGCAGTGATCTCGGCCATGTTCTTCTCCTGGAAATTCAAATGAGCGGCCGGGCTTGAATAGCCCGGCCGCATGTCAGTTTGGCGTAGGTCCCATCACCGATCGGACCTCGAGGACGTTTAGCCCTCGACCTTTTCTTCAGTCGTCGCGAGCAGTTCTTCTGCAGCACCTTCCGTGCCGGCCGGAGCGGCTTCAGCAGCGGCCGGAGCAGCAGCTTCACGCAGCATCGGCTCGACCGGAGCTTCCGCAGCGCCCAGATCGATGCCCGAGGCCGAAGCGCCGGCGGCCAGGCCGTCCAGGACGGCGTCGGCGATCAGGTCGCAGTAGGTCTGGATGGCGCGGGCGGCGTCGTCGTTGCCCGGGACCGGATAGGTGATGCCGTCCGGGTCCGAGTTGGTGTCCAGGATGGCGATGATCGGGATGTTCAGCTTGCGGGCTTCCTGGATCGCGATCGCTTCCTTGTTGGTGTCGATCACGAACATGATGTCCGGGATCGAACCCATGTCCTTGATGCCGCCCAGCGACAGTTCCAGCTTGTCCTTCTCGCGCTGCAGGTTCAGCAGCTCTTTCTTGACGCGGCCTTCGCCGCCGGCGGCCAGGACGGTTTCCAGCTCGCGCAGGCGAGCGATCGAACCCGAGACGGTGCGCCAGTTGGTCAGCGTGCCGCCGAGCCAGCGGTTGTTCATGTAGTACTGGGCGCAGCGCGTGGCGGCTTCGGCGACCGGGCCGGCGGCCTGGCGCTTGGTGCCGACGAACAGGACGCGACCGCCCTTGGCGGCGACGTCGCGAACGGCGACCAGGGCCTGGTGCAGCAGCGGCATCGTCTGCGACAGGTCGATGATGTGGATGTTCGAGCGCGAGCCGAAGATGTAGCGGTCCATCTTCGGGTTCCAGCGGTGCGTCTGGTGACCGAAGTGAGCGCCGGCTTCCAGCAGCGTACGCATCGAGAATTCAGGCAGAGCCATGATCGTTGTATCCTTTTTCCGATCAAACCTAGCGTGAGCGAGTAAAAGGACCGGGCGGTCCCTCGGAACGGTGCAGACCGGGATGTCTCCCCGGACCGCGCCACGCCCACGTGCGAAGTGCGCGCGCTCTCTAGGCGGATTGATCGGAAAAGGCAAGCCAATCAGTCAGAAGCTGCGCCCATCCACGCGCTTGGCGGTCCAGCCCCACGGCTCCACATCCGTCAGGGTCCGCACATTGATCGCCGCCACCTCGGACCCGTCGGGCGCCACGCCGTAACCGAAGGGCTGAACTCCGCAGGTCCTGCAGAAGCGATGGTCGATCTTGTGGTGGTTGAAGAAGTAGGAGGTCGTCGCCTCCTCCCCCGCTGTCAGCCGGAATGCAGCTCGCGGCGCGAAGGCCAGGACAAAGCCCTTTCGGTAACAGTGCGAACAGTTGCACTCGATCAGGCCCTCCAGCCCGACCTCGACCTCGTAGGCCACCGCGCCGCAGTGGCAGGATCCCTTGTGCACGGCCATGTTCGCTCTCCTCCCTCAGGATGTCGGCAGACTGTATTCCAGATCGTAGTTGTGGACGCCGTCCACGATCGTCAGGTGAAAGACCCCGGCGATCCCCGTCAGTTCCCCTGCCCCCGATCCCGGCACGATGGTGATCAGCAGTTCCTGCGCGCCTCGATCCATCAGACCGCGATGCACCAGAGTGAAGGCTCCCTCGCGCCCGTCGATTGCGCCGTGCACCCGGTCGATGGCGACATAGGCGCCCGACCGCTCGGGGCTCATGGTCGCCAGCATCTCGCCAGCGGCGGTTCCCGTCAGGTCGCCGTGAAAGGTCTTGGCCAGAAGCATGCGTCCCGGCGCGTCCGAGGCGGCGCCCTCCGCCGGCTGGACCGGGGTGATGACGACCTCAAAAGTCCCGCGCGCATTCTTCATGACCAGCCCCTCGCTCATCAAGCGTCCTCCAGCATCACCACGCCCGGCGCCGATTTCAACGCCCCACGCAGGGCCGCATCCAGTCGGTAGCGGCCCGGCAGCTTGATCTCGATCTCGGTGCGCCCGCCCAGCGTGGCCTGAAGCCAGACCTCGCCGCCCTTGCCCTGGGCCCGGGCCCGATCCAGTCGCGCCTTCAGCGCCTCGGCGTCGGCCGACTGCGCCGACAGCACCACCCGCAAGCCGATCTGGGTGTCATCCAGCAGGGTCTCCATCCGGCTGGCGTCGTCGCCGAAGAAGCGCACCTCGCCGTCCGCCGACTTGGCCCGCACCTTGACCAGGACCGAAGCGCCGACCTCGAGGATGTCCCGGCAGCGCCGCAGCTGTTCCGGCGGGAACAGGCATTCGAATTCCCCCGTCGGGTCCGAGAAGGTGACGAAGGCGAACTTCTCGCCGCTCTTGGCGCTGGCCCGCTCCTGACGCCGACGCACGACGCCGGCCATCAGGAAGGCCTCGTGCCCCGCCTCGGCCAGGCCCTGCGCCTCGGCCACGAAGGTCACGCGCTTGCGTTTCAGCGCCGGGGTCAGATCCTCCAGGGGGTGGCCCGACAGGTAGAAGCCGACCGCCGCCAACTCCTGATCCAGCTTGTCAGGCCCGGCCCAGGGCTCGACGCTCTTCAGGCGTGGCCGCGCGGCCCCCGCCTGATCCGCGCCGAACAGGCTGACCTGCGACGAGGCGCGCTCGGCGGCGACGCTCTGGCAATAGGCGATCAGGGTGTCAGCCTGTTCGAACAACTGGCGGCGATTGGGGTTCAGGCTGTCGAATGCCCCGGCCTTGGCCAGACCTTCCAGCGCCCGCTTGTTGACCGCCTTGGGATCGACCCGCTCCAGGAAGTCGAAGATGTCGGCGAACGGCCCGCCTGCATCGCGCACCTCGACGACGTGCTTCATCGCCTCCAGACCCACGTTGCGGATGGCGCCCAGGGCGTAAAGCACGCTGCCCTGCCCGTCCTTCCACGCCACGTCGAAGTCGGCGGAGGACCGGTTGATGTCTGGCGCCAGAACCGGGATCTCGAACCGGCGGCAGTCCTGGTAGAAGACCGCCAGCTTATCGGTATTCGACAGGTCGAGGCTCATCGAGGCGGCGAAAAACTCGACCGGATGATTGGCCTTAAGCCAGCCCGTCTGGAACGAGATCAAGGCATAGGCCGCCGCGTGCGACTTGTTGAAGCCGTAGCCCGCGAACTTGGCCACCAAGTCGAAGATGGAGCCCGACTGGGCCTCCGGCACGGACTTCTCGGACGCGCCCTTGACGAAGCGGAGGCGCTGGAAATCCATCTCCTCCTTCTTCTTCTTGCCCATGGCGCGGCGCAGAAGGTCGGCTTCACCCAGGCTGTAGCCCGCCAGGATCTGGGCGATCTTCATCACCTGTTCCTGGTAGATGATGACGCCGTAGGTCTCGGTCAGAACCTCCTTCAGGCTGGGGTGCAGATAGTCCACCTCGGCCCGGCCGAATTTCCGGTCGATATAGGTGTCGATCATCTCCATCGGCCCCGGCCGGTAAAGGGAGATCAGAGCAGTGATTTCCTCGATGGATCCGCAGCGCATCTTGCGCAGGGTGTCGCGCATGCCCTGGGATTCCAGCTGGAACACCCCGACCGTCTGGCCCGAGGCCATCAGCTCATAGGTCTTGGGATCGTCCAGCGGCAGCAGGTTCCATTCCGGCGCTGCGCCGCGCCGCTCCAGATACTCCCGCGCCCGGTCCAGCACCGTCAGGGTCTTCAGGCCCAGGAAGTCGAACTTCACCAGACCGGCCGGCTCGACCCACTTCATGTTGAACTGGCTGGCCGGGATGGTCGAGCGCGGGTCCTGATAGAGCGGCACCAGCTCGGTCAGCGGCCGATCGCCGATGACGATGCCCGCCGCGTGGGTCGAGGCGTTGCGGTACAGCCCCTCCAGTTCCAGCGCAGTCTCCAGCAGGGTCTTGACGGCTGGTTCGGCGTCGCGCGCCTCCTTCAGGCGCGGCTCCAGATCAATGGCCTGGGCCAGGGTCACCGGGTTGGCCGGGTTGTTCGGCACCATCTTACAGAGCCGGTCCACCTGCCCCAGCGGCATCTGCAGCACCCGGCCGACGTCGCGCAGCACGGCCCGCGCCTGCAGGGTGCCGAAGGTGATGATCTGGGCCACCCGGTCCTTGCCGTAGTGGTCCTGCACATAGTCGATCACCTCTTCCCGCCGCTCCTGGCAGAAGTCGATGTCGAAGTCGGGCATGGAAACCCGTTCGGGGTTCAGGAACCGCTCGAACAGCAGGCCGAACCGCAGCGGGTCCAGATCGGTGATGGTCAGCGACCAGGCCACCAGCGAGCCGGCGCCGGAGCCCCGCCCCGGCCCCACCGGGATGCCGTGCAGCTTGGCCCACTTGATGAAGTCCGAAACGATCAGGAAGTAGCCGGGGAACCCCATCTGCTGGATGATCCCCACCTCCCATTCGAGGCGGTTCCAGTAGTCTTCCTCGGGCGCATAGGCCTTGTTCTTCTCAAGCCTTAGCTTCAGCCCCTCGCGCGCCTGGTGCGCCAGTTCGTCGGCCTCGGAGCGCCCGGCCCCGGTGTCGAAGCGCGGCAGGATCGGCGCGCGGGTCTGGACCAGGAAGGCGCAGCGGCGGGCGATGTCGATGGTGTTGTCGCAGGCCTCGGGCAGGTCCGAGAACAGGGTCCGCATGGCCTCGGCGGTCTTGAACCAGTGCTCGCCGGTGATGCGGCGCCGGTCTTCCTGGCCGGTGAAGGCGCCGTCGGAGATACACAAAAGGGCGTCGTGCGACTTCGCCTGGGCCGCCTTGGCGTAATAGACGTCGTTGGTGGCGACCAGGGGCACGTCGTTGGCGTAGGCCCACTCGACCAATCCCGCCTCGGCGACCGGCTCGTGAGGCAGGCCGTGGCGTTGCAGCTCGACATAGAAGCGGTCGCCGAAAACGCGCTTCATCTCCTCAAGGGAAGTTATCGCATCTTCGCGCTTGTTCTGGACGAACAAAGGGTCAATCGGGCCGTCGGGACCGCCCGACAGAAGGATCAGGCCCTCAGACTTATCCACAACCTGCGCCCAGGGCACACCCGGCTCGGACATCTCGCCGGCGTCGAGATAGGCAGCGGACGACAGGGCGCACAGGTTCAGCCAGCCCTGCTCGTTCTGAACCAGCAGCACCACGGTCGGCGTCTTGGCCCAGCGCTCGGCGACCTGACCGCCGATGCCCAGCACCGGCAGGGCGCAGGCCACGATGGGCTGGACGCCCGCGTCCTTGGTGTTCTGGCTGAACTCAAGCGCGCCGAACAGGTTGGCGCGATCAGCGACCGCGACGGCCGGCATCCCTGCGTCTGCGGCCATCTTGCCGATCTTGCCGGCCTTGATCGCCCCCTCCAGCAGGGAATAGGCGCTGCGGACCCGCAGATGGACAAAGCCCTGACTATTCGTCGTTTCCGCCAACACAAACTCCGCTGATCCCGATCGACGAGACCTCTCATATCCGACCGCCATGCGGTCGGGCTGTGATCATGCAGGGAGTCGATGCGGCGATCACGCCACCAGGAAAGACGCCTGCCAGATCATCCAGACGAAGCCGCCGCACGACGCAAGCGACAGCATATCCCTCACCCAACGCGACATCGGTTTATCCCCAGCTCGGTTGTTCCCGAAACGTTCTATATTCTCCCTTTGTTCTCATTGCAAGCGCCCGAATGAAAACCCCGCCGTGGCGAGACGCCCTCGCCTTTCCCATGTTGGAGGACACAGAGATTCAAGGAGCCGCCCATGTCGTCGCGCCTTCTGCCCCTCGTCGCCGTGATCCTGACGGCGGCCTGTTCACCGGGCGAAGCGCCCGCCAGCGCCGCGCCGCTGGAGCCGCCCCCGCCCGGCTTTCAGACGGCGATCTTCGCGGGAGGCTGCTTCTGGACCGAGGAAAAGGCATTCGACGGCCTGCCCGGCGTGCGCTCGGCGGTGTCAGGCTTCGTCGGCGGCACGTCGCTCAACCCCACCTATGACCGCGTCGTGCGCGGCGGCACCGGCTATCGCGAGGCTGTGCTGGTGACGTTCGACCCGGCCGTGGTCAGCTATCGCGCCCTGGTCGACCGCTTCTGGCGCACCATCGACCCGACCGACGCCACCGGACAGGTCTGCGATCAGGGTCCCTCCTACGTCTCGGCGGTCTATGCCACCGAGGCCCAGACGGCGACGGCGCAGGCGTCCCGCACTGCCGCGCAAGCTGCGTTGGGCGCCAAGGGCTCGGGCTTCACCACCCCGGTCTATCCCGCCATGCGCTTCTGGCCCGCCGGTCCCGAGCATCAGGACTTCGCCAAGCGACACCCGGCCCGATACGAAGCCTACCGCATCGGCTGCGGGCGCAGCGCCCGACTGCGGGCCCTGTGGGGTGCCGCCGCGGTAGGCTAGTAGGTCTGGGCCTCGGCGGCGCGTTCTTCCAGATGGCCGTCCTTCAGGGCGAAGACGCGGTCCATGTGACCGGCCAGCTCCATGTTGTGGGTGGCGATCAGGGCGGCGACGCCCGTGGTCTTGGCCAGTTCGCGCAGGGCCTCAAACACCGCATGGCTGTTGGCGGGGTCCAGGTTGCCGGTTGGTTCGTCAGCCAGCAGCAGACGCGGGCTGTTGGCCAGCGAGCGGGCGATGGCGACCCGCTGTTGCTCGCCGCCCGACAGTTGGGCCGGCTGGTGTGTGAAACGTTCGCCCAGACCCAGGCTGGTCAGCAGGGCCTCGGCCCGGCGACGCGCCTCGGGTTCGGAATGACCCGCGATGCGCATCGGCAGGGCCACATTATCCCGCGCATCAAATTCCGGCAGCAGGTGGTGGAATTGATAGACGAAACCGATCCGTGACAGGCGCAGGCGTGTCCGCGCCCGCTCGTCCAGCCCGCCGACGTCCTCGCCGTCGATCACGACCTGCCCGCTGGTCGGGCGTTCCAGCAGACCGGCGGCGTGCAGCAAGCTCGATTTGCCCGAGCCCGACGGCCCGATCAGGCCGACGACCTCGCCCGGCATGATGTCCAGATCGACGCCCTTCAGCACCGTGAGGCCGCCGGAAGCGGTCGGATAGGTGCGGGTGATCCCGCGCAGGCTGAGCGTCAGTTTCTTGTTCAGCGGACTATTCAAAGCGCAGGGCCTCCACCGGGTCGATCCGCGACGCGTTCCACGACGGCGGCAGGCTGGCGAGGCAGCTCATAAAGAAGGAGAAGAGCGCCACCCAGGTCACGTCCCACGGATCGACCAGGGCCGGAATGGCGTCCAGCATATAAACGTCGGCGTTGAACAGCTGGACCCCCAACAGGGCTTCAAGGAAGTGCTGGATCGCGCCGATGTTCAGACAAAACAGCAGGCCCAGCACCAGCCCGGCGATGGTGCCGCCGATGCCGATGGCCGCGCCCGAGACGAAGAATATGCGCAGGATCGACGAGGGGCTGGCCCCCACGGTACGCAGGATGGCGATGTCGCGGGTCTTGTTCTTCACCAGCATGACGATGCCGGAAATGATGTTCATGGCGGCGATGGCCACGACCAGGCCCAGAATGATGCTCATGGCGACGCGCTCGACCTTCAGCGCGCCCCAGAAGGCGGCCAGACGGACCCGCCAGTCGGTGACGATGCTGCCAGGTCCGGCAGCCTGCTGAACAGGCGTCAGCAGGGTCTCGACCTGATCCGGTTCAGCGACCTTAATCTCGATCACGTCCCAGACCCCCTCCTTGCCGAAGAAGAGCTGGGCCTGTTCCAGCGGCATGAAGATGAAGGCGCGGTCGTAGTCCGCCGTGCCTGAGCTGAAGATGCCGCCGACGCGGTAGGTCTTTTCCAGTCCGCCCAGATTGCCAAAGGCGCTGTCAGCGCCGGTCGGCGAATAGATGGAAATGGCGCTGCCGACGCTCAGCCCCATCTGGTCGGCCAGAGCCTTGCCGATCAGAATGTTGTCGCCGCCGTATTCGCCTCGGCCGAAGGATGCGATCTCCTCAGGCTTCAGGCTGTCATAGACGAACTTGGTCGAGGCCAGGTCCTGAGGCCGCACGCCGCGCACGACGCCGCCCGTCATCTGGCCGCCCGCACGGAACATGGCGGGGGATTCTGTCAGCGGCGACACCGAGACCACGCCGGGCACGTCAGAAATCCGCTTCAGCGTCGCCTCGCGGTCGGGCGAAGTGAGCACCGGCCCCTGGACATACATATGCCCGTTGAACGACAGCATCCGGCCCAGCAGTTCGCTGCGGAAGCCGGCCATGATGCTCATTACGCTGATCAGCACCGCCACGGCCAGCATGATGCCGACGAAGCTGATGATGGCGATCAGGGCGACCCCGCCCTCCTTGCGCTTGGCGCGAAGATAGCGAAGCGCCAGTCCGATCTCCCAGGCGGAGAAGGGACCGGCGGGTTTCACGGCGGGCGGCGTGGAGGCCGTCGCGGCGTCGGTCATTGCGTCAGCAGCTCCAGGGCGGCGTCGAGCGACAGGGTTTGCTTCTCGCCGGTGGCGCGGCGCTTCAGTTCGACCACGCCGTCAGCCATGCCCTTGGGCCCGACGGTCAGCTGCCACGGCACGCCGATCAGGTCGGCGGTGGCGAACTTGCCGCCCGGACGCTCGTCGGTGTCATCGTAGAGGACGTCCTTGCCCAGGGCTTCCAGCTTGGCCACGGCCTCTTCACAGGCGGCCGAGACGGCTTCGTCGCTGGCGCGCAGGTTGATCACCACCACGTCGAACGGGGCGACCGAGTCCGGCCAGATGATGCCGCCGGCGTCGTGGCTGGCCTCGATGATGGCGCCCATCAGACGCGACACGCCGACGCCATAGCTGCCCATGTGGACCTCGGTGTCCTGACCGTCCGGTCCGGCGACCTTGGCCTTCATCGGGGCCGAGTATTTGGTGCCGAAGTAGAAGATGTGGCCGACCTCGATGCCGCGCGCCGACAGGCGGTCGCCCTCGGCGGTCTGGGCCTCGAACTGGGCCGCGTCATGCATTTCCTCGGTCGCGGCATAGAGGGCCGTGCGCTCGTTGAAGACGCCTTCCAGTTGCTCGACGCTGAGGTTGTGGCCGGGCGCGTCCATCTCGACCAGCTTGCGGTCGCAGAAGACCTCGCTCTCGCCGGTCTCGGCCAGGACGATGAACTCGTGGCTCAGGTCGCCGCCGATGGGGCCGGTGTCGGCGCGCATCGGCACGGCCTTCAGGCCCAGGCGCGAGAAGGTATTCAGATAGGCGGCGAACATGCGCTTGTAGGCGATGCGGGCCGAGGCCTCGTCCAGATCGAAGGAATAGGCGTCCTTCATCAGGAACTCGCGGCCGCGCATGACGCCGAAGCGCGGACGGCGCTCGTCGCGGAACTTCCACTGGATGTGGAAGAGGTTCAGCGGCAGGGCCTTGTATGACTTCACGTAGGCCCGGAAGATATCCGTGACCATTTCCTCATTGGTCGGTCCGTACAGCAGCTCGCGCTCATGACGGTCGGTGATGCGCAGCATCTCCGGGCCGTAGGCGTCATACCGCCCGGACTCACGCCACAGGTCGGCCAGTTGCAGCGTCGGCATCAGCAGCTCGACGGCGCCGGCCTTGACCTGCTCCTCGCGGACGATGTTCTCGATCTTGCGCAGCACCCGCAGGCCCAGCGGCAGCCAAGCGTAGATGCCGGCGGCCTCCTGTTTGATCATGCCCGCGCGCAGCATCAACTGGTGCGACACGATCTGGGCGTCGGAGGGGGCTTCTTTCAGGGTCGGCAGGAAGTAGCGCGACAGGCGCATGGCGGGAATCTCTGCAAAATCAGTCTGGCCCGAGTTTTAACCGGGCGAATGGGGCGAAAGCTAGAGCGCAGGACCGCGCGAGAAGTCCGGCAGCGGCATCCACCCGGTCCAGACGATGAAGACGATGAAGGCCCAGACGATGGCCGAGACCCAGGTCGTGGTGATGAACTTCTTCTTCAGCTGCGGATTGGCGGGCGCGCCCCACTGGCTGCCGTCGGTCGGCGGCGTCTCGACCTGCTTCGATGAGCCCAGCGGCAGGATCGTGAACAGCACGATCCACCACGAGGTCAGATACAGCGCCACCAGGGTGAAGGGGCCAAGAGGCATGGGCGGTCATCCATCGGTTCGGGCGCCTGCCGCATTCCGCCCGCGTGATCAGCAGGCTAAGGAAAGGCGCGAAACTAAGGACGCCCTCATGCCACAGATCACCCTGGAACACTCCCCCCATTTCGACGGGACCGATTGGCGCGCCCTGGCGCTGGAAATCCATCAGCTATGCGTGGACGTGGTCGGCGCCACGACCCAGGCGTGCAAGACCCGCATCGTGCGCTGCGACGACCTCATCATCGCCGACGGCGACCCGGCTCAGGCCATGGTCCACTGCGACCTGCGCATCCTGACCGGACGGACGCAGGACCAGAAGACGGCGCTGGGTGAAGCCGTGCAGGCGGCCTTGCTGGCGGGGGTGAAGCCCTATGCCGGCCCGGCGCAAATCTCGGTGGAGATCGGGAACCTGGACAAGGACAACTATCGCAAGGTCACGCTGGGCGGGTGATCCCTTCCCTCTCCCGCTGGGAGAGGGCTTGAGCCTCCAAGAGCGTAGCGATTGGTCAGGCGAAAGGGTGAGGGTCGAAGGCGTCCGTCGGCGTCAGCCGCAGCGGCTTACGCCGACGGATATCGCCAACCCTCATCCGGCCCTTCGGGCCACCTTCTCCCATCGGGAGAAGGGTTCACTTCTACGGGTGCGGGCGGCCAATCCCGTAGCGGGCCGCCCAGTAGGGCAGGATGTCGTCGTCCTGCAGGAAGCGGGCGCCCGTCTCTTCGCTGACCTGGGCGTCGGGCCAGTCGAACTCGCCGTCCAGCACCAGCAGCGGGCAGCTCTGGTTGGCCTCCCCCACCTCGGCCACCACGGCGGCGCGAGGACGGGGGTGATCCAGATGCGTGACCTGAACCTGCTCGCGCAGGCGCGGATAGAGGCCGAGCACCCCTTCGATCCGGGCGCCGGGCGGGCAGTACCAGGGCCCGCCCTGATCGTCGAACCAGTCGGGGTTCAGCAGGTAGAGCCGGTCCGCCATTACAGACGCAGGATCACGGTTTCGACGATGGGGCGACGATCCCAGACCTGCTGGCTGGCCTTCTTCAGGGCGCGACTGACGGCCTGTTCGACCACCAGCTCGTCATCGAGCGCCTCGCCCTTCAGGCCGCGAACGGCGCGTTCAGCGCGCTCGGCCAGATCGTCGAGGATATCGCCCAGAGGACGGTCCGCATCGCCCGGCAGGCCGATGCCGCGCACGTCGATGTCGCTGACGATCTTGCCGCGCTTGTCCATGGCGAAGCTGACGACCAGGACGCCGTTTGACGCCGCGTGCCGACGCTCGCGCAGGGCCTCGCCCGCCTCCTCGACCAGCATGCCGCCGTCGACGAACAGACGGCCCGAGGGCACTTCGTCGATGATGCCGGCCGGTCCGGGGGCCAGACGCACCATGTCGCCGTTGCGCGGCGTCACGGTTTCGGGGACCTGCATGTCCTTGGCCAGAAGGGCGTGCTCCATCAGGTGACGGCGCATGCCGTGGGTCGGCACCGCGATCTGCGGACGGGCCCAACTGTACATCTCGCGCAGCTCGTCACGGCACGGGTGGCCCGAGACGTGAATGCCGGGATGGTCCTTCTCGGTGTAGAGGCGCACGCCCCGGTCGGCCATCTTGTCCTGCAGTCGACCGATCGACAGCTCGTTGCCCGGAATGACCCGCGACGAGAAGATGCAGTGATCGCCCTTGCCCAGCTTGATGAAGGGGTGCGTGCCCTCGGCCACGCGCGAGAGGGCGGCGCGGACCTCGCCTTGGCTGCCGGTGCAGAGATACAGGATTTCGTCCTCAGGCCAGACGCGGGCTTCCTGTTCGCTGAGGAACGGTTTGACGTCGCTCAGCATGCCGACTGACTTGGCGGCGGCGGTGATGCGGTGCATCGAGCGACCGGCCAGGGCCACGCGACGACCAGCGGCCTCGGCGGCGCGGATGACGCTGTCCATGCGCGCCACGTTCGAGGCGAAGCAGCCCACGGCGACGCGGCCCTTCAGGTCCTTGATCAGGGCGGCCAGCGCCACCTTCACGTCGCCTTCAGAACCGGCCACGCCGTCCACGAAGACGTTGGTGCTGTCGCAGACCATGGCCAGCACGCCTTCGTCGCCGAGACGCTTGATCGTCTCCACGTCGGTGCGCTCGCCCACGACCGGATCGTTATCGATCTTCCAGTCGCCGGTGTGCAGGACCGTGCCCAGCGGGGTCTTGATGGCCAGGCCGTTCGGCTCGGCGATCGAGTGGGTGATGGTGACGAAGGTCACGTCGAACGGGCCCAGGTTCAGGTCGCCGCCCAGCGGGATCTCGTTCAGCTCGACATCGTCCAGGATGTTGGCGTCGCGCAACTTCTCGCGGATCAGATAGGCGGTGAAGGGCGTGGCGTACAGCGGCGCCTGGATGCGCGGCCACAGCCAGCCCAGGGCCCCGATGTGGTCCTCATGAGCGTGCGTCAGCACGATGCCCAGGATGTTCTCGCCTTCCAGGAAGGTCGGATCGGGCACGATCACGTCCACGCCGGGCGTGGAGGGGTCGCCGAAGGTCACGCCGACGTCGACGATGATCCACTTGCGGTCATGCGCCGGGCCGAAACCATAGGCGTTCAGGTTCATGCCGACCTCGTTCGAGCCGCCCAGCGGCAGGAAGACGAGTTCGTCGTTTTGAGTTTTCTTTGTCATACGTCCCTAGAGTTGGGTGTTCCGCCGCCAGATTTCGAGTAGGCCGCGGATGGTCAGGTCCGGATCGAACCGGTCGATTGATTGGGTGGAGCCCTCGAACAACGAGGCGACGCCGCCGGTGCCGACGACCGTCATGGGCTTGCCCCACTCGGTCTTGATGCGGTCCACCAGGCCCTCGATCAGGGCGATATAGCCCCAGAAGACGCCCGATTGCATGGAGGTGACGGTGTCGCGCCCGATGACGACATCGGGGCGTTGGATGGCGATGCGCGGCAGCTTAGCCGCCGCTTCGTGCAGGGCCTGCAGCGACAGGTTGATGCCGGGCGCGATCAGTCCGCCCTCGAAGGCCCCCTGCCCTCGCTCGGCGCCGCCCGACACCACATCGAAGGTCGTGGCCGTGCCGCTGTCGATCAGCAGCAGATCGCCCTCATAGACCTGCAGCGCGCCGATGGCGTTGACCAGTCGATCAGCCCCCGCCTCGCTGGGCTTGGGGATGCGAACCTCGATGCCGAGACTGACGTTCTCCCCGATCACCAGAGGCTCCACGGCGATATAGCGCCGCGCCAGATTGCGCAGGTTGAAGATCGACTGCGGCACCACGCTGGATATGATGCAGCCGTCCAGGTCTTTCATGTTCAGGCCCTGGCCGCGCATCTCGAACAGCTGATGCAGCCAGACAGCGTATTCATCGGCCGTGCGCATGGCGTCAGTGGCCGTGCGCCACTGGGCGATCCACTCATTGCCGTCGTGAACGGCGAAAAGGGTGTTGGTGTTGCCTTGCTCGATCGCCAGCAGCATCAGGCGGTCTCTCCGAAAAAGACGTCGCCGGCGGAGATGATCCGCAGCGATCCGTCCGGCAGTTTCAGACGCAAGGATCCGTCCGCCTCGACCCCGTCGGCCGTGCCGGTCAGGGTCTCGTTGGTCAGCCGCGCCGTGCAGGGTCCATATAGGCCCGGAGTCCGCGCGATCCAGGCGTCCAGAATGGGTTGGAAGCCGAACGTCATCCAGCGATCCAGCCAGACGCCGAAGGTCTCGGCCAGGCCCTTCGCCGCCTCATCAACGGACGGCGCGGCGGCGACGCCCTGGCTCAGGTGTTCCGCGATGCAGGTGGCGGGCCGTTCGGTGTCGCCGGGCGTCTGGTTCAGGTTCACCCCAATGCCGATCGCCAGCCACAGGCCCCCGGCCGACATCCCGAAAGCGGGCGCCGGGCCGGACTCGATCAGGATGCCGGAGGTCTTGCGACCGTCCAGCAACACGTCATTGGGCCATTTGATCGTGACCAGGGCCGGCGGGACATAGCGGTCCAGCAGGTCGGCCACGGCCAGAGACGCGGCGAAGGTCAGCTGCGCCGCCTCGGCGGGAGATTTTTGCGTCAGCAGCAGCAGGGTGGAGGCGAGATTGCCGCTCTCGCTCTCCCATCTGCGTCCGCGACGGCCGCGACCGGCCGTCTGCCGCCGGGCCGTGATCCACAGCGGCCCGCCCTCGCCCGCCTCGGCGCGTCGTCGCGCCTCGGCGTTGGTGGAGTCGGTTTCGTCGAGGATCAGGACCGGGGCGGCCAAAGACCCTTACCCGACGCCGACGCCCGAGGCGGCGGCGCGGGTCAGCGGCTCCAGCCAGGTCAGGGCGACGATCACCAGCGGGAAGCAGAAGGCGGCGGCCGCGAGGGCGATCCACTTGGCTTCCAGCGGCGACTTGTCGGTCGTCACGTCGAACTCCGGCGTATCGAACCACATCACCTTGATAATGCGCAGATAGTAGAAGCCGGCCACGACCGAGGCGACCAGACCGGCGGCGCCGGCCATCCAGTAGCCCGCGTCAGCGGCGGCGCCGAAGACGAAGAACTTGCCCCAGAAGCCCGACATCGGCGGGATGCCGACAGCCGACAGCGACAGGATGGTCAGGGCCACCGCCGTCAGCGGACGATCCTTCTTCAGACCGGCCAGGTCGGCGATCTTGCGGATCGGACGGCCATTGCGGCTCAGCGACAGCAGGACGGCGAAGAAGCCGAACTGGTCGATGACATAGAGGGTCATGAACATCAGGGTGGCCTGGACGCCGGCTTCGGTGCCCGCCGCCACGCCCAGCAGGGCGTAGCCGATGTTGATGATCGAGGAATAGGCCAGCAGACGCTGGACGTCCTTCTGCATCAGACCGCCGAACGAACCGACGGCGAAGCTGATCAGCGAGATCAGGATGATGACCTGGGCCCACTGACCGTGGGCGACGCCGAAGCCTTCGACCAGGACGCGGATGATCAGCACCATGGCGGCGATCTTGGGCGCCGTGGCGAACAGGGCCACGACCGGGGTCGGGGCGCCTTCATAGACGTCGGGCGTCCACATGTGGAACGGCGCGGCCGACACCTTGAACGCCAGCCCGCAGATCAGGAAGACCAGACCGAAGATCAGGCCCGGGCCCGGGTTGGCGGTGGCGAAGGCGGCGATGTCAACGAAGCGCATCGAGCCGGCGAAGCCGTAGATCAGGCTGGCGCCATAGAGCAGCAGACCCGACGACAGGGCGCCCAGGACGAAATACTTCAGGCCCGCTTCCGAGGCCTTCAGGTTGTCGCGGTGATAGGCGGCCAGGACGTAGAGGGCCAGCGAGTGCATCTCGATGCCGATGTAGAGCGAGATCAGGTCGCCCGACGAAGCCATCATCGACATGCCGACCGAGGCCAACACGATCAGGACCGGATACTCGAACTTGGCGATGCCGTTGCGGTGGATCCAGCCGTCGCCCAGGACGATGGCGACCGCCGCCGACAGGAAGATGGCGACCTTGCCGTAAACGGCCAGCGGATCGGCCACATAGGCGCCGTTGAAGGCCGTGCCCAGCGGACCGACAGCCGCCAGGACCGAGGCGACGGCCAGCAGCAGGATCGACAGGCCCGAGATCAGGCGCGTCGACTTCTCGCCGGTGAAGGCGCCGAGCATGAGCAGCACCAGCCCGCCGACCGCAAGGGTCAGCTCCGGGGCGGCGAGTTGAAGGGCGGAAGACAGATCAGTCATTATGCTCTCACCCGCCGATGGCTGCGCGATAGGCGGTCGTCAGGGCCTCAACAGTCGGCCCGGTGTAGTCAAGGACGGCGTTGGGATAGAGGCCCAGCCAGATGGTGCCGACGATCAGCGGCACGAAGATCAGCAGCTCGCGCTTGTCGATGTCCGTGATGGTCTGCAGGGCCGGGTTCTTGATCTCGCCGTACATAACGTTGCGGAACAGCGTCAGGGCGTAGACCGCCGAGAAGATGACGCCCGAGGCCGCAATCAGGGCCGTCCAGGTCGAGACCTGATAGGCGCCGGTCATCGTCAGCACTTCGCCGATGAAGCCCGAGGTGCCCGGCAGGCCGACGTTGGCCATGGTGAACATCAGGAAGATGGCGGCGTACCAGGGCATGCGCGCGGTCAGGCCGCCGTAGAAGGCGATCTCGCGGGTGTGCATCCGGTCATAGACCACGCCGACGCAGAGGAAGAGCGCGCCCGAGATCAGGCCGTGGCTCAGCATCTGGAAGACGGCGCCCTGCACCCCGGTGTCGTTGCCGGCGAAGATGCCCATGGTCACGAAGCCCATGTGGGCGACCGACGAATAGGCGATCAGCTTCTTGATGTCGGTCTGACGGAAGGCGACCAGCGAGGTGTAGACCACGGCGATCACCGACAGGGTGAAGACCAGGGGCGTGAACATCTGCGACGCCTGCGGGAACATCGGCAGGTTGAACAGGATGAAACCGTAACCGCCGAGCTTCAGCAGGATGCCGGCCAGGATGACCGAACCGGCCGTGGGCGCCTGAACGTGGGCGTCGGGCAGCCAGGTGTGGACCGGCCACATCGGCATCTTGACCGCGAACGAGGCGAAGAAGGCCAGCCACAGGATCGGCTGAACGGCGGGATCGAAGGCGTATGTCTTCAGCTCGGGGATGCTGGTGGTGCCCGTCTCATGGGCCATCCACAGCATGGCCAGCAGCATCAGCACCGACCCCAGCAGGGTGTAGAGGAAGAACTTGTACGAGGCGTAGATCCGGTTCGCCCCGCCCCAGATGCCGATGATCAGGAACATCGGCACCAGGGTGCCTTCGAAGAAGATGTAGAAGAGGAACAGGTCCAGCGACGTGAAGACGCCGATGACCAGGGTCTCCAGCACCAGGAAGGCGATCATGTATTCGACGACGCGCGTCTCGATCGACTTCCAGCTGGCGATGATGCAGATCGGCATCAGGAAGGCGGTCAGCAGGACGAACAGGATCGAGATCCCGTCCACGCCCAGGTGATAACCGGCGCCGGCGAACCAGGCGTAGTTTTCAACGAACTGATAGGCCGGGTTCGACGGATCGAACTGGGCCACCAGCAGAACGGAAACCGCCAGCACCACCAGCGTGGTGGCCAGCGCGATCCAGCGCGCGGCCGGAGCCGCGGCGTCCTGGCCGCCCTTGTTCATCATGCCGGCCAGAAGCAGCAGGCCGGCGCCGACCAGCGGCAGGAAGGTGACGATGCTCAGAATGTGAGGCACGAGGCTCAGGCTCCCCACGTGAAGATGGCGAAGGCAAGGAACACAGCCACGCCGATCAGCATCACGAATGCATAGAAGTAGACGAAACCGGACTGGAAGCGCGACAGCCAGCCGCCCGATTTCAGCGAAGCCCAGGCCGCGCCATTGGGGCCGAGACCGTCGATGATCTTCACGTCGCCGATCTTCCAGAAGAAGTCGCCGAGGGCCTTGGCGCCCTTCACGAAGACGGCGTCATACAGCTCATCGAAGAACCACTTGTTGTAGAGGAAGGTCCACAGCGGGCCCTTGCGCTCGGCCCACTGCTTGGCGACGCCTTCCTTGAGGACGTAGATCCAGAAGGCGGCGAAGGTGCCCAGCAGGGTCACGATCAGCGGCGCCCACTTCACCCACGTCGGGACGTTGTGGCTCTCGTGCAGGACGTGGTTGGCGCTGCCGACGAAGATGGCGCCGCGCCAGAACTCGGCCTCATGGTGACCGATGAAGTGCGGGGCGAAGATCATGCCCGCGAAGACGGCGCCAACCGACAGCACCAGCAGCGGCAGGACCATGGGCAGCGGGCTCTCATGCGGCGACAGCGGACCATGGTGATGGTCGTCGTGCGCATGATCATCGCCGTCCAGCGGTTCCGAGTGCGTCTCCAGCTGGGCATGCGAAGCGTGGTCGTCGGCGGCGTGATGGCCGTCGTCTTTCCACTTGGCCGTGCCGTGGAAGGTCATGAAGACCAGGCGCCACGAATAGTAGGCCGTCAACAGAGCCGCCGAGATGCCGATGGCGAAGGCGAACATACCCGCAGCCGAGTGGCCGGTCGTCGCCGCCGCATAGGCGCTCTCGAGGATGGAGTCCTTGGAATAGAAGCCCGACAGCCCCCAGACGCCAGGAATCCCCAAGCCGGTGATGGCGATGGTGCCGATCATCATCACGCCGTAGGTGATGGGCAGCAGCTTCCACAGGCCGCCCATGCTGCGCATGTCCTGCTCGTGGTGCATGCCGTGGATCACCGAACCGGCGCCCAGGAACAGCAGAGCCTTGAAGAAGGCGTGCGTGAACAGGTGGAACATGGCCGGCTGATAGGCGCCGACGCCCGCCGCGAAGAACATGTAGCCCAGTTGCGAACAGGTCGAGTAGGCGATGACCCGCTTGATGTCGTTCTGCATCATGCCGACGGTCGCGGCGAAGATGGCCGTGATGCCGCCGATGATGGCGATGAACAGCGACGCGACCGGCGCGTGCTCATAGAGCGGCGACAGCAGGCAGACCATATAGACGCCGGCGGTGACCATGGTCGCCGCGTGGATCAGGGCCGACACAGGCGTCGGGCCCTCCATGGCGTCCGGCAGCCAGGTGTGCAGGAAGAACTGGGCCGACTTGCCCATGGCACCGATGAAGAGCAGCAGACCGGCCAGATCCAGGGCGGACCAGGTGTAGCCCAGGAATTCCCAGCCCGTGCCGACCTTGCCGGCGATCTGCGGGAACAGCTTGGCGAACTCGATCGTGCCGAACATCCAGAAGACGGTCATCATACCGAGCAGGAAGCCGAAGTCGCCGACGCGGTTGACCACGAAGGCCTTGATGGCGGCGGCCGAGGCGGTGTCCTTCTTGTACCAGAAGCCGATCAGCAGATACGACGCCAGACCAACGCCTTCCCAGCCGAAGAACATCTGCAGGAAGTCGGCGGCCGTCACCAGCGCCAGCATCATGAAGGTGAACAGCGACAGGTAGGCGAAGAAACGCGGCCGGCTGTCGTCCTCGGCCATGTAGCCCCAGGAATAGAGGTGAACCAGCGACGACACCGTCGTCACCACGATCAGCATGGTGGCCGACATGGCGTCCACGCGGATCGACCAGTTCGACTGGAAGTCGCCGACATGGATGAAGGGCGCGATGTGGACGGTAAAGGCTTCAAGCCCGCCCCAGGTCCACTGGCTGAACACGATCCACGAGACCGCGCATGAGAAGAACAGCAAGCCGGTCGTGACCGACTGCGAGGCGATGTTCCCGATCCTGCGACCGAAGAAGCCAGCGATCATCGCCCCCAGAAGAGGGGCGAAGACGCCGAGAGTGACGAGAGTCTGGATAGTCACGGTTCCGATCAGCCCTTCATCACGGAGGCGTCGTCAACCGCGATGTCGCCGCGGTTACGGAAGAAGGTCACCAGGATCGCCAGGCCGACGGCGGCTTCAGCCGCGGCGACGGTCAGGACGAACATGGCCATCAGCTGACCCGACACATCGTTGAGATAGGTCGAGAAGGCGACGAAGTTGATGTTCACCGCGAGCAGGATCAGCTCGACCGACATCAGGATGATGATGACGTTCTTGCGGTTCACGAAGATGCCGAACACGCCGATGGTGAACAGCATGGCGGCGACCGCCAGATAGTGCTGGAGCGAGATGTCCATCACAGAAGCTCCTCGGGGGTGACGCCCTGGCCGGTGGCGACCGACTTGACCTCGACGGCCTTGGCGCGTTCGCGGTTGGCCTGGGCGGCCAGGTCCTGGCGACGGACGCCAGGGCGGTGACGCAGGGTCAGGACGATGGCGCCGATCATGGCGATCAGCAGCACGATGCCCGCAGCCTGGAAGAAGTAGACGTAGTCCGTGTAGAGGACTCGGCCGATCACCTCGACGTTCGAGGCGTCAGGCCCGGCGACGACCGGCGCGATCGCGGCCTTGGCCGCCCCGCCCTGCACCACGGTGATCGACACCATGATCATCTCGGCCAGCAAGACGCCGGCGACGACCCCGGCCAGCGGCAGGTAGCGGGCGTAGCCTTCGCGGAGGCGGACGAAGTCGACGTCCAGCATCATGACCACGAACAGGAACAGCACCGCGACGGCGCCGACGTAGACGACCACCAGCAGCATGGCCAGGAACTCTGCGCCCAGCAGGACGAACAGGCCGGCGGCCGAGAAGAAGCTGAGGATCAGCCACAGGACGGAGTGCACGGGATTGCGCGCGGTCACGACCAGAAGGGCCGAAACCACGGCGACCGTCGCCAGTAGATAAAACGCTATGCCTTGCAGCATGGGTGGGACAAAGCCCCCTTCAAAGTCTTGCGCAGCGATCCCGTGGCGGAATCGCGGCTCGGTTTAGCGATACGGAGCGTCGAGTTCCAGATTCTTCGCGATCAGCCGTTCCCAGCGGTCGCCGTTGTCCAGCAGTCGGGCCTTGTCATAGAGCAGTTCTTCGCGCGTCTCGGTGGCGAACTCGCTGTTCGGTCCCTCAACGATGGCGTCCACCGGGCAGGCCTCCTGGCACAGGCCGCAGTAGATGCACTTGACCATGTCGATGTCGTAGCGCGTCGTGCGGCGGCTGCCGTCGGCGCGCGGTTCGGCCTCGATGGTGATGGCCTGCGCGGGGCAGATGGCTTCGCACAGCTTGCAGGCGATGCACCGCTCTTCACCGTTCGGATAGCGGCGCAGCGCGTGTTCGCCGCGAAAACGCGGCGACTGCGGGTTGCGCTCGAACGGATAGTTCACGGTGGCCTTGGGCTTGGCCATGTATTTCAGCGACAAGCCGACGGCGCCGAACACGTCGGTCAGCATCGCGCCCTTGGCCGCCTGAACGATACGGGTCAGCATTACGATTTCACTCCGGCGCACTCGCGTTGATAGCGCGCGCTTTCCTTGTCGAGGGTTCCACAGACGCGCTGGCGTTCGGCTTCCTGCCGCTGCACCTGCTCCATCTTGCGTTCCCACTGATAGACCGAGACCGGATCGGCCTCATACGGCGCACAGGCCGACGCCAGCAAGGGCGCGGCCAGGGCGATGATCATGACGACGGCCTGTTTCATCCGCCCACCTGCCGCTTGCAATCGTCTCGGTCGAAACGCGGATCGTCGCGCGACAGACGCTGGCAATAGGCCCGCTTGTCCGCCTCGTCCCGACGCTCGCGCTCGACGCGATCCATCCGAGCCGCCGCGCCTTCAGGCGCAGCCGGCTCAATCGGCTTGAAGGTGCAGGCCGACAGACCGGCGGCGAAGGCCAGCGCAAGCAGTGATGTGGCGCGAACGCCCATCACGCGCCCACCGCGAAGACGCGCCAGGCCGCCACGACCACCACGGCCACCAGCGAGGCCGGCAGGAAGATCTTCCAGCCCAGGCGCATCAGCTGGTCGTAGCGGTAGCGAGGCACGAAGGCCTTCACCAGGGCGATCATGAAGAACCAGAAGACGATCTTGGTCGCCAGGACCAGGAAGTAGAACAGGTTGGCCAGGAAGGTCGGCCAGCTGTCCAGGAAGTCGGTCGGGAAGCCCGGGTTCCAGCCCCCGCAGAACAGCAGGCTGATCATGGCGCACATGAAGACGATGTTGGCGTACTCGCCGATCATGAACAGCAGGTAGGGCGTCGAGGAGTATTCGACCTGATAACCGGCCACCAGTTCCGACTCCGCTTCGGGAAGGTCGAAGGGCGGACGGTTGGTCTCGGCCAGGGCCGAGATGAAGAAGACGATGGTCATGGGCAGCATGACCACGATGGTCGGCAGGGTGTCGAGGCCGCCGCCGAACATGTTCCAGTTCCAGATCCAGCCGTTCTGCGCGGTCACGATCTGCGTCAGGTTCATCGTCCCGGCCAGCAGGATGACGTTGATGATGACCAGGCCCATCGAGACCTCATATGACACCATCTGCGCCGCCGAACGCAGCGACCCCAGGAAGGGATACTTCGAGTTCGAAGCCCAGCCGCCCATGATGATGCCGTAGACGCCCAGCGAGCTGATCGCGAGGATGTAGAGCACCCCGACGTTCAGGTCCGAGATCACCCAGCCCGGCGCGAACGGGATCACCGCCCAGGCGATGAAGGCCAGGATGAAGGTGATCAGCGGCGCGGCCAGGAAGACGACCTTGTCGGAGCCCGACGGGACGACGATTTCCTTGAGCACGAACTTGAAGAAGTCGGCGAAGGACTGCAGCAGGCCGAAGGGGCCGACCACGTTGGGGCCCTTGCGCAGTTGGACACCGGCCCAGATCTTGCGGTCAGCCAGCAGCAGGAAGGCCAGCGAGATCAGGATCCCGACCGTGACGATCAGGATGCCGCCGATGGTGGCGAGGGTCCAGCCGATGGGGGTGGCCCAGAAGGAGGTCGCAGCGTCCATGATTTACTCCGCCGCCAGAACGACCGGGGCCGTCCGCTCAGCGGACAGTTGGGCCATGGTTTCGCTGGCGCGCGCGATCGGGTTGGTCAGGTAGGGGTCGACAATGGTCGAGACGAAGGCGACGTCGCCCAGGTCGCCCTTGGCGCCCAGGGCCGCCACGTCGAACGAAGCCGCCGGAGCCAGATAGTCGATGCGGCCGAAGGTCGGGTGATCGCCCATCAGCTTGGCGCGCAGTTGCTCCAGGGTGTCGAACGGCAGCTTGCAGCCGACCCGTTCCGACAGGGCGCGGATGACGGCCCAGTCTTCCTTGGCCTCGCCCTTGGGGAAGACGACGCGTTCGGCCATCTGCACCCGGCCCTCGGTGTTCACATAGAGGCCCGACTTCTCGGTATAGGCGGCGCCCGGCAGGATGACGTCGGCGCCGTGCGCGCCGCGATCGCCGTGCGAACCCAGATAGACGCGGAAGGCGTCCGAGCCCGAGGCGTTCACTTCATCAGCGCCCAGCAGGAACAGAACGTCCAGCGCGCCCGGCTTCAGCATGCCGGCCACGTCCAGACCGCCCTCGGCGGGGACGAAGCCCATGTCCAGACCGCCGACGCGCGCCGCGGCGGTGTGCAGGACGTTGAAGCCGTTCCAGCCGTCCTTGACCACGCCGACCTTCTTGGCCAGCGCGCCCAGGGCGTTCAGCACGGCCGCGCCGGTTTCGCCGGTCAGGGCGCCCGCGCCGATGATGATCGCCGGGCGTTCAGCCTTGGTCAGGAAGTCGACAGCGGCCTTGGGCAGCTTGCCGACGGTCTTCGAACCGGCGCCCAGGTAGTTGTAGTCATAGGTCAGGTCGACCTGTTCGCCGATGACGCCGATCTCGGCGGCGCCCTTCAGCCAGGTCTTGCGAATGCGGGCGTTGAGCAGCGGCGCCTCGACGCGCGGGTTGGCGCCCACGATCAGAATGGCGTCAGCGTTTTCAACGCCTTGCAGGCCAGAGTTGAACAGCCAGCCCTCACGAGCCCCCTGCCCGATCGCGGCGCCGTCCTGACGGCAGTCGGTGTTGGGCGAGCCCAGAGCGCGGAACAGGTCCAGCGCGGCCTTCATCGACTCGGCGTCCTGCAGGTCGCCGGCGATGACGCCGATGCGGTCGGCCGTAGCCGCCTTGATCTTGGCCGCGACAGCCGACAGCGCCTCGTCCCACGAGGCGACGCGCAGCTTGCCGTTCTCACGTACCCACGGACGGTCCAGACGACGCGCCTGCAGGCCGTCAACGGCGTAGCGCGAGCGGTCCGACAGCCACTCTTCGTTGATGCCCTCGTTCACGCGCGGCAGAACGCGCATGACCTCGGCGCCGCGCGCGTCGGCGCGGATGTTCGAGCCCAGGGCGTCCATGACGTCGATGGTCTCGGTCTTCTTCAGCTCCCACGGACGATAGTGGTACTGCCAGGGACGGTGCGTCAGCGCGCCTACCGGGCACAGGTCGTTGACGTTGCCCGACAGCTCGCTGTCGATGTTCTTTTCCAGATAGGTCGTGATCTCGGCGCTTTCGCCGCGCGAGATCATGCCGATGTCCGGGACGCCGGCCACTTCGGTGATGAAGCGAACGCAACGCGTGCACTGGATGCAGCGCGTCATGAACGTCTTGACCGTCGGGCCCATGTTCTTTTCTTCGACCGCGCGCTTGTTCTCGCCATAGCGCGAACCATCACGGCCGTAGCCGACAGCCTGGTCCTGCAGGTCGCATTCACCGCCCTGGTCGCAGATCGGACAGTCCAGCGGGTGGTTGATGAGCAGGAACTCCATCACCCCTTCGCGGGCCTTCTTGACCATCGGCGTGTCGGTGAAGATCTCCTGGCCGTCCATGGCCGGAAGGGCGCACGAAGCCTGCGGCTTCGGCGGTCCGGGCTTCACTTCAACCAGGCACATCCGGCAGTTGCCGGCGATGGACAGACGCTCGTGGTAGCAGAAACGCGGGATCTCCTGACCGGCGCGCTCTGCGACCTGCAGAACCGTCATGCCGGGTTCGAACTCGGTTTCGACGCCGTTGACCTTGGCGATAGGCATTACGTTTACTCCGCCGCGATCGCGTGGCCGGCGAAGTTCGCGCGGCGGCTGCGGTAGGTGTTGATGCGGTCTTCAATCTCGTGACGGAAGTGGCGGATCAGGCCTTGAACAGGCCAGGCCGCAGCGTCGCCGAGGGCGCAAATGGTGTGGCCCTCGACCTGACCGGCCACGTCGAGCAGCAGGTCGATTTCCGACGGATCAGCGTCGCCCACGGCCATGCGTTCCAGCACGCGCCACATCCAGCCGGTGCCTTCGCGGCATGGCGTGCACTGGCCGCAGCTCTCATGCTTGAAGAAGTAGCTGATGCGGGCGATCGCCTTAACGATGTCGGTGGACTCGTCCATGACGGTCACGCCGGCCGTGCCCAGCGACGAACGCATTTCACGCATGGAGTCGAAGTCCATCAGGACGGTTTCGGCCTGTTCGCGCGTGATGACCGGGCAGGACGCGCCGCCCGGAATGATGGCCTTCAGGTTGCCCCAGCCGCCGCGCACGCCGCCGCCGTGATCCTCGATCAACTGGCGCAGCGGGATCGACATGGCTTCTTCGACCACGCACGGCGTATTGATGTGCCCCGACAGCGACATCAGCTTGGTGCCGGTGTTGTTCGGACGACCGAAGCTGGCGAACCAGTCCGCGCCGCGACGCAGGATGGTGCCGACCACGGCGATCGATTCCACGTTGTTCACGGTCGTCGGGCAGCCATAGAGGCCCGCACCAGCCGGGAACGGCGGTTTCAGGCGCGGCTGGCCCTTCTTGCCTTCCAGGCTTTCCAGCAGGGCGGTCTCTTCGCCGCAGATGTAGGCGCCGGCGCCGTGGTGGATATAGACGTGGAAGTCCCAGCCGTGGACGTTGTTGTCGCCGATCAGCTTGGCTTCATAGGCCTGCTTGACGGCGGCCTCCATGCGCTCGCGCTCCAGCACGTACTCGCCGCGCAGGTAGATGTAGCAAGCATGGGCCTGCATCGCGAAGGAGGCGATCAGCGCGCCCTCGATCAGCAGTTGCGGATCATGACGCATGATCTCGCGGTCCTTACAGGTCGCGGGCTCGGATTCATCGGCGTTGATGACCAGGTAGTGAGGGCGATCCTTCACTTCCTTTGGCATGAAGGACCACTTCAGGCCGGTCGAGAAACCGGCGCCGCCGCGTCCGCGCAGGCCCGAGTTCTTGACGTTGTTGATGATCCAGTCGCGGCCAAGGTCCAGCATGTCCTTGGTGGCGTTCCACGCGCCGCGCTGCTTCGCCCCCTCCAGGCCCCAGTCATGGAAACCATAGAGGTTGGTGAAGATGCGGTCCTTGTCTTCGAGGATTCCGACCATGAGCCCTTAAAGTCCTTCCGCCATGCGGCGTTTATGGTGGCGGGTGCGCATAAAGATCGAACCGATCACCAGCGCCCAACCCACGGCCAGGACGCCATAGGCGACCGTCACCGCATCTTCCGTAAGTCCGAACCGACCTTCGCGGGCGAACAGCACTAGTCCCGCCGCCACCACGATCAGCGCCATCCCGCCCCAGCGGAACGGCCAGCCGATGCGGCGCAGCTCGGCCCGGTAAGCCGCCCTGCCCTCATCCGTGTCCAGGTTCGGTCGCGTCATCAGGCCGGAGCCTTCTCAGCCGCCGGCTTGGAGTTCGGCAGCGACTTGATCTTCTTGGCGCGCGAGCCGTCGTACAGCGTCGGGTCCGTCAGAACCTTGGCGCCGCCTTCGGGCTCGGAGGTGTGACGACCGACGCGCGAACCCGGCTTCGGCGACTTGCCGGCGGCGAAGTCGTCGATGATCTGGGCCATCGTCTCGGGCGTCAGGTCTTCGTAGTAGTAGTCGTTGATCTGGGCCATCGGCGCATTGGCGCAGGCGCCCAGGCACTCGACTTCCTGCCAGGTGAAGCGGCCGTCGGCGGACAGCTCGTCCTTGGGCCCGATCTTCTCCTTGCAGACGCGCATCAGCTCATTGGCGCCGCGCAGCATGCACGGCGTGGTGCCGCAGACCTGGATCAGGGCGGCTTTGCCCACCGGCTCCAGCTGGAACATGGTGTAGAAGGTCGCGACCTCCAGCACCCGGATGAAAGGCATGCCCAGCAATTCGCCGATGGCGCGGATGGAGGGTTCCGAGACCCAGCCTTCCTGTTTCTGGACCAGCCACAGGATCGGGATCACCGCCGACTGACGGCGGTTCTCAGGGTACTTCTTGATCCACCACTCGGCCTTGGCCTGCGTGTCCTTTGAAAAGGCGAAGGATTCAGGCTGTTCCTTGGCGAGGCGACGAACGCTCATCGGTCCACTTCTCCGAACACCATGTCGAGCGAGCCGAGGATGGCCGACACGTCCGCCAGCATGTGGCCAGTGTTCATCCAGTCCATCGCCTGCAGGTGGCGGAACCCAGGGGCCGACAGCTTGACGCGGTAGGGTTTGTTGGTGCCGTCCGACACCAGATAGACGCCGAACTCGCCCTTGGGCGCTTCGACGGCCGCATAGACCTCACCCTCGGGCGTCTTGAAGCCCTCGGTGTAGAGCTTGAAGTGGTGGATCAGCGCTTCCATCGAACGCTTCATCTCACCGCGACGCGGCGGGGTGATCTTGTGATCTTCGGCCAGGACAGGTTCGCCGGGGCAGTTGCGCAGCTTGTGGATGCACTGCTCCATGATGCGCACTGACTGCTTCATCTCTTCGACGCGGCAGAGGTAGCGGTCCCAGCAGTCGCCGTTCTTGCCGACGGCGATGTCGAACTCGAGGTCGGCGTAGCAGTCGTAGGGCGTGGCCTTGCGCAGGTCCCAGGCGATGTCCGAGCCGCGCAGCATGACGCCCGAGAAGCCCCAGGCCAGGGCCTCTTCCTTGGACACCACGCCGATGTCGACGTTGCGCTGCTTGAAGATGCGGTTCTCGGTGACCAGGCTCTCGATATCCGCCAGCTTGGCCGGGAACTCGGCGCACCAGCGGCCGATGTCGTCGACCAGCTCGGGCGTCAGGTCCTGATGGACGCCGCCGGGACGGAAGTAGTTGGCGTGCAGACGGGCGCCGCAGGCGCGCTCGTAGAAGACCATCAGCTTCTCGCGCTCTTCGTGACCCCACAGCGGCGGGGTCAGGGCGCCCACGTCCATGGCTTGCATGGTCGTGTTCAGCAGGTGGTTCAGGATGCGGCCCATTTCCGAGTACAGGACCCGGATCAGCTGGCCGCGATACGGCACGTCGACTTCCAGCAGACGCTCGATGGCCAGGCAGAAGGCGTGCTCCTGGTTCATCGGCGAGACATAGTCCAGCCGGTCCAGGTAGGGGATGTTCTGCAGATAGGTGCGCGACTCCATCAGCTTCTCGGTCCCGCGGTGCAGCAGGCCGATGTGCGGGTCGACGCGGGTCACCAGCTCGCCGTCCAGCTCCAGCACCAGACGCAGCACGCCGTGCGCGGCCGGGTGTTGCGGGCCGAAGTTGATGGTGAACTTGCGGTCGTCCATCGCCCGCGCGTGCGGGGTCAGACCGTCTTCATAGTCCTCGAACGGGTCGACCGCCTTGGGGGCGGCCGTCGCGGGGGTGTTGTTGCCGTCAGCCATTACTTGGCTCCCGCCTTCTCGTCGCCCGGCAGGACGGTCGGATATTCAGCGCCTTCCCACGGAGAGAGGAAGTCGAAGTTGCGATATTCCTGGGCCAGCTTCACCGGCTCATAGACCACGCGCTTCTGCTCTTCGTCGTAGCGGACCTCGACATAGCCCGTCATCGGGAAGTCCTTGCGCAGCGGGTGCCCCTGGAAACCGTAGTCGGTCAGGATGCGGCGCATGTCGGGGTGATCCGAGAAGATCATGCCGTACATGTCGAAGGCTTCGCGCTCGAACCAGCCCGCCGACGGATAGACCGAAACCACGCTGGGCACCGGCTTCACCTCGTCGGTCGAGACCTTGACGCGCACCCGCGCGGCGCGGGTCAGTGACAGCAGGTGATAGACCACCTCGAAGCGCTCGGCGCGGTCAGGATAGTCGGCGCCGCAGGCGTCCATCAGCAGCTGGAAGCCGAATTGGTCGCGCAGAGCCGTCATGACGGCGACGATGTTCTCGCGCGGGGCGATCAGGGTCAGCTCGCCAAAGGCGACGACGGCCTCGACACCGAGAGCCGCCACCATTTCGGTCCCCAGCGGGGTCAGGGCGGATTCGCGCTCCGCGACGCGCACCAGTTCGCTCATCGCTCGATCGTCCCCGTGCGGCGGATCTTCTTCTGCAGCTGCAGGATGCCGTACAGCAGGGCCTCGGCGGTCGGCGGGCAGCCCGGGACATAGACGTCCACCGGCACCACGCGGTCGCAGCCGCGCACGACGCTGTAGCTGTAGTGATAATAACCGCCGCCGTTTGCGCAGCTGCCCATCGAAATGACGTAGCGCGGGTCCGGCATCTGGTCATAGACCTTGCGCAGGGCCGGAGCCATCTTGTTGGTCAGGGTGCCGGCGACGATCATCAGGTCCGACTGGCGCGGCGAACCGCGCGGCGCGGTGCCGAAGCGCTCCAGGTCGAAGCGCGGCATCGACAGGTGGATCATTTCCACGGCGCAGCAGGCCAGGCCGAACGACATCCACATCAGCGAGCCGGTGCGGGCCCAGTTGATGACGTCGTCCAGCGACGTCGTCAGGAAGCCCTGCTCGCCGAGTTCGGTGTTCACCGCCTCGAAGAACTTGTCGTGAATCTTGGGATCGTAACCCTCGACGGTCGAGCGCGCGGCCGAGCCGGCGGGGACCAGGGGCGACGCCAAAGGCGACGATGGCGCGATTATTGCCATTCCAGCGCTCCCTTCTTCCATTCGTAGATAAAGCCGACCGTCAGGACGCCGAGGAAGACCATCATCGACCAGAAGGCGAAGACCATGCCGCCGGTTGACAGGTCGAACATCGACACCGCCCACGGGAACAGGAAGGCCACTTCAAGGTCGAAGATGATGAAGAGGATCGACACCAGATAGAAGCGGACGTCGAACTTCATGCGTGCGTCGTCAAAGGCGTTGAAGCCGCACTCATAGGCCGACAGCTTTTCAGTGTCGGGGTTTTTCGGCGCCAGAGCCCAGGCGGCCAGCATGAAGCCGAGCCCCAGGACGGCGGCGATCGCCAGGAAAACGACGATCGGGAGGTATTCTAGAAGAAATGCGTTCATTCGAGCTGCCTCGCCCGCCGAGGGAGGGGGCGGATTCGGGGCTTCTTAGACCCAACCATCGACAGGTTCAAACCCATGTCGGCAAAGGTTTTTTGTTGAGAATGGTTCGCAAGGCCGCGCGCGTTTTGCCGCAGGCCGCGCCGTTGCCAGCCGCACCAACGATACGCGTAAATGGAGGCTTTCCCATACCTCTGTAATCAAGGTCGCAGCATGAGCCTGGCAGCCCGCTTGCTGAACACCATCGAACGCGTCGGCAATCGCCTGCCCGATCCCGTATTTCTCTTTCTCTGGCTGATCTTGGGCCTGATCGTGCTCAGCCTGGTCGGCGCCGGTCTGGGCTGGTCGGCGGTCAACCCGGTGACCGGCGACGTGCTGCAGGCCGAGAGCCTGTTGTCGCCGGCCAATCTGGAGCGGCTGTTCATCGGCATGCCGCGCACCCTGGCCGATTTTCCGCCCTTGGGGATCGTGATCACAATTATTTACGGCGCCTCGGTCGCCGAGCGGACAGGAATGTTCTCCACCGCCATTCGCGGCGCCCTGCTGAACGCGCCGCGATTCATCCTGACGCCGATCGTGGTGGTGACCGGCATGGTGTCCCACCACGCCTCTGACGCCTCCTACGTCGTGGTGATTCCTCTGGCCGCCGTCATCTTCGCCGCGGCGGGCCGTCACCCGCTAGCCGGTCTGGCCGCCGGTTTCGCCGCCGTCTCGGGCGGCTATGCGGGCAACCTCTTCCCCGGCGCCAGCGACGCGCTGATTTTGGGCATCACCGAACCCGCCGCCCACCTGATCGACCCGTCCTACGCCGTCAGCATCGCCGGCAACTGGTTCTTCATCGTCGGGGTCGTCATCGTCTTCACCCCCATTGTCTGGTTCCTGACCGACCGGGTCATCGAGCCCCGCCTCGGGCCCTGGATCCCGTCCTCGGCCGCGCCCGCCACGGCGGAAGAAAAGACGCCCCTGTCCAGCGCCGAAAAGCGCGGCCTGCTGTTCGCGGGCCTGACCATTCTGGCCATGATCGCCACCTGGACCCTGATCACCCTCCTGCCCGGCTCGCCCTTCGTCGATGCAGACGCCGAGCCCGCCCAGCGCTTCAACCCGCTGTATCGCTCGCTGGTCGCCTTCTTCGCCCTGACCTTCTTCGGCGCGGGCGCGGCGTTTGGCGTCGGCTCCGGCTCGATCAAGAGCCACCACGACCTGGTGCGCATGATGCGCGAGGGAATCAGCCAGCTGGCTCCCTATATCGTCCTGGCCTTCTTCGCCGCTCACTTCGTCGCCATGTTCAACTGGTCGGGCCTGGGCCCCATCCTCGCGGTCAACGCCGCCGCCTCCCTGCGCGAACTGGCCCTGCCCACGCCCCTGCTGCTGATCGTGGTGGTGCTGGTGTCCTGCGTCTTCGACCTCTTCATCGGCTCGGCCTCGGCCAAGTGGTCGGCCCTGGCCCCCATCGTCGTGCCCATGTTCATGCTGCTGGGCATCAGCCCCGAGATGACGACCGCCGCCTATCGCATGGGCGACAGCGTCACCAACATCGCCACCCCGCTGATGAGCTACTTCCCCCTGATCCTGACCTTCGCCCAGCGCTGGGACCCGCGCTTCGGTCTCGGCTCCCTGATGGCCACCATGCTGCCCTACGCCGGGGCCTTCCTGGTCGCGGGCCTCGTCATGGTGGCGGCCTGGGTGGCCCTGGACCTGCCGCTGGGACCGGGCGTGGGCGTTCATTATGAACCGCCCCCGCCCGCCGTCGCCTCGCACCTGCCGGCGGACGGCGGAATCGCCGGTCCCGTCGCCCCGCCGCAAGCCGCCGCAGCCGCCAAGTAACGGAGGTCTTGCGATATTTTCGCTTATCCACAGCAGGGCCGCTTGACGGGCGCGGCGGCCCCGCCTAAACGACGCCCCTCGCCGCGGCGCACAGCGCTTCGGTTCGGGAAACGCGGGTGTAGCTCAGTTGGTTAGAGTGCCGGCCTGTCACGCCGGAGGTCGCGGGTTCGAGCCCCGTCACTCGCGCCATTCCTTTCAGCGAAAGGAATGGCGCACACCGCCCCCCCCCTTTCTTTCATACATTATGAATCAGGCGCCGCTCAGCGATCGCTCCGCTTTGCGCAGTGGAAGCGACCTGGCCAATCCGCATTGCGCTTCCAGGCGCCGACACGCCCACCGCCACCCTCGGCAGCACTTTACCGCCCATTGGACACGCCCGCCCCCCTTGGCGCCGACCAGAAACGTCAAAGGCCGCCGGAGCAATCCAGCGGCCTTTTGCTTTTGACGTGGTGATTTCCGTCGCGACACAACAGCGATGGCGAACAGCCAGCCCGACTGGCGCACTATACTGTACAGATGAAGGAGAAGCTTGAGCCGGTCGATACTCGAACCCAAAAGGGCGGTGGCTGGGGAACTAGGACTCGAACCTAGAATGACGGTACCAAAAACCGTAGTGTTACCATTACACCATTCCCCAGCAGGACCAGTGCGCCGCCGCAGTTCGTTGCGGCGAGGAGCGGTGAGATACGCCAAGCTTTTCGGGGATGCAACACTGAAAACAAAAGAATTTTCATCGAGCAGCGACTTTCTAAAAACCGCAAATTCCCCGCTTGCGAGGTCCGAAACGGGTGGCTATAAGCCCCCTCCTCGACGCAACGACGGCCTCTGGCCCGCGCCGAGAAAAATGTCGGAGTGTGGCTCAGTCTGGTAGAGCACTGCGTTCGGGACGCAGGGGTCGGAGGTTCGAATCCTCTCACTCCGACCATTTTTCCTTACATCGTCAGATGATTTTCCCCTCGCGGGGCAGGTGCATTTGCACGCGCGCGAGCTAAGCTTTTCAGCATGAACACGCTGCTTACCCCCGCCCAGGTCGTCGCCTTCTGGATCGAAGCCGGCCCCGAGAAATGGTTCGCCAAGGACGCCGCTTTCGACGCGGCCTTCACCGAACTGTGTCGCGAAACCCATTTCGCCGCCGCACGTCGCGAACTGGACGCTTGGACCGAGACGGCCGAGGGCGCTCTGGCCCTGATCATCCTGCTGGATCAGCTGCCGCGAAACGCCTTCCGCGACACCGCGCATATGTTCGCCACCGATTCCCTGGCCCTGATGTTCGCCAAGGCCGCCATCGCGCGCGGTGACGACCGACAGGTGGCTCATGACCTGCGCCCCTTCGTCCTGATGCCGCTGATGCACTCCGAATCCCTGGCGGATCAGGAGACGCTTCTGACCCTGCTGGACGAAGCCGATCAGCCCAACACCTACAAGTTCGCCGTGATCCACCGCGACATCATCGCCCGCTTCGGGCGATACCCGCACCGCAACGCCTGCCTTGGTCGCGAGACCACGGCGGACGAATCCGACTTCCTAGCAGGGGACGGATTCAAGGGCTGAATCGGCCCATCGTCTTGGGCTTATTGCAAAGCTGGGTTAGGCAGACCCCCTTCAGCTTATCCGAAGGGGGATCTGTCTCGTGAAAATCGCCAACCTCATCGCGGTCGCCGTCGCGGCTTCCACCACTCTGGCCGCCGCCGCGCCCGCAGAAGCCCAGGCCCGCCGCAGTGGCGCCCAGCGTACCCAGGACGCCCAGATGGCCCAGATCCCGCGCTGCAGCCGCAGCCTGGGCTCGGTTACCCTGGCCGACGGCCAGTCGGACTTCTGGCGCGAGCTTCAGCTGTCGCCGCCGCAAAGCCTGCTGCGCGTGGTGATCCAGCGTTCGGGCTGCTTCACCCTGGTGGACCGCGGCACGGGCATGAGCGTCGCCCAGCGCGAGCGTGAACTGGCGTCCGGCGGAGACCTGCAACGCGGCTCCAACGTCGGCGGCGGCCAGATCCGCGCCGCCGACTTCGTCCTGGTCGGCGAAGTCGCCAGCCAGAACGCCAACTCGGGCGGCAATGCCCTGGCCGGTCTGGCCGGCGCCGCTCTCGGCGGTCGCGCCGGCGCCATCGTGGGCGGCATTCGCACGCGCAACATGGAAGCCAACACCGTCCTGTCGCTGACCAATGTCCGCACCTCGGAGACCCAGTTGGTCACCGAAGGCTACGCCTCCAAGCGCGACATGAGCTGGGGCCTGGGCGCCGGCGGCTTCGGCGCGGGCGCGCTGGGCGGCGGCAGCTACGAAAACACCGAGATCGGCCGCATCGTGGCCCAGTCCTTCATCCAGGCCTACACCGACATGGTCATGCAGATGGGCGGACTGGAAGGCGGTTCGGCGGCCCAGGAAGCGCCGATCCAGACCTATACGGTTCAGCAGGCCGCCACGCTTCGCTCGCGCCCCAACGGCGGCTCGGTCGTGCGCGCCCTGCCCGCAGGCCTGCGCCTCTACCCGACCGGTAACCGTGAGGGCGTCTGGTGGGAGGTCATGGACGACAACGACAACCTGGGCTGGGTCCAGAACGAGCGCCTCGCGCCCGGTCGCTGATCTTGACACAGTCATAGCCTGAAGCGCCCGCCGATCCGTTCGGCGGGCGTTTTCATTTCTGAGAGCGTTTCTGTGGGCAATGATTCGTCCGAGGGTGACGCCGCGACCGATTCGGCCTCATCTTTCCATCCCATGAACGCTCACGCCGCCCTCGCCGATCTGGAAGCCCGCAGCGGAGCCGTCCCCGCCGACCATCCCGAATGGCAGTATCTCAATCTGCTGCGGGACATCCTCGACAACGGCGTCCGCCGCGACGACCGCACCGGCACCGGCACCCTGGGCGTTTTCGGCCGCCAGATCCGCTTCGACCTGTCCAAGGGCTTCCCTCTGCTGACGACGAAGAAGCTGCACACGCGCTCGATCTTCATCGAGCTGCTGTGGTTCCTGCGCGGCGAGACCAATATCGCCTGGCTCAAGGATAACGGCGTCAGCATCTGGGACGAATGGGCCGACGCCGAGGGCGACCTGGGCCCCGTTTACGGCAAGCAGTGGCGCTCCTGGGCCGCCCCGAACGGCGCGAGCATCGACCAGATCCAGAAGCTGGTTCACGGTCTGAAGACCAACCCCAACAGCCGTCGCCACATCGTCAGCGCCTGGAATCCGGCCGACGTGGACGACATGGCCCTGCCGCCCTGCCACTGCCTGTTCCAGTTCTTCGTCGCGGATGGAAGGCTGAGCTGCCAGCTGTACCAGCGCAGCGCCGACGTCTTCCTGGGCGTGCCGTTCAACATCGCCTCCTACGCCCTGCTGACCATGATGCTGGCCCAGGTGGTCGGGCTGGAGCCCGGCGACTTCGTCCACACCTTCGGCGACGCCCACCTGTATCTCAACCATCTCGAGCAGGCCGAGCTTCAACTGAGCCGCGCCCCCTTGCCCCTGCCGACGCTGACGGTGGCGGACAAGACCGACCTGTTCGGGTTCGAGATGTCGGACTTCGTGCTGAACGACTACCAGTCCTGGCCGCACATCAAGGCCGCCGTCGCGGTCTGACCGTCATGAAGATCGCTGACCTCAAGGCGGACGTCCTCCGCATCTCCGACATCTATGCCCGCGAGCACGCCATCGACCGCGACCGCGACTGGGCCCTGCTGAAACTGCAGGAGGAGCTGGGCGAACTGACCAAGGAACACCTGAACCTCACCGGCCGCGCGCGTGGCGCGCCCGACCCGATCGCCCTCGGCGACGAGGCGGCGGACGTGCTGGGGATGCTGCTCATCTACTGCGACCGCGCCGGCATCGATCTGGAAGCCGCGATGCAGCGCAAATGGCTGAAGTGGCTGGAGCCTGCCGCCTAGCTTGACCTTTACCCCGATCCATGGCCGACATAACGTCGGTATGTTTCGGGGGAAGATATGGCCAAGCTGCCCAAGAAGTTCACGGACCGCGTGCGGTCTCGTCTCAAGCACTTCCAAGGAATCGCCGTCGCCCAAAGGGCACGCGACGTGTCGGAAGCCGACACCGTCACCTTGGTGAAGGACATCCTCGCCGAGGTGTTCGGCTATGACAAATATTCTGAACTGACCAGCGAGCATCAGATCCGCGGGACCTTCTGCGATCTCGCGGTCCAGACGGATGGCGCGATACGGTTCCTGATCGAGGTCAAATCCGCAGGCTCCACCCTCAGCGAGGCGCACCTTCGACAGGCCGTGAACTACGGCGCCCACAAGGGGATCGAGTGGATCGTCCTGACCAATGCCGTCGAGTGGCGCTTCTATCGTGTACGGTTCGCCCAGCCGATCGGCTGGGATGAGGTCGTCAGTATCAACCTGCCTGAGATCACCACCCGCTCGGAGGACGATCTGCAGAAGCTGTTCCTGCTGGCGCGCGAGGGCTTGGCCGCCGATGCCATCAGCGCTTTCCATCAGCAAGGGCAGTTGTTCAATGCCTTCACCGTCGCCCAGACCGCCATGTCCGACCCGGTCGTGACGGCAATTCGCCGCGAACTGCGCCGGGCTTTCCCCGAACTCAAGATCGAGCCTGAAGCCGTAGAGGAAATGGTCCGGCTGCACGTCGTGAAGCGCGAACTCGTCGACGGAGACAAGGCCAACGAAGCGCGGGACCGTCTTAAGAAGGCAGCGCAAAAAGCCCAGCGCGCTGCCCGAAAAGCGGCCCAACTGGACGAAGAAAACGAAGAAGCCGCCTGATGGTAAACTCCCGTATCGCCGTATGGTGAGCGTCAGAGACTCGGCGCACCCTTCCCTGATCCGCGTCGATGCGGGCGCATGAAACGGGAGGGTTGTCATGTTGAAGAAGTTCGCGGCCGAACTGGTCGGGACGATGGTGCTGGTGCTGTTCGGGTGCGGGGCGGCCGTGCTGGGCGGGTTCGACCATGTGGGCCAGTTGGGCATCGCCCTGGCCTTCGGCTTCGCCATCATCGCCATGGCCTATGGCATCGGTCCGGTGTCGGGTTGTCACGTCAATCCGGCGGTCAGTCTGGGCGTCTTCGTCGCGGGACGGATGAGCGCCAGGGACATGATCGTCTACTGGATCGCCCAGTTCATCGGGGCCATCATCGGCGCGGCCATCCTCGGCATGATCGCCAAAACCGGCTTCGCAAGCCTGGGCCAGAACGGCTTCGACGCCGGATCGCCCGGCGGCTACGGCCTGCACGCCGCCCTGATCTTCGAGATCATCGCCGCCGCCATCTTCATCATCGCCATTCTGGGCGTGACCGGGGCCAAGGGGCACGGCGCCTTCGCCGGCGTCGCCATCGGCATCACCCTGGCCGTCATCCACATCGTCGGCATTCAGGTGACGGGCGTCTCGGTCAATCCGGCCCGCAGCTTCGGCCCGGCCCTGCTGGTCGGCGGCCAGGCCCTGAGCCAGGTCTGGGTCTTCTTCGTCGCTCCGGCCATCGGCGCAATCATCGGCGCGCTTTTCTTCCGCTTGAAACTGCTCGAGCCAGAGGCCTAAGTCGGCATCAAGGGGGCGGCGTCGCGTCGCCCCCGTCTGCCGGAGTTCGCCAGTGTCTGTTCCCCCAATCGGCCCAAAGATCGCTCTCGTCGTCGCCCGCGCCCGCAACGGCGTCATCGGACGCGACGGCGACCTGCCCTGGCGGCTGCGCTCCGACCTGCAACGCTTCAAGGCCGTCACCGTCGGCAAGCCCTGCATCATGGGCCGCAAGACCTGGGAAAGCCTGCCGCTCAAACCTCTGCCCGGTCGCCTGAACATCGTGCTGACCAAGGACGGCTCCTATGAATCCGAAGGCATGGCCAAGGGCGCCCTGGTCTGCTCGAACTTGAGCGAGGCCCTGTCCATCGCGCGCGAAACCGCCGTGGAGGACGGCGTGGACGAGGTCTGCGTCATCGGCGGCACCGCCCTGTTCGAAGCGATCCTGCCGCGCGCCCAGCGCCTCTACATCACCGAGGTCGAGGCCGAGCCCGAGGGCGACGCTCATTTCCCTGCCTTTGACGAGGCCGCCTTCGTCGAGACCCTGTCGGAACCTCATCCGGCGGGCGAGAAGGACGACCACGCCTTCACCTTCCGCACCCTGGACCGTCGCTAATTCGGAGACATGACCATGCTCGTCACGACCACCAACGACCTGCCCGGTCACCGCATCGTCCGCCATATCGGCATGGTGCGCGGCGTCACCGTGCGCTCGCGCAATGTCGTTTCCGACGCCATCGGCGGGGTGCAGTCGATGATCGGCGGACGCGTCGGCGCCTATGTGAAACTGGCCGAGGCCGCGCGGCAGGAAGCCTATGACGAACTGGTCGCCCATGCGCGCGACATGGGCGCCAACGCCATCCTGGCCATGCGGTACGACGCCAACGAGATCATGCCCGGCGTGACCGAGGTTCTGGCCTACGGAACCGCCGTCGTGGTCGAACCGGCCTAGAGGCCCAGCCCTTCAGCCACCTTCGCCGCCACCGCGGCGAAGCGCTGCGCGACCTCGCCGTCCGGTCCAGCCGAAACCAGCGGCCGCCCGGCGTCCCCCGCCTGACGCAGGGCCGCGTCCAGGGGCAGGTCGCCGAGGAAGGCCACGTTCAGACGCTCAGCTTCGGCCTCGGCCCCGCCCTGACCGAAGACCGGGCCGCTCATGTTCTCGATCAGGCCCAGGGTCGGGACATTGACGCGCTGGAACAAGGTGTGAGCCCGCCGCGCATCGGCCAGCGCCACCTCCTGCGGGGTCGAGACGATGACTGCGCCGTCCAGCGGCGTTTTCTGGATCAGAGTCAGTTGCACGTCGCTGGTGCCGGGCGGCAGGTCGACCACCAGAACGTCCAGCGGCGCTTCCTCCGTGCCCCAGCGCGTCTGGGTCAGCATCTGGGTGATGGCCTGCGACGCCATCGGTCCGCGCCAGATCATGGCGTCGTCGGCCTTGGTCAGCAGGCCGACCGACATGGCCTTCAGGTCGTGCGCAACGTGCGGAACAATAGCCCCGTCCACATAGTCCGGCTGGCCCGACAGCCCCAGCATGGTCGGCAGCGACGGGCCATAGACGTCGGCGTCCAGCACCCCGACCGACAGCCCGCGCGCCGCCAGCGCCGCTGCCAGGTTCACCGCCACCGTCGACTTGCCGACCCCGCCCTTGCCGCTGGCCACCGCCAGGACACGCTTCACATGAGCCGGACGCTCGGTCGGCACCGGCGCCTTGGCCCGGCCCTGATCGGTCGCGGCCTTCGACAGGCCCGCCGTGCGACGCGGCGCGGCGGCCGGCGTCGCCTCGGCGGTCAGTACAACCGAGACCCGCGCCATGCCCGGCATCGCCTTCAGCGCCGCCTCGGCTGCGTCGCGCACCGGGGCGTAGATCGCCGTCTCGCCTGCCGGGACCTCCATGACGAAACCCGCGCGATCCTCGGCCACGGTCAGTCCCTGAACCAGACCGGCGGCGAGCAGCCCCTGTCCCGATTTCGGGTCCACAATGGCGTCGAGGGCGGCGATTACGGCGGTGCGGTCGATCAAGGCTTTGCTCCTTGGCCCTTGCCGGGCCGGTCGCCGGCGTTCTATCGCCGTCCGGTCCTGTTCGCGAGCCTGTTCCTTTGACCAAAACGCCCCGTCTCACCCTGATCGCTGGCCCCACCGCCTCGGGCAAGTCGCGTCTGGCGCTGGAAATGGCCGAGAAAACGGGCGCCGTCGTCATCAACGCCGACAGCCAGCAGCTCTATGCCGACCTGCGCGTCCTCAGCGCCCGTCCGTCGCTTGAGGACGAGGCTCGCGCCGAGCACCGCCTTTACGGCGTGGCCGACGCGGCCGAATCCTGGTCGGTCGGCCGCTGGACCCGCGCCGTCATGCCGCTGCTGGAGGAACTGGCGGCGCAGGAGCGCCCGGCCCTGCTGGTCGGCGGAACCGGCCTCTATTTCAACGCCCTGACACGCGGCCTGGCCGACATTCCCGCCATGCCTGAGGTCGTGCGCGACGCGGTCCAGGCCGACTATGACGCTGAAGGCGAAGTGGCCTTCCGCCGCCGTCTGGCCGAGGTCGATCCCGCATCCGCCGCCGCCATCACCCCCGGCGACCGCCAGCGTCTGATCCGCGCCCTGGCCGTGGCCCAGGCGACCGGCCGTTCGCTAAGCGCCTGGAAGGCCGACACCAAACCCCTGCTGGCGCCCGGCGACTGGAAGGGCCTGGTGCTGGAGCCGGATCGCAACCGGCTCTACGCCTCATGCGATCTCAGGGTCGCCCAGATGATCGAACAGGGCGCGCTGGACGAAGTGAAGGCTCTCGCCGACCGTCGTCTCGATCCGGACCTTCCCGCCATGAAGGCGGTCGGAGTGCGGGAACTGATGGCCCACCTAGGCGGCGAGACCTCCCTGAAACGGGCCATGGAGCAGACGCGCCAGGCCACCCGCAACTACGCCAAGCGCCAACTGACCTGGTTCCGCAACCAGACGCCTGACTGGGCGCGCGCCTAGGCCAGTCGCGACGGGTCGAGAACTACGTGCCGGATGCGGGTCCGGTCGTGCGTATAGGTGACATGCACCAGCCCGTCTGACGCCTGAACCACCGCCGGATAGGCGTAACCGTGCGTCAGGGGCTCGCTCTCCAGCGTCAGCACGTTTCGCCATGACAGGCCGTCGGTCGACAGACCGACATTCAGCGGATACCGCGGCCCTCGCCCCGGTCGATCCGGCTCGTGCCCCGCGTGATTGTAGATCATCAGATGACGCCCATCCTTGAGGGTCGAGGCGTCCGTTCCCGAATTGGGATTGGGCAGATCAACAGCCCCTATGGCGCTCCACGTCCGTCCGCCGTCGCGTGACCAGCTGGACGCCAGCGCCCCCTGACGCGCGCGCGCCACGGCCTGCAACGCGCCGTCCGGATGGATCAGGATGCTGGGCTGTATGGCGTCGATGTTCAACGGCGAGGCGACCGGATCGGTCAGGGTCCAGCGACGTCCCTGATCCGTGCTGATTTCGAAGTGCAGCCGCCAGCCCGCGCCGGCCGCGGCGCCCATGCCTTCGCCCGCCTCGGTGCTCGACGGAGACAACCAGGTTCCATCGGCCAGCACGACCGGTTTGTTCTTGATCGGTCCGAGCACGCCGTCAGGCAAACGACGCGGCGACGACCATGTGCGGCCTCCGTCCGGCGAGGTCATCACCATGCCCCACCAGCTGAACGGGTCGGGACCGACCTTGTAGAACAGGATCAGATCACCCTGCGCCGGCTGGAACAGGACGGGGTTCCAGGTCGGATGTCGCGAGCCGTCCGGTTGCACGCCATCGGCGACCTGAATGCCCTCGCTCCAGACGCCGTTCTCAAAGCGCGCGAACCAGATGCAGACGTCAGGGTGCTTCTCATGCGTGCCGCCGAACCAGGCCGCCGCCATGACGCCGTCCGTGGTCTCAACGATGGTCGAGGCATGACACTGCGGATAGGGCGCCTGATCATAGATGAAGCTCGAGTGGACCACAGTGAGCGGCTCTTCGCGCGCCTTCTCCCCGGCGGCGACAGCCGTCGTCGCCAGACCTGCGCCCAGTCCGACGCCCAGGCCAAGCCCCAATCGTCTGCGTGTGATCTCACCCATGCGTCATCCTCCCGCGCTCCATGCTCACGGTCATGTCTACCGGTGTCAATCGACGTGGCCAGCGACATTTCGACTGGGAATCCAGACACTCCGCCGCCATCCCTCTTGGATACGGCCGCAAGAGGCCCTATATCGAAGCTGTTCGGGTTCGCCCGGACTATGGCGATAAACGCGCTTGTAATAAGCGGACCGGACCCGGGTGCGATTCCCGGCGGCTCCACCAACTTCTTCCCCGCGTTATCGGCGGAGGCAGCATGGGGCCGACTAGCATCGACGGACGTGTAAAGAAGATGCTTTCGCTCGTCCTGGCCCACCGTATCGGGCCATATTGTAACTGCGAACGATAACTTCGCTGGAGAAGTCCGCCTCGCCGCGTAATGCGGTTCGGTTGATTTCGAACACTTAAGTCCTGGGGGTTCAGATCCTCAGGCGGGGCCCGGAGGGCGCCTGGCAACAGAAGCCCTCCACTTCCTCAGAGACATTGCGGGAGCCTGGCGCCAGAATCCCGGCGCTTTCCTCAATCGGTATCTTCCGTCACTCGCCTGTCGCGGGTAACAGTCGCCCGTTCCCAGTTTCGAGGCCCCTGATGACGGATCAATCTCCCCCGGTCGACGAGATGCACTATGAGCAACTCGCCCAGGACGCCCTGCGCGGCGTGATCCGTTCCGCGCTGGAACGCGCGGCCCAGCCGGCCGGCATTCCCGGTGCGCACCACTTCTACATCACGTTCAAGACTCGCGCGCCGGGCGTCTCGGTGCCGCCGGACGTCCTGGCCAAATACCCGGACGAGATGACCATCGTCCTGCAGCACCAATATTGGGACCTTGAGGTCCAGCACGATCGCTTCTCGGTGATGCTGAAGTTCGGCGGCATGCCCAAGGTCCTGGCCATGCCCTATTCGGCCGTGACCCGCTTCTACGACCCCAGCGTCCAGTTCCTGTTGCAGTTCGAAGAGCCGGAAATCGTCGAGGCCGAGATCGCGCCCCTGACGCCCCCGGCCCGCGATCCGAACGCCGCCCCGCCCCCCTCGGGCGACGACGACGGCCCCAAGGTCGTCTCGCTGGACCAGTTCCGGAAGAAGTAGGCCGTCAGAGACCGCCCTTAACCGGACGTATTGCGCGTCCGCTAAGGGTGGGCAGCGAACCTTAGTTACTCTTCGAAATTCCACTCACGGTGCTGAGCCGTCATGCTCTCAGTCTGCCAGCTCTCAAGAGAGGCGAAAATCGCGGCGTTAGGCCACATTGGATCTGGCTCCATGCCGCGCGTCCAAGTCAAATGAACCTCGGCGACTTCCGGCCCCCCTAGCTGAAAAAGCGCGTCATCTCGGTCGAAACGCCTAGCGATTAACGACGCTTCCTTGCCGAAAAGCGTGTGCTGAGGTCCTACCTCTCGTTTGAGCTGACCTTCCCAAGCGATGCAGTAATCACGCTTTTTCTGGGCGTCCCAATCGAGGTCTTCAATCAAGACCCAAGGCTCAAGCCAGACCATTTCCGTTACCCGTCAAGCTGCAAGGATTTGATAGCAGGAAAACCGACTGTTCGAATGGCTGCAATGGGTCGAAAGCGGTCCCGCGATCACCGCCTCGGAAACACCCGGATCATGATGCGCTCCCGCTCGCCTTCATGGCGCTCGACCAGCAGGCGCGCGACCTGGCTGTCATCGTGGAACAGATAGCCCTTGATGGCGTCCAGCAGGGCCTTGGCCAGGTTGTCCAGGTCCATCCACGGCGCGTCCCCGACGTGCTCCATGGTGATCTCGACGACATAATCACCCCACGCCGGGCGGGCGCTCCATTCCTTGCGGAAGAACTCATAGGCCAGCGGCTTGTAGTATTTGGCCTGGGTGGTCAGGCCGTCGATGGTGATTTCCACCGTGTCGCCGACCTCGCGTCCGCGCACCTTTCCCGTGCCGATCCAGCCTTCCACGCGCGCCTTGCTCCCTTAGCCAATGGTCGGGCCGCCTTGCCCCGTCGTGTCCGCGTGCTACACCGCCCGGCATCTTCCCGCCACGTCTGAGAACGAGCCCGCGATGAGCAACGTCCGCATTGAAACCGACACCTTCGGCCCCATCGAGGTCGCCGCTGATCGCTATTGGGGCGCACAGGCCCAGCGCTCGCTCGGCAACTTCAAGATCGGCTGGGAAAAGCAGCCCCTGCCGGTCGTCCGCGCCCTGGGCGTCGTCAAGCGCGCCGCCGCCGAGACCAACCGCGATCTGGGCAAGCTGGACGCCAAGCTGGCCGACGCCATCATCGCCGCCGCCAATGAAGTGATCGAAGGCAAGCTGAACGACCACTTCCCGCTGGTCGTCTGGCAGACGGGTTCGGGCACCCAGTCGAACATGAACGCCAACGAGGTCATCTCGAACCGCGCCATCGAGATGCTGGGCGGCGAGATGGGCTCCAAGAAGCCGGTCCACCCCAACGACCACGTCAACATGAGCCAGTCGTCCAACGACACCTATCCGACGGCCATGCACGTCGCCTGCGCCGAGCAGGTGGTCAACGACCTGCTGCCCGCGCTGAAGCACCTGCACGCCGCCCTGGACGCCAAGTCCAAGGCCTGGGCCCACATCATCAAGATCGGCCGCACCCATACCCAGGACGCCACGCCCCTGACCCTGGGTCAGGAGTTCGGCGGCTATGCGCAACAGGTCGCCAACGGCATCGAGCGCATCGAGCAGACCCTGCCCAAGCTGATGGAGCTGGCCCAGGGCGGCACCGCCGTCGGCACCGGCCTGAACGCCCCCGTCGGCTTCGCTGAAAAGGTCGCCGAGCAGATCGCCGCCATCACCGGTCTGCCCTTCACCACCGCCCCGAACAAGTTCGAGGCCCTGGCCGCCCACGACGCCATGGTCTTCAGCCACGGCGCGATCAACACGGTCGCTGCCTCGCTGTTCAAGATCGCCAACGACATCCGCTTCCTGGGCTCCGGCCCGCGTTCGGGTCTGGGCGAACTGGCGTTGCCGGAAAACGAGCCGGGTTCGTCGATCATGCCGGGCAAGGTCAACCCGACCCAGTGCGAAGCCCTGACCCAGGTCTGCGCCCAGGTGTTCGGCAACAACGCCGCCCTGTCGTTCGCCGGCTCGCAAGGCCACTTCGAGCTGAACGTCTACAACCCGGTCATGGCCTACAACTTCCTGCAGTCGGTCCGCCTGGTCGCCGACGCCGCCATCAGCTTCACCGACAACTGCGTCGTCGGCATCGAAGCGCGCGAGGACAACATCGAGCGCGGCCTGAACAACTCGCTGATGCTGGTCACCGCCCTGAACGGCAAGCTGGGCTACGACACCTGCGCCAAGATCGCCAAGACCGCCCACAAGAACGGCACCACCCTGCGCCAGGAAACCGTCGGCGGCGGCTACCTGACCGACGCCGAGTTCGACGAAGCCGTCCGCCCCGAGAAGATGATCTCGCCGGGCTGAGGATCATGAGCATGCGCCACGTCCTTGTCGCAACTGTCGCCGCCATTGGCTTGGCTGGTTGCGAGGGGGCGTGGCAATCGCAAGACGACCAAACGCCGTGGCAGATGCTGCGAGATACCTGCGATTATGATCAGATCGCTGTTGCGGCCATTAAGGAACGCTATCCGTGGTTCGTCCCGCCCGGAAAGCTGGCTTCCGCTCAGTATCGGGACGTTATCATCGCCTTCTACCCGCTGCCCCAGGTGATGCCCGGCGGCACGGCTCACGCCACGATCGGTGTCCGCGACTGCAAGGTCAAAGAGGTCTGGATCACGCAGTAGCCGCGGCTACTTGTCCCTGATCGTCCGCCCCACCGGCGCCAGCGACAGCTTGGCCAGTTCGACGTTCTTCAGCGCGAACGGGATGCCGATCAGGCTGACGAACTGCGGCACGGCGATGAGGATGTGAGCCAGGGCGATGTACCAGCCGGCCAGAACCACCCAGATCACATTCAGCCCCAGGCCGAGGCAGCCCGCCCCCAGATCGGCGGGATTGGGCTCGCGCCAGACGATTTCTCGCCCGAACGGCCAGAAGGAATAGCTGGCGATCCGCCATGCCGAAAACGCCCACGGCAGGCCGACCACCGTCAGGGCCAGCAACAGCCCGCCGAACAACCAGGCCAAACCCGAGGCGAAGCCGCCCAGGACGAACCACAGCAGGTTCAGGATCAGTCGGATCAAGGTCGTGTCCCCATGCGCCACACGGCGTAACGTACCTGATATGGCGAAAGGCCCCGCCTATGACAGCGGGGCCTGGGTGAATTCGCGGTAAGGCGAAGCCTAGTGCTTCACGACCCAGCGCGCCTTGGCCTCGTCCTTCGTCATGTTCAGGTGAACATGCTCATCGACATGATCGACCCAGCTGACCGGGATCATGTGGTGCTTCAGGCCGGAGCCGAGGTCCATCTTGGCCAGCTCGATCTGATCGCCCATCACATGGTCCACACGACCGACGTGCTTGCCGTCCGAACCGACGACTTCCAGATGTTCCTTGATCATCGAGGTGTCTATCATGACGCTCTCCATTGCTGTTCGAGGTCAGGGTGAAACGGCCCGCGCCACGAACGGGTTCATCACAATCGCCGTCCAAGGGAGTTCACGATGTCGCTGACCATCCATCACGCGCCCCAGTCCCGCTCCACGCGCCTGCTCTGGCTGCTGGAGGAATTGGGCGCCGACTATGACATCCACTACGTCGACATCGAGCGACAGGGCGGCCACGGCCACGCCGATCCGACCAACCCCCACCCGCTGAAGCAGGCGCCCGCCGTCAGCGTCGACGGCCAGTTGCTGATCGAGTCGGTGCTGATCTTCCTCTTCCTCACCGACCGCTTCCCCGAGGCGAAGATGGCGCCCGGCCCCGATGATCCCCGCCGCGCCGAGTATCTGTCGTGGCTGGGCCTTTACAACAATGTGCTGGAAAGCGTCCTGACCTCCGGCGCGCCCGATAGCTGGAATGATCTGAGAAAGGCCGGCTACGCGACGCTGGACCACCGCTGGCGCGCCGCCATCAAGGACGGCGGCTACATCTTGGGCGACTTCTCGGCGCTCGACATCCTGTTCGGCAGCCTGCTGCAGTGGTTCCGGGGCGCCATGCCGCCGGGAGAACCCTATGACGCCTATGCCCAGCGCATCGGCGGTCGTCCGGCCCTCAAGCGCGCCTGGGCCAAGGACAGCCCCGAGGGCCACGTCTGATGGGCGAGGTCGTCAATCTGAACAAGGCGCGCAAGGCCCGAGACAAGGCTGACGCCAAGCGCGCGGCAGAAGCCAACCGCCTGACCTTCGGCCGCACCAAGTCCGAACGCCAGGTGACGCAAAAGGAGCGCGACCGCGACGCCGCGCGCCTGGACGGCCACAAGCTGGACGAGCCGGAGTAGACCCTCTCCCCCCATCATCCCGGCCGTAGCGAGCGGAGAGCCGGGACCGCCGCAGACGCCGCGCTTGATGCGGCCCGGATAGCCCCCATGGGCTTCCGGGATGACGCTTCGCCTAGGCCGCCGACCGCTTCGGCGCCCGGATCAGGAACAACTGGCCCGCCAGCACCAGGGCCAGCCCGACAAAGGCGATCAGGCCGAACCTGGCCCCCTCGAACAGCACCGACACCAGCATGGCGATCGGCGGCGTCAGGGCCGAGATATAGCTGGCCAGCGCATAGCCGCGCGCCCGTGCGATAGTGAAATACAGGCCAAAGGCGATCACCGAGCCGAACAGCGACAGATACAGCAGCGAGATCACATAGGCCGGGCTCCACGACACCGACCACGACACCCCGGTCACCAGGCCATAGAGCGCCAGCGCGCCCGTGCCGTAGGCCATGGCCCAGGCCGTGCCGGGAAGGACTTGCGCCCCCACCTGCTGCCCCTTCCAGGCGAACCAGTTGCCGAAGGCCGAAGCCACCACGGCGATGACGGCGAAGGTCACGCCCTCGACCGCGTGCAGGCCCAGGCCCGCGCCCATGACCTCGCCGCCCGACAGGACCGCCACCCCGATCACCCCCATGCCGGCCCCCAGCCAGGCCGCCGGCGCCGCCTTCTGCTTGGAGGCCACCCGGAACAGGATCAGGTTGAGGAAGGCCAGGGCCGCGAAGATCACCGCCACCACGGCCGAGGCGATCCTCTCCTCCGAGGCATAGACAAAGGCGTAGCTGATCGCGAACGAGAACAGCCCCTGCCCCATGGCCATCAGATGCTGCGGCCGCGTCATGGCCAGCCGCCCGCCCGTCGCCTTGACCACCAGGGCCAGCACCGCCGCCGCGATGGCGAAGCGCAGCACCACCGACACCACCGGATCGACCGCGCCGAGTTGAAAGGTGATGGCGTACCAGGTCGTGCCCCAGATCAGGGCGCAGACGCCGATCCCGCCCAGAGCCAGGGCGGCCGGGGACATCAGGGGCTTGGACGCGGGCTCGGTCACGGGCGGGGCCTCAAGTCGACTCAATGAAAACGAAAGCGGAACCTCCGTTAGCATCGGATCGCGACCGCTGCGCCTCACGTCTTGCAGCCTTATGTGACGCTCGCGCGTTTCTGCTAAGCTATCCCCCTCACAGGACTCCCGCCATGCGCTTCCTTTCGCTGATCGCCCCGCTTGCCCTTGTGGTCGCCGCCTGCTCCAGCATGCCGGGCGGCGAGGCCGCCTCCACCCAGGTCGATGTCACCGCCGCCTATCGCGAGCGCATCATGCTGCCGCCCGGCCATGTGCTGACGGTCAAGGTCGAGGATGTCAGCCTGATGGACGCACCCGCCCGCGTTCTGGCCCAGACCAGCCAGCCGCTGGATGGTCGCGGCCCGCCCTACGCCGTCACCCTGACGGTGCCGAACAGCCAGATTGACGCCCGTCACACCTATGCCGTTCGCGCCGAGATCCGCGACCCGGCCGGGGCCCTGCGCTTCACCACCGACACCCGCCATTCCGTCCTGACACAAGGCGCGCCGAACAAGGTGGACATCATCATGGTCGGCGTCCGCTAACCGTGAGCAGCCTCGCCAAGCGATCCGTCCTGCTGTCCGGCCACGCCACCTCGGTGGCGCTGGAGCCGGAGTTCTGGACCGTGCTGGACGCCATCGGGGCTGAGTTGAATCTGGGCCGCGCCGCCCTGTTGATCCGTATCGACGCCTGGCGCGGTCGTCGCCCCCTCGCCTCGGCCTGCCGGGTTCTGGCCTTGCAGTGGGCCGGCGGCGACCGCAGTTTCGCCGGAGAAGACGCATGACCTCGGACAGCCGCCTGATCCCCGCCGCCGTCTTCGGCGGCCTTCTAGCTATCGGCCTGATCGGCGGCGGCGCCCTGATCGGTCAGGGCGTGGTCAACGCCCGCGCCGGCGACCGCTCCGTCACCGTGCGCGGTTTGGCGGAAAAGGACGTGAAGGCCGATCTGGCCGTCCTGCCGATCCGCTTCACCGCCTCGGGCGATGTCCTGTCCGAGGTCCAGGCTCGTATCGACGGCGACCTGGCTATCGTGCGCCAGTTCCTCAAGGCCCAGGGCTATCCCGAGGCCTCGATCGATCTGGGCCAGTTGGGCGTCGCCGACACCCGCTCACGCGAATACGCCAGCCAGACCGGCGGCCCGCGCTTCATCCTGACCCAGACGGTGATCGTGCGTACCAATGACGTGGACCGCGTTCAGACCACCACCCGCAATCTGAACGACCTGGTGCGTCAGGGCGTGGTGCTGCAGGACTTCCAGGGGCCGTCCTACATCTTCACCAAGCTGAACGACGTGCGCCCCGCCATGATCGCCGAGGCCACCGCCGCCGCCCGCACCGGCGCCGTCCAGTTCGCCAAGGATTCCGGCGCGCCCTTGGGTCCAATCAAGTCGGCCGGTCAAGGCTCGTTCGAAATCCTGCCCCGCGACGGTTTCGGCGACGAAGCGACCTCGCTGAACAAGAAGGTCCGCGTCGTCACCACCATCAGCTATCGGCTGAAATAACCCCGGCCAGATAGTCCGCCAGCACCACGGCGTCATTGTGCGCCTCGTCCCGCGCGCCATAGACCAGAGTGGTCCTGCCCTTGCGGATCACGTCCCTCAGTTGCGCGACCGCTTCGTCGTTGGCGTCCAGTTCGGCGCGATAGCGCCGCCGGAACTCGTCCCACCGCTTGGGATCATGGCCGAACCATTGGCGCAGGGCTGTGCTGGGCGCGACCTCTCCTTGCTGACGCCGCACGGCCACAGGCGATCGACCAGCACGCGCCGCCCGTCGTCAGGCGAGGCGGCTTCATAGGCCCGTTTCAGGATGACTAGGCCGGCGGGCACGTCACCCCTGCGGTTCCGGGCTGCTCGGCGCGGTCACGGTCGGCGGCTCGGCCGGTCGCGGCACATCCGGCAGGCGCGGCGCTTCCGGCAGCTTGGGCGCCGGGACATTGATGTCCAGGTTGACCTCTGGCGCCGGCGCGGCGGGCGGGTTCCCGCCCGAGTAGAGGAACCAGCCGATCACTGCGACAGCCACGACCAGCACCCCGATAATGAAAGCAAGCAGCCCGCCTCCGCCCTTTCGTTCAGGGCTCGCGGTGTTGATCGTCGTCTGATGCACGACGCGTTCCGGCGGCGGGACATTGGGATCCGTCATTCGCAGGCTCCTCATCGCTTCGCTAAGGCCGAATGAACGGCGGTCAGGCTTGGCGGTTCCCGCAGACCATTTTCCATCGGGGCCTGACTTTGGCCGCTGTGCTGCTTATGTTCTCCTCCGAATCCGCCTTGCGTGAGCCGCTTATCTCGTGACCGACCAGCCTTCTCCCCGCATCTCCGACCTCGCGCGCGGCCTGTCGCCGCAAGGCGCGGCCGACTATCTGTCCGGTCTGAACCCCGAACAGAGGCTGGCGGTCGAAACGACCGAGGGGCCGGTCCTGGTTCTGGCGGGCGCCGGCACGGGCAAGACCCGCGTCCTGACCACCCGTCTGGCCCATATCCTGGCGACGGGCCGGGCCAAGCCATGGGAACTGCTGGTCGTCACCTTCACCAACAAGGCTGCGCGCGAGATGCGCGAGCGCATCACCCACCTGATCGGTCCCTCGGCCGAGGGCCTGCGCTGGCTCGGCACCTTCCACTCGGTCGCGGCCCAGATCCTGCGTCGGCACTCGGAGCTAGTCGGGCTGAAGTCGAGCTTCACCATCCTCGATACCGACGACCAGGAGCGGCTGCTGAAACAGTTGCTCGAAGCCGCCAACATCGACACCAAGAAGCACACGCCCAAGTCGCTGGCCCACCTGATCGACCACTGGAAGAACCGCGGCTGGACGCCCGAGAAGCTGCCGGCGGGCGAGGACTTCGCCAACGGCAAGGGCCATGCTCTCTACGCCGCCTATCAGAAGCGGTTGGTCACGCTGAACGCCTGCGACTTTGGCGACCTGCTGCTGCACAACCTCACCATCTTGTCGCAGCATGCTGATCTGGCTGAGGAATATCGGCGTCGCTTCCGCTACATCCTGGTGGACGAGTATCAGGACACCAACGTCGCCCAGTACCTGTGGCTGCGGCTGCTGACCTCCTCGACCGGCAATGTCTGCTGCGTCGGCGACGACGATCAGTCGATCTACGGCTGGCGCGGGGCCGAGGTGGACAATATCCTGCGCTTCGAGCGCGACTTTCCCGGCGCCAAGATCGTCAAGCTGGAGCGCAACTACCGCTCGACCAGGCACATTCTGGGGGCCGCCTCGGCCCTGATCTCGACCAATCAGGACCGTCTGGGAAAGACCCTGTGGACCGAGGACGACAGCGGCGACAAGGTGCGCGTGCGCGGCGTCTGGGACGGTGAGGCCGAGGCCCGCCTGATCGCCGACGAGATCGAAACCGCTCGCAAACAGGGCATGAAGTACAGGGACATGGCCGTTCTGGTCCGCGCCTCCTTCCAGATGCGAGCCTTCGAAGAGCGCTTCGTCATGCTGGCCGTCCCGTATCAGGTCATCGGCGGCCCCCGCTTCTTCGAGCGCGCCGAAATCCGCGACGCCCACGCCTATCTGCGCCTGATCCAGTCCGAGGACGACGATCTGGCCTTTGAGCGCATCGTCAACGTGCCCAAGCGCGGCATAGGCGACACCAGCGTTCAGAAGATCCTGCATATCGCGCGCGAGAACGGCGTCTCGGCCATGCAGGCGGTCCGCCATCTGATCACCACGGACGAGCTTCAGGCCCGCACCCGCACGCCCCTGGCCAACTTCGTGCGCGACCTCGACCGCTGGCGCGATCTGGCAAGCATGGGCACGCCCCACTGGCAGGTGACGGAAACCCTGCTGGACGAGAGTGGCTACACCGAGATGCAGAAGGCCGACCGCACCAGCGGCCAGACGCGCCTGGACAACCTTAAGGAACTGACCCAGGCCATGCAGGCGTTCGACACGCTGCAGGCCTATCTGGAGCATGTCTCACTGGTCATGGACCTCGACCGGGCCGCGCCTGAATCCGAAAGCGGCGCTGTACAGATCATGACCCTGCACGGCGCCAAGGGGCTGGAGTTCCCGCTGGTCTTCCTGCCTGGCTGGGAGGAAGGCGTCTTCCCCAGTCAGCGCAGCATCGACGAGAAGGGCATGAAGGGCCTCGAGGAGGAACGCCGACTGGCCTACGTCGGAGTCACCCGCGCCAAGCGCGACGCGCGCATCAGCTTTGCCGCCAACCGTCTGGTCTATGGCCGCTGGACCTCGCAGCTGCCCAGCCGCTTCGTCGACGAACTGCCTCTGGCCCACGTCGAACCCCAGTCGGACACCGGCTACTACGGCGCCTCGACCGGCATGAAGGAGGCCAAGAGCCGCTGGGACGACGCCCCCTCCTTCGGCAGCGGTTACTCCAGCCCCGGCTGGAAGCGCGCCCAGAGCTTCACCTCCGGCCAGCCGGCGCGTTCCGCCTCGACGCCCGCCCGCAAGGCGATCATCGAGGGCGACGGCCGCCTGATCGCCACCGCCGTCCCCAAAGCCGGCTCCAACTGGTCGCGCGGTGACCGCGTCTTCCATCAGAAGTTCGGCTATGGCGCCGTTCGCGCGATCGAGGGCAACAAGCTGGTCGTCGCCTTCGACAAGGCAGGCGAGAAAAAGGTCATCGACAGCTTCGTAGAGAAAGCTTCCTAAGCCTTCTTTTCGCGGCCCTCGACAGACTCCCAGATCGCAGCAAGCACCAGAACGACCGTCGACACCAAAGTCAGAACCAGGGGTTGCAGCAGCGGAGAGAACCCAGCCGCCGCCGCCAGCAAACCTATGCCCGCCACGCGCGGCCAGGCGATCCTGCCCCAGATCGCCAGAATCGACAGACTGGTCCCCAGCAGGAACAGCAGCGGTCCGCCGAGCAGCACCGCAGTTGTCGCCATGGTCGTGGCCCCCAGCGGGTGCGCCAGCGCCAGTTCGTCGCCGACCGCCGTCACCACGATCCCCGCCACTACGATAATCGGACAATAGGTATAGACCCGACGCGCGATCGCGCCGGGATCTGAGGCGTGAACAAAGGTCTCTGCCGCCGCCTCATGGGCCTTGTTGAAGAACAGCCACCACATGGTGATGGCCGTGACCAGAGCCGAGGCGAAGGCGACAACGACCGGCGCCGTCCATGTCAGGCCCGCGAACGTCGCCCCGGTGACGACGATCGACTCGCCCAGGCAGATAATGACGAACAGCCCGACCCGCTCGGCCAGATGCGCACCCTCGACATCCCATTCGGTTGTGTTGGAGCGCCCCAGCCCCGGCACGACATAGCCGACCGCCGGCGCGGTGAACTCCAGCAGCAAGGCGACCAGCCAGATCAGCAGCCGCGTCTGTCCCTCCGCCAGCCCGCCGCCGATCCAGAAGATGGCGCCCAGCAGCGACCAGGCTGAAATTCGCAGGAAATTCGCCTTCTGCACCGGCGAGCCGCGCACAGCCCACAGGGTGAACAGGCTGCGCCCCACCTGAATGGCCGCGAAGGCGCAGGCGAAGGCCAGCCCCTTGTCGCCGAACGCCAACGGCAGCGAGGTCGACATGACCAGGCCCGCCGCCATCAGGCCGAACAGCATCAGCCGCACCGGCCCGCCCTCAGGGTCCAGCCAGTTGGTGATCCAGCTGGTGTCGATCCACACCCACCACACTGCCGCCAGCAGGATCGCCGCCTCCAGCGCCCCCAGCGGCGTCAGATGCGCCAGTAACAGGTGACTGACCTGGGTGATGGCGAAGACGAAGACCAGATCGAAGAACAACTCGACGAAGCCGACCTTGGCGTGTTCACCCGCCCCGCGGGCGCGCATCAGGCTGGCGTTCATGATCCGCTCCGAGGTCTGGTTTTCATCAAGCTTGCGACCAGCGGTCCTTTGCGTCCAGCCAATCAGTGGATAGCGGGTGTAAAAGGTCGCAAAGCTTGCTCCCGCGTGGCGCGGGGCCTACCTGTCCGGTCCCCGAATCATCGCAGACTGCGTAGATGGCTGACCTTTTCTCCACGCTCGACGACGCTGAACCCACCCAACCGAGCGTTCCTGAAAAAGCGCCCGCTCCTGCGCCGGTCGCAGCGCCCGCGCCGGCCCCCGTCGCGCACGAGCCCAAGGTCGAACTGGCCAGCCACGCCAGTACGGCGACAGCGGCCGCCACCGGCTATTCCGCCTCCTCGATCGAGGTGCTGGAGGGGCTGGAGCCTGTCCGCAAACGCCCCGGCATGTACATCGGCGGCACCGACGAACGCGCCCTGCATCACCTCTTCGCCGAAGTCCTCGACAATGCGATGGACGAGGCCGTCGCCAAACACGCCAAGCTGATCACCGTCGATCTGGACGCCGACGGCTTCCTGTCGGTCCGCGACGACGGCCGCGGCATCCCCGTCGACCCTCATCCCAAGCACCCCGGCAAGTCCGCGCTGGAAGTGGTCATGACCGTGCTGCACTCGGGCGGCAAGTTCTCGGGCAAGGCCTATGAGACCTCGGGCGGCCTGCACGGCGTCGGCGTCTCGGTGGTCAACGCCCTGGCCGAACAGCTGGACGTCACCGTCTGGCGCGACGGCTTCGAATGGCGTCAGTCCTTCAGCCGCGGCCACGTCCTCGGCCCCATCCAGCAGGTAGGCCCGTCAAAGAAGAAGGGCACCCTGATCCGCTTCAAGCCGGACGAGCAGATCTTCGGCGTCGGCGCGGCCTTCAAGCCTGCGCGCCTGTTCCGTATGGCTCGCGCCAAGGCCTATCTGTTCCGCGGCGTTGAGATCAAATGGACCTGCGCGGCGGACCGCATCACCGACGCCACGCCTGAACAGGCCCTGCTCCACTTCCCCGGCGGCCTGGCCGACGCCCTGGCCGAGCGCGTGGGCGAGCTGGAGACCGTCACCCCCGTCTTCGCCGGCCGCGCCGAGCGCAAGGGCGAGGCGGGCGCGCTGGAATGGGCCGTCACCTGGTCGCCCATCGGCTTCGGCGACGCCGACAGCTTCATCGGCTCCTACTGCAACACCGTCTCGACCCCCGACGGCGGCACGCACGAAGCTGGCTTCCGCGCCGCCCTGGTCAAGGGCCTCAAGGCCTATGGCGAGCTGACCAACGAGAAGCGCGCGGCCCAGATCACGGCCGAGGACGTCATCGCCAACGCCGGCGCCCTGATCTCCATCTTCATCCGCAACCCGGAATTCCAGGGCCAGACCAAGGACCGCCTGTCCTCGCCCGAGGGTCAGAAGCTGGCCGAGCAACTGCTGCGCGACCCCTTCGACCACTGGCTGACCGAAAGCCCCAAGCAGGCCAACGCCCTGCTCGGCTTCGTCATCGACCGCGCCGAGGACCGCCTGCGCCGCCGCAAGGACAAGGAAGTCCAGCGCGCCGCCGCCACCCGCAAGCTGCGCCTGCCCGGCAAGCTGTCGGACTGCAGCCGTCAGGCCGCCGAGGGCACCGAACTGTTCATCGTCGAGGGCGACTCGGCCGGCGGCTCGGCCAAGCAGGCCCGCGACCGCACCACCCAGGCCATCCTGCCCCTGCGCGGCAAGATCCTGAACGTCGCCTCGGCCACCGCCGACAAGCTGCGCGCCAACGTCGAACTGTCCGACCTGGCCCTGGCCCTCGGCGTCCAGCCCGGCAGCCGGTTCAACATTGAAGACCTGCGCTACGAGCGCATCGTCATCATGACCGACGCTGACGTCGACGGCGCCCACATCGCGGCCCTGCTGATCACCTTCTTCTATCGCTCCATGCCCGAGACCATCCGTCAGGGCCGCCTCTTCATGGCCCTGCCGCCGCTCTATCGAATTTCGGCGGGTCCGCTCAGCGAATACGCCCGCGACGACGCCCACCGCGACGAACTGATGGCCACCGTCTTCAAGGGCAAGAAGGTCGAGATCGGGCGCTTCAAGGGCCTGGGCGAGATGATGGCCTCCCAGCTGAAGGAGACCACCATGGATCCGAAGAAGCGGACCCTGGCCCGCGTCTCCCTGCCCGAGAGCGAGGAAGAGATCGAGGATCTGGTCGAACGCCTGATGGGCCGCAAGGCCGAGGCCCGCTATCAGTTCATCCAGGACAACGCCCGCTTCGCCATGGCGGATCTGGACGTTTAACCTAGCAATCCTCCCCCGTTTACGGGGGAGGGGGACCGCCGCAGGCGGTGGAGGGGGAACCAGACACCGCCCTCGCCTCTCGAACCACCCGCAGCCTAACCTCGAAGCGAAGCGCGTGGCGCTCGCCCCCTCCACCATGCTTCGCATGGTCCCCCTCCCCCGCTGCGCAGGGGAGGATCAGGTTCGGCTTTTCAACAGGCGGTCGCGTGCGGCGTTGACGCGCGCGGCCAGCCCCTCCGTCCCGCCTTGGTCGGGATGGGCCCGCGCCATCAGGCGGCGCCAGGCGGCCTGAACCTCTTGCGGCGTCGCCTCGGCGGACACGCCCAGAATGGCCCGCGCCTCGGCCTCAGACAGCCGTTCAGCCACAGGCGCGCGCGGCGGCGCGGGGCGAATGCGCGACTGAACCGCCAGCCAAAGCCCGGCCCCCGCCATGCCGATCGCCGCCAACCAGACCCCGCGTGACGCAGCCAGAACCGCGCCTCCGAACAGGGCCGTGCTGAGGATGGTCGCGGAAATGCGCCAGTGGCCGCGCCGCGCGCGCTCGGTCTGACGGCCCAGCCGGACCAGCGCCCAGACCGCCACGGCGGCCAGCCCCAGCCAGATCAGGCCCATGGCGAAATCAGGCCGCCGCCGCGTCCAGCGGAGCCAGCGATCCGCCCGCCGCGTCGTCCAGACCCATGGCCTGCATCAGATTGCGCATTTCCTGACGCGCGGCGACGTGAGCCAGCGACACCGACACGGGGCGGATGTCGTTCGACAGGTCAGCCACCGTCAGGCCGAACGGGAACAACTCGCGATAGATGACCCGGTCGCGCAGACCCGGACCGACCCGGAAGCCGACGCGCTTGGCCAGCTTCATCATCCGTTCTTCCAGACGGCGACGGTTGCGCGCCTCGGCCACGGCCAGACGGTTGGTGACCACGATCCAGTCGATGGTCACCTGACGCCCCTCGGTGATGGCGCGATGCTTGCGCGCCTCCCAGACGCTCTCGGAATAGATGGAGGGCTTCTTCAGCTCCAGCGTCACCGGATCGACCTCGCCCAGCAGGTCGAAGTCGACGAAGCTGTCGTTCATCGGCGTCACGATCTGGTCGGCGCGGCCATGCGCGGCGCGCGACAGGGCCGTGTCGCCGCCGGGCGTGTCGATCAGGATGATGTCGGCGACAACCTGCGCCTCGGCATAGGCCGCGTCGAAACGCGCCAGTTGCTCGGCCTCATCGGCCTTGGCCAAAGCCTTGCCGTCGCCCATGTCGGGCACGATCGGCAGGGGCAGGTCATGGCCGTTGGCCGCCGTCCAGGCGGCGCGGTTCGAGAAGAAGCGCTCCATCGACCGCTGGCGCAGGTCCAGATCGATGATGGCGACCTTCTTGCCCGCGTGCAGCAGACCGGTGACGATGTGAATGGCCAGGGTGGACTTGCCGGCCCCGCCCTTTTCATTGCCGATGACGATGACCTGAGGCTGCGCCATGTTGGACCCCGATGTTTCGATGGGTGCGACTCAATCGTGCGAACCCCATCCAAGACGCCCTAGATCGGGCCAAGGGCGTCAGTCGTCAACGAAACCTTAAGCCGCGCCTGTGGACGACGCCGCCTCTGCGGCCCGAACGCACCACGGATCGGACGCCGCCGCGCGCTCACAAAGCGCCTTGGCCTGAGCCGATCCGGCGCGAACCTTCAACCGGACCAGACGCCGACCGTTGACCTCGACCGGCTCGAAGACCGGGTTCAGGCCCTTGCGCCCCTGCCCCAGCCGCTCCCACGCCGCCTGGGCCGAAGCCTGACTGGCGTAGGCGCCCAACTGGATCAGGACGGCGGGCGCGGCCGAGGCGGCGACTGCGACGGGCCGCGACGGCCGGGCCTCAGCTCGCTGTGCGGCCTGCACGTCCGCCGGAGCCTCGGGGTCGTGGAAGACAGCCGGCATGGCGGGCAAGACCGCCGCAGCCTTGGCGGTCAGCCCGTCGCGGGCGTCCCAGAGTTGATGCGGGGTCAGCAGTTCGACTTTCAACGGCCTCAGCCCCGCCTCTTCGGCGTTGCGCGGCCCCGACGGTTCACGTCGAGGTTCGGCGTCGCGGGACGACAGAGGAATGGCCGCGATGTCCTTGGCCACGCCCTCGAACCGATGGGGATCAGCCTCCGCCATACCGCAGCCGGCCAGCAGCGCCGCAAGGGCGCCGACCGATCCGAACCGCAGGATGACGGAAGCGTTCATGCCGTCATGCTGAACCCAGTCTTTTGAGACAGGGTTGAGGAACAGGCTTAACGCCCGTTCACACCTTCATCAGCCGATGGCGCCGACGCAGCCTTCGACGTCGCCCGGCGCCACGTCGGCGTCGGTCAGGGCCAGGGTCCAGCCGTGGTTGGTGTTCAGGCCCCAGCGCCGCGCGCCCGAGCCGTCGCCGGCGTCGCCGCCGACCGTCACCACCACGCGGCGGCCCGTCGGCAGGGCCGGCGGATCAATCTTACCCACGGCCAGCGAGGTCGGCGTCTCGCCGCCGTAGCCGTCGAAGACGCTCAGCATCGACCATTCGCGACGCAGACCCATCCACCAGGCGTCCTCGGTGTTGATGGACAGCACCGACACGCCATGACCTTCGGCGGCGTGGGCCAGCGCGGCCTGAGGATCGCGCACCAGCTTGATGTCGGCGGCGGCGCCGAAGCGCAGACGGGCGCCGTCCACGGCCTTGGACGGGTCGATGGGGGCCCAGACGTGGACCTGCAGCCGGCCCTGACGGGCCAGCCCCCAGCCGACGATCTCGCGCCACAGGTGCTCGACCGCCTCGCGGTTCTCGGGTTCGCACTGCTTCAGGACGCGGGCCTGAACGGCCTGTTCGCGGTCGGGACGCAGCTTGGTGTGGGGACCGGTCGGGGCGTCCTTGGCCTTGCCGACCTGGGCGGCGACGGCCAGACGGCGCTCAAACAGTTGAAGGATCTGGTCGTCCAGGCTGTCGATCTCGGCCCGCAGGGCGGCCAGCGCCTTCTGCTCGGGGCTCAGGTCGGCGGTTTCAGCGGGCCAGACTTGCTGGATGTTGGATTGCGGCATGGGATCAGGCTTTCGGCATGGGATTTCGATGGGAGATCGCGTCCGCCGAACATCAGGCAGGGACGCGTGCAGGGGCCGCTCGGGAGAAGCGGTCGCCAGCGAGACTGTCAGGGTTGGTTAGAAGCCCGACGCCTCAGCCGGCGTATCGAAAGCCGTAATAGCCGTAGCCAAAATAGAAGCCGGCCACCGCGCGCATGGTGGTTTCAAGGGTCAGTTGTGCGCGCAGCGAGGACATGAATCCGGTCCGGTTTCAGGATCAGGGTCGATCCGATCAGACCTTAAAGACGCAAACTTCGTGCGCGGTCAACCTTCAGAGCGAAATCGGTTCGAATGTTTTCACATTCGAACCCGGATATTCGCGCCAGAATTATCCGAAAGCCTGTTTCGCCGATCAGGCTTGAGGGGCCGTGAACAGGACAAATCGCGTCCGGTTGTCGCTGAAATCCTGCAGATCGTTGCGCAGGACCGTCAGGCCGTAAACCTCGGCGGCACGGGCAGGCGCCACGGCGGCGCGGGTCAGGTCCTCGGCCTCGGCCACGGCGGCGGCCGCCCCCCCCGTGTCGAACACCTCGACCGGGGTGATCCGCATCTCCCCAAGAGCCTTGGAGCATTGTTGCAGGGCGACCGGATGGCTCTCCGCCGTCCTGATGTCCGACAGTCGAGCGTCCGGCAGGCCCAGCAGAGCCAGCCGGATCGGCCGCCAGGCCTCGCTGACCACCGTCAGTCCCGCCTCGCGCACGAGGGTGGCGGCGGGCTCGACCACGCCGATGGTCGAGTTCTCGACCGGGATCAGCGCCGACTGGCAGTCGCCCGACAGCAGGGCCTCGATGGCCCCGCCGAAGGTCTCAAAGCCGACCGCCTCGTCCCACGGGCGCAGGTCGAGGCAGGCTTCATGGCTGAAGGCGCCGGGCGCGCCCTGATAGGCGACGCGGCCCGGTCCTTCGTCTTCGGTCGGAGTGGTCACGCGGCCTCGGCGCGGGCCTGACGCCCGGCCTTGAGGCGCTCGGCGACCAGGAAGGCCAGCTCCAGCGCCTGATCCGCGTTGAGGCGCGGATCGCAGTGGGTGTGATAGCGGCTCGACAGGTCGTCCTCGGTCACCGCCAGGGCGCCGCCCAGGCATTCGGTGACGTTCTGGCCGGTCATCTCCAGGTGGACGCCGCCGGGGTGGACGCCCTCGGCCTCCGCCACATCAATGAAGGCGCGAACCTCGCCCATGACGCGGTCGAACGGCCGGGTCTTGTAGCCGTTGGCGGCCTTCAGCGTATTGCCGTGCATCGGGTCGATCGACCAGATGACGCGCTTGCCCTCGGCCTTCACCGCCCGCATCAGGGCCGGCAGGCGATCGCCGACCTTGTCGTGACCAAAGCGGCCGATCAGGGTCAGACGGCCCGGAATATTGTTCGGGTTGAGGGCGTCGATCAGCGGCAGGATGTCTTCCGCCGTCATGGTCGGGCCGCACTTGACGCCGATCGGGTTCGAGATGCCGCGCATGAACTCGATATGCGCGCCGTCCAGCTGACGCGTGCGCTCGCCGATCCACAGCATGTGGGCCGACGTGTCGAACCACTCGCCCGACGACCCTTCCAGGCGCGTCAGGGCGCTCTCGACGTTCAGCAGCAGGGCCTCGTGGCTGGTGAAGACCTCGACGCGCGACAGATCAGGATGGGTCTCGGGCGTGACGCCGACCGCTTCCATGAAGGCCAGGGCCTCGGTGATCTTGTCAGCCAGTTCGCGGTAGGCCGCGCCCGCGCCGTTGTCGGCGAAGCCCAGGGTCCAGCGGTGGATGTTGTACAGGTCGGCATAGCCGCCGCCGGCGAAGGCGCGCAGCAGGTTCAGCGTCGAGGCCGACTGGTTGTAGGCCTTCAGCAGGCGCTGCGGATCGGGCACGCGCTCTTCAGCGGTGAAGCCCATGCCGTTGATGATGTCGCCGCGATAGGAGGGCAGCTCGACGCCGCCGATCTCTTCCAGCGGGGACGAGCGCGGCTTGGCGAACTGACCGGCGATGCGGCCGACCTTCACCACCGGCTTGCGCCCGGCGAAGGTCAAGACCACCGCCATCTGCAGGATCAGGCGGAAGGTGTCGCGGATGTTGTCGGTCGAGAACTCCTTGAAGCTCTCGGCGCAGTCGCCGCCCTGAAGCAGGAAGGCGTTGCCCGCCTCAACCTGTGCGAGATGCTGGGTCAGTTTGCGGGCCTCGCCGGCAAACACCAGGGGCGGCATGGCCCGCAGCTCGTCTTCGACACGGGCCAGTTCGGCCATGTCAGGATAGTCCGTCGGCATATGCACGACGGGCTTGTTTCTCCAGGATTCAGGGGTCCAGCGCTTACTCATGCCGCCTAGATAGCCCTACAGGCGTCTAGGAACAACAAATGTTGCGCCGCAGCGACCTTTTCAGAGCGGCGACCAGGCCTCGTCGGCGGGCAGAGGCGCGAACAGGGCGTCCAGCGTCGCGTCGCTGACTCTCGAAAGCTCAGCGGGCGACCACTTCGGGGCGTTGTCCTTGTCGACGATGACCGCGCGCACGCCTTCCTGGAAGTCGTGAGTGCGCACCACCCGACCGCCCAGCGCATACTCCATCGCCATGTTCTCAGCGAAGGAGGCCAGCGTCGCGCCGGTGCGGATCTGGCGCAGGCTGACCTTCAGCGACTGCGGCGACTTGGTCTTCAGCGTCTCAAGCTGCTTCAGCGCCCAGTCCGAGCCCTCAGCTTCCAGCGCGGCGAAGATCTCCTCGACCGTGTCGAATGCGAACAGCCGGTCGATAGCCTCGCGGTGCGCGTCCAGCGGCGCCGGCCCTGCCTCGCCCGACACGCGGTCAGCCACGGCCTTGGGATCAGACGGATTGGCGAGAAGTTCGTCCTTCAAGGCCGCCGCCGCCCCGCTCTCGACGAAATGGGTGTGGATGCCCAGGGCCACCGTATCGGCCGCCTTCAGCCGCGCACCCGTCAGCGCCAGCCAGACCCCCGTCTGCCCCGGCAGGCGCGGCAGGAACCAGCCCCCGCCCACGTCGGGGAACAGGCCGATGCCCGTCTCCGGCATGGCGTAGGTGGTGCGCTCGGTGGCGATGCGAACATCGGCCGGTTCGCTGATGCCCACGCCGCCGCCCATGACGATGCCGTCGATGACGGCCGTGATCGGCTTGGGGTATTCGAACATCAGATGGTTCAGCTGATACTCGGTCTTGAAGAAGGCCTGGGCCTCCGACGCATCCCCTGCCCCGCTTTCGGCGATCATGCGGATGTCGCCCCCGGCGCAGAAGCCGCGCTCGCCCGCATGGTCGATCAGCACCGACTTCACGGCCTCATCGCCGCGCCAGGCCAGCAACGCCTCGATCATCGCCTCGCACATGCCCCGGTTCAGGGCATGGATCGCCTTGGGCCGGTTCAGCGTGATGCGGCCGACGCCGTTCTCGACGCGGGTGATGACTTCAGCTTCGCTCATCTGATCGCTCATCGGGCCAGCTCCCGCGCGATGATCACCCGCATGATCTCGTTCGTGCCTTCCAGGATGCGGTGGACGCGCAGGTCGCGCACGATCCGTTCCAGCGGATAGTCCTTCAGATAGCCGTAGCCGCCGTGGATCTGCAGCGCCTCGTCGGCGATGTGGAAGCAGGCGTCGGTGGCCAGGCGCTTGGCCATGGCGCACCACTTGGTCTTTTCCGGGTGGTCGTTGTCGATGGCCCAGGCCCCGCGCAGCACCATCAGGCGCGCCGCCTCCAGGTCCGTCGCCATGTCGGCCAGACGGAACTGCAGGGCCTGGAAGTCGCCAATCGCCTTGCCGAACTGCTTGCGCGTGGCGACGTAGGCCTGGGCCGTTTCCAGCGCCAGCCGCGCTCCGCCCAGCGAACAGGCGGCGATGTTCAGACGCCCGCCGTCCAGACCGGCCATGGCGTATTTAAAGCCGGCGCCTTCCTGACCCAGCAGATTGGCGATCGGAATGCGACAGTCGTCGAACTGGACCACGGCCGTCGGCTGGGCGTTCCAGCCCATCTTGCGTTCCTGCGCGCCGAACGACAGGCCGGGCGTTCCGGCCTCGACCACCACGGCGCTGACGCCCTTGGCGCCTTCGCCGCCGGTGCGGACCATGACGACGTAGACATCCGACGTCCCGGCGCCCGAGATGAAGATCTTGGACCCGTTCAGCACCAGATGATCGCCGTCGCGCACCGCCGTGGTCCGCAGCGCCGCCGCGTCCGAGCCCGAACCCGGCTCGGTCAGGCAGTAGCTGGCGATCTTGTCCATCGTCGTCAGCGACGGCACGAAGCGCGAGCGCAGGTCGTCAGACCCGAACTTGTCGATCATCCAGGTCGCCATGTTGTGGATCGAGATGAAGGCCGCCGTCGCCACGTCGCCGCGCGACAGTTCCTCGAAGATCACCGCCGCCTCAACGCGGCCCAGGGCGATTCCGCCGTGCTCTTCGCCCGTATAGATGCCGCAGAAACCCATCTCGGCCGCATGACGCATGACATCGACGGGGAAGTGCTTGTCCTCGTCCCACTTCGCCGAGTTCGGCGCCAGTTCGGCGTCGGCGAAAGCCCGCGCGGCGTCCTGAATCGCGCGCTGGTCGTCGTTGAGGGCGAAGTCCATGATCAATACTCCCGACTGTGGTCTGCCCTCTGACGGGGCGTTCATGCTGCTTTTATCCAAGCGGTTGAGAAACGTCACCCCGCCAGCGCCCCGCGCCGCATCTTGCGCCCGCCAATGACGCAGACAAGCGCTAGTCTCTGCCTCTCGACGCCGCGATTTCAGACGATTCAGACGAATTGGACTCTGTTTTTTCCGACCCTGGGTCCGATATGCGACCTCCAAGGTCGTTTCCCTGCCCCGCCTACCGGACTATGAGCCCTGCATGACCATGCCGTTCCAGCCCGCCGCCTTCCCCTACGCCCGCCCGCGTCGCCTGCGCTCGCAGCCCTGGGTGCGCCGTCTGGTCGCCGAGACGACCCTGACGCCCGCCGACCTGATCTGGCCGATCATCGTCCATGACGGCGCCGAGGACCGCGTTCCGGTCGCCTCCATGCCCGGCGTCTTCCGCCTGTCGCCGAAGGAAGCCGCCAAGGCCGCGGTCGAGGCGCGCGATCTGGGCATCCCCATGATCGCCCTCTTCCCGAACGTGAATGACAGCCTGAAGGACAACGTCGGCACGGCCGCAAGCGACCCGGACGGCCTGATCCCCGACTGCATCAAGGCCATCAAGGACGCCGCGCCCGAGATCGGCGTCATGACCGACGTCGCCCTCGACTGCTACACCGACCACGGCCACGACGGGGTTCTGGAGAACGGCCGCATCGTCAACGACCCGACGCTGGAGCGCCTGGCCGAACAGGCCTTCATCCACGCCCACGCCGGCGCCGACGCCGTGGCTCCGTCCGACATGATGGACGGCCGGGTTCAGGCCATTCGCGAGGCTCTGGAAGCCAACGGCCTGTCGGACACCCTGATCATCAGCTACGCCGCCAAATACGCCTCGGCCTTCTACGGCCCCTATCGCGACGCGGTGGGCTCGTCCAAGTCGCTGACCGGCGACAAGAAGACCTATCAGATGGACTACGCCAACGCCGACGAGGCGCTGCGCGAGGTGGCGATGGACATTTCCGAAGGCGCCGACGCCCTGATCGTCAAGCCGGGCCTGCCCTATCTCGACATCGTCCGGCTGGTGTCCGACACCTTCAAGGTGCCGACCTTCGCCTATCAGGTGTCCGGCGAGTACGCGATGATGCAGGCCTCCATCGCCAACGGTTGGCTGGAGGAAGACCGCGCCATCCTGGAAACCCTGCACGCCTTCAAACGCGCCGGGGCCTCGGGCGTCCTCAGCTACTTCGCGCCCAAGGCGGCGAGGCTGCTGGGCTGATCTCTTCCTTCTCCCCTTGTGGGAGAAGGGACATCTCAAGCCGTCGGATCGACGGCCTGTCCGTACCTGCCCCGGAAATAGGTCAGGGCGTCGCCCGGAAGGGTCTCGAAGGCGGCGACCCGCCCGACGATGACCAGGTGGTCCCCCATGACGATACGGTCGTGGGTCGTGCAGTCCAGCCGCGTCACGGCGTTGCGCAGGCGTGGCGGGGCCGGGTCGCCGACCTCGAACTCGTCGTTTGACAGGGTGCATACGCCCCAGGCGAAGCGGTCCGACATGGCCTGATCCTCGACCGGCAGCATGTGCACGGCGAAGCGCTCGGCCCCGGCGAAGGCGTCGTGGCGGTCCGACTTCACGTCCAGGCACCACAGCACCAGCGGCGGGTCCAGCGACACCGAGGTGAAGCTGTTCACGGTGATGCCCAGCGGCCCTTCGGCCGTATGGGCCGTCACCACGCAGACGCCGGTGGCGAAGCCGCCCAGCGCCTTGCGATAGGCCTTGGCGTCGAAGTCGGAAGGAGAAAAGGTCACTGACACAAGCCTGACCTAAGGCGTGGTGCGCCGGCGGGCAAGGCCGGACGGACGCCGACAAGCGCCGTTAAGGGAAGACGGCGCCCTCGCGCTTGCCGTGCTGGGTCAGGCGATCATATTCACGGCTTGCGGCGCTAACCTCCTCCGCAACCCGGGCGACCGCCGCCTGCATGTCTTCACAGCCTGAGGCGGCCTTCATGGCCTTTTCGATCTCCTGCCGCCCATGCAGCGCGATCCGGGCGTGGTTCATCTCGTGGGTCGCCAGGGCCTTGAAGTAGCGATCCCAGGCTTCACGATCCCGACGCCCCAGCCGGTCGGCCTCGGCCAGGTCCGGCAGAATGACGGTGATGGCCACGATAGCCTCGGCCGTCTCGGGCACACACCGCACGTCGCCCCGCCCTTGCCAGCGTGTCGAATAGCGCCACCGCGTCACAGCATCGAAGCGTTCGCCGCCGTCAGCCTCGGCCGGACGCACCGCGTTCATGGCCGTCCGAATGGCGCGCGGATTGCGGCCGTCGACCAGATAGGCCTCAAGCGTGACCTCGGGCATGGCCGCCAGCTCAGGCGCCACCTCCCGCAGCCGCAGGGCGCCCTCCGCATCGGCTCGCGCCAGCGCAGCGTCTTCCCGATGGCCGCCCAGCGCCGCCATTATCGCCAGTTCAAGAAACATCGCGCCCCTCCCGGATTTTTCGCTTGAACAACACGACGCGGCGGCAAGGCAACCGCTTCTTAACGGCCGCATGGGATTCACAGCTAACAAACGACGTTAAGATTGGCCTGCCCATGTCCGCGAGCGATCGCCCGATCCTTATCAAGAAGGTGAAGAAGGTGACCGCCGGCGGCCACCACGGCGGCGCTTGGAAGGTCGCCTACGCCGACTTCGTGACCGCCATGATGGCCTTCTTCCTGCTGATGTGGCTGATCAACACGACCGACCCGGAACAGAAACGCGGCATCGCCGAATACTTCGCCCCGGCCAACGTCTCGGCCTCCACCTCGGGATCGGGCGGCATCCTGGGCGGCACGGCCCTGGGCGACGACGGAGCCAAGAGCTCGGGCTCCATGTCGGTCATCGAGCAGCTCGCGCCCGAAGCGCCTGATTCTTCCGAAACCGCGGGCCAGAGCGCCAACCTGGCCGCCGCCAGCGAATCCGCCCTGCGCGCCGAGATCGCCCGACGCGAGGCCGCCGACTTCGCCAGCGCCGCCGAGAGCCTGCGCCAGGCCATGCAGGCCATGCCCGAGCTGGCCGAGCTGTCGAAACAGCTGATCATCGACCAGACGCCCGAGGGCCTGCGCATCCAGCTGGTCGATCAGGAAGGCCGCTCGATGTTCGAAAACGGCTCCTCGCGCCCCAACCCGCGCGCCCAGATGTTGCTGCGGGCCATCGCCAAGGTCATCAACCAGCTGCCCAACCGCATCTCGATCACCGGCCACACCAGCGCCGTCGCCGGCTCCAGCCGCGCCAGCGGCGCCGGCGACTGGGCGCTGTCCTCGGCGCGCGCCGACGCCTCGCGCCTGACGCTGCAGGCTGCGGGCGTGAACGCCGACCGGGTCTATTCGGTGGCGGGCAAGGCGGGCTCGGACCCCCTCTACCCCGACGATCCGTCTCTCGCCGGCAACCGCCGCATCGCCATCGTCCTGTTGCGCGAAGCGCCCGTCCTGCCCACGGACACCAGCCTGTGATCGCGAGCGCCGGGCCTCTCGGCGCTTGCGAAATCCTCCGGTTGCGCGCCAAATCGGGACATGACGATCCGCTCGCAAATCCGCCGACACGATCGGGACCGGACGTAAGGCCGTGACCCAGCACTTCCCGACCCGGCAGTTGCGGTTCTTCATGACCGCCAACGCGCCCTGCCCCTATCTGCCGGGCCAATTCGAGCGCAAGGTCTTCGCCAACCTGCCTTTCAGCGACGGCGCCGACGTCAACGACGCCCTGACCCAGGCCGGTTTCCGCCGCAGCCAGAACATCGCCTATCGCCCCGCTTGCGAGGCCTGCGCCGCCTGCGTCTCGGTGCGCATTCCGGTGGCCGAGTTCGCCTTCTCGCGCTCGCAGCGCAAGATCCTGAACCGCAACGCCGATCTGTCGCGCGATCTGGTCGAGGCCGAGGCGACGATGGAGCAGTTCGACCTGCTGCGCCGCTACCTGACCGCCCGCCACCCCGGCGGCGGCATGAGCGACATGGGCTGGTCCGACTATGTGTCCATGGTCGAGGACACGGCCGTCCGCACCCACCTGATCGAATATCGCCTGCCCGCGACCGACGACGGCCCCGGCGATCTGGTCGGGGTCTGCCTGACCGACCTGCTGCACGACGGCCTGTCCATGGTCTACAGCTTCTTCGACCCCGACCTGGAGCGCCGCAGCCTGGGTCAGTTCGCCATCATGGATCACCTGCGCCAGGCCGCCATGGTCGGCCTGCCCTACGTCTATCTGGGCTACTGGGTCCAGGGCTCGCCCAAGATGGACTACAAGGCCAGGTTCCGCCCCATGGAGGCCCTGCGCCCGCAGGGCTGGGAACGGCTGCCCTAAGCCTCAGGTCGTTGGAACGGCCGTGCTGGATGTAACCGAAGGCGCGGGGCCCCACGGTCCCTCGTCACGACCGCCCGCGAACTTCACCAGGGCCGCGATCCGCTTCTCGATCGGCGGGTGGGTGGCGAACAGGCCGGCGAAGTCCGCCTTGTCCGCCGTATTGTCGAGGAACATGCCGCGAAGTTCGTCGGGCGCCTCGATCTTCGACTGGCCCGACACCTTGCGCAGGGCCGAGATCATGGCGTCCGGGTTCTTGGTCAGCTCCACCGCCCCGGCATCGGCCACATATTCGCGAGTCCGCGACAGGGTCATGCGGATGACGGTCGCCAGACCAAAGCCGATCACCCCGATGGCCAGACCAATCAGGATCAGCGGCATGGCGTTCTTGTTGTCCCGGCTGCGCCCGCCGCGCATGTAGAAGAGGCTGCGGAACACCAGTTCGGCGATCACGCTGATGATGCCCGCGAAGATCGAGGCGATCACCATGGTGCGCACGTCCTTGTTGATGACGTGGGTCAGTTCGTGCGCCAGCACGCACTCCATCTCGTCTCGGCTGAGGGTCTGCATCAGCCCGCGCGTGACGGTGACGCTGTAGTTGCCCTCGTGCAGACCGGACGCATAGGCGTTCAGCGATGGGCTCTCGATGATCCGCAGCGTCGGCGTTTTCATCCCGCGCGAGATCGCGAGGTTTTCCAGCAGGTTGTAGAGCTCGGGCTCGACCCGGCGCTCGACCTTGCGCGCCCCCGTCATGGAGTCGATCATCGCCTGATTGCCGAAGTAGGCGATGACGAACCAGACGGCCGCCGCAACCAGGGCCGCCGGCACGGTCCAGCCCAGCATGGACGCCGCCAGCGCCAGATCCTGCGACAGACCGCCGCCCGAGTTGGGCAGCAGGCCGAAGCCCATCATCAGCACCTGAACGCCGAACAGCAGGCCGACCAGCAGCACCGGAAACCCGGCCAGCAGGATCGCTGACCGGGTATTGTTCTGCCAGATGTGGGTCTTGAGGCCGACGGCCTGACCAAAAACCGCCATTGGGGCTTAGAACTTCACCGTCGGCGGGGCGGCATTCAGGGCGGCGCGTTCGCCCTCGCCCACGTCGAAGAAGGGCTTGTCCGCGCCAAAGCCGAACAGACCGGCGAACAGCACCGTCGGGAATTGACGGCGCACGGCGTTGAACTCGCTGACCGCGTTGTTGAAGAAGCGGCGCGCGGCGGCCAGCTTGTTCTCGATGTCCGACAGGTCCATCTGCAGCTGCTGGAAGTTGGCGTTGGCCTTGAGGTCCGGATAGGCCTCGGACACGACGAACAGACGCCCAAGTGCGCCGGTCAGCATGTTCTCGGCCTGCACCTTCTCATCCACCGTGCGGGCGCCGGCGGCGGCAGCGCGAGCCTGGGTGACGGCGTCCAGGGTGCCGCGCTCGTGCGTGGCGTAGCCCTTCACTGTCTCGACCAGATTGGGGATCAGATCCTGACGCTGCTTCAACTGCACGTCGATGTCGGCAAACGACTGATTGGCCGTCTGATCCAGCGCCACCAGCTTGTTGTAGGCGCCGACGACGACGAACAGCAGAACGACGACGATGACGCCGATGATGATCCAGGTGATCATTGAAATCTCCAACCCCGGCCGGATCGGCCTTGGGTGGATTATCGCAAGGGCTGACGGCGACCTCCAATGAAATCGCCGTCACCTTGGCGTCAGCGGAACTTGCGCATCCCGCGCGGCCCCTGGCGTCCGGCCCCGGCGCGCTTGCCCAGCCAGTCCTTCCAGTCGGGCCAGTTGCGACGACGGCCGCCGCCGTCGGCCCATTCCGGCCCCGCCTCGGCGTTGAACACCGCCACATCGACCAGACCGCCCTGCTTGTAGTTCTGCAGCTTCACGCCCTTGCCGCGGCCCATTTCAGGCAGTTCGGCCAGCGGGAAGATCAGCGCCTTGATGTTCTCGCCGATGACCGCGACGTGGTCGCCCTGCGGGTTCGACGGGATGCGCAGCATGGCCAGCATCTCGCCGTTCAGCACCTGCTTGCCGCCGCGCTTCTGGGCAAGGAGGTCGTTCTCCGGCGCGATGAAGCCGTAGCCGGCCTTGGAGGCCACCAGAAGCTTCGCATTCGGTTCGTGCGCCACGACATTGATAATCTCGGCCTTTTCGTCGAGATCGATCATCAGACGCAGCGGTTCGCCGTGACCCCGGCCAGAGGCCAGCTTGTCGGCGCCGATGGTGAAGATACGCCCGTCCGAGGCCCCGATCAGCAGCTTGTCCGTGGTGAAGGCCGGCACCAGGAAGCCCAGGCTGTCGCCTTCCTTGAACTTCAGCTCCGAGGGGTCCTCGACCTTGCCCTTGGCGGCGCGGATCCAGCCTCGCTCCGACAGGATGACGGTGATGGCTTCACGCGGGATGAAGGCCTCGGGCGCCACGAAGGCCGATGAGTCCACCGCTTCGCCGATGGTCGTGCGACGCGGCGAGATCAGCGCCTTGCGGACCGCCTCCAGCTCCTTGCCGATGGCCTTCCACTGCTTGGCTTCGGACGAGGTCAGCGCCTTCAGCGCCGCCAGTTCTTCGGCCAGGGCGTTGTATTCCTTATCGATCGCCATTTCCTCGATCCGCGCCAGCTGACGCAGACGGGTGTCGAGGATGTAGTCAGCCTGGGGCTCGCTCAGGCCGAAGCGTGCGATCAGGACGGCCTTGGGCTGTTCCTCCTCGCGGACGATGCGGATCACCTCGTCCAGGTTGAGGAAGACGATGCGCAGGCCTTCCAGCAGGTGTAGTCGCTTCTCGACCCGCTCGATCCGCCATTGCGAGCGGCGGTTCAGCACCACGCGGCGGTGATCCAGGAAGGCACGCAGGCAGTCCTTCAAGCCCATGACGCGCGGCGTACCCGTGGCGTCCAGCACGTTCATGTTGATCGGGAAGCGGACCTCCAGATCGGACAGCTTGAACAGGCTCTCCATCAGCATCTCGGGCTCGATGGTGCGGTTCTTGGGCTCGAGGATCAGGCGGATGTCTTCCGCCGACTCGTCGCGCACGTCGCCCAGAAGCGGCGCCTTCTTGTTCTCGATCAGGTCGGCCAGACCCTCGATCAGGCGGCTTTTCTGCACCTGATAGGGCATCTCGGTGACGATGATGCGCCAGACGCCGCGGCCCAGGTCCTCGGTCTCCCAACGGGCGCGCAGACGCACCCCGCCGCGACCGGTCTCATAGGCGTCCAGAATGGAGGCGTGGCCTTCCACCGACACGCCGCCAGTGGGGAAGTCCGGCCCCGGCACGATCTGCACCAACTCCGAGGTCGTCGCCTCGGGCCGCTCCAGCAGCAGCTGACAGGCGTCGATCAGCTCGCCGACGTTGTGCGGCGGGATCGAGGTCGCCATGCCCACGGCGATGCCCGAAGAGCCGTTGGCCAGCAGGTTGGGGAAGCCGGCCGGCAGAACCACCGGCTCCTCGTCCTGATCGTCATAGGTCGGGCGGAAGTCGACCGCGTCCTGATCGATGCCGTCCAACAGCAGGACGGCGGCGGGCGTCAGCTTGCACTCGGTGTAACGCATGGCGGCGGCGCTATCGCCGTCGATGTTGCCGAAGTTGCCCTGACCATCGACCAGCGGATAACGCTGGGCGAAGTCCTGGGCCAGACGCACCAGGGCCTCGTAGATGGAGGCGTCGCCGTGCGGGTGATAGCCGCCCATGACCTCGCCGACGACCTTGGCGCATTTGCGCGCCGCCGCCTGCGGGTTCAGCCGCATCTGGTGCATGGCGTACATGATGCGCCGGTGCACCGGCTTGAAGCCGTCACGCACGTCGGGCAGCGCCCGGTTGGTGATCGTGGACAGAGCATAGGCCAGGTAGCGCTTGGACAGCGCATCGCCCATCGGCTCTTCAACGATGCGGCCGCCTTCGGGCGTCGGGGTGTGGATGGTCATGCGACTTCGAATCGGTGATCTGAACGACAAAGTCTAGCGCAGCGCGCGGCTGACGCGGGGACGATCCGCGCCTATCTGTGGAGCGCCGTCGTAGAAAAGGCAGGAACCGCGCATGAAGACCGCCCTCACCGACCGCCTCGGGCTGGACCTGCCCATCGTTCAGGCGCCCATGGCCGGAACCTCGACGCCCGAACTGGCGGCCGAGGTGTCGAACGCCGGGGCGCTGGGCTCCATCTCCATCGCCTCGGTCGATGCGGTCGAAGGCCGACGCCAGATAAAGGCGTTGAAGGCCCTGACCACCCGGCCGTTCAACGTCAATGTCTTCTGCCATGCCCCGACGCCGCCTGATCCTGCGCGCGATCGCGTCTGGATCGACAGTCTGCGCTCAGTCTTCGCCGAATTCGGGGCCGTGCCGCCCCAGGCCCTGACAGAGATCTACCAAAGTTTCCTGACCGACGACGCCAAACTGGCGGTCCTGCTGGACGAGAAGCCCGCCGTGGTCAGCTTCCACTTCGGACTGCCTCAGCCCGAGAAAATCGCCGCGCTGAAGGCCGCTGGCTGCCTGCTGGCCGCCAGCGCCACCACGCCAGAAGAGGGCCGCCTGGCCCAGTCCGCAGGCATCGACATGATCGTGGCGCAAGGGGTCGAGGCCGGCGGCCACCGCGGCGTCTTTGATCCCGCCGACGACCCGCGCTTCGCAACCCTGCCCCTGACCCGCCTGCTGGCCCGCGAACTGGACATCCCGGTTATTGCAGCGGGAGGGATCATGGACGGTGCCGGGATCGCTGCGGCGCTGGCGTTGGGCGCTGCAGGCGCGCAACTGGGCACCGCCTTCGTCTCCTGCCCCGAGTCCGCCGCCAACCCCGCCTATCGCGCCGCCCTGGCCGGACCGCGCGCCGAGCGCACCCGCGTCAGCCCAGTCATTTCCGGCCGTCCCGCGCGCGGCATCGAGAACGCCTTCATGCGGCGCGCGGACGAGGCCCTGACCGCCGGCTATCCCTACGCCTACGACATCGGCAAGGCGCTGAACGCCGCCGCCAGTCTGCAGGGCGACGACGGTTACGCACCGCAATGGGCCGGTCAGGCCGCGCCGCTGGGCCGCGTCCTGCGCGCCGCCGAACTGGTCGAGGTTCTGGCGCAGGAAACCCGCGCCGCCATCCGCGATCTGCAACGCCTCTTGTAACCCGACGCCATCCGACGCGTTCTTTGCAACATAACACCAGGGTCTGAGGCCTAAGGACGACACGATGCTCCTGATCCTGCTGTCCTATCTAGCCGGGGCGCTGACCATTCTCAGCCCCTGCATCCTGCCGGTCCTGCCCTTTGTGTTCGCTCGAACAGGCCAGCCCTTTGTGAAAAGCGGCCTGCCCCTGCTGTTGGGCATGGCGCTGACGTTCGCGGGCGTGGCGACGCTGGCGGCGGTCGGCGGCGGCTGGGCGGTGCAGGCCAATCAGGTCGGGCGCTGGATCGCCCTGGCGGTGATGGCGGTGCTGGGGCTGATGCTGGTGTTTCCAGCGCTGGCGGACCGGCTGACGCGGCCTCTGGTCGCGCTCGGTTCGCGCCTGACCGAGAAGGCCAGCGCAGAGCAACAGGCGGGCGGCGGCGTCTGGCCCTCCTTCCTGCTGGGCGTGGCGACGGGCCTGCTGTGGGCGCCGTGCGCGGGCCCGATCCTGGGGCTGATCCTGACCGGCGCCGCGCTGCAAGGCGCCAGCGTTGGCACGACCCTGCTGCTGGTCGCCTACGCCGCCGGGGCCGCGACCTCGCTGGCCCTGGCCCTGCTGATCGGCGGCAAGGTCTTCCAGACGATGAAGAAGTCGCTGGGCGTCGGCGAATGGGTGCGGCGGGGTCTAGGCGTCCTGGTCCTGGTCGGCGTCGCCGCCATCGCGCTCGGTCTCGACACCGGCCTGCTGACCCGGCTGTCGAGCAGCAGCACGAACCGGATCGAACAAAGTCTGCTCAGCCGCTTCGGCGCGGGCCAGCCGGTGAACGCCCCCGCCGCGCCCCTGAACGCCCTGCCGGTCGAAGGGGCCATGCCGCCGCTGACGGGCGCGACCGAGTGGATCAACAGCCCGCCGCTGACCGCCGAACAACTGCGCGGCAAGGTCGTGCTGGTCGACTTCTGGACCTACTCCTGCATCAACTGCGTGCGGACCATTCCCTATGTCCGCGCCTGGGCAGAGAAGTACCGCGATCAGGGACTGGTGGTGATCGGGGTCCACACGCCCGAGTTCGCCTTCGAGAAGTCGCCCGCCAATGTCCGCGACGCCGTGCGCCGCTTCGGCGTCACCTACCCCGTGGCCATGGACAACGACTTCGCCATCTGGCGCGCCTTCGACAACAAATACTGGCCGGCCCACTACTTCATCGATGCCAAGGGGAGCATCCGCTACCACCACTTCGGCGAGGGCGATTACGAACACTCCGAGCGGGTCATCCAGCAACTGCTGAAGGAGGCCGGGGCCACGGGCGTCGATCAGGCCGTGGTTCAGGTGCGCGGCCAGGGCGCCGAGGCCGCCGCCGACATGGCCAAGGTCGCGTCGCCGGAAACCTACGTCGGCTATGCCCGCGCCGCGCATTTCGTCTCGCCCGGCGGCTTCGGCTTCGATGTGCGCAAGACCTATGCGGCCGCGCCCCTGAAACTGAACGACTGGAGCCTGTCCGGCGACTGGATCGTTCGCGCCGAACACGCCGATCTTCAAACACCGAGCGGGCGGCTGGCCTTCCGCTTCAAGGCCCGCGACCTGCATCTGGTCATGGGGCCCAGCAGCATGGGCAAGGCGGTGCGCTTCCGCGTCCGCATCGACGGTCAGGCGCCGGGCGCCGACGCGGGCGTGGACATCGACGCCCAAGGCATGGGCCGGATCGACAGCCAGCGCCTGTATCAACTGGTGCGCCAGTCAGACGGCGCGCGCGAACGGACCTTCGAGATCGAGTTCCTCGACCCCGGTGTTCAGATCTTCGCCTTCACCTTCGGCTAGAGCCGCCCGGCCTCCGCTAGCCGCTCGATCATCCAGACGCGGGCGGGCGGCAAGGGCTTGTTCAAGGCGTGGAAGACGAACTGCTCGAGGAAGTGCCCGGTCAGCTCCAGCCCCGCCTTCACGTCGCCTTCGCTCAAGCCCGCCTGCGCCCCCAACATGAAGGGCGGCAGGTTCAGCAGCTTGTCGGCATAGGGCGCGCCCGCGTCGCGGCTGACGGCGCGACCCGTTCGGGGGCTGACGTAGATCAGGTCGTCCATCGAGCCGGTAGCGGCGCAGCGCGACAGGTCCAGCCCGAAGCCCAGGTCTTCCAGCAGCCCCGCCTCGAACCGCACGAAGATGGCGGGCCAGACCTCGGGCAAGGCAAACGCCCCCATCATGGCCTCAAAGGCCAGAAACGCGCCCGGATGCGGCTCACGCTCCGGCAGCGCGCCTTGCGCCACCGCCGCCGCAGCGTTCAGCCCCACCAGGGCCAGAGGATCATCGAAAAGAGCCGCTGGCCCCTCGCCCACCGGCTCCAGCCGCGCAGACCCCAGTTGGTCCGAGGTTCGCGACCGCAGATCGGCCACGACCCGCGCCCCGGCCTGGAGGAAGGGCCGCATCTTCCGCGACGCCCCGCCCGCGACATAGGCGGCGCGGCGTCCGTGCCGCTCGGTCAGCAGTTCCACCACCGCCCCGGTGTCGCCATGCGCCCGCGCCGACAGGACAAAGGCGTCGTCCTGAACCTCCATCAGTCGGCCTTGATCACGCCGACGACAGCGCGCGCCTTGTCGTTCGGCACGGCGAAGCTGAGGACATACTGCTCGATCTTCCAGCCGTCGTCGGTCAGGCGCAGCACGCCCGACCCCCGCGTCGTGCCATAGGCGTCGTTGTCCAGAACCTCGTCGAACCAGGCGACGCAGCGGCAGTCGATCGCGGCGATGCTCACGGTCCGCGTGACGGGGCGATAGGTCCAGCCCTTGCCCTGCGAGAAATAGGGCATGGCGTAGGCCCGGAACTCCGGCAAGGTCCAGCGCTCGGTCGCATCCGTGCCGATGAAGCGGCCATCCGTCGTGAAGGTCGCGAAATAGGCCTCGCCGTCGGCCTTTGACGCCGCGGCGTGCATGGCGTCCAGCGTGAGCTCGACAGAGGCGGTTTCGGCTTCGACGACAGGCACAGACTGAAGCGGCGCGGCGGAAACCTGGAGCATCATCAGGGCGGTGGTGATCATGGCTTTGTTCTAGTCCTGTTCTCGCACGGGTGAAAGCGCCCACACATCCGCTCATCCCGGCGAAAGCCGGGATCCAGATTGGAAGACGCGGGGCTTGTTGCAGATGGCGCAATCCCGTCCTTGGAACCCGCTGATCCGTCATATGATCTGGATCCCGGCCTTCGCCGGGATGAGCGTGGAGGGGGTTAGCCTAGGGGGCTAAGGGAAACGACGACCGCCCCGCGCGTTCAGACCTCCACCCGACAACCCGGAGAGGTCTCATGAAGATCGTCACCAGCCTCAGCTTTCAGGGCCAGTGCCGCGAAGCGCTGGAGTTCTACGCCCGCGTGCTGGGCGGCAAGGTCACCGCCGCCCTCCCCTTCGGCGACGGCCCGCCCGACATGCCGGTCGATCCCAAATACAAGGACTGGCTGATGCACGGCTGGCTGGAGGTCGGAGATCAGGCCATCATGGGGGCCGACATGCCGCCCGAGTTCGCGCCGAACATCGACAAGCCCAAGAACGGCTTCGACGTGTCGTATCACACCGACGACCTCGCCAAGGCGCGACAGGTCTTCGACGCCCTGTCCGAAGGCGGCAAGCTCGGCATGCCCTTCGCCGAGACCTTCTGGTCTCCCGGTTTCGGCAGCTTCACCGACAGGTTCGGCATCCCCTGGATGGTCAACACCAACCCGACCGAGGACTGGAAGCCCGGCGGCTGACGCCTTTGTGATCACAGACTGTTACGACCAAAGCCGTATTGGAATCAGGGTGATGCGGCGCCTATGTCCGATCCTCTCCCTGAGCCCTCCCCGGCTCCAGTCGTCAGGTTTGCGATGTCCCGCGTCCGTAACGCCGCCCTCAAGTCGAAGATCATGTCCGCCCAGGACGCCGCCGCCCTGATCCCGGCCAACTCGACCGTGGGCATGAGCGGCTTCACCGGCTCGGGCTATCCCAAGGTCGTACCCATGGCCTTGGCCGACCGGATCGAGGCCGAGCACGCCGCAGGAAACCCGTTCAAGCTGAAGGTCTGGACCGGCGCCTCGACCGGGCCGGAACTGGACGGCGCATTGGCCAAGGCAGACGGCATCGAGTTCCGCCTGCCCTACAATTCCGACCCCATCGCGCGCGAAAAGATCAATCGCGGCGAGATGGAATACCTCGATATGCACCTGTCGCAGGTGGCGCCGGTCGCCTGGCAGGGCTTCCTCGGCCCGCTGGAGACGGCAGTGGTCGAGGTCTCGGGCATCCGCGAGGACGGCTCGCTGATCCCCTCGTCCTCCATCGGCAACAACAAGACCTGGCTGGACCGCGCCGACCGCATCATCCTGGAGGTCAACAGCTGGCAGAACGCGGCGCTGGAGGGGATGCACGACATCTACTACGGCACCGCCCTGCCGCCCGCGCGGGTGCCGATCCCGCTGACCAGGCCGACCGACCTCATCGGCGAGACGGTCTTCCGCGTCGATCCGTCAAAGATCGCCGCCATCGTCGAGACGGACAGCCCCGACCGCAACCTGCCTTTCGCCGCGCCGGACGCCAGCGCCACAGCCATCGCCGGGCACCTGATCGAGTTCCTGCAGCACGAGGTGAAGCTGGGCCGCCTGCCCGCCCATCTGCTGCCGCTGCAATCGGGCGTCGGCAATGTCGCCAACGCCGTGCTGGCGGGTCTGGCCGACAGCCCGTTCGAAAACCTGACCGCCTACACCGAGGTGCTGCAGGACGGGATGCTGGACCTGCTGGACAGCGGCAAGCTGACCGTCGCCTCGGCCACCGCCTTCTCGCTCAGCCCCGAGGCCGCCGCCGACCTGAACAGCCGCATGGAGCAGTTCCGCGGCAAGATCATCCTGCGCCCGCAGGAAATCTCGAACCACCCGGAAATCATCCGCCGTCTGGGCTGCATCGCCATGAACGGCCTGATCGAGGCCGACATCTACGGCAACGTCAACTCGACCCACGTCATGGGCTCGCGCATCCAGAACGGCATCGGCGGCTCGGGTGACTTCGCTCGCAACGCCTACATCTCCTGCTTCGTCACCCCGTCGACGGCCAAGGGCGGCAAGATCTCGGCCATCGTCCCCATGGCCAGCCATGTCGACCACATCACCCAGGACGTTCAGGTCATCGTCACCGAACAGGGCCTGGCCGACCTGCGCGGCCTGTCGCCCAAGCAACGCGCCCAGGTCATCATCGCCAACTGCGCCCACCCCGACTATCGCGACGCGCTGAAGGACTATTACGCTCGCGCGCTCAAGGGCTCCTACGGCCTGCAATCGCCGCACCTGCTGACCGAGGCCCTGTCCTGGCACCAGCGCTTCATCGAAACGGGGTCGATGAAGGCCTGACCATCGCAGTCCTCCTCCGCTCGCGGGGGAGGATTAGCTGATTTCTAACGGTTCATGCTCGTCGGGAACTCACGCCCCAGAGCCTCGGCCATGGCCTGCTGGCTCAGCATGAAGACCAGGTCGCGCTGGTGGTAGTTGTTGGACAGGACCACCACGGTCACATCGGCCTCGGGCTGATAGAGAACCAGGTTGCGGAACCCGGCCCAGCTGCCCGTGTGATAGATCTGCCTGTCGTCAAAGGCGGGCTTCACCTGCTCGCCCAGGCTGTTGACGTAGATGCCGTAGCCATAGGCCCGGTGCGCGCGGCCCCGCTCCTTGGGCGTGCCCTCGGGCGCATGGTCGGCGATCATCTGGGCATAGGAGGCGTCGCTGAGGACATGGCCCTTATGCAGGGCCTGGTTCCAGACCAGCATGTCGTCCAGCGTCGAATAAAGCGCCCCGGCGCCGAAGACGACGCTGACGTTGGCGATCGGCTGAGCCGCCAGTCCGGCGGGGAAGTTGGCGTAGCCCATGGCCAGACCCTGCGCGTCGGCGTGGGCGTCGGAGCCGGTGTCCTTCAGGCCCAGAGGCTTCAGGATGGCGTCGTTCAGATAGGTCTCGAACGGCTTACCGCTGGCCTTGCTGACGATCTCGGCGGCCAGATTATAGGCGGCGTTGTCGTAGCGGATCTTGGTGCCTGGCTCGAACTGCAGGCCATAGCGGGCAGAGGTCTCGGTCAGTTCCTGCGGCGTGCGCGGGGTGACGCGGATGCGCCCCCACTCTGACTGCGCCATCAGGTCGGGAATGCCCGAGGTATGCGACAGCAGGTGGTGGATGCGCAGCGGCTTCCACGCGTCCGGGCAGGCCTCGATCCATTTGCAGACAGGATCATCGACCGACAGCTTTCCCTCGTCCTGAAGCTTCAGGATCGCGGCGGCGGTGAATTGCTTGGACACCGAGGCCAGACGGAAGCGCGTGTCCAGCTTCAGCGGCTGATCGTTTTCGTAGTTCGCCTTGCCATAGACCTGACGGAACAGAACCTGATCGCCCTTGGCCACCAGAATGGCGCCCATGAACTGCTTGCGTTCGCCCAGATAGTCCAGCCGCGCCTTCAGTTGCGGCAGGGCCTCGACCACCTCGACCGGCGGGCGCTCGGGCAGCCCGACCTTGCTCGTCGCGGCCTGGGTCTCAGGCGCGATGGCGTGGACGATCCATGCGCCGGCGCCGGCGGAAGCAAGGGCGACCGCGGCCAGGGATCCGAGGAGCCAGGGCCGCCCGCCTGCGGACTTGGGAACTACAAACACGATACTAAACCAGGTTTTTAGACGTCGAACTCCAGCCCGAACTGGGCGTAAAGGGCGCGGCTGTCCTGCCACTTGGGGTCGACCTTGACGGTCAGGAACAGGTGGACGGGGCGGTCGAGCAACTCGATCAGCTCCTCACGCGACTTCTGGCCGATCCACTTCAGGGTCTGACCGCCCTTGCCCAGAACGATGGGGCGCTGGCTCTCGCGCTCGACATAGATGGTCTGCTCGATGCGCGCCGAACCGTCGGGCTTCTCGTCAAAGGCCGTGGTCTCGACCGCCGCTGAATAGGGCAGCTCTTCATGAACGCGCAGATAGACCTTCTCGCGGGTGATCTCGGCGGCCAGAACGCGCACCGGCACGTCCGCCGACTGATCTTCCGGGTAGAGCCACGGCCCGGCGGGCATGGAACGGGCCAGACGTTGCTTCAGGTCGTCCACGCCGTCGCCGCTGAGGGCCGAGATCATATAGACCTCTTCATAGACGCCGGTCTCGAACAGGCGATGCGACAGGGCCAGCAGGGTGTCGCGGCGCATCCCGTCGATCTTGTTCAGCACCAGGATGACCTTGGTTCCCGTCGCCTTCAGGTTGGCGATGATGGTTTCGGTGTCCTCGGCCGACTTGCGGTCGGCGGCGGTGCCATCACGACCTTCGGACGCGATGTGCGAAGGGGCGTCGATCAGATGGACCACCACGTCCGCGTCCTCGGCGCCGCCCCAGGCCGAGGCGACCATGGCGCGATCCAGACGCCGGCGCGGGGTGAAGATGCCGGGGGTGTCCACCAGGACGATCTGGGCGTCGCCCTCGATAGCGATGCCACGCACGGGGAAGCGCGTGGTCTGGACCTTCTGGGTCACGATCGAGACCTTGGAGCCCGTCAGGCGGTTCACCAGCGTCGACTTGCCGGCGTTGGGCGCGCCAATGATGGCGGCGAAGCCCGCGCGCTGGTTCGGGTTGAGAGTCTCGGTCAAATTACGCCTTCTCGTTTCAACAGCGCCGTGGCGGCGGCTTTCTCCGCCTCCTGACGCGAACGTCCTGTTTGTTTCACGGGGTCGAAGCCGACCACCGTCGCTTCGACCACAAAGGTCGGAGCATGATCTGATCCGGTGCGTTCCACCACCCGATAGGTCGGCAGCGGACGCCCTTGCGCTTGAGCCCACTCCTGCAGAGCGGACTTGGGATTGGTCACGGCCGGCGCCGGGGGCGACGCGAACTCCTCGGCCCAGGCGATATCGAACATGGCCTTGGCCGCCGTCAGGCCGCCGTCGCGATAGACCGCCGCCAGAACAGCCTCGACAGCATCGGCGATGACTCCGGCCTTTCTGCGGCCGCCCGTCTTGGTCTCGCCCGCCGACAGGCGCAGCGCCGGACCGACGCCCAGCCGTTCGCCGACCCGTGCGCAAGCGCTCTTGTCGACCAAGGCGTGCAGCCGCGCGGACAGCTGGCCCTCGTCGGCCGAGGGAAACTCGCGCGTCAGGCGGTCGGCGACCAGCAGGCCCAGCACCCGGTCGCCCAGGAACTCCAGCCGCTCGTTGTCGGCGGGACGGCGGCCGTCGGCCTGTCCCCCGCCCTCGCCCACGCTGGCGTGGGTCAGGGCCCGTTCCAGCAGGGACGGGTCACTGAACTCATGGCCCAGCCGACGCCGGAGCGCGGCGACGGCCTCGGCCCGAAGGTTCGCCATCAGTCCAGGATCTTGAAGAACCGGCTGGGACGCAGGTTCGCGAACCAGCTGACCGGGTTGAACAGCGACGCGCCCGGCGACCAGGAGAACATGATGATCTCGGCCTTGCCTACCAGGTTCTCGGCCGGGACCATGCCCACGCCGGCCGACATCTCGACGCGGCTGTCGATCGAGTTGTCGCGGTTGTCGCCCATCATGAAGAAGTGGCCGGCCGGTACTTCATAGACAGGCGTGTCATCCAAATCGCCGCCGGGGCCGAAGTCCTGGGTCATGAAGCTCTTGCCGTTCGGCAGGGTCTCGCGGACCTGGGTCACGGGACGCGGGCCGAACATGTCGGCCATCTCGGCGCGACTGACGACGACGTCCTTCACCGGAGCGCCGTTGATGTAGAGCTTGTTGGAGACCATCTGCACCTTGTCGCCCGGCAGGCCGATCACGCGCTTGATGTAGTCGGTCTTGTTGTCGCGCGGCAGCTTGAACACCACGATGTCGCCGCGCGTGGGATCCTTGCCCATGATCCGGCCGTCGAACAACGGCGGGCTCCACGGGATCGAGTGTTTCGAGTAGCCGTACGACCACTTCGACACGACGATGTAGTCGCCCTCATAGAGGTTGGGCTCCATCGAGGCCGACGGGATGGTGAAGGGCTGGAACAGCAGCACCCGCAGCACGAAGGCGATCAGCAGGGCGAAGACGATGGTCTTGATGATCTCGACCGTCTCGTTGCTCGCGGACTTCTCTTTTTTCACACGTTTGGCTTTCTTGGGACGCGGCATGGCGTAGATCGGCTTGTCGCTGTCGAGGGCTTCGGGATCATCGCCCATGTCGAAGGGGGCGTCGCCGTCGTCGCTCCAGATCGGTCGCGGCTCGGTCGGGTCGATGGCAGGATTGCCGGCGCCGCCGTTCGCCTTGGGGTCGTCGCTCATGGTCTGCTCGAATCCCCCGCAGAACGCGGGGTTGGATGCCTGAGGCGTAAAGGCTGATTACGCCACGGGCAAGGCTTCGATGACCACGAAAGCGAGAGCATAAGGGTGTTCGTCGCTGAGGGTCAGATGGATGCGCGGCTCATGCCCCGGCGGGGTCAGCCGGGCCAGATGCTCGGCGGCGTGCCCCGTCAGCGCCAGGGTCGGCTGACCCGACTTCAGGTTCACCACCCCCATGTCGCGCCAATAGACGTCTGCGCGCATGCCTGTGCCCAGGGCCTTGGCGCAGGCTTCCTTGGCCGCGAACCGCTTGGCGTAGCTCCAGGCCGGGTCCGGCTTTCGATCTGAACGGATGCGCTCGATCTCGGTGAAGCAGCGGTTCTTGAACCGGTCGCCAAAGCGATCCAGCGACGCCTCGATGCGCCGGATGTCCGACATATCGGCGCCGATGCCGATAATCACCGGCTGACTCCAGCCACCGCCTCGTCCATCGCCGTCCGCATTCGGCGGATAGCGGCGTCCAGACCAACGAAGACCGCCTCCCCGATCAGGAAGTGGCCGATGTTCAGCTCCTTGATCTCGGGGATGCCCAGGACGACGCTGGCGGTAGCGTAGTCGAGGCCGTGGCCGGCGTGGACTTCCAGCCCCAGAATGTCGGCCTGGGCGGCGGCGGCGGCCAGACGGTCCAGCTCGAAGGCGCGCTCGGCCGGATCGGACAGATGGCAGTAGCGGCCGGTGTGGAACTCGACCACCTGCGCGCCCACGGCGGCGGCGGCCTCGACCTGGGCTTCGGACGGCTCGATGAACAGGCTGACGCGGATGCCCGCGTCCGACAGCGCCTTCACCACGGGGGCGATGCGGGCCTCATGACCGGCCACGGCCAGACCGCCTTCGGTCGTGACTTCTTCGCGACGCTCCGGCACCAGACAGGCCGCGTGCGGACGGTGACGCAGGGCGATGGCCAGCATCTCGTCCGTCACGGCCATCTCGAAGTTCAGCGGCTTGTTCGCGCGGCGGCACAGGGCCGTCAGCACGTCGATGTCGGCGTCGGTGATGTGGCGGCGATCCTCGCGCAGATGGGCGGTGATTCCGTCCGCCCCCGCCGCCAGCGCCGCCTCGGCTGCGCGGGCCGGATCGGGATGGGCGCCGCCGCGCGCGTTACGAACCGTGGCGACGTGATCGATATTGACGCCCAGACGAACCCGCTCGCGCTTCATCTCGATCCCTTTCTTATCATGCACTCAAAAGCTATCCCGGTGCACCGTTCCATGATCATCAAGAAGAGCCCATAGTCCTGGGTGGATCAGGCTGCCAGCAATCAGCAAGCGTTGCCTTGAACCGGTTCGCCCAATCAGCCAGCGGCGACCCGAAGTTACTCTCGAACGCGACCTCGTAGCCATATGCAGTCGGCCAGGTTGGCCCACGGCTCCACAGTTTGAACGAGCCCCCGTCCGTGCCGGGACCTTGATCATCATCTCGACCAAACCCCGGGATGTCTATCGCTGGAGCAGGCAGGCGCTCCAGCTCCAGAACTACCTCTTGCGCGCCCGGACACTCGCTAATGACCGCCCACGAAACACGCTGGCCTCCGCGCATGTTGATCGCCCGACGAGCGGCCAAATGACGGCGCCCACCCGCTTGTGCGAAATAGGGGTAGATGCTGAAGGTTTCCAACGCCGACAGGGGGTGACGGGAGACCTCTATCACCACCACCGGCGCCAATTGGTCGAATTTCACATCTCGCGCATCTTCGACTTGCGATTGCGGCGCCGTTTGAAGGCCAACGGCCAGAAACGTCACTAGCCCAATCATTCACGCCTCCCCTGAGGTTTGGCCGCTTGAATCGTCAATCGGACTACGCTCGCCTAATCTGGCTTACTTGGCCAGCCGGCGGCTGCCCGGGTCCTCGACCGGCAGGGCGGCCAGTTCGGGCGGCAAGGCGTCGGCCGGATAGGCCGGGACGTCCAGGGTCGCCAGGGCGATCAGCGGCACGCCCACGTCGGCCCGCCCGCCCGAGCGATCGACGATGCAGGCGGCGGCGACGACTTCGCCCCCGGCCTTCTGGATGGCGGCGATGCATTCGCGCGACGACAGGCCCGTGGTGACGATGTCCTCGACCATCACGACCTTCTCGCCCGGCTCGACGGTGAAGCCGCGACGCAGCTTGAACTCGCCGCCTTCGCGCTCAACGTAGAGCGAGCGCACGTTCAGGTGCCGCGCCGTCTCATAGCCGGGGATGATGCCGCCGACGGCGGGCGAGATGGCCACGTCGACCGGACCGACCGTGGCGACGATCTTCTCGGCCAGGGCCTTGCACAGGCGCTCGCAGCGGCGCGTATCCATGAAGACCAGGTTCTTCTGCAGGAAGACCGGGCTGTGCAGGCCGGACGACAGGACGAAATGGCCTTCGCGCAGGGCGCCGGCGTCGCGGAATTCGTTGAGGACGTCTTCAGTGTTCATGAGAGCGTCCCTTAGACCCTGCATCTCCGCCTCTCAAGCCGAGCGACCTACTTGATGTCGCAGTTCGGCTTCAGCCCGCCTTCCAGCAGCCTGGTCCAGACGGTTTCGGCGTCGTCGGCGAACGAGAACAACTCCATGTCCGAGGCCTTGACCATGCCGTGCTCGATCAGGGTGTCGAAGTTGATGACCGAGCGCCAATAGGCCTCGTCGAACAGGACGATGGGGATCGGCGGCGCCTTGTCGGTCTGACGCAGGGTCAGGATTTCGAACAGTTCGTCGAGTGTGCCGAAGCCGCCGGGGAAGACCACCAGACCATTGGCCCGCATGGCCAGATGCATCTTGCGCATGGCGAAGTAGTGGAACTGGAAGGTCAGCTCCGGCGTCGACCAGGGATTGGGCACCTGCTCGTGCGGCAGGGTGACGTTGAAGCCGATCGACGGCGCGCCCGCTTCATGCGCGCCCTGATTGGCCGCCTGCATGATGCCCGGGCCCCCGCCGGTTGCGATGACGTTGTCGCGCACCTCGCCCGGCGAGCCGCGGAAGGCCCCGCCCCGCTCCGAGGCGATGCGGCCAAACAGACGAGCCTGCTCGTACCAGTAGCTGTGCCGCCCGCCGCCGTTGGCGCCGACACGAGCGCTACCGAACACCACCAACGTCGAGCGTACGCCCCAGGCCTTCAGCGCCTCCTCGGCCTTCTCGTACTCCATCAGGAAGCGCACCCCGCGCATGGACTCGCCCAGCAGGAAGTCCTGATCCAGGGCGGCCAGACGATAAGAGGGCGACGCCAATTGAGCGGCGTTGGCGAGAGCTTGCTGTTCGGGAGACATTTCGGCCTTCAGTCAGACGCGCGGGCGATCAGCCGCGCGCGCGGTCCACGGTGTCGACGGACGGATTGGCGCGCAGCGCCGCGATGATCATGGTGGCGTGACGGGCGTCCTCGACCTCCACATCGATGTCGACGTCGAAGAAGTCCTGCTGACGATGGGCCATCGACAGGTTCAGGATGTTGCCGCCGGCCTCACCGATGATGGTCGCCACCTGCCCCAGCACGCCCGGCGCATTGCGGATGGTGGCGCGCAGACGGGCCGAGGCCACGGCGTCCTGTTCCGCCTGCGGCGTCCATTGCAGGTCCTGCCAGACGCTGTCGTCGTCGGCGAAGTCGGCCAGGGTCTGGCAGTCGATGGTATGGACCGTCAGCCCCTTGTCGGGTTCCAGGATGCCGACGATGCGGTCGCCCGGCACCGGCGAGCAACAGGCGCCGAAGTGAATGCTGACACCCGGCGTCAGGCCGCTGCCGCGCACGAACAGGCGGGCCTGGTCATTGCCGATCCGCTTGCGTTCGGGGCCCGCCTTCAGCTGGCCCTTCAGCGCCGGGAACATGGTCTCGGCGATCTTGGTCGCGGCCAGACGGCCCCGCCCAATGGCGTCGAACATATCCTCTTCGGTGGCGATGGCATGGGTTTCCAAGACCGGCTTCAGCGAGACCTCGGCCAGCGACTTGCCCGCCCGCTCCAGCGTCTGCTCCAGCGTCGCCTTGCCCAGGCGCACGAACTCGTCGCGCTCCGAAGTGCGGATATGACGGCGAATGGCCGAACGCGCCCGGCCGGTGACGGTCAGGCTGCGCCAGTCGGTCGGCACCTCGCGCTTGGTCCCGCGAATGATCTCGACCACGTCGCCGTTCTGCAGCGCCGTGCGCATGGGCTTCAGTTCGCCGTTGATCTTGACGCCCACGGCCGTGTCGCCGACCTCAGTGTGCACCGCATAGGCGAAGTCCAGGGCCATGCCGCCGCGCGGCAGGGTGATCAACGCGCCCTTGGGCGTGAAGACGAAGACCTGATCCAGGTACATTTCGAGCTTGGCGTGCTCGACCCAGTCCTCGCCGCCCTCGCCGTGTTCGATAACCTGAACCAGGTGGCGCAGGTTCAACAGCGGGTCGCGCCCGCCGTCGGCCTCCATCGCCTCGCGATCGAAGCCGTAGGAGTGGTTCTTGTAGGCCCAGTGCGCCGCCACGCCGTCCTCGGCCACGCGGTCCATGATCTCGGTGCGGATCTGCATCTCGATGCGCAGGCCGCCGGGACCGACAACCGTAGTGTGCAGCGAGCGATAGTTGTTCGACTTGGGCGTCGAGATGAAGTCCTTGAACCGCTCCGGCACCATGGGCCAGGCCCGGTGGATGACCCCCAACGCGCGATAGCAGTCATCCTCGGCCTCGACGATGACCCGGAAGCCGTAGATGTCTGACAGGGACGAGAAGCCGACCGACTTCCTCTGCAGCTTGCGCCAGATCGAATAGGGTGTCTTTTCGCGGCCCTTCACATGGGCGGTGATGCCCGCCTCGCTCAGCACGGTCTCGATCTCGCGCGACACGCCCTCGATGGCGCGGCCATGCTCCAGCTTCAGCGCCTCCAGACGGCGCTGGATGGCGACGCGAGCCGTGGCGTTCAGATGTTCGAACGCCAGTTCCTCCAGTTCGGAAGCGATGGAGTGGATGCCGATGGAGCGGCCCAGCGGGGCATAGACTTCCAGCGTCTCGCGGCTGATGCGCTCGCGCTTCTCCGGCTTGACGTACTGGAGGGTGCGCATGTTGTGCAGGCGGTCGGCCAGCTTGACCAGCAGGACCCGCACGTCCTTGGAGATGGCCAGGATGAACTTGCGCAGGTTCTCCGCCTGGCGCGTGTGCTCGGCCTGAAGCTCCAGCCGCGACAGCTTGGTCACGCCCTCGACCAGGACGGCGATCTCCTCGCCGAACATGGCGGCGATGTCGTCACGCGTGGCCGAAGTGTCTTCGACCACGTCATGCAGCAGGGCCGTGACGATGGTCGCCGTGTCCAGCTTGTAGTCGGTCAGGATGCCCGCGACCTGGATCGGGTGTGCGAAATAGGGATCGCCCGAGGCGCGCAGCTGCGAGCCGTGCATCTTCATCGCATAGACGTAGGCGCGGTTCAGCAGGGCTTCGTCGGCGGTCGGGTCGTAGGCCTTGACCGCCTCGATCAATTCGAACTGGCGCATGATCGGCGCGCGCTTGGCTTCAGACACTTGGGACACGGACGGCAGGGACTCGGCGACTTCAGACGACAACGGCGTCGCCCCGGGAAGGAGCGACGCCGTCTGGTCTATCTGATTCGCGACTTTGTCCGGCGACGGGTCCGCGGGGGACCGCGCCGGAAGAATGGTTACGCCGTTGACTGGCTCAGCCGTCAGTAGCGTTCCTCCTGGCCGCCATCCCGGTCGCTTTGCAGCGCGCGGATCAGTTCGGCCTCGGCCATGTTCATGTGCTGCGGCTCGGCCAGCAGGGCCACGACTTCGGCTTCATCCTCGGCCTCGGTACGCTCGTCGACGCGTTGCAGCGTGGTGATGATGTTCTCGCGCAGCTCTTCCGGGACGACCGTCTCGTCGGCCAGCTCGCGCAGGGCCACGACCGGGTTCTTGTCGTTGTCGCGGTCGATGGTCAGGGCGGCGCCGTTGGCGATGTTGCGGGCGCGGTGACCGGCCAGCAGAACCAGACCAAAGCGGTTCGGAACCTTCTCGATGCAGTCTTCGACAGTGACGCGGGCCATGAAATTCCTCTGGCGGCAGGGAGAACCGCACAAAATATAGGGTTAGGCGTGATTGTGCAACGCCGCGAAGGCCGGAATGCGGCGCAAAACGCCTCAGTTCTTCCTTTGGGCCAGCGGATAGCTGATGATCAGCACCAGGTCCACCTCTCCGGTCTGGCGGATGCCCACGACATTGCCGTCGAACAGATAGGCGGCGTCACCGGCGCGCATCGGCGTCGTCACCCCGTCCGACGTCACCTCGCCTTCACCGCTGACGACGTAGTAGACCTCGTCATGAGCGATGGGGTGCAGACCGATGGCCGCGCCGGGATGCAGCACCCGCTTGCGGAACTCCATCGCTCGATTGGGGACGCCGTCGGAAATGCGATAGGCCGTGCTCATCCCCTCGCCGTTATGCGGCGGAACCTGACGCACCATGGTGTCGGCTTCGCGGATCACCACCCCCGTCCCGGCGGGCGGCGACGCGGGTTGGGTCTGCACGGCGACGAGCAGCGCAAGAGCGGTCAGCAGCACAAAATGTCCTCCGGTGTCATTTCGAAGAACCTAACCGGCCGCAAGCCGGCGTCAACGGGGCAAAGGACGCGCGTCGGTTCCGACAGATGCTTGCTTCGCCAGCGTCGCGGCGTCGCCCTCGATCGTCGGGTGCCGCCACTTCGGCGCAATCTCGGCCAGCGGCCCCATGACGAACAGACGTTCGGCCGCGCGCGGATGCGGCAGGATCAGCCCGTCCAGATCCCCGCTCAAACGCCCATAGGCGATCAGATCCAGATCCAGGGTCCGCGGCGCGTTGCGGACGCTGCGACGGCGGTCGAACACGTCCTCCATCCGTGACAGCTTGCTCATAAGCACGCCGGGATCATGCTCCGTCCGCACGATCACCACCCCGTTCAGGAAGGGGGGATCGGAAGGGTCCGGCCAGGCCTTGGACGACCACCAGGACGACCGCGCCAGAATGTCGATGCCCTCGGCCCGGAACCGCGCCAGAGCCGCCTCCAGCGACTCTTCGCAAGAGGACCAGACGCCCTTGTCATTGCAGCCCAGGGCGACGATGACTGCGCCGTCCAGATCGAGGTCGCCCTCGGGAATATCGGTCGGGACGCTCATATTCTCGACCATTTCCACGGACTCATATTCATGACCGGCCATACGGGCGACCGCATCGCCTTGTTCATCGACGGCGCCAACCTCTATTCTGCGGCCCGCGCGCTCAACGTCGATCTCGACTTCAGAAAGCTGTCCGACTGGTTCGGCCAGAAGGGCCAGCTGGTGCGGGCCTATTATTACACGGCGGTGGTCGAGGGCGAAGAGTTCTCGCCGGTCCGTCCGCTGATCGACTGGCTCGACTACAACGGCTTCACCGTCGTGACCAAGCCGGTCAAACGCTTCACCGACGCCCAGGGTCAGTCGCGCATCAAGGGCAATATGGACATCGAGATCGCGGTCGACATGCTGGAGCTGGCGCCGCGGCTGGATCACATGATCCTGTTCTCGGGCGACGGCGACTTCCGCCGACTGGTGCAGGCTGTTCAGGCGAAAGGCGTGCGCGTCACCGTCGTCTCGACCACCAGGACCCAGCCACCCCAGATCGCCGACGAATTGCGGCGTCAGGCCGACGCTTTCGTCGAACTGGCCGACGTCATGACCCACTTCAGCAAGCCCAAGACCGCCATGAATCAAGGCGTCGCCCGAACCCTAGACCGGAACGACCGTTCATGAGCCGCCCCCTGAACCCCGAACCTGCGCGCGACTGCCCCCTGTGCCCGCGCCTGGTCGCCTATCGTCAGGAGAACATCCGCCAGAACCCGGACTGGTGGAACGGCCCCGCGCCTTCCTTCGGTGACCCGAACGCCCGCCTGCTGGTGGCTGGCCTTGCGCCGGGCCGAATGGGCGCGAACCGCACCGGCCGCCCCTTCACCGGCGACCATGCCGGCTGGCTGCTGTTCGACACCCTGAGGAAAGCCGGCTTCGCACAGGGGACCTACGACCCCGACGGAAACGACGACCTCACCCTGGTCGACTGCATGATCACGAACGCGGTGCGCTGCGCTCCGCCGCTGAACAAGCCGACGGGCGATGAGGAAAACACCTGCCGCCCCTTCCTGATCGATCGGCTGGCCGCCCTGCCCCGGCTCAAGGTCATCGTGACCCTGGGCGACGTGTCCCGCCGCAGCATCCTGCGGACGCTCGGCTACCCCGGCACGGCCATCCCCGCCGGACATGGCGTCGAGGGCAAGGTCGGCGGCTACACCATCATCAACAGCTATCACTGCTCGCGGCTGAACACGAACACGGGGCGCCTGACGCCGGAAATGTTTGAGGAGATCTTCCACCGCGCCAAGCTGGCGCTGGACGACTAGGTCAGCCGCCGCCCGTGACATCGCCGGCCACCATCACCGGCGCCGAGGGTTCGCGGAAGTAGCGGTCGATGCCCTCGGCGACCGAGCGCATCAGGCGGCGACGCGCACGCTCGTCGGTCAGGACGCGCTCGTCCTCCGGATTGGTGATGAAACCCATCTCCAGCAGGATGGCCGGAACGTCGGGCGCCAGCAGGACGGCCAGACCGGCGTCGCGGTGGCTGCGACGCAGCAGCGGATGATTGTCGCCCTCCAGATGGGTCAGCAGGACCCGCGCGAACTGGGCCGAGCGGTTCTGGGTGGCGCGCTGGGTCATGTCCAGCAGGATGCGGTCGACCGAGGGGTCGCGGCCCGGCAGGCGCAGGTCGCGCTGCCAGTCGTCGCCACGCGTGTACTCGCGTACCGCACGGCCTGCTCCCTGTTCCGACAGGGTGTAGACGCTCGCCCCGCGCAGGGCCGGATCGGTCCCGGCGTCGGCATGCAGAGAAATAAAGAGGTCGGCCCCGGCGTCGCGGGCGATCTGCACCCGGCGGCCGTGGATGACATAGACATCGCTGTCGCGGGTCAGGCGTACGCGATAACGGCCGGTGCGCTCGATCGCGGCCTTCAGTTCACGCGCGGCGGCCAGGGTGACGGCCTTTTCCTGAGCATGAACGCCCTGGGCGCCCGGATCGCGGCCTCCGTGGCCTGCGTCGATAACGATAAGCGGCTTTTCCTTGCGCGCCTGCTCGCGGCGCGGCGGCGTGCTGGCGGCGACCGCAGCGGCGGCGCCTGTGGCCTTCAGGTCGATGACATAACGATAGTGCTGGACCCCGTCGCCAGGCGGCAGCAAGAAGCGGCGCTCGATCTCGGCGCCCCGCGCCAGGTCCAGCCGGATGCGCGACGACGTGCCGGCCGACGCGACCTCATAGCCGCGGACGAGGCCGGAGCCATTGCCGTCCAGACCCCGGCCCGGCGCCACGTCCGACAGAGCAACGATAACGCGGCCGGTCGTGCCGTCCTCGATCACCTGTCCGCGCGTGGTCTTGCCCAGGTCCAGCACGACACGCGTGCGCTGGGCGTCGCCGCCGAACCGAATGCCGGAAATCTGACCGTCCGGACCAAAGGCCAGGCCGCGCCCAGCCGTCAGCACGACGCCGCAGATCACGACGAAGGCCAAGCCCGTCATCGCCCATTCGCGCACGCCCCAACGGGCCAGATTGTCACGCCACCGGCCATACATGGACGGACTTCACCCTTCTGGTTCGGATGGCAGCATGCACCGAGCGATTAAGGATTTCGTTAAGACCTGTAACGGCGGTGGTTCTTTTATTTTCCGCTACATATGCCTATGATCTGGTCCGCAAGCGAATGATCGCGCCCTCTGTATTTCCTGCAGAGCCGGGCGCGCCCTCCTCGCGGCGCTGACTTTCACCTCATTCCGAGGATCGCCCGGCCTGGCCGACGATCCGAAGAACGGGTCCGGGACGCGGCCTTGAACGGCGCGTTCGGATCCAGGACCGACAGAACCTCATGGGCCGACCCGCCTGCGCTCCCGACCGGCAATTTGATGCCGCTCTCGCCATCCGCGAGGGGATGACGCGCGCCCTGGCCCCCATTTCCATTCGGCGAGCCGCCCCCTTGTCCGCGGATGTATCCGCAGGGCCCGGCCTGGCGCGCCAGAGAGAGACTTTTAATGTCAAAGACAATGCTGATCGATGCGGCGCACGCGGAAGAAACCCGCGTCGCCATCGTGGACGGACGCCAGGTTGAGGAATTCGATTTCGAATCCACGGCGCGCCGCCAGCTTCGCGGCAACATCTATCTCGCCAAGGTCACCCGCGTAGAGCCCAGCCTCCAGGCGGCCTTTATCGAGTACGGCGGCAATCGTCACGGCTTCCTGGCCTTCAACGAGATCCACCCCGACTACTATCAGATCCCGGTCGCCGACCGCGAAGCCATCATGGCCGAAGCGAACGCCGACGACGACGATCACGACGATCTGGGCCGTGAAGGCGACGACGAGTCCGAAGGCGGTCTGGCCGACGAGGAGCGCCTGAAGCGTCGCCTGATGCGTCGCTACAAGATCCAGGACGTCATCAAGCGCCGCCAGATCCTGCTGGTGCAGGTCGTCAAGGACGAGCGCGGCGCCAAGGGCGCGGCCCTGACCACATGGCTGTCGCTGGCCGGCCGCTACTGCGTCCTGATGCCGAACACCGGCAAGGGCGGCGGCATTTCGCGCAAGATCACCAACACCTCGGACCGCCGCCGTCTGAAGTCCGCCGCCGCCGCCCTGAAGGTGCCCAAGGGCATGGGCCTGATCATCCGCACGGCCGGCGCCAAGCGCACCCGCGCCGAGATCAAGCGCGACTATGAATACCTGCTGCGCCTGTGGGAGACGATCCGCGAGACGACTCTGAAGTCGAACGCCCCGGCCGTCATCTACGAAGAAGAAAACCTGGTCCGTCGCGCGGTGCGCGACATGTACGACAAGGACTTCGACGGCATTCAGGTCGAGGGCCTGGAAGGCTTCAAGGAAGCCCGCGACTTCATGCGCGTGCTGATGCCGTCGCAGGCCAAGAAGATTCACCTCTATCAAGGCTCCAAGCCCCTGTTCGCGGCCAACGGCATCGAAGAGGTGCTGACCCAGATTCACCAGCCGGTCGTGCCGCTGAAGTCGGGCGGCTATCTGGTGATCAACCAGACCGAGGCCCTGGTCGCGATCGACGTGAACTCGGGCCGCTCCACCAAGGAGCGCAATGTCGAGGCCACCGCCACCAAGACCAACCTGGAAGCCGCCGTCGAGGCCGCTCGCCAGCTGCGTCTGCGCGACCTGGCCGGCCTGATCGTCATCGACTTCATCGACATGGATGAAGGCAAGAACAACCGCGCCGTCGAAAAGGCCCTGAAGGACGCCCTGGCCAAGGATCGCGCCCGCATCCAGATGGGCCGCATCTCGGGCTTCGGCCTGATGGAGATCAGCCGCCAGCGTCGCCGCCTCGGCGTGATCGAAGGCGCCACCGAGGTATGCGCCTGCTGCCAGGGGGCCGGTCGCATCCGTTCGGCGGAAAGCGCCGCCCTGACCACCCTGCGCGCCGTGGACATCGAGGCCGGTCGCAACGGCGCCGGTTCGATCAACCTGCGCGTCTCGACCGCCGTCGCCCTCTACATCCTGAACCACAAGCGCAGCTATCTGCAGCGCCTGCTGGACCAGCGCGGGCTGAACGTGGTCATCCAGATCGACGACAGCCTGGCCCAGGGCGAACACGCCATCGAGCGCACCTCGACCAACGAGGACTTCATCCCGGTCGTCACCCACATCTCGGCCGCCGAGCTGGACGACGGCTTCGACGACAGCGCCTTCGACCATGAGGACGAAGACGAGGACGACGAAGTCATCGAAAGCGATGACGAGGACGACGTCGACCTGGACCGCGAAGACGGCGACGACGACGAAGCCCGTGAACGCGCCGAGCAACACGACGGTGAAGGCCGCGGCCGCGGCCGCCGTCGCCGCCGTCGCGGCGGCCGCCGTGACGAGGAAGGCTCGGACGAAGGTTCGGTCGATACGGTTTCCGCCGACAGCGAGGACGACGACGGAGATGCTGGTCGTCGCCGCCGTCGCGGCCGTCGTGGCGGTCGCCGCATGCGCGAGGACGGCGAACGCGACGCCTTCACCTGGGTGCGCGGCCGCACGCCGTCGCTGGAAGACCCCTACGTCTGGTTCGACCCGATCAACCCTGCACCGCGCGCCGAGCGCGCGCCGGTCGAGGTCTCGGAAGCTCGTGACGTTGAAGCCCTCGCGAGCGAACGTCCGGAAGGCGAACGCGCCGAACGTGAAGGCGGCCGTTCGCGTCGTCGTCGCGGTCGCGGTCGCGGCCGGGACCGTGGCGGCCTGCCGCACGAAGCCAAGGTCGAGGACCGCGCGGTCAACGAAGGCCTGCCCCCCGTCGGCTCGCCGGACACGCCCATCGCCACGGTCATCCCGACCGAGGAAACGGCGGTTGACGCGCCTGAAATCGTCGCCGAAGCCGCCGAGGCGCCGAAGCGTCGCCGCGTCCGCCGCAAGGTCAGCGCCGATGTCGCCGCCGAAGCCGTTACCGAAGCCCCCGCAGAGGCAGAGGCTGAAGTCACGACCGAGGCCGCGCCGGTCGTCGTGCCCGCTCAACTGGACGTGGAACCGGTCTTCGCCGCCAAGGTCGAGGCCGCCATCGAGCAGGCCCTGAGTCCTGAACCCGCGCCCCAGCCGGTCGCTGAACCGACGCCTGCGCCGATCACAGTCGTCGAGCCGACGCTCGCGCCGACGCCGGAAGTCGACGTGGCCGCCATGATCGCCGAAGATCCCAATCAGATCGTCGCTCCGCCCGAGAAGCCGAAGCGCGGCTGGTGGCGCCGTTGATCGGACACGATTAGGCTTGAAGACACGGGGGAGACTGTCGCTCTGGAGCACGCCATGACCAGGCTTCCCCGTGTCGCATCCCGCATCCTTGCTACCGCCACGGCCATCGTGGCGGTGCTGGGTGCGGCCGGATCAGCCTCGGCCCAGAGTCTGATCCGCGACACCGAGATCGAAGGGATCATCCATGACTGGTCCGAACCGGTCTTCGTCGCCATGGGGCTGGACCCGACCGAGGTCGAGATCCTGCTGGTCAACGATAACGACCTGAACGCCTTCGCCACACGCGGGCGGATCATGGGCCTGAACACCGGCCTGATCCTGCAGACCAAGACCCCCAACCAGCTTCTGGGCGTGATCGCCCACGAGGCTGGCCACATCAAGAATCGCCACACCCTGCGCGACGGCGCCCAGAACGCCGGCATGCAGCCGATGATCATGACCATGGCCCTTGGCGCTCTGGCCGCGATCGCCGGCGCGCCGGACGCGGGCGCGGCGCTTCTGGCCTCCAGCCAGTATTTCGGCACTCTCGGCGCCCTGCGCTATATGCAGAGTCAGGAAGGCGAGGCCGACATCACCGGCGCCCGCGCCCTGGAACGCGCCGGCGAGTCCGGCAAGGGCATGGTCGAGTTCTTCGAGAACTTCCGCTCGCAGGAAGTCTTCTCGGATCAGCGTCGCTATCCCTATTTCCGCAGCCACCCACTGTCGTCCCAACGCATCGAATCCCTGCGTCGTCCGGTCGAAGCGGCCGCCCATTACAATCACCAGGACAGCCCCGAGCGGATGGCCCAGCACGCCCTGGTGGTCGCCAAGATCCGCTCCTTCATGGACACGCCGAACGCGACCTTGCGCGACTATCCATCGTCCAACACCTCCCTGCCCGCCCGCTACGCCCGCGCCATCGCCTGGTATCGCGACGGCCAGACGGACAAGGCCCTCGGCGCCGTTGACGACCTGCTGATCGAGCAGCCCGCCAATCCCTACTTCTGGGAACTGAAGGGCCAGATCCTGTTCGAGGAAGGCCGCCCGGCCGAGGCCATCGGCGCCCATCAGAAGGCGGTCGAGTTGAAGCCCGACGCCCCCCTTCTGAAGATCAACCTGGCCCACGCCCTGATTGAAACCAGTGACGCCGCCAATCTGGACGCCGCCGTCGATCAGTTGAAGCGCGCCGTCGCGTTGGAGAGGGATAACACCCTGGCCTGGCGCCTGCTGGGCCAGGCCTACGCCAGCCAGGGCAAGGAAGGCGAAGCGCGTCTGGCCTCGGCCGAATACTGGTTCGCACTGGGCCGCACCGAACAGGCCAACCAGTTCGCCATGCGCGCTCGCGACATGCTGGACCGCAACTCCATCGAATGGCGACGCGCCACCGACATCGTCTTGTCGTCGGGCGCCTCGGAAAAAGACATCACTGATGCGGAGCGCCGCAACGAGCAGCGCAACAGTCGCGGCGTCATCCTGCCCAACGGCTGACGCCCGCCCACCTTTCCCGATACCGAGACCTTTAATGACCAACGACGCCCGCCCCGACGCCCCTCAGACCCAAACGCCTGCGCCGAAGGGCAGCATCCTGTCGTCTCTGTCCGGCAAGACCGTGGCGGGCGCGGCTCTGGCCGTCTCGGTTCTGGCTCTGGGCGTGTCGGTCGCACCCTATCTGACTGGCGGTGATTTCGGCGGGCGCGTCCGCGCCTATCTGATCGAGAACCCGCAGGTGCTGGACGAGGTCCTGGCCGCGCGTCAGGCGAATGAAGAGCAATCCCGCGTCCAGGCCATCAACGCCGCCGTCAAGGCAAACCCGGCTCTATTGGCCCATGACGCCCGCGACCCCAGCTTCGGCCCCGCCGACGCCAAGGTGACGGTGATCGAGTTCTTTGACTTCCGCTGCCCGGGCTGCAAGGCCGTCGCCCACGACTACCGCACCCTGATGGCCGCCCACCCAGACGTCCGCTTCGTGTTCAAGGACTGGCCGATCCTGGACCGTGGCGACGACGTCACCTCACAATACGCCGCCCGCGCCGCTCTGGCCGCGCATCAGCAGGGCAAGTATCTGGAGGTCTATGACGCCCTGATGACCGAACGCGCCCTGGACCGCGCGGCCATCGACGCCATCCTGGTCGCGCACGGCGTCGACATGACCAAGGCCCAGGCCGCCATCGCCTCGCCCGAAATGACCCGCCACGTCACCGACATCCACACCACGGCGGCGACCCTGGGCCTGCAGGGCACCCCGACCTTCTTCATCAACGGCAAGGCCAGCGCCAGCATCGAGCCCGCAGCCGTCGCCAAGATGATCGAAGAAGCCAAGCACTGATCTTTCCCGTCACCCTCGGGCTGGTCGCGGGGGTGACGTCACGCGTGTTAGGGCGCTAAGCCGCCGCCAGCGACCGCTCGCCGCCGATCCACTCGATGTTTGAACGTCGCGTCGCCTCGGCGGCGGCGTCGGCGTTCCCCAGCTTCCGCTCGGCCTCGGCCAGCACGAAATAGCTGTAGGGGTCGCTGGGCCAGTCCTTCAGCAACTCCTCGACCTTGGCCTTGGCCCCGACAGCGTCGCCGCTGGCCAGCAGGGCCGCCGCCAGACTGCGGCGCGTCGGATACCAGATGATCGGCGGGTCGCCGCCCTCGTCGTCCATGGCCTGAATCTGGGCGGCGCGGGTGAAGGCGGCGACGGCGGCGCTCGCATTACCCTCGATCATGGCCGCCCGACCTTCCAGAATCCGCTGCGACAATTCGGTGAAGACCGCACGCTGCTCAGCCATCGGTCCGCTGAAGGGCGTGGCTTCGCGCAGAGCCTTTATGGCGTCCGCCTCGACCCGAACGGCGGCGGCGTCGCCGGCCCTCGCCGCCGCCTCGCCCCGCGCATAGCGCCAGCTGATGCGCAGCAAGGGATGGGTGGCCGGCGGCTCCTTCAGCGCCGCCACCTGTTCCGGCGCGCCGAAGCGGCCGTACAGGGCTTAGGCGTTGTTGGCGACGATCTGGCGCCAGTATTCCTGGGCGCCGATGTTCGGATAGGTGGCCAGGAACCAGTCGGCGAGCTTCAGCCCCTCCTCACCGCCCCCGGCCATCAGGGCGCCGCCCATGCCGAAGTGGATGTTGTGGGCGTGCAGCCGCATCGCCGGCACCCCGCCCGGCGGCTTGGCCAGAGCGTCATAACGCCGGTCCAGCGCCACGGCGTTGACGTTGCTCTCCATCGCATCGCGATAGCGGCCAACGCGGTAATAGGTATGCGACGGCATATGTACCAGATGGCTGGCCGCCGGGGCCAGAAGCGCCAGCTTCTCGCCGTAGGGAATGGCCTTGTGCGGGTCGTCAGACCATTCGGTCAGATGGATATAGAGGTGGATCGCGCCCGGATCGTTCGGGTCCTTGGCCAGCGCCCGCTCCAGCAGGCCCATGGCGCGCGGGATGGCCGGATCAGCCGCCTTGCCCTCGTCGTCCCACCATTCGTCGGCGGCCAGCAGCCAGGCGTCGGCGGTGATGTTGGCGATGGCCCCGTCATCGGAGTTTTGACGCGCGATCCGGTCCATGCGCTGGGCGAAGCGGTCGGCGCGGCTCTTTTCCGAACCGGAATAGCGCTGGATCAGGGCGTCGATCATTTGGCGCTGCACCGGCGTCGCGTCACGGGCCAGACCGCGGGCGTCGCGCGCGGCCTTGCGCGCCGCCTCGATCGAGGCCTTGTCCTGCCCGCCGCCGTTCAGATTGGGGCCGATGGCCCAGGCCTCGCCCCAGGCGCACATGCCGCACGACGGGTCCAGCGCCCGCGCCTTGCGGAAAGCACGCACCGATTCGGTGTGCTCGAACGCCCAGCGCAGCCGCACGCCATGGTCGAACCAGGCCTGGGCCTCGGGGTTGGCCGTGTCGATCTTGAAGCCGCCGGTTCCAAAGCCCTCGACCATGACGATGTCGTTGGTCGGGATCGCCCCGATGGCCGATCCGCCCGGACCGCAGACCTGGGGCTGGTCCAGCAGGTCGCGCACGGCCTTGTCCGCCGTGGCGTCCGCCACCGCCATCGGCCCGATCATGCAGGCCGCCAAGGCCGAGCAGGCCATCCATCCGAAGCGCATCATCCCTCTCCCTCAGTCGCCGGGAGAGTGCGCGCCGGGAAGCGAGGCCGCAAGCGGCCCCAAGGTCGCGGACTGGGTTGCGCCCTAGATCAGACCGGCCAGCGGCGATGACGGATCAGCATAGAGACGCTTCTTCATGCGTCCGGCCAGATAGGATTCCCGCCCGGCGATGACCGCGTGCTTCATGGCGCTGGCCATCAGGATGGGGTCGCGCGCCTCGGCGATGGCCGTGTTCATCAGCACGCCGTCACAGCCCAGCTCCATGGCGATGGCGGCGTCCGAGGCCGTGCCCACGCCCGCGTCGACCAGGACCGGCACCTTGGACTGCTCGACGATCAGGCGGATGTTGATGGGGTTCTGCACGCCCAGGCCCGAACCGATCGGCGCGCCCAGCGGCATGATGGCCACCGCGCCCGCGTCCTCCAGCTTGCGCGCATAGACGGGATCGTCGGTGCAATAGACCATGACCTCGAAGCCCTCTGCGGTCAGCAGCTTCAGCGACCGCAGGGTCTCTTCCATGTCGGGGAACAGGGTGCGCTGGTCCGAAAGGACTTCCAGCTTCACCAGGGTCCAGCCGCCCGCCTCGCGCGCCAGGCGCAGGGTCCGCACCGCGTCCTCGCCGGTGAAGCAGCCCGCCGTATTGGGCAGATAGGTGTATTTCTTCGGGTCGATGAAGTCCGTCAGCACCGGCTGGTTCGGATCGGTCAGGTTCACCCGACGCACCGCCACGGTGACGATCTCGGCGCCCGAGACCTCGGCCGCCGCTGCGTTCTGGGCGTAGTCCCGGTACTTGCCGGTGCCCACGATCAGGCGCGAGTTGAAGGTGCGGCCGGCGACGGTCCAGCTGTCGGTGCGGGGGGCTGTATCGGTCATGCTCCTGACCTAGCGCCGCCGTGCGTCGGGGGGAAGCGGCGTTGCGGGATTTGATCTCCCCCTTCCCGCTCATCCCCGCGGAGGCGGGGACCCAGTGAGAGCCCCACGCACCACCTTCAAACAACAAGCTTGTTTGCCAAAGAACTGGGTCCCCGCCTCCGCGGGGATGAGCGGACTAATTGTCAGCCGCCCCCCACGAACTGCACCAGCTCGATCTTGTCGCCCTCGGCCAGCGCCATTTCGCCGTGCAGCGACCGCGGCACGATCTCCAGATTGCGCTCGACCGCCACCTTCTTGGGGTCCAGCGACAACTCCTGAACCAGGCCCAGAATGGTCGTGGCGGCGGTGTCCCGCCCCTCGCCGTTGACTTCGATACGCAAACTGTTCGCTCCAAGGGTGCGTGCGGAGGCCTAGCCTCTCTCAAGTGACGCGCATAATAATGAGGGTTCAGGCCAGAGACATCAAATCCCCGAGCCTATGTCTGCTTTCTACCCGTTGGGAACGGAGGCGGCGGCATCAGTCAGATGGCCAAGATCGGAAATCCATTTGCGCAAAGACGGGGACCTCGACGCTTCTGCTTCGGTCATACTTATTGATGTGGGCGCCAGGAGCGGAGGCGTGGGCCATCCAAATGTCGGCGTCGCGACCGGTTGCCGTCACTTCGATAATCTCTCCGGCGAAGATCGCCTTAAGTATGGCAACACATTCAGTGACCGCCTCGACCTGAACGCGGGCATGGCCGAGAAAGACGAACGCTCCCTTTAGAGAGGGACTGACCACAACGCCGGTCTTAAGCCCATTCCTGCGCCAGATAAGAAGGCCATCATCTCCATTAATCCTCAGTCGCGCCTTTGGATGCTGATAGAGAAACTCCGATGAGATACGCTCGAAAAAGTCTTGAAGCGTTATTTTTTTGCGGACGGTCATGCGTTTAACGACAGCGACTCCGTCCAAACGTCAATATCCGCTTCCCACCCATGGCGGTCGTTCAATGAGGCCGCTCCAACGCCCCCCCTCAACCCCGCTCCCCCGCCCCCGCCTGCCCCCACGTCAACCTTTTCACCCACCCGCTTTGCGCCGCGCGCCACCTGAGCTACAACGCGCGCTCGATTCCGCGCGGACACGGCGCGCCTGTTTTGCGAGCGAATGCCCGAAACCCTGACCCTGTATGTCCTGAACGGGCCGAACCTGAACCTTCTCGGGGTTCGGGAGCCGGACATCTATGGCCATGAGACCCTGGCCGATGTTCAGGCCATGTGCGAGGCGGCGGCCGAGGGCGCGCGCGTGGTGTTCAAGCAATCAAACCACGAAGGCCAACTGGTCGACTGGATTCAGGAAGCCCGGTCCGAGGCCGACGCCCTGGTCATCAATCCGGCCGCCTTCACCCATACCTCGGTGGCCCTGCTGGACGCCCTGAAGACGCTGAGCATCCCCGTGGTGGAATGTCACCTGTCGAACCCCGCCGCGCGCGAGGCGTTCCGGCATCACTCCTATGTTTCCCTGGCCGCGACCGGCGTCATCGCCGGCTTCGGCCCTCGCAGCTACGAACTGGCCGTCCGGGCCGCTCTGGATCTGGCGCGCCGCGCCGGAGCCAAGGGCTGACCCCCTCGCGCCGCAAGAAGATCAAGTAGAAGAGACCCCCATGTCCGACGACAAGCACAAGAACGACGCCATCGACGCAGGCCTGATCCGCAGCCTGGCCGACATCCTGAACGACACCGACCTGACCGAGATCGAGGTCGAGCGCGGCGAACTGCGCATCCGCGTCGCCCGTGAAGTCACCGTCGCCGCCGCCCCGATCCAGTACGCCGCCGCCCCGGCCCCGATCGCTCACGCCGCGCCGGTCGCCGCCGCCGCCCCGGCCTCGATGCCGTCGGACCCGGCCACGATCGTTTCGCGCAAGGGCGAAGAGGTGAAGTCGCCGATGGTCGGCACCGCCTACCTGCAGCCCTCGCCGGAAGCCCCGCAGTTCGTGAAGCCGGGCGACAAGGTCAAGAAGGGCCAGACCCTGCTGATCGTCGAGGCCATGAAGACCATGAACCCGATCCAGGCCCCGCGCGACGGCGTCGTGTCGGAAATCCTGGTCGGAGACGCCCAGCCGGTCGAGTTCGGCGAAGCCCTGGTTCTGCTGGAAGCCTGAGACCAGCCATGTTCACCAAGGTCCTGATCGCCAACCGCGGCGAAATCGCCCTGCGCATCCACCGGGCGTGCAAGGAGATGGGCATCTCCACCGTCGCCGTGCACTCGGAAGCCGACCGCGGCGCCATGTGGGTGCGGCTGGCCGACGAAAGCGTCTGCATCGGCCCGGCCCCGGCGGCCAAGTCCTATCTGAACATCCCGCAGATCATCGCGGCGGCGGAGATCACCGGCGCCCAGGCGATCCACCCGGGCTATGGCTTCTTGTCGGAAAACGCCCGCTTCGCCGAGATCATCGAGGCCCACGGCCTGACCTTCATCGGTCCCAAGCCCGACCACATCCGCGTGATGGGCGACAAGATCACCGCCAAGCAGACGGTCAAGGACGCGGGCATCCCCGTCGTCCCCGGCTCTGACGGCGAAGTCGAGACGGTCGAGGCCGCCATCGAGGCGTCCAAGTCGATCGGCTTCCCCCTGATCGTCAAGGCCGCCGCCGGCGGCGGCGGTCGCGGCATGAAGGTGGCCATGACGCCCGACGACCTGGTCGAGGCCGTGCAGACGGCCCAGACCGAGGCCAAGGCCGCCTTCGGCAACGGCGCCGTCTACATGGAGCGCTACCTCCAGAAGCCGCGTCACATCGAGATCCAGGTCATCGCCGACAGCCACGGCAACGTCGTCCACCTGGGCGAACGCGACTGCTCGCTGCAGCGCCGTCACCAGAAGGTGCTGGAAGAGGCCCCCTCGCCCGCGCTTTCCGCTGAAGGCAGAAAGAAGATTGGCGAGACGGTCAACAAGGCCATCGCCGCCATCGGCTACCTAGGCGCCGGCACCATCGAGTTCCTGTGGGAAGACGGCGAGTTCTTCTTCATCGAGATGAACACCCGCCTGCAGGTCGAACATCCGGTCACGGAAATGATCACGGGCGTCGATCTGGTCCGCGAACAGATCCGCATCGCCGCTGGCCTGCCGCTGTCCTTCACCCAAGAGGACATCCACTTCGAAGGTCACGCCATCGAGGTCCGGGTGAACGCCGAGAACGCCGAGACCTTCACCCCGTCGCCGGGCACGATCACGGACTTCCACGCCCCGGGCGGCCTGGGCGTGCGTCTGGATAGCGCTATCTACGCCGGCTATTCGATCCCGCCCTACTACGACAGCCTGATCGGCAAGTTGATCGTTCACGGCCGCGACCGCGAGGAGGCCCTGGCCCGCCTCAAGCGCAGCCTGAACGAAATGGTCATCGGCGGCATCGACACCACCATCCCCCTGTTCCAGAAGCTGCTGCAGGAGCCGGACATCCTGTCGGGCGACTACGACATCCACTGGCTGGAGAAGTGGGCCGCCGCCCAGAAGGCCAAGGCCTAACCCCTCTTGGACGAACCCGAGTTCAGCGCCAGCAGCCCCTCCAGCGTCTTCGGACCCGAGGAGTTGCTGGCCTGCTACGCTCGCGGCGTCTTTCCCATGGCGGAGGCGCGCGACGACCCGCGTGTCTTTCTGGTCGAGCCGGACCAGCGGGGCGTCATCCCGCTCAATCGCTTTCACATTCCCAGCCGTCTGCGTCGCACCGTTCGGGGCGAGCCGTTTCAGGTGCGCGTCGACACGGCCTTCGACGCCATCCTGAGCGCCTGCGCCGCGTCCGCCGAGGGTCGCGAGGACACCTGGATCAATGACCCGATCCGCTCGCTCTACCTGCAGCTGCATTTGCGCGGCTGCGCCCACAGCATCGAGTGCTGGCGGGACGAGGTTCTGGTCGGCGGCCTCTATGGCGTGACGCTGGGCGGCGCCTTCTTCGGCGAGAGCATGTTCAGCCGGGCGCGCGACGCATCCAAGGTCGCTCTGGTGCACCTGGTGGCGCGACTGCGCAAAGGCGGCTGGAGCCTGCTGGACGCCCAGTTCCTGACCGAGCACCTGAGCCAGTTCGGTGCGGTGGAGACGCCGCAAGCGGCCTACCTGCGGTTGCTTAAGCCGGCGCTGCGTCTGACGCCGGACAAGTCCCTCCTGACCGCACCCATGACAGGCGCAGAGGCCGTGGACTATGCCTTACAGCCAATCACCCAGGCGTCGTAGATTGGGTGTTGCAGACCGCTAACGCCGGGCGATGAGGCGAACATCCAGCCCTTGAAGATCTGACGCGCCTCGGTCGGCACGACCACGCCGCGCGGCTGAACCCCGACTTCCAGATAGGCGATGGCGTCCTCGGTCTGCTCGTCCGAGGCCGAGACCTCGCAGGCGCGGGCGCTGAAGATCAGGGTCTTGTTGAAGCGGACCGGACGACCGCCGACCTCGACTTCGAATCGCATGGATTCGGCCGTGACCTTGTCGATGGCGTGAATGATAGCGACCGGGCGACGTTGGCGACGGCCAGGCGTGACGACGGGCCCGGAAGCGGCCTTGGGCGTCTCGGCTTCGGCCTCGGGCGGCACATCTTCCTGAACAGCGGCGATCTCAGCCTCAGGCGTCACCACGACGATCGGCGTGCCAGGCGCGGCCACGGGAGCGGCCGTCGATGGCGTAGCGCCCTGCGGCGTCGTGGCAGGAGCAGGGGGCGTGGCCTGCGGATTCTGCAAGGGCGTGCGGTTGGTGTCGCGCAGCAGATCGCCGACCGGATCCTGAACCGGCACGGCGTCCTGCGGCAGGTCCATCAGGGCGCTGGTCATGCCGGCGCCCGCGACCGCCAGTCCCGCTGCGGCCACGCCGACGAGCAGGAGGCGGCGTGCGGTCATTCCGGGCTCCAGGCCTGATAGTCGCCGGTGGCGGCGGGGCGCTTGCCTTCGTTGGCCAGCGAACCTTGCGGACGCCAAGCCATCGGCGTGCCGGTCAGGTTGGGCAGGTGATCCTTTTCCCAGGCGCGGCGCGGCAGCGGCTTCTCGACCGGGGTCTCGTCATAGGTGTAGCGCAGCCAACCCTGCCATTCCGGCGGAACCTTCGACGCCTCGGCATAGCCGTCATAGATGACCCAGCGACGCTGGCGGCCGTCATAGCTGACGCTGTCGCGCGACTGATAATAGCGGTTGCCGAACTCGTCCGTGCCGACCAGTTGGCCGCGTTTGCCGACGGTGAACAGGGTGCCGATCGTGGCGCCGTTCCACCAGGTGAAGATCTTGCTCAGCACGTCGTCGAACCTACTCGAATCCCGTCGCCCAGGGAGGTCCGGCGACGCGGCACGATCATAGAAACCGGAGCCGCCCGCGTCCAGCCCGAGACCGGTTTCCGGTATCCCTGCCCGACATCAACATCTTGGGGGTAACCCGCACCAAGGCCCCAAGATTTATTGAAACGCCTTTCGAGGCGTCGTTAATGTCACGATCAGGACACGCGCGGAGACGTCAGATGCGCATCAAGCCCCGTTTTTCCGAGCTCGCCGACCTCGTCGCATTGGAGCTGCGCACCATCGAACGTCCGGGCGTGGTGACGTCCGTTGTCGCTCCCGCGAACTGGACCGATGTTCGCGTCGAGGCCTGGTTGGACTGGTGCGAAGGCCTCCCGACCGACCTACCCGTCGGCGTCTTCCCCCTCGGGGAAGCCCCCGACGCCTGGCTGGGCGGAGCCGCCGAGCGCTGGGCGCATCGCCTCGGCGCATGGGGACTGGCTCAAGGGCTGTTCGTCGCGACCGAGGACGCCGACACCTTCGCCAGCGAGCTGTCCGCCACCCTCCTTCTGGGCGTCGCCGCGCCGGGCGCTGCGAACCTTGTAGAGGCAGGCGCTCCCGGCGTCGTCGCCCTCGACGACCCCGGCTCGGCCAAGCGGCTGGCCGATCTAACCGCCGCGCGACGCGGCGAACGCCTGTCGGCGCGCGCCGCCGAGGCGCTGTCCGAAGCCCTGCGCGGCGTTGCAGACGCAGTTGATCGTTGCGAAGGCCCGCCGGCAGCCTGTGCCGATCCCGCCCGCAATCCAGCCCTGGCCCGCGCCGCCCTGATCGCCCGCCGCTGCGGCGCGAGCGACGCTGACATCCTCCGCGCGGCTGAAGGCCAGAGCTTCACCATTGCCCTGCGCGAACACGCGCCCCCTCCGGTCCAACCCGTTCTGGCTCATCGCGACGCCGTCGCCTCGGGAAGCCCCGAAGCCCTTGCCGTCGCTGCGGCGGCGCTCGAAGGCGATCTGGCGCTGACCTTCTCCCCGCGCGACGCCGACGCTCTGGCGGACGCCGCACTAGAGGCTCGCGCCGCACTAGATCTGCAGACCTTGGCGTCCGTCGCCGGCGACGCCTTCGACGCTGCCCTGGACGACCTGACGCGGCTCTGGGTCATCGCTCTCGAGATTGAGACCGGCGGCGGCATCGGCTCGAACGCCGCCAACACCGGCCGCCGCGACGCGGCGCGCCCGATCGGGCTCGGCCTGTTCGGCCTGACCGACTGGGCCGTCGCGAACGACGCCGAGAACGCCATCCCCCTGGCGGCATCGGCCGGAGCCCGCGTCTCGGCCGCCGCCAGCGCCGTCTCGGTCGAAATGGCCGCCGAACGCGGCTCCTGCGCCGAATGGGACGTCATCGGCGACGAAGTCATCGAAATGGCCAGCCAGCGCGGGTTCGACACCAAGGTCATGAGACAGCATGGTCGTCGACATGCCGCGATCAACCTGTTCGTGCGCGATGCGGAGCTGGAGCTGCGCCTCGGCGCCTCGCCCTTTGGCGCCACCGACCTCTTCCAGACCGAAGACGGCGAGCCCGAGCGTCGCTTGCGACCTTCGCTGGCTCGGGCCATCGCCCGCGCGGGCGGCGACATCGAGGGCGCCGAGCGACAACTGTTCGGCCGCCGCAGTCTGATGGGCGCGCCAGGCGTCAACCACTCGGCCCTGCGGGATCTAGGCTTCACTGATGTCGAGCTTGAGGCGGTCGAACTCGCGCTGTCGCAAACAAATCAACTGGCCGCCGCCTTTACCCCGCCCGTTCTGGACGCGGGATTCATCGGCGACGTTCTGGGCCTTTCAGTCGAAGACGGGGACGACCTGTTGCCGCGCCTTGGCTTTGATGACGAGGCGATCGAAGAGGCTCGAACCGCCGCCTTCGGCCATTCCGACCTGTCCGGCTGGGCGGCCGCGCCTGAGGCGCTACGCGACCTCCTGACTACCGACCCCGCACATTTCGAAGCCGAGCTGCGGCGCGCCATCGAACCTTATAGCGATGCGCCCGACGTCACACCGGACCTGATCGACTGGCGCGCCGGACCTCTTCAGGCCGCCCGCGCCCTGGGTCAGGCCGCCCGCGACGGTCGCCGCGCAGTGGTCCTGCGGCGCGCCGCGCCGCCCGCCGACTTCCGCCTGGAGCTGGTCGAGGCCGACGCGCCTGTGCAGCGCCGTATCGAGCCCGAGGCGCAGCCCGTCGAACGGGTGATCGAGAAGGTCATCGAGCGCGACCGCACCCGGCGCAAGCTGCCGGACCGTCGCAAAGGCTATATCCAGAAGGCGGCCGTCGGCGGGCACAAGGTCTATATCCACACCGGCGAGTACGAAGACGGCGAACTGGGCGAGATCTTCATCGACATGCACAAGGAAGGCGCCGCCTTCCGCAGCCTGATGAACAACTTCGCCATCGCCATCTCCATCGGCCTGCAATACGGCGTGCCGCTGGACGAGTTCGTCGACGCCTTCGTCTTCACCCGCTTCGAGCCGGCGGGACGCGTCACCGGCAATGATTCGATCCGCTCAGCGACCTCGATCCTCGACTACATCTTCCGCGAACTGGGCGTCTCCTATCTGGAGCGGCAGGAACTGGCCAACGCCGAACCCGAGGGCCTCAACCCCGACGGCCTGGGCGCCGCCGCGACCAACGACGCCGAGCCGGTGCCGGCGGCGCGCTTCATCTCCAAGGGCTTCGCCCGCGGCGCCGCACCCGACAACCTCGTGGTCGTCCCATTTGGGCGCAAACCCGAGCCCCTTCGCGCCGCCACGCCGACCGAGGCCGTCGCCTGTCCCCAATGCGGAGACTTCGCCTTGCAGAACCGCGGCGGGGGCTGGATTTGCGACACCTGCGGCGCGGCTCCGCAGATGCAGGGGTGATTGAGACGCTGTTTCGGCCCGCTTCTTGCTGAGGCGATGTCAAAGCCCGGAGTCTTCGCATGAACCGTCTCGCAATCGCACTCGTCGCCTCGCTGGTGGCCGCCACGGCCCTGCCCGCCGTCGCCCAGAACGCCTCGCAGATCACCCGCGTGCGCGGCGGCGCCAGCTGCCCTGGCTGCAACCTTTTCCAGGGCGACTTCTCGGGCATGGAGGTGCGCGGCCTCAACCTGGCGGGCGCCCGGCTGCGTCAGGCCGATCTCAGCCTGTCGGTCATGAACCGCACCCGCTTCTCGCGCGCCGACATGCGCGACGTGGAAGCCTATGGTGGCGTCTTTTCGGGCTCCAACTTCGCCGGGGCCGACCTGACCAACGCCAGCTTCGTCGGCGCCTATCTGGACGGCTCCACGATGTCGGGCGCCAAGCTCAACGGGACCAATCTGTCGGGCGCGCAGCTCGCGCGCGTCGTCGGCCTGACCCAGGGCCAGCTCAATCAGGCCTGCGGCGACGACGCCACGGTCCTGCCGCGCGGCCTGCGCATTCCGGCCTGCTGACGGTCTCCATCGTTACCACGATTTAAGTAGGGTTTTTCAGGCGACAGGCGCATCTAGGTATCGTGATGAAACGCCCGCTCGCCCTTCTCCGTCCCCTGGCTCCCGCAGCCGCCGCCCTCTCGGGGCTGCTGGTCGCTGCGCCCGCTTTCGCCGGGACGATGACCCTGTCTCAGATGCAGGATCGCGACGTCGCCCGCATGGTTTCGCTGGGCGGCAGCTGCAACCGCTGCGAACTTTCAGGTCGGGACCTGTCGGGCGCTACCTTCACCGGCGCCAGCTTCACCAACGCCACCCTGGTCGGCGCCACCCTGCGCGGGGCCGAGCTGCTCGGCTCGAACTTCGCCGGCAGTGATTTCAGCCGCGCTGACATGCGGGGCGTGGAAATGATGGGCGCCAACTTCACCAACGCCGTATTCACCAGCGCCAATCTGACCGGCGCCGAGGCCACAGGCGCCAATCTGATCGGCACGAACTTTCAGGACGCCAACCTCTCTTCGGCCGAGCTGAACGGCGCCAATTTCAACCGCGCTGTCCTGACCCGCGCCAAGTTCAACAGCAGCGAGATGTTCGGCTCGACCCTGGCCAATGTCCGCGCCAACGGCGCCGACTTCTCCAATGCCGAGATCAACGCGTCCAACCTGAGCAATGGCGTGTTCGACGGCGCCAAGTTCAACAACGCCTCACTGGACAGCGCCCGCCTGACAGGCGCCAGCTTCGATCGCGCCAACTTCTCGGGCGCCTCGATGAACCGCACGGACATTCGCGGCGCCGACCTGTCGGGCGCGCGCGGCCTGACCCAGGATCAGATCCACGACGCCTGCGGCGACGGCGCGACCCGCTTGCCCAATGGCCTGACGGTGCGGTCGTGCGGCGGCGTCGGCGGCATCCGCGTCATTCGCAAGCCGCCAGCGCCTCCGGCCCCGCCTGCGCCGCCCATCCCGCCGCGTCAGCGCAATCTGGTCATCGCCTCGGGACACTAGGCCAACCGAACAGACCAACAAAAAGGGCGGCTCTCGCGAGCCGCCCTTTTCATTTCAACGCCGCGACACCGCCTATTTGAGCGGCAGGGCCGTGCGGATCGACAGTTCCTTCAGTTGCTTGTCGGCGGCCTCGGCGGGCGCGCTCATCAGCAGGTCCTGACCCTGCTGGTTCAGCGGGAAGGCGATGACCTCGCGGATAGCCGTCTGGTTGGCCAGCAGCATGACGATGCGGTCGATGCCGGGGGCCAGACCACCGTGCGGCGGGGCGCCGAAGCGGAAGGCGTTGAGCATGCCGCCGAACTGCTCCTCGACCACCGAGGCGTCGTAGCCGGCGATCTCGAAGGCCTTGAGCATGATCTCGGCCTTGTGGTTCCGGATCGCGCCCGAGCACAGCTCATAGCCGTTGCAGACGATGTCGTACTGATAGGCGCGGATGGTCAGCGGATCCTGGGTCTCCAGGGCTTCCATACCGCCCTGCGGCATCGAGAAGGGGTTGTGGCTGAAGTCGACCTTCTTCTCTTCTTCCGACCACTCGAACATCGGGAAGTCGACGATCCAGCAGAATTTGAACTGCTCTTCATCGACCAGCTTCAGCTCCGTGCCGACGCGGGTGCGGGCCAGACCGGCGAACTTGGCGAAGATGGCGGGGTCGCCGGCGGTGAAGAAGGCGGCGTCGCCCTTGCCCAGACCCAAGGAAGCCATCAGGGCCTCGGTCGGCTCCTGACCCAGGTTCTTGGCGATCGGACCGCCCCAGGCCTGCTGATCGTCCGACCAGAAGATGTAGCCCAGACCCGGCTGGCCCTCGCCCTGCGCCCAGGAGTTCATGCGATCGCAGAAGGCGCGCGAGCCGCCGGTCGGAGCCGGGATGGCCCAGACGGCGTTCTTGGCGTCAGCGCCCAGGATCTTGGCGAAGAGACCGAAGCCGCCGTCACGGAAGTGCTCGGACACGTCCTGCATCTTGATCGGGTTACGCAGGTCCGGCTTGTCCGAACCGTACCACTTCATCGACTGGGCATAGGTCAGACGCTCGAAGCCCTTGTGCTCCATGGTCTGGCCGAAGTCGTTGGTGAAGGTGTGGGTCCCGTCGATGGGCGAAACCGGCTTGCCCTCGCCGAACTCATTGAAGACGCCGTTCATCAGCGGCTCGATGGCGGCGAAGACGTCTTCTTGCGTCACGAAGCTCATCTCGACGTCGAGCTGATAGAATTCCAGCGAGCGGTCAGCGCGCAGGTCCTCGTCGCGGAAGCAGGGGGCGATCTGGAAGTAGCGGTCGAAGCCCGAGACCATCAGCAGTTGCTTGAACTGCTGCGGGGCCTGCGGCAGGGCGTAGAACTTGCCCGGGTGCATGCGCGACGGCACCAGGAAGTCGCGCGCGCCTTCCGGCGACGAGGCCGTCAGGATCGGCGTCTGGTACTCGAGGAAGCCCTGCTCGACCATGCGCTGGCGGATCGAGTGGATCACCTTGGAGCGCAGGACGATGTTCTTGTGCAGGGTCTCGCGCCGCAGGTCGAGGAAGCGGTTCTTGAGGCGAATCTCTTCCGGGTATTCCGGCTCGCCGAAGACCGGCAGCGGCAGTTCGGCGGCTTCCGACAGGACCTCGACCGACAGGACGCGCACTTCGATCTCGCCCGTGGGCAGGTTGGCGTTGGTGGTTTCAGCCGAGCGGCTGACCACTTCGCCGTCGATCTTGATGACGCTTTCGGCGCGCAGACGCTCGACGGCCTCGAAGCCCGGCGTCTCGGGGTGCAGCACCAGCTGGGTCAGGCCGTAGTGGTCGCGCAGGTCGATGAACAGCAGGCCGCCGTGGTCGCGCTTGCGGTGAACCCAGCCCGACAGACGAACATTCGCGCCCGCATCCGTCGAACGGAGGGCGCCGCAGGTATGGGTGCGATAGGCGTGCATGATCGGATATCGTCTGAAAACGGCTGTAGAACAGCGTGAATTAGGAGGGGCGAAAGGCCCATCATCGCCCCGGAAAGTCAAGGCTGGCGGCTAAATCCACAGCGCCGCGCGGTTGTCCACCGCCGCCGGGAACCTGCCCACAGCGCGTCCGATGGCCTCTGCTATGGTTCAGTTCATGACCGCCCTCGGTTCCGACATCCAGCAATTGCGCCTGCCGCTGCGGCAGGAGGCGTCGCAACGCGCGGCGGATTTCGCGGTGTCCGATTCCAATGCCGCCGCCACGTCGGTGCTGGCGACCTGGCCCGAGATGGCGGGCTCGATCCTGTCGATCTTCGGACCGCCCGGCAGCGGCAAAAGCCATCTCGCCGCCGCCTGGGTCGAACGCACGGGCGCCCTCGCCCTGCACGGCGCCGAGGCCGCCCTGGTCGATCCGCTGGAACTGGAAGGCCAGTTCGTCCTTCTGGACCGCGCCCAGGACGCCGATGACGAGAGCCTGTTCCACCTGATCAACCTGACGCAGTCGGGCGGCGGCGCCCTGCTGCTGGTGTCACGCGATCCGCCTGGGGCCTGGGCCTGCGACCTGCCGGATCTGCGCTCGCGCCTGAACGCCATCCGCACCGTGGGGATCGAAGCGCCCGACGACGTCGTGCTGGGGGCCATGCTCAAGCGCGCCTTCGCCACCCGCAACATCACGCCGGGCGAGGAAGTCGTGGACTATCTGGCCCGTCGCATCGACCGCTCGGCCGACGCAGTCGAACGCATTGTCGATCAACTGGACGCCTACCACCGCCCCGTCACGCGCGTTCTGGCCCGTCAGGTTCTGGGCGACAGCGACGAACTGTCTGACGGATAACTTCATATCGCGGTTGCAGCCGTCACAGGCCCGCGCGACAACAGTCAAATGACTGAAATCGCGCCCATCGCCGTCGATAACACCGGTGAGGAAGTCCCCTCCTCGCGCGCGCCCCAGCTGGAGCTGTCCGAGGCGTTGATGAACTCGCCCGAGCGCTTCATCAACCGCGAGCTGTCCTGGCTGGCCTTCAATGGGCGTGTGCTGGAAGAAGCCGCCAACGAGGGCCACCCGCTGCTGGAGCGGGTCCGCTTCCTCTCCATCTCGGCCAACAACCTGGACGAGTTCTTCATGACCCGCGTGGCGGGCCTGAAAGGTCAGGTGCGCGAGCGCGTCCGCGTCGTCTCGCCCGATGGTCTAACCCCCGCCGAACAGCTGGAACAGGTCAACGCCGCGGCCGGGGGCCTGATGGCCGAACAGCAGCGCCGCTGGCGCGTCCTGCGCAAGGAAATGGCCGCCGGGGGCATCGAGGTGGTCGAGGCCGCCAAGATCACCCGCACCGAACGCGAGCGTCTGGAACCCGAGTTCCTGAATCAGCTGTTCGCCGTGCTGACGCCGATGGCGATCGATCCCGCCCACCCCTTCCCCTTCCTGCCCAACCTCGGCTTCTCGCTGGCGCTGAAGCTGCGCCGGAACAGCGACCACCGCGTCCTCTACGCCCTGGTGCCGGTGCCGACCCAGGTGCGGCGCTTCTGGGCTCTGGCCACCGACGGCCGTTCGGCGCCGGGCCGCAAGCGTTACGTCTCGCTCGAGAACATGCTGCTGCTGTTCATCGACCACCTCTTTCCGGGCTGCGAGATTCTGGAAAAGGGGTTGTTCCGCCTGATCCGCGACTCGGACATCGAGATCGAGGAAGAGGCCGAAGACCTGGTCATGGAGTTCGAGGAGGCGCTGAAGCAGCGTCGCATGGGCTCGGTCGTCCGCATCAAGATCCAGGCCTCCATGCCCGAGGACCTGCGCGACTTCATCATCGCCGAACTGCACGCCCAGCCGCAGGACGTGGTTCTGGTGGAGGGGATGCTAGGGCTGGCGCAACTGGCCGAACTGATCCCCGGCGGGCACCCCGACCTGAAGTTCAAGGGCTATGAGCCGCGCTATCCCGAGCGCGTCCGCGACAACGGCGGCGACATCTTCGCGGCGGTCCGCGAAAAGGACATGCTGATCCACCACCCGTTCGAGAGCTTCGACGTGGTGGTCCAGTTCCTGCGACAGGCCGCGCGCGATCCCAACGTCATCGCCATCAAGCAGACGCTGTACCGCACCTCCAAGGACAGCCCCATCGTCGCCGCCCTGATCGAGGCGGCCGAGAACGGCAAGAACGTCACCGCCCTGATCGAACTGAAGGCGCGCTTTGACGAAGAGGCCAACCTGCGCTGGGCGCGGCAGATGGAACGGGCCGGCGTCCACGTCGTCTTCGGCTTCGTGGAGTACAAAACCCACGCCAAGCTGAGCGTGGTGGTGCGTCGCGAGGGCGACGCCCTGCGCACCTACTGCCACTTCGGCACCGGCAACTATCACCCGACGACGGCCAAGATTTACACTGACCTCAGCCTGTTCACCTGCAACCCCGTCCTGGGTCAGGACGCCACGCGGGTGTTCAACTACATCACCGGCTATGCCGAGCCAGATGAGCTGGAAGCCCTGGTCGTCTCGCCGCTGAACATGAAGACCAGCCTGCTGGAAATGATCGGCAAGGAGATGTCCGCCGCCGCCAAGGGCAAGCCCGCCGCCATCTGGGCCAAGATGAACGCCCTAGTCGATCCGGAGATCATCGACGCCCTGTACCGCGCCAGCCAGCAGGGCGTTCGCATCGAACTGGTCATTCGCGGCATCTGCTGCCTGCGTCCCGGCGTGCCGGGTCTGTCGGAGAATATCCGGGTCAAGTCGATCGTCGGCCGCTTCCTGGAACACAGCCGCATCGTCGCTTTCGCCAACGGCCACGACCTGCCCAGCAACAAGGCCAAACTCTACATCTCGTCCGCCGACTGGATGCCGCGCAATCTGGATCGCCGCGTCGAACTGATGACGCCCATCCTGAACGCCACGGTCCATGATCAGGTGCTGGATCAGATCATGGTCGCCAACCTGAAGGACGACGCCCAGAGCTGGACCCTGGCCGCCGACGGGACCTATCGCCGAGTCACGCCCTCCGGTCCCGAACGTCCCTTCTCGGCCCACAAGTACTTCATGACCAATCCCAGCCTGTCGGGCCGCGGCCGCAAGGTGAAGACCCTGCCCGGCGCCCTGTCCTACGCAGGGCTCAAGCCTCGGAAGCATCGCTGATGGGCGTCGAGGCTGAATATCCCTCGCGCCAGATCGCCGTCATCGACATCGGCTCCAACTCGGTGCGCCTGGTCTTGTATCGGCTGGAAGGCCGGGCGGTCTGGACCATGTTCAACGAGAAGGTCCTGGCCGGTCTGGGTCGTGATCTGGCCGCGACCCGGCGCCTGTCGGTGCCCGGCGTCGTCGCTGCTATGACGGCGCTGCGCCGCTTCGCCGCCGTCATCGAGGGCGTCCAGCCGGACCAGACCATCATCGCCGCCACCGCCGCCGTGCGCGAGGCCGAGGACGGCGCCGACTTCTGCGCCCGCGTGGCCGCCGAGACGGGCCTGCAGGTCCGCGTCCTCAGCGGCGAGGAGGAAGCCCGCTATTCGGCGCTTGGCGTTCTGGCAGGCGCACCGGGCTCGCGCGGCGTGGCCGCCGATATGGGCGGCGCCAGTCTGGAGCTGACCCGGATCGGCAACGGCGGACGCAATCGCCCGCTCGATAAGGGCGTGACCCTGCCGCTAGGCCCCTTCTCACTGGTTGACCCCAAGGGCTTCGACGTCGACCGCTTGCGTGGCCGCATCGCCAAGCGGCTGGCGCCCATCGCCGATGCTTACGCCACGACCGAACTGCACGCCGTCGGCGGGGCCTGGCGCAGCCTGGCCCAGATGCACATGGCCCAGACGGACCATCCGCTGCGGATCGTCCACGAATACGCCATGAGCGCCGCCGATGCGCGTGATCTGGCCCGGTTGGTGGCGCGTCAGTCCAAGGCCTCGCTGGAGAAGCTGCCGGGCGTGTCCAAGCGCCGGGCCGAGACCCTGCCCTACGCCGCCCTGGTGCTGGACGGACTGATCGAGGCCCTGGGGCTGAGATCCATCACCTTTTCCGCCTGGGGCGTGCGCGAGGGTCTGCTTTACGCGGGCCTGTCGCCCGAGATGGCGGCGGTCGATCCCCTGCTGGCCGGCTGTTCCGCCTGGGGCGGACGGCAAGGCGTGGACCCGGCCCTGCCGCGCGCCCTGGACGGCTGGCTGCAACCTGTCGTCTCAGCCATGCCCGAGGCCTTTGGCGAGGAACGCGACGCCCTGCTGACCGCCTCGGTCTGTCGTCTGGCCGACCTCGGCGCCCGCCTGCACCCTGACCACCGGGTGGATCTGGTCTTCGATCAGGTGCTTCGTTCGCCCATTCCGGGCCAGACCCACGCCGAGCGAGCCTTCCTGGCGGTGGCCATGAACGCCCGTTACGGCGGCGAGGCCAAGACGCCGTCGCCGGACGCCGTCGATCGTCTGCTGTCGGCGCCTGGCCAGAAGCGCGCCCGCGCCCTGGGCCTGGCTATGCGGCTGGCCTGCGACCTGTCGGGCCGCTCGCCGCAGTTGCTGGCCAACGCCGCCGCCACCGTCGAGAAGGGCGCGCTGCGGATCACCGCCGCCGAGGGCTACGCCGACATGCTGCTGGGCGAACAGACTCGCCGCCGCGCCAAGGCTCTGGCCGAGGCCATGAACCTGACGCTGAAAATCTAGAGGAACGATCCCATGCCCGTGACCGGAATCGGCGGTTTCTTCTTCCGCGCCAAGGACGCCAAGGCCCTGGCCGACTGGTATCTGACCCACCTAGGCGTCGGGGCGCCGGAAAACGTCTGGATCTGGAACCAGCAGGCGGGACCGACGGTCTTCGCCCCGTTCAAGGAAGACAGCGACTATTTCGCCGCCGACCACCGCTGGATGCTGAACCTGCGGGTCGAGGGACTGGACGACCTGATCGCCTCGCTGAAGGCCGCCGGGATCGAGGTCATCACCAAGCCGGAATGGGACGCCACCCCCGAGATCGGACGCTTCGCGCGCATCCATGACCCCGAGGGTAATCCGATCGAACTGTGGGAGCCGGCGTCGCCGCCGGCTTCCTAAGCCCTAGCCTTCGATTTCGACGACCTCGACCCGCGAGCCATTCAGCACCAGGGCGATCTCGCCCTTCTTGAGCTTCAGCGCGTCCTCGCCGAACAGCTGACGGCGCCAGCCCTTCATGGCTTCGACGTCGGCGTTGTCGTCATTGGCGATCTTTTCCAGATCGGCGACGTTGGCGATCAGCTTGGTGGCCACGCCAGCGTTGTCGCTCTTGGCCTTCAGCAGCACCTTCAGCAGTTCGACCACCGAGGGCGGGGCCGGCTGGCTGTGCGCCGGGCGCTCCAGCTTGGGCGCATGGGCTTCCGGGTCGGCCAGAACGCGCTTCAGCTCGGCGGCCAGCTCCAGACCCAGGCGCGAACCGCCGAAGCCCTTGGGCACCGAACGCAGACGGTTGAAGGCCTCGGGATCGGTCGGGGCCTGCACCGCGATCTCGTCGATGCCCTCGTCCTTCAGGATACGGCCGCGCGGCTGGTCGCGTTCCTGGGCCGCGCGCTCGCGCCAGACGGCGACGGCGACGAAGGCGGCCAGATACTTGGCGCTGAACTTCTTGGGCTTCAGGCGCTTCCAGGCATTCTCGGGCGTGGTGTCATAGAGGGCCGGGTCGGTCAGGGCGCCCATTTCGGACATGACCCAGTCCAGACGACCTTCCTTCTGCAGCCGGTCGCGCAGCTTGGGATAGAGGGCCGCCAGGTGCGTCACGTCGCCCAGGGCATAGACCAGTTGCGCGTCCGACAGCGGGCGACGCGCCCAGTCGGTGAAGCGGCTGCCCTTGTCCAGTTCCTGACGCAGCATCTGACGGACCAGCTGCTCATAGCTGACCTGATCGCCGAAGCCGGCGGCCATGGCGGCGACCTGGGTGTCGAACATCGGCTTGGGCATGGCGCCCAGGCGGTTGAAGATTTCGACGTCCTGACGGGCGGCGTGGAAGACCTTGATGATCGATTCGTCGCGCAGCAGGGCGAGGAAGGGCTCCAGGTCCAGATCCTCGGCCATCGGGTCGATGATCGCGGCGTCCGTCGGCGAAGCGGCCTGGATCAGGCACAGCTTGGGCCAGTAGGTCGTCTCGCGCATGAATTCGGTGTCGACCGTGATGAACGGGGCCTTGGCCAGGCGTTCGCAGAAGTCGATTAGCGCGTCATTGGTGGTGATTGGCGTCATTCCGATGCTATAGCCCCGCGCGACGCCGTCGTGGCAAGAGCGCTGCGACAGATTTTCGCCCCCGATTTCGAGCCGTGACCGATGAGCGACACCCCCGAAGCCCTGAAAAACGGCCTCACCTACGCCGATGCGGGCGTGGATATCGACGCCGGAGAAATGTTGGTCGATGCGATCAAACCCCTCGCCAAGTCGACTCGCCGCCCCGGCGCCGAGGCTTCGCTGGGCGGATTCGGCGCCCTGTTCGACCTCAAGGCCGCCGGTTTTGAAGACCCGCTGATCGTCACCACGACGGACGGCGTCGGCACCAAGCTGAAGATCGCCATCGAAACCGGCCGTCATGACGGCGTGGGCGTCGATCTGGTCGCCATGTGCGTCAACGACCTGCTGGCGCAGGGCGCCGAGCCGCTGATGTTCCTGGACTACTACGCCACGGGCAAGCTGGACGTGGACGCCGCGCGTCGCGTCGTCGCCGGCATCGCCGAGGGCTGCCGCCAATCGGGCAGCGCCCTGGTGGGCGGCGAGACGGCCGAAATGCCGGGCATGTATTCGGGCGGCGACTATGACCTGGCCGGCTTTTCGGTCGGCGCGGTCGAGCGCGGTCAGGTCCTGCCCTATCTGGATCAGCAGAAGGCCGGCGACGTCATCATCGGCCTGGCCTCCTCGGGTCCGCACTCCAACGGCTATTCGCTGATCCGCAAGGTGGTCGAAAAGTCCGGCCTGGCCTGGGGCGACGACGCCCCCTTCGCCAAGGACAAGACCCTGGCCCAGGCCCTGATGGAGCCGACCCGCATCTATGTGAAGCCGGTCCTGCCCCTGATGAAGGCCGGTCTGGTCAAGGGCGCGGCCCACATCACGGGCGGCGGCCTGATCGAAAACCCGCCGCGCTGCATCGCCGAGGGCCTGCAGGCCGCCTTCGACTGGAACGCCTGGTCCCTGCCCCCCGTCTTCGAGTGGCTGGGCGTCGTCGGCGGCATCTCCGACCACGAACTGCGCCGAACCTTCAACTGCGGCGTCGGCTTCATCCTGATCGTCTCGCCGGAAAACGCCGAGCCGGTCCTGGCCGCCCTGCTGAACGCGGGCGAAGAAGCCTTCATCTGCGGACAACTGGAAGCCGCCTGAGCTTCCAGCGCCTGAAACGACAAAGGCCCCGGTCTCGCGACCGGGGCCTTTTTCTTCGCCAGCTTCTCAATCCGCTCACCCCGGCGGACGCCGGGGCCCAGTGAGAACCTCAAACACCAAAGCCTGAAACCAAAGGACTGAATCCCGGCGTCCGCCGGGATGAGCGGTAGAAGGGTTTGCTACCGAACCCCGCCGTTCTGGGTCTCGTCGTAGAACTTGGCCAGATCGACGTGCAGTTCCTCCAGCGCCTTGCGGCTCGTGTACATCATGTGCCCGCCCTCATAGTAGGTGAACTCCAGGTTCTGGCGCAGCTTCGGCTCCAGCATCATCTGGGCCAGGTCGAACTCGGTCGAGAAGAAGGGCGTGGCGGCGTCGTAGTAGCCGTTCAGCGCCAGCACCTTCAGATGCGGATTGCGCCGCATGGTCGTGGCCAGGTCGATCGCCGTGTTCGGCGTGGTCTGCATCCCGCCCACCGGCGGACGGTGGCTCCAGTTCCAGTTGAAGCCCGGCAGGCCGCGCGCCGACTGGCGATAGTCCATGTCGGTGCGGAAGTTCAGCGTATTGGCGATGTAGTCGTTGAAGACGCCGAAATAGGCCCCGGTGATGGCGCTGCTCGACGGGTCCTCTTCCGGCTCACCGCCCACGGCGTCGGCGTCCATGCCCAGATAGCGGGTGTCCAGACGGCCGATCGTCTCGCGCCGATCCCGCAGCAGCTCCTTGCGGAAGGGCGACAGCTCGACCCGCAGGTTGGCGTTGTCGATGAAGGTCGGCGACAGGCCGATCAGCTCGCTCATCTGCTGGGCGATCTGGGCGCGCTCGGCGTCCGAGATCATGTGCCCCTTGGCCAAAGCCGCCGCATAGGGCCCCATGGCGAAGTCGCGCGCCCGCTGGACATGGGCCTCGACTGTGGCCGGGCGGTTCGGCACCTTGTTGTGATACCAGGCCGTCGCCGCATAGGTCGGCAGCAGGGTGATGAAGTTCTGGGCATAGCCCGGCTGGCGCACGCCATAGTTCATGATCGACGACAGCAGGATGACGCCGTTCAGCGACATGCCCCGACTTTCCAACTGATGCGCCACCGCGCCGGTGCGCAGGGTGCCGTAGCTTTCACCCAGCACATACTTGGGGCTGGACCAGCGGTTGAACTTGCTGGTGTAGCGCATGATGGCGCGGGTGAAGGCGTCCGCGTCCTGATCCACGCCCCAGAAGGCCGAACCCGGCGTCTCGGCCAGCGGGCGCGAGTAACCGGCGCCGACCATGTCGATGAAGACCAGGTCGGTTTTGTCCAGCAGGGTCATGTCGTTGGGGCCGACGTTGAACGGCGCCGGGCGCTCGACCACCGGATCGTCCGTCAGCACCCGCACCGGGCCGAAGGCGCCCATGTGCAGCCAGACCGTCGGCGAGCCCGGCCCGCCGTTGTAGAGATAGGTCACCGGGCGGCGGCCGACCGGCTGACCGTCCAGGGTGTAGGCGACGTAGAAGAGGCTGGCCGTCGGCATCCCGGCGTCGTCGCGAATGGTCAGGGTGCCGACCGTGGCCTTGTAGCGCATCGCGCGGCCGTGGGCGGTGATCGAATGGCTGGTCGTCACCTCCTTCTCTTCCGGCGTGGCGCGAGCCCAGTTGCGCTCGACCTGCTCGGCATTGGCGTTGCGCAAGCGGTCCGAAGCCGAGCGAAAAGGGGCCGGAACCGCCGCCGGAGGCTTCCTGAGCCATGGAAACCATCGGCACGGCCAGGATTGCCGCCGCACAGGCCGCAGTAAGCAGATGACGCATTTTGAAACTCCCCCTCACGCGCCGGACAGCCCGGCGGCGGGACGCTAACGCCAAGCGGGGCCGTCCGGCAACGGACTTTATGACGCCCTGATCAGCGGCATGGGCTTGCCAAGAGGCGACGACGGTCGCATCCCTCCCGCCTCCCCGATCCGTCGCCCGAGCCGCTCCATGACTGAAACCCGCAAGCCCAAGACGCGCGTGGCGGTGCTGATCTCCGGCTCCGGCTCGAACATGGCCTCGCTGATCGCCTCAGGTCAGGCCGCCGACGCCCCTTATGAGGTGGTGGTGGTCGTTTCCAACATCGCCGACGTGGCGGGGCTGGAGAAGGCCCGCGTCGCCGGGGTGGAGGCCCTGACGGTCGAGCACAAGGCGTTCGGCAAGGATCGCGAGGTGCATGAGCGCGCCATCGACGCCTTGCTGGTCGAGCGGAACGTCGAGGTCGTCGCCCTGGCCGGCTACATGCGGCTGCTGACGCCCTGGCTGGTGCAGAAGTGGGCGGGGCGGATGCTGAACATCCACCCGTCGCTGCTGCCTCTCTACCCCGGCCTGAACACCCACGCCCGCGCCATTGAGGCCGGCGACGCAGAGGCAGGCTGCACCGTCCACGTCGTGACTGAAGGCGTTGATGAAGGCCCGGTCTTGGGTCAAGCCCGCGTGCCGATCCTGGCGAGCGATACGGCTGAGACCCTGGCCGAGCGGGTCAAGACTGCGGAGCATGTGCTGTATCCGCAGACACTGGCGGCTTTCGTGACGCGCTAGGGCGACGTCCACCTTAACGATTTTTAATGCGACAGGCGGTCGCAGGCAGGAGCAGTTTCCCCGCGAACGATCGGACCGGTCCAGCCTGAGTGGACCGGCGACCGCTCGATGTTTCCACATGGGAAGACCCGATGTCCAAGACCCGCCTGATGGGCGCCGCCGGCCTGGCGCTCGCCTTCGCGCTCTCCGCCCAAGCCGCCTCGGCCCAGAACGCCCACTCCGGCCATGCCGGCCACGCCGCTGCTGCTGCCGCGCCGCAAATCCATCCCTGGGGCTTTGACCTGAACGGGCGCGACCTGGCGGTGAAGCCCGGCGACGACTTCAACGAGTACGCCAACGGGACCTATCTCAAGAACACTGAGATCCCCTCGGACAAGGCCCGTTTCGGCCCGTTCGACGTTCTGTATGAAAACGCCCAGAGCCAGCTGAAGTCGATCATCGAAGCCAGCGCCGCCAACCCGACCAACGCCAATGCGCAAAAGGTCGGCGCCCTCTACGCCAGCTTCATGGACGAGGCCCGCGTCAATCAACTGGGCGCCCAGCCGCTGGCCGCTGATCTGGCCGCCGTGCGCGCCGTGACGGACCACAGCGGCATGGCCCGCCTGATGGGCGAAAGCCACGCCGGCTTCGGCGGCTCCCTGTTCGGCGTCGACGTGTTCGAGGACCTGCAGAACCCCAACCTCAACTCGGCCTATATGGGCCAGGGCGGCCTGGGCCTGCCCGATCGCGACTACTACCTGAAGGCCGACTTCGCGCCTCAGCGTGAGGCCTATGTCGCCTACATCACCCGCGCCCTGACGGCTGCGGGCTGGTCGAACCCGGCCCAGGCCGCCTCCGACATCCTGGCCTTCGAGACCAAGGTCGCCGAGAAGCACTGGACCACGGTCGAGCGTCGCCAGATCGACAAGATCTACAACCCGGCCTCGACCGCTGACCTGGCCAAGCTGGCCCCCGGCTTTGACTGGACCGCCTTCCTGCAAGGCGCCCAGATCGCTGATGTGCCGACCGTCGTCCTGATGGAAAACACCGCCATCCCCGGCATCGCCCAGGTCTTCGCCGACACCTCGCTGGACACGCTGAAGGCGTGGGAAGCCTTCCAGATCGTCGATCAGGCCGGCCCCTACCTGTCCGACTCCTTCGTGAACTCGCGCTTCGAGTTCCGCGGCAAGACCCTGCGCGGTCAGCCGGAGAACCGTCCGCGCTGGAACCGCGGCGTGGCCCTGGTCGACGGCCAGCTGGGCGAGGTGCTGGGTCAGGAATACGTCCGCCTGCACTTCCCCGCCTCGTCCAAGACCCAGATGGAGGCGCTGGTCGCCAACCTCAGCGCCGCCATGACCGAGCGCCTGAAGAACCTGGACTGGATGAGCGAGCCGACGCGCGAGCAGGCCCTGCTCAAGATGTCCAAGTTCGGCGTAAAGATCGGCTATGCGGACAAGTGGCGCAGCTATGACGGTCTGGAGCTCTCGGCGACCGACCTCTACGGTAACGTCGAACGCGCCTCGGCCTTCGACTGGGCCTGGAAGCGCGGCAAGATCGGCAAGCCGGTCGATCCGCTGGAATGGGGTATGACGCCCCAGACGGTGAACGCCTATTACAACCCGCCGCGCAACGAGATCGTCTTCCCGGCCGCCATCCTGCAGCCGCCCTTCTTCGACCCGAACGCGGACGCGGCCGTCAACTATGGCGGCATCGGCGCCGTCATCGGCCACGAGATCACCCACGGCTTCGACGATCAGGGCCGCAAGTCGGACGCCAACGGCGTGCTGCGCGACTGGTGGACGCCCGAAGACGCCGCCCGCTTCGAGGAACGCGCCAAGGTTCTGGGGGCCCTGTACGACGCTCAGGAGCCTGTTCCCGGCGCCCACATCAACGGCGCCCTGACCATGGGCGAGAACATCGCTGACCTGGGCGGTCTGCTGATGGCGCTGGACGCCTATCACCGCAGCCTGAACGGCCAGCCGGCCCCGGTCATCGATGGTCTGACCGGCGACCAGCGCGTCTTCCTAGGCTGGGCTCAGGTCTGGCGCGAGAAGTCGCGTGAGGCCGCGCTCAAGGAGCAACTGACGACCGACCCGCATTCGCCGGGCGCCGCCCGCGCCGCCACCCCGCCGCGCAACATCGACGCCTGGTACGCCGCCTTCGGCGTCACCCCGGATCAGGCGGAATACATCGCCCCTGAAAGCCGCGCCCGCATCTGGTAAGCGGCGCGTCCGATAGCGAACGCGAAAACGGCGTCAGCTTCGCAGCTGACGCCGTTCTTGTATCTGGAAGGCCCGGGCGAAATCAGTTCGGCTTCTTGGGGGTCGTCACGGCGCCTGCAACCGCACCGATCGCGGCGCCGGCGACCGTCGCGCCCGTATTGCCGCCGATGGCCTGGCCGGCGACAGCGCCGCCGAGAGCGCCCGAAGCCGCACGTTGTTCCGTAGTGGTGCCGCAGGCGGCCAGAAGGCCCACGAGGCCGATGGCCGGCGCCAGTTTGAGGATCGTCTTCATGGCGGTCTTCCTTTGTGGCTGAACAGGTAACAGGACCGTGAAAACGAAACGGCCCGCCTCCGGTTCCGGAGACGGGCCGTCTTTATGCTCTCGCTAGGCCGCGCAAGGGCGGCCTATTCAAACCTTAGCCAACGATGTCGGCGTCGGTGAAGAACTGGGCGATTTCGATGCCGGCGTTTTCCAGCGAGTCCGAACCGTGGACCGAGTTCTCGCCGATCGACAGGGCGAACAGCTTGCGGATCGTGCCTTCAGCGGCGTCGTTCGGGTTCGTGGCGCCCATGACTTCGCGGTACTTGGCGACGGCGTTGTCGCCTTCCAGCACCTGGACGACGACCGGCTCGGCGATCATCTGGCCGACCAGTTCGCCGTAGAAGGGACGCTCGGCGTGCACTTCGTAAAACTTCTTGGCCTGGGCTTCGGTCAGCTTGATGCGGCGTTGACCGACGATGCGCAGGCCGGCGCCTTCGATCACGGCGTTGATGGCGCCCGTCAGGTTGCGGCGCGTGGCGTCGGGCTTGATGATCGAGAAGGTACGTTCGGTCATGGGAAGTGACTTCTTGTTTGGGAGTTTGAGGGTCGGCGGCTTATAGCGAGCGCCGCACATCTTTCCAATATCCCCGCGCGTAAGCCTTTTTCTTTCCGGTTCCCATGCTGCAGATCAAAAACCTGACCTACAATGCCTGGGGCCGCGAGTTCCTGGACGACGCTTCCGTCAGCCTGCCCCCAGGGTCCAAGGTCGGTCTGGTCGGCCGCAACGGCATCGGCAAGTCGACCCTGTTCAAGCTGATCCTCGGCGAACTGGCCGCCAACGGCGACGAAATCTCCCTGCCCAAGACAGCCCGTATCGGCTCGGTGGATCAGGAACACCCCGCGACGCCGGTCAGCGTGCTGGACACCATTCTGGAAGCCGACGTCGAGCGCCACGACCTGCTGACCCGGCTGGAGACCGCTGAACCGGAAGAGATGGGTGAGATCTGGGGCCGCCTGATCGAGATCGACGCCGACAGCGCCCCGTCGCGCGCCTCGGAAATCCTAGTCGGCCTGGGCTTCAGCCAGGACGACATGCACCGCCCGATGGCCGAGTTCTCGGGCGGCTGGCGAATGCGCGTGGCCCTGGCCGCCGCCCTGTTCGCCGAGCCGGACATGCTGCTGCTGGACGAACCGACCAACTACCTCGACCTAGAAGGCGCCCTGTGGCTGGAGCAGCGGCTCAAGCGCTATCCGCACACGGCCCTGATCATCAGCCACGACCGGGAGCTGCTGAACGGCGTCTGCACCCACATCCTGCAGCTGTCGAACCGCAAGCTGGACCTCTACACTGGCAACTACGACACCTTCGAAAAGACGCGGGCCGAGAAGCTGCGCCTGATGGAGGCCAACAAGTCCAAGCAGGACGCCGAGCGCGCCCACCTGCAGAAGTTCATCGACCGCTTCAAGGCCAAGGCCTCCAAGGCGACCCAGGCCCAGTCGCGCGTCAAGCGGCTGGAGAAGATGCAGCGCATCGAACTGCCGCCGGAAGAGCGCGTCGCCCCCTTCACCCTGCCGTCGCCCGAACGCCCCCTGCCCCCGCCGCTGATCCGGCTGGAGAAGGCCAACGTCGGCTATGAGCCGGGCAAGCCGATCCTGAAAAACCTGAACCTGCGCATGGACCTGGACGACCGCATCGGTCTGCTGGGCGTCAACGGGGCGGGCAAGTCGACCTTCGCCAAGCTGATCGCCAAGGCCCTGACCATCGAGACGGGTGAGTTCCATCGCGACGGCAAGATGCGCGTGGGCTGGTTCCACCAGCACCAGATCGAGGCCATGGATCCGACGGACACGCCGCTGGAGATCATCCGCCGCGCCATGCCGGACGCCTCGGAAAGCAGCCGCCGCAGCCGTCTGGCCCAGTTCGGTCTGCCGTTCGAGAAACAGGAAACCACGGTCGGCTCCCTGTCGGGCGGAGAGCGGGCGCGCCTGCTGCTGAACCTGGTGGCGATGGATGCGCCGCACATCCTGATCCTGGACGAACCGACCAACCACCTGGACATCGACAGCCGCCGCGCCCTGCTGGACGCGCTCAATGAATATACGGGCGCGGTCATCCTGATCACCCACGACCGCTCGTTGATGGAACTGGTGGCCGACCGCCTGTGGCTGGCCGCCGACGGCTCGGTGAAGCCCTTCGACGGCGACATGGACGACTATCAGAAGTTCGTCCTGGACCGCGCAAAGCAGGCGGGCATGAAGCCGACCCAGGTGCGCGAGGAGGTCACGGCCGCCGCCCCCACGCCCGCCGCTGCGCCCAAGGTCGAGAAGAAGAAAGGTCCCTCGCCGTCCACCCTGCGTCATGCGGTGAAGAAGGCCGAGGATCGCATGACCCAGTTGACCGCCGACCTGGCCCGCCTGGACGACGACCTGGCCACCGCCGCGGTCAAGGACCCGAAAAAACTGGAGGGCCTGACGCGCGCCCGCGCCAAGACCCAGGCGGAGCTCGATCAAGCCGAGGCCGAGTGGATCGCCGCCGAGGAAGCCCTGGCGGAGGTCGCATGACGAAGAAGCCGCCCTCTTCCGTCCTGACACGTGAGGAGTTGCAGGAGGCGGCCAGCCGCTTGCGCGCCTATCTGCGCGATGACATGGAAGTCGAGGTCGGCCAGCTTCCCGCCGAAATCTTGGTCGAATTCATTGAGCGCGACATCGGTCGGCTGTTCTACAATCGCGGTCTGCGCGACGCCGAGATCGTGGTCCGTCAAAAGGTCGAGGACGTCGCCGACGCCCTCTACGGCCTGGAGCGCTGAGACCTTTCCATATCGACGTTCTAAGTGAATCACAGCACCTAGACGCTGCTCGCTTGAAAGGACGCCGACATGAACCACCTGTTCGCCGCGATGACGCTCGCGTCCGCGCTGATCGCGCTCCCCGCCCTGGCCCAGGACGCGACGCCTCAGCGTTACGCGGTGGAGCTGCAATTGATGGAAGCGGGCAAGGAGGTGGTTCTGGCCAGCACCTTCGTCGCGGTCGGCGGCACGGCGAACCTGACCCTGAACGGCGACCAGGATGCGCTTGATTTCAACACCACCGTCTACGCCCAACAGGGTGACGGCGCCGAAGATATGCTCGTCACCGAGGTGAACCTGTTCCGCAACGGCGAGGAAATCGCCGCCCCGCGCATGATGATGCGGCGCGGCGGCACGGCCCGTTATGAAGTCGGGACCGAGGGGGCGGACGTGGTCCGGGTCATGGTCAAGCCCGCCCCCTGAATCACGTCAGCCGCAGCTGACGCGCGTCACGACCTCGGTCTTGTCGTCGTAAGTGAAGTTCACGCGGTTGTCGCGGAAGTCCATCGTCGCCGCGCAGCTGCTGCACAGGACGCGGAAGATGCGGCCGCGCGGAGCGTCGGCGGGAATGGTCGAGCGATTGCGGCCGACATATTCCTGATAGTCGCCAGCCTTGCAGGCCACAGGCGTCGGTTCAGCGCCCGGCGCCGCATCATGGGTCGGAGCGCAGGCAGAGAGCGTCACAGCGCCCGCAAAAGCCGTCAGCATCACGATCGTCTTCATGGCGTTCCTCTTTGTTCCGGGCTTAGCCGCAGCTCACGCGCTCGACGATGCCGGTTTGCTGATTATAGAAAATATTCAGGCGGTAAGGCGAGTAATCTTCAGTGACGGGACAGGTGGTGCAGGCCACCCGACGGTTCACCACGTCCACCGGAACGGGAATCTCGGTCCGCGGTTTCCCGACCAGCCATTGCAGTTCGCCCGCCTTGCACATGTCGGCGTCGTTCTGAGGTAGGCGCGTGCCGACCGGCTGGTTCTGACGCGCCTGCTCGACGATGCGAGGCGCGGTCGGCGTGGGCGAAGACGAGGAACAGCCGGCGACGGCCAGCAGCCCCAGGGCGGTCAAGGAGACGATCAGGCCGCCTTTTCCCATCGCCCTTCGTCCGTCTGTTTCCAGTAGGCCAGGTTGGCGTTGGCCGCCTTCAGCGCGCGCCAGCGTTCGCGCGCCTGTTGCAGCGCCTGTTCGTTGCGACCGTCGAAGATGATGAAGCACCGCTCGTACCCTTCCGTGGCCCCCAGCTCTGCTTCATCGACGATGAACAGCGCCTGAGCACCATTCAGGTTCTCGCCCGATTCGGACAGAAGGATGGGCTGGCGGACGGCGTGCGCCTCCGACGCCAGGCCATGCGGCAGGAAGCTGTCGGCGCGATAGGTCCACAGGTGCTCGTCGATGTCGTCGAGGCGGTGCGCGACCGCCCCGCGCACAAGAGCGCGCCAGCCCCGCTGGAGGATCTTTTCCAGCAGACCCGGCAGCACCTGATCCAGCGTCGAGCGCTCCAGATGGTAGAACCAGATTTCCGGCTTGGCGTCAGACACCCGGTCCTACCCTCTGAATGCGTCGGATCAGGCTTCGTATTTGTCGGCGACCATGCGGTCCAGCATACGCACGCCATAGCCCACGGCGCCGTCCGGCACGGTCGGATTGCGGCTGTCCTTGACCCAGGCGGTCGACGCGATGTCGATGTGCGCCCACGGCACGCCGTTGGTGAAGCGCTGCAGGAACAGGGCGGCGGTGATCGAGCCGCCGGCGCGGCCGTTGCCCGTGTTCTTCACGTCGGCGATCGGGCTGTCGATGTGACGCTCATAGGCGGCAGGGATCGGCAGGCGCCAGACATTCTCTCCGACCTTGGGACCGGCGGCCAGGATGCCGTCAGCCAGGTCGTCATTGTTCGAGAAGACGCCGGCGTATTCCAGGCCCAGCGAGATGATGATGGCGCCCGTCAGGGTGGCCAGGTCGATCATGAACTTCGGCTTGAAGCGCTCCTGCGTGTACCAAAGCGCGTCGGCCAGAACGAGGCGGCCTTCGGCGTCGGTGTTCAGGACTTCGACGGTCTGGCCCGACATCGACACGACCACGTCGCCCGGACGCTGGGCCTTGCCGTCAGGCATGTTCTCGACCAACCCGAGGACGCCGACCACGTTGACCTTGGCCTTGCGGCCCGCCAGGGCGTGCATCAGGCCGGCCACGGCGGCGGCGCCGCCCATGTCCCACTTCATCTCTTCCATGCCGTCAGCCGGCTTCAGCGAGATGCCGCCGGTGTCGAAGCAAACGCCCTTGCCGACGAAGGCGATGGGGGCCTCGCCTTCCTTGCCGCCGTTCCACTGGATGACGGCCAACTGGCTTTCACGCTCCGAGCCTTGGCCCACGCCCAGCAGGGTGTGCATGCCCAGCTTTTCCATCTCGGCTTCGCCCAGGATCTCGACCTTGGCGCCCAGGGCTTCCAGTTCCTTCACACGGCGCGCGAACTCGGCCGGATACAGGACGTTGGCCGGTTCCGACACCAGGTCGCGCGAGAACAGGACGGCGTCGGCCACGGCCGACAGCGGCTGGAAGGCGGCTTCGGCGGCGGCGGCGTCCGAGGTGACGACGCGAACCGTCGTGACCGACGGAATTTTGTCGGCCTTCTGCTTGGTCAGATATTTGGCGAAGCGGTAGGCGGCCAGGCGCACGGCGAAGCCGACGCGAGCGGCCTGTTCGGCCGACAGGTGCGCGGCGTCGATGGTCAGGACTTCGGCGCCGGACAGTTTGGCCGCGTGATAGGCGGCTGCAGCGGCGGTTTCGACCGCCAGATCGTCGAACTTGTCAGCCGCGCCCGCGCCGACCAGCAGCACCGAATTGGCGTCGACGCCGGCGGGGGCCGCAACGGCGAGATTGCTGTTCGCGGCGCCGGTGAAACGGCTGTTCGCCATGGCCTTGGTCAGTGCGCCCGAAGCGGCGGCGTCCAGGGCAGAGCCCGTGCCGGCCAACGCACGGCCTTCGTGGACCAGAACGGCAAGGATTTGAGCGGCGCTGGGGGAAGCGACGAACTCGATTTTCATGAAACCTACTCCAGGCCAGGGTTCCATGCCCCGGTCGTGCTTGAATCAGACATAACGCTGCGGCTGTTCCACCGTCGCGTTGGGATGTGTATTACATGGCCCGCATCGCTCGCGGCTGCAACTCGCTCGCCCCCGAAACCCTTTCTTTCCGACCATGACGCTGATTCAAGGCTACCTCTTTCGCCAGATCGGCCTGCCCGTCGTGGCGGCGTGCGCGGCGCTGGCCGGAATCGGGCTGCTGAGCCAAAGCCTCGACCAACTCGAAGTCATCGTCGAGCGCGGCCAGAGCATCTGGGTCATGGCCAAGCTGACCCTTCTGGCCCTGCCCCAGTTGATCGCGGTCATCCTGCCCATCGGCCTGTTCGTCGGCGCCCTGATCGCCCTGACGCGGCTGCAGCGCGAACAGGAACTGACCGCCGCCTACGCCGCGGGCGTCAGCCGCTGGTCCCTGATCCGGCCGGCGATCCAGATCGCCGTCATCATCGCCGTGGTCGCCCTGATCACCAATGTCTTCGTCCAGCCCTGGGCCCAACGCGAGGCGCGTCGCCAGGCCTTCGCAATCCGCACCGACCTGGCCGCCCTGCTGGTCGAGGAAGGCCGCTTCGTCCAGGGCCCTGGCGGCCTGACCGTCTATGTCCAGCAGATCGAGCAGAACGGCCTGCTGAAGAACCTGTTCGTCTATCTGGACAACGGCAAGACGGTCACGACCTGGGACGCCGAGTCCGCCCGCTTCGGCCGCGTCGACGGCCTGCCGGTCCTGACCATGCAGAACGGGTCGATGCAGCGCTACTCCTCGCGCGACGTTCTGAACCAGCTGTCGTTCGACCAGCAGGTCTTCGACCTCTCGCCCTACACCAAGACGACGGAGCGCATCCGCTTCAAGCCGTCGGACCTGTGGCTGACAGAACTGCTCGACCCGACGCCCGCCCTGCTGGAAAGCGCTGGCACGCGCGGCGAACTTCTGGCCGAGGCCCATTCTCGGCTGGCGTCGCCCCTCTATGCGCTAGCGGCGATGGCCCTGGCGCTGACCGCCATCCTCGGCGGGTCCTTCAGCCGCACCGGCTACAGCGGTCGCATTGCCAAGGCGGCGGGCGTCTTCCTGATCGTGCGCGTGTTCGGCTATGGTCTGGTCGCGGCCAGCGCCTGGAACGGCGCATTGAACCTGCTTCAATATCTGCTGCCGCTGGGTGTCAGTTTCCTGGCCCTGCGCCTGCTGTTCCGCGCACTCAAACCGCATCGGCGACGTAGTTGGGCGCCCTATGAACGTTTCAAGGCGAGGTTCGCATGAGGATCCGTCTCGGCCGCATCGAACGCTATGTGCTGGTCCAGCAACTGCGCGCCCTGGCCGTCGCCCTGGCCGTCATTTCCACCCTGGTGATGCTGATCGACTTTGTCGAGGTGTCGCGCGGGCTAAACTCATCCGGCGAACTGTCCAGCGCCCGCATCTTCGGCCTGGTGCTGCTGAAGTCGCCCAGCGTCGTCATCCAGTTGCTGCCCTTCGTCTTCCTTTTCGGCACCCTGGCGGCCTTCGTCGGCCTGAACCGGCGCAGCGAACTGATCGCCATGCGCGCGGCGGGCGTTTCGGCCTGGCGATTCGTACTGCCGGCCGCAGGGTGCGCCCTGGTGCTCGGCGTACTGACCGTCACCGTTTTCGGCCCCATGGCCGCGGCGGGCGACGGCATGTGGCAACGTGAACGTGGCCGCATCTCCGGCACCTCGCCCGGAGCCGAAACCCAGCAGGCCGTCTGGCTGCGCGAAGGCGACGCCGCCCGCCAGATGATCATTCGCGGCGAACGGCAGGACCCGGCCAGCGGGCGGCTTCTGGACGCCAGCTTCTTCATCTACACGACCACGGCCAGCGGCCGTCGCACCTTCACCGAGCGGATCGACGCGGCCACGGCCTCTCTGACGGCCGGACGCTGGCGCCTGACCGACGCAACGGGCGCCCAAACGGGCCAGCGCGCAGTTCGCTACGCCACGCTCGACCTGCCCTCGAACCTGGCGGACAAGGAGGCCTTCCAGCGCTTCGCCCGACCGCAATCGACGCCCTTCTGGTCCCTGCCGAACCAGATCCAGCGAATCGAGGACGCCGGCTTCGCCTCGACCGCCTATCGCCTGCGCCTTCAGCAACTGCTGGCCACGCCGTTGATGTTCGCCGCCATGTCGATACTGGCCGCCGCCTTCTCGCTGCGTCTGATGCGGCTCGGCGATCTGGCGCGAATGACGGTGGCGGCCGTGGTGCTGGGCTTCGCCTTCTTCTTCGTGAACCAGTTTTCCTCGGCCATGGGCTCGGCCGAAGTCGTGCCGCCGGTTCTGGCCGCCTGGCTGCCGCCGGTGCTGACGGCGCTCGCCGCCTTCACCTTGCTGTTCTATACCGAAGACGGCTAATCGGACGGTTTCCGGTCGCCCGGCAAAGAGTGGATTCCGCATGAGTGATCGCCGCAAAATCCGTGAGGGAGCCCTGCGCGCCCGGCTCCTGGCCGGTGCGGCCGTCGTCGCCTGCCTGCCGGCCCTGCCCGCGATGGCCCAGAACGCCGCGGCGCCTGCCCCGGCGCCGACCACCCAGAACGCACCTGGAGCCGACGGCCTGACCCCCGACAGCCTCTATGTGAACGCTGACGCGGCCAGCCGCGAGGGCGACGTCGTGAGCGCCAACGGGACGCCCGACAATCGCGTCTACGCCCGGACACGCGACCACAGCATCCGCGCCGAGGAGGTCACCTACGATCTCAAGACCGGCGTCGCCACCGCCGCCGGCCACGCCGAAATCGCAGCCCCTGACGGTACGGTCGTCCACGCCAGCCGCATCGAACTGGATGCGGACCTCAAGGCCGGCGTCGCGACCGATCTCGCCATGCGCCTCGCCAATGGCGCCAGCCTGATGGCGGCGACGGCGGTGCGCCGTTCCGAGAACGTCAGCGAACTGAACCGCGTCATCTTCACGCCCTGCCCGATCTGCGACGTGAACGGACCGAAGCAGCCCAGCGTATCGATTCAGGCCGACAAGGCGGTGCAGGACCAGGACCTGCGCGCCATCCTGTATCGCAACGTCGTCTTCCGCGTCGGAGGGGTGCCGGTCTTCTACCTGCCGGCCTTTGCTCACCCCGACCCCAGCGTCGAGCGGGCGTCCGGCTTCCTGATTCCTTTCCCGGATTTCGATGAAGGCCGCGGCGCCTCGCTGGAGGTTCCCTACCTCCACGTCGTCTCGCCGTCCGAAGACTTGCTGATCAGTCCGCAGATCAACACCAAGGTCGCGCCCTTCCTGAACGCTCAGTGGCGTCGGCGCTTCGACAGCGGCACGCTGGTCGTGCGCGGCGGCTACACCTATGAGCGCGATTTCGGCGATTTCGACCAGGACGGCGACGGCGACGCTGAAAGCAATGTGCGCTTCGGCGACCGTACCAATCGCAGCTATCTGCTGGCGCACGGCAAGTTCGATCTTCAAGGGCCGTGGCGCTGGGGCTTCACGGCCGAACGCACCTCGGACAAGAGCCTTTTCGACCGTTACAACGTCCGGGACACCTATCAGGACAACGGCCTCTATTATGGCGACCGTCGCCGCCTGATCAGCCAGATCTACGCCGAACGGCAGACCCAGAGGTCCTATCTTTCGGTCGCGGCCTTCTCGATGCAGAGCCTGCGGGTCGCGCAGTTCGACCCGGTCACGCCGGCCCTGAACATCTTCGAGGACGACAAGACCCTGCCCCTGGTCGCCCCGCTGATCGACGCGCGCTGGGAAGCTCCGAATCCCGTGTTCGGCGGCCGACTGCGCCTGAGAGGTTCCGCCGTCGCCCTGTTCCGCGACGCCTATGTCGGCTCCCCCACCCTGCCGCCGGAGTTGATCCCCCCCGGCCCGACCGACGGCTTGCCCGGCGTCGACAGCCGACGCGTGACCGGGCAGGTCGACTGGCGCCGCACCTTGATCTCGCCGATGGGGCTGCGCTGGGAGCCCTTCGTGGACGCCCGGCTCGACGTCTATTCGGTCAATGACCTGCCGCCGATGATGGGCGTGAACTCGGACGTCTTCACGCGCGGACGCGCCAGCGCCGGGGTGGATGTCAGCTACCCGCTCTATCGCCGCCTCAGCGCCGAAGCCGACCTGATCCTGGAACCGATGGCCCAGTTGTCAGTGTCGAACGACGCCGACCTGGATCGCCGCATCCCCAACGAGGACAGTCAGACGCTGGAACTGGACCACAGCTCCCTGTTCCGCATGGACCGCTTCCCCGGCTACGATCTGCTGGAAGGTGGAGTTCGCTTCACGGCCGGCGCGCGCGCCACCCTGCGCTGGGACGACAAGCGTTCGGCTAGCCTGTTCATCGGCCGCAGCATTCGCGCTGATGATCAGAACGAGTTCCTGACGCCGATCCCGGACGATCCCGCGCGCCTCTACGACCCCTCCGGCCTGGCCGACCGCACGTCTGACTGGGTGGTCCAGGCGACCTTTGCTCCGTCCGACCGCATCCGCGGCTGGGCGCACGCCACCATCGACCCCAACGGCGACGTTCGCCGCGCGGAAACGACGGTTGACGGACGTTGGGGACGCCGCAACCAGGCCAGCCTGAGCTACATCATCGACCGCTCCAACCCGGTCAGCGGCCCGTTGAACCGCAACTATGAGTTCGTCCAGTTGTCCGGCCACCAGTTCGTCTATGGCAACTGGGGCGTGGCGGTGAACGGCATCGCCGATCTGGAACGCGACATCATCACCCGCTCCGAGGTCGGCCTTCTGTTCGACGACGATTGCTTCCGCGTCGAGCTGGGATGGCGTCGCGACAACACCCGGGTGCGTCCGACCGGCCCCTCCGAAGGGGTCTATATTCGACTTAACCTCGCCACTTTTGGAGGTTCAGGCTATTGAACGCGATGATATGCGCTAAGCATGGCGTACAGGGGCGCGCGCCCTCCACGGCTCGGCATCGTCAATGACGCTGCTGAACGGGGGACGAGACGGCTTTAGGGAATCAGGACTGACGATGCGTTTGATGCGTTACACGACGGGCGTGGCCATGGCCGCCCTCATGGCCGGCACGGCTGTCGGTCAGTCTGCGGCCCAAACGGCCCCGACCCAACCGGCGCCTGCCGCCGGGACGCTGAACCCGGCCGCCGAGGAAGCGCCGCAACGCGCCGCGGCTGCTCCGCAGTTCCGCCTGTCGGACGGCATCATCGCCACCGTCAACGACCGGATCATCACCGGCTACGACCTGCGCCAGCGGATGCTGGTCGTCATGGCCATGGCCCAGGTCCAGCCCACTGAAGAAAATATCGGCGCCATCCAGCAGCAGGCGCTCAACGACCTTATCGAACAGCACCTACAGGCCGCCGAGATCGCCAAGTTCGAATCGCTCAAGATCAGCGATCAGGAAGTCGATGAAGAGATCGCCGGCATGGCGCGCGAGGCCGGCACCACCGGCCCGAACTACATGGCCTTCCTGGAACAGGGCGGCATCCGTCCCCAGGCCTTCCGCGAGCAGTTGCGCACCGAGATCGGCTGGCGTGAACTGGTCGGGGGTCGCTTCCGCGATCGCGCCAAGGTGAGCCGCACCCAGGTCGACCAAGCCATGCGCCAGCTCACCGAGTCGGCCACCAAGCCCCAGTATCTGGTCGGCGAGATCTACCTCGAAGCCAGCCGTGTCGGCGGTATGCAGGAAGCCATGAACGGCGCCCGCCAGCTGGTCCAGCAGATGGTCCAGGGCGCGCCCTTCATGGCCGTCGCCCGCCAGTTCTCGGCCGCGCCCTCCGCCGCCCGCGGCGGCGACGCCGGCTGGGTGGTCCAGGGCACGGTTCAGCCCGCGCTGGAGCAGGCGATGGCGGCGCTCGAGGTCGGCCAGCTTTCCAACCCCATTCCGGTCGATGGCGGAGTCTACATCCTCTACATGCGGGACAAGCGTTCCGGCGCGGCCACCAGCCTGGTTCAAATGAAGCAGGTCATGATCGAACTGCCGGAGACCGCCAGCGAAGCCGACGTGGCCGCCGCGACCCAGCGCCTGGAGACACTGCGCAGCGGAACGACCTGCGACAACATCCTGCAACGCGCCCGCGCCGAGCAAGGCATGCAGGGCGCCGACCTGGGCGAAAGCGACGTGGCCAACCTGCTGCCGCAGTTCCAGCAAGTCGCCCGCTCGGCAGAGGTCGGCACGGTCAGCAGCGTCGTGCGCACGCCGCTGGGCGTGCATATCCTGGCGGTCTGCGGTCGCCGCCTCGGCGGCCCCGAAGCGCCCTCGCGCCAGCAGGTCGAATCCCGCCTGCAGAATCAGAACTACGCCATGCTGGGCCGCCGCTACCTGCGCGACCTGCGGGCTGACGCCCTGATCGAAATCAAGCAAAGATGACCGGGCGGCCGCTCATCGTCACGATGGGCGATCCCGCCGGCGTGGGGCCGGAGATCATCGCCAAGGCGTGGCCGGTTCTGGCCACGCCGCCCGGCCCGCTCGCCCCCATCACGCCCTTCGTCGTCATCGGCGACGCGGACGTCCTGTCGTCCCAGGGCGCGCCGGTCGTGCAGATCTTCAGCCCGTCCGACGCTCGCGGAGTCTTCGGTCGCGCCATCCCGGTTCTGCACCACCCGGCCCCCGCCAAGGTCACGCCGGGCAAGCCCGATCCCCACAACGCGCCCGCCGTCGCCGACTGGATCGAGCGCGCTGTCGATCTGGTCATCTCGGGCGAAGGCGGAGGCGTGGTCACGGCCCCCATCGCCAAGGCGCCGATGTATGCGTCCGGCTTCCGCTTCCCCGGCCACACCGAGTTCATCGCTGAACTGACCGCCGACATGCCGTTCAGCGGCACGCGCGGCCCGGTCATGATGCTGACCGCCAAGGATCTGCGCGCCTGCCTGGTGACCATCCACGTCGCCATCGACCAACTGCCCGAACTGGTCACGGCGGACCGCGTCATGCGCGTCGCCCGCGTCGTCCACGAATCGATGAAGCGCGATTTCGGCGTCGCCGCCCCGCGCCTGGCCATGGCCGCCCTGAACCCCCATGCGGGCGAAGGCGGTTCGATCGGCCTGCAGGAAGTCGAGGTCCTGCGCCCCGCCGCCGCCGCCCTGCGCGCCGAAGGGCTGAACATCACCGATCCCCTGCCCGCCGACACCCTGTTCCACGACGAAGCCCGCGCCCGCTACGACGCCACGATCTGCCTCTATCACGATCAGGCCCTAATCCCGGTCAAGACCCTGGACTTCTGGGGCGGGGTGAACGCCACTCTCGGCCTGCCCATCGTCCGCACCTCGCCCGACCACGGCACCGGTTTCGACATCGCCGGCAAGGGGATCGCCCGCGCCGACAGCTTCATCGCCGCCGTGCGACTGGCTTCAGAGATGGCGGCGGCGCGCGCCACGCGCTGATTTTCCCGCTCATCCCCGCGGAGGCGGGCCCCAGTGAGAGCGTCATTCGCTCCGCCCGGCCATTCCAGCGGACAAACGCTCAACCTTTGAGTATGAAGCCCAAGCACTGGGTCCCCGCCTCCGCGGGGATGAGCGGATTGGAGTTTCAGTGGCTGACGCCCTGCCGAGTTTACGCGAGACGCTCGACGCCCACGGCCTGCTGGCCAAGAAGAGCTTCGGCCAGCACTTCCTGCTGGACCTCAATGTGACGCGCAAGATCGTCCGCTACGCTGGCCCGTTCGAGGGCCGCGCCGTGATCGAGGTCGGTCCCGGCCCCGGCGGCCTGACTCGCGCCATTCTGGAAAGCGACGCCGGCAAGGTGGTTCTGGTCGAGAAGGACCCCCGCTTCATCCCCCTGCTCAGCGAACTGGACGACGGCTCAGGCCGCCTGACCATCGTCGAGGGCGATGCGCTCAAGGTCCGCGAGGCCGAACTGGTCGAAGGCCCCGCCCATCTGGTCTCCAACCTGCCCTACAACGTCGGCACCCCCCTGCTGATCAAGTGGCTGACCGGCCCGTGGCAGCCCTGCGCCCTGACCCTGATGTTCCAGAAGGAGGTGGCCGAGCGTGTCGTGGCCGCGCCCGGCGACGACGCCTATGGCCGTCTGGCCGTCATCACCCAGGCCGTGGCCGAGGCCCGCATCGTCATGCACCTGCCCGCCGCCGCCTTCACCCCGCCGCCCAAGGTGGCCTCGGCGGTCGTCCATGTCGTCCCGCGCGACGAGCGCCCCTCGCCCGGGCGCCTGAAGAAGCTGGAGCTCGTCACCGCCGCCGCCTTCGGCCAGCGCCGCAAGATGCTGCGCTCCAGCCTGAAACAGCTCGGCGGCGCCGCCCTGTGCGAGGCCGCCGGCATCGAACCCGACGCCCGCGCCGAGGTCATCGACATCGCCGGCTTCCTGCGCCTCGCCGACGCCCTGAAGTAAGCCTGCCATGACCGTTGAAATCGAACCCTTCCGCGCCATCAGCGTCAGCCGACTGGCCCATGAGCTGAAGGCCCAGGGCCGCTCCATCATTCACATGGAGTTCGGCCAGCCCTCGACCGGCGCCCCCGCCGCCGCCATCGCCCAGGCTCACCGCATCCTCGACAGCGAGCCCGGCGGCTACTGGGAAAGCCCTTCCTTACGCGCCCGCATCGCCAGGCTCTATGACGACCGCTACGGCGTCAGCGTCGATCACGAGCGGGTGGTCATGACGGCCGGCGCCTCGCCCGCCCTTGTGCTGGCCCTGATGATGCGGTTCCAGCCCGGGGACCGGGTGGCCATCGCCCGCCCCGGCTATGTCGCCTATCGCAACACCCTGAAGGCCCTGCACATGGCGCCGGTCGAGATCGACTGCGGCCCCGAGGTGCGCTTCCAGCTGACCGCCGAGGCCCTGCGCGCCCTCGAACCCGCGCCCGCTGGCGTCATCATCGCCAGCCCCGCCAACCCGACCGGCACCATCATCCCCGAGGCCGAGCTGAAGGCCATCGCCGAGGTCTGCCGCGAACGGAACATCTCGGTCATCTCGGACGAGATCTACCACGGCCTGTCCTACACCGGCCCGACCCCGTCCATGCTGCAGTTCGAGCCCAAGGCCCTGATCGTCAACAGCTTCTCCAAATACTGGAGCATGGCGGGCTGGCGTCTGGGCTGGTTGATCCTGCCCGAGGCCGAGGTGCCGCAGGCCCGCGCCCGCGTCGGCAATATGTTCCTGACGCCCGCCACGCTCAGCCAGCATGCCGGCCTGATCGCCATGGACGAGGAGGAGGAGTTGGAGGCCAATATCGACGTCTATCGGGCCAACCGCGCCCTGATGCTCGACGCCCTGCCGGCCATGGGCCTGCGCTCTATCGCCCCGCCGGACGGCGCCTTCTACATCTACGCCGACATCGGCCACCTGACCGACGACAGCATCGGCTTCTGCGAGGCCCTGTTGCGCGAAACCGGCGTGGCCACCGCCCCCGGCGTCGACTTCGACCCGGTCAACGGCCACCGCTTCATCCGCTTCAGCTTCGCCGTCTCGACACCCCAGGTCGAAGACGCCCTGACCCGGATCAAGCCCTTCTTCGCGGCCAGAACAGCGGCCGCCGAGGAACGCCTCAGCGCCTAGGGGCGTTCGTCAGGGCCCGAAACCTTCGGAGCCTTCATGTCGAAGTCGCGTCTCGTTGCCTCCGCCGCCCTGCCCTTCGCCCTGGTCTTTCTGACCGCCTGCGGATCGCCTGCCGAGACGCCAAAGTCCGAACAGCCATCCGCCGCTTCACCCGCGCCTGCGCTCACGCGCGAGGCGATTGAAGCGGCGGTGTTCGAGGCCGCAGCGCCGCCCACGCCCAACGGCCAGACGGCGCCCGCCGCGCCCGACCCCGCCATCGCCCGCGCCCAGATCCTGCTGGACCGGGCCAACTTCTCTCCGGGCGTCATCGACGGCCTGGGCGGCGACAATACGCGTCAGGCCATCGCCGCCTTTGAAAAGGCCGCCGGTCTGCCCGAGGACGGCGTTCTAGACGCTGAGGTCTTCCGGCGGCTAACCGCAGGCGACAACGGCAAGGTCATGGCCGACTATGTCATCACCGCCGCCGACCTGACCGGGCCCTTCATCGGGCAGGTCCCGTCCGACCTTCAGGCCATGTCGAAGCTGGCCACCGTCGGCTACACTACGCCCCTGGAAGCCTTGGCCGAGAAGTTTCATATGACCGAGGGCCTGCTGCGCGCCCTCAACCCCGGCGTCGATTTCGGCAAGGCGGGCCAGACCATCATCGTCGCCGCCGTCGCCCAGACGGACCTGAACGCCGACGTGGCGCGCATCGTGGTGGACAAGACCGAACGCTCGGTCCGCGCCTATGACGCCGACGGCAAACTTCTGGCCTTCTATCCGGCCACCATCGGCAGTTCAGCGCGCCCGGCGCCGTCCGGCGACCTGAGCGTGGTCGGCGTCGCGCCCGAGCCCAACTACACCTACGACCCTGACCGGGTCAGCTATGACCGGGGCGACCGCAAGGTCATCATCCCGCCTGGGCCGAACAATCCGGTCGGTTCGGTGTGGATCGACCTGTCGCGCGACACCTATGGCATCCACGGCACGCCGGACCCGTCAAAGGTCGGCAAGACCTTCTCCAGCGGCTGCGTACGTCTGACCAACTGGGACGCCGAACAACTGGCGTCGCGGGTCAAGCCGGGAGTGCGCGTGGTCTTCCGCTAGGTCTCGATTCCTGCCCTCTCCCAATGGGAGAGGGAAAAGCGATCAAGTCAGACCACTTCCTTCAGCAGCGCGGCCTTGTAGCCCTCGACCCACAGATTGCGGGCGCGGCGACTGCGTTCGGCGTGATAGATGTGCGCCAGTTCGGCGTAGCTGCTGTCGAAGTCCTCGTTGACCAGGACGTAGTCGAACTCGTCGCAGTGTTCGATCTCGCCCTTGGCGTTGGCGACGCGGCGTTCGATCACGTCGTCGGCGTCCTGCGAACGGGTCACCAGGCGGCGACGCAGTTCTTCCAGGCTCGGCGGGAGGACGAAGACGCGCACGGCGTCGCCGGGGCATTTCTCAGCCACGTCGCGGGCGCCCTGCCAGTCGATGTCGAACAGGACGTCGCGGCCCTCGGCCAGGGCGCGGTTCACCGGCGCGGCGGGCGAGCCGTAACGGTTGCCGTGGACGTCGGCCCATTCCAGGAAGGCGTCGGCGTCGATCAGACGCTGGAATTCCTCCTGGCTGACAAAATTGTAGTCGCGGCCGTCGACCTCGCCCGGGCGAATGCCGCGCGTGGTCATCGACACCGACAACTCCAGCCCCTTGTGGTCGGCCATCAGGCGGCGGCACAGCGAGGTTTTCCCGGCCCCCGACGGACTGGCCACGATCAGCAGGACGCCACGGCGGGGGGTGCGGTTATTCGACATTCTGAACTTGTTCTCGAAGCTGCTCGATGACGGCCTTGAGTTCGAGGCCGATTCCGGTGAGCGGCGTGGTAGCGGATTTCGAGCAGAGCGTGTTCGCTTCGCGCATGAATTCCTGCATCAGGAAGTCGAGTTTTCGCCCTGCGGGGGGTTGCTGCAACAGTGTCCGCGCCGAATCGACGTGCGCGGTCAGACGATCCAGTTCCTCGCGCACGTCAGCCTTAGTCGCGAGGGCGGCGGCTTCGAGGAAGATTCGCTCGTCCAGACCCGGCGCATCGGGGGCCAGTTCGCTGATCCGGCGCGTGAAGCGTTCGCGGATCGCCTCGGTCTGGCTTGAGGCTTCCAGTTCGGCGCGGGCGACCAGGGCTTCGATCGTCCCGACGAAGTCGTGGATCACCGGGGTCAGTTGCTCGCCCTCGCGCTGACGCGACAGCTTCAGCGCATCCAGCGCCTGTTCGATGGTCGCGGCGATGGCGGCCTCGACGACTGCGTGGGCCTCGGGGTCCTCGACCTCTTCGGCCACTTCGATAACGCCGCGCAGGGACAGAAGGCCGTCGGCCGAGGGCGGCGTCGCCCCCTCCTCCGCCAACTGGTTCGCCAGCTTCAGATAGGTGGCCAGCACGGTCTCGTTGACGCGCGGCGCGGGCTCGCTGCCCTCGGCCCGCTTGGCCTGGACGCCCAGCGTCACCTGGCCGCGGTTCAGACGCGCCTGCGCCGCCGCCTTGGCCAGACGCTCCAGGTTTTCGAACCCGCCCGGTCCGCGAAAGCGAACCTCCAGCGAGCGCCCGTTGACCGAACGCGCCTCGACTGTCCAGGTCCAGCCGTCCAGCGCCCCATCGGCCCGACCGAAGCCGGTCATGCCTGAAATGGAAGCGCTCATTGCGGGGCCACCGTCGGCACGGAGATGACCTTGGCGCCCGGCGGGATCGCTACGGGCGCAGCCGCCGCCTCGCCCATCGGCGCCGGCGCCGCGCCGGGCACGGACGCCGTCTGGCCAGGCGGCAGGCCCGCCTTGCGCCGCTCGATCTCGCGCCAGCGCGCCACGTTCAGCAGATGCTCGGGATAGGTCCGCGCGAAGACGTGGCCGCCGGTGCCGTCGGCGACGAAGAAGACATATTCAGAACGCGGCGGGTTCAGCACCGCCTTCAGCGCCTCTTCGCCGGGATTGGCGATGGGCGTCGGCGGCAGGCCGTCGATCAGATAGGTGTTCCACGGCGTCTGGGCGCGCAGTTCCGAGGCGCGGATGCCGCGTCCGAGCGGACGGCCCTTGGTCACGCCGTAAACAATGGTCGGATCGCTCTCCAGCCGCATCCCCAGCCGCAGACGGTTGGTGAAGACCGCCGCCACCTCAGGCCGTTCCGAAGCCAGGCCCGTCTCCTTCTCGACGATAGAGGCCAGGACCAGGGCCTCTTCCGGCGTGGTGACGATGGTATTGGGCGAGCGCTGGGCCCACAGGGTGGCCAACTTGGTCTTGGCGGCGCGCTGCATGCGGGCCACGACCGAGGCCCGGGTCTCGCCGCGCGCCACCTCATAGGTGTCGGGCCACAGGCTGCCCTCGGCGGGCACCTCGACCTCGCCGGTCAGGACCGGCTGTTTCATCAGGATGTCGACAGCCTGGGCCGAGGACCAGCCCTCGGGCAGGGTCACGTAGTGGCGCACCGCCTTGCCGTCGACCAGCAGGCCGACCACGGTGGCCAGCGAGGCGCCCGACGGCACCTCATATTCGCCGGCGCGGATCTTGCGGTCGGCGCCGCTCAGGCTGACGGCGGCGCGGAACAGGTCGGTCGAGCGGATCACGCCCGCCGATTTCAGATTGGCGGCGATAGCCGAGACGCCCGCCCCCGACGGCAGGGTGACGATGGTCGCCTCGCCTTCCTTGGCCGATGGACCCGGCCCCCAATAGACGACCCACAGACCGATCAGGGCCGCGAGCACAAAGACGCCCAGCGTCCCCGCCGCCGTGATCAGGCCGACGCCGAAGCTCGACTTGGCGGCTCCGCCCCGCTTCGGCACGCGGTTCTTGGGGATGCGAACCTTGGGCGCGGAACGACGCGACGGAGCCTTGGCCAAATCAGTCGACCTTCTTGAAGATCACGGCCGCATTGGTGCCGCCGAAACCAAAGCTGTTGGACATGGCGACGTCGATCTTCATCGGCTTGCCCTTGTGCGGGACCAGGTCGATCGGCGTCTCCATCTCCGGGTCGTCCAGGTTGATGGTCGGCGGGGCGATCTGGTCGCGGATGGCCAGGACCGAGAAGATGCTCTCGATGGCCCCGGCGGCGCCCAGCAGGTGGCCCGTCATCGACTTGGTCGAGGAGACGGCGACGTCCTTGGCGTGGTCGCCGACCAGACGCTCGATGGCCTTCAGCTCGATCCAGTCGGCCATGGTGGAGGTGCCGTGAGCGTTGACGTAGTCCAGGTCCGAAGGCTGCAGGCCCGCGCGCTTCAGCGCCGCCTTCATGGCCCGCAGACCGCCGTCGCCATCTTCCGACGGGGCGGTGATGTGATAGGCGTCGCCGCTCATGCCGTAGCCGACGACCTCGGCGTAAATCTTGGCGCCGCGCGCCTTGGCGTGTTCGTACTCTTCCAGCACCATGATGCCGGCGCCCTCGCCCATGATGAAGCCGGCGTGGCCGCGGTCATAGGGACGCGACGCCTTCTCCGGCGTGTCGTTGTAGGCGGTGCACAGGGCCTTGCAGGCCAGGAATCCGGCGATGCCGATCGGCACGACCGAGCTTTCGGCTCCGCCCGCCACCATGACCTCGGCGTCGCCCAGGGCGATCATGCGGGCCGCGTCGCCGATGGCGTGGGCGCCGGTGGCGCAGGCGGTGACGACCGAGTGGTTCGGGCCTTTCAGGCCGTGACGGATCGAGATCTGGCCCGAGGCCAGGTTGATCAGGGCCGAGGGGATGAAGAAGGGGCTGACCCGGCGGACGCCCTGCTCCTTCAGGATGATGGCCGTGTCTGCGATAGGGCCCAGGCCGCCGATGCCGGAGCCGACCATGACGCCGGTCGCTTCCTTGTCGTCCTCGGATTCCGGCTTCCAGTTCGCGTCGGCCAGGGCCTCGTCGGCGGCGGCGATCGCGTAGAGGATGAAGTCGTCGACGCGCTTGCGGTCCTTGGCCGACATTACCTGATCGGGATCAAAGACGCCCGGCTGATCAGGCGCGCCCCTACCACGGCCGTCGACGGACGGCACTTCGCCAGCGATGGTGCAGCCATAGCCCTCGGTATCAAAGGCAGTGATCGGACCGATGCCCGAGCGGCCCTCGACGATGCCTTTCCAGACGTGTTCCACGCCCGTGCCGAGCGGAGTGACAAGGCCGAGGCCCGTGATGACGACGCGGCGCATGGTTCGCGCTCCTTGGACTGCAGAATCGTGACCGAAAACAATAATGGCCGCCGGACGGTCCCGCTAGGGGCCCGCCACGGCGGCCATCATTCAGGAAGTGCGACGGATCGCAGCTGGATTAGCCAGCCAGCTTCTCGTCGATGAACTTCACAGCGTCGCCGACGGTCTGGATGTGCTCAGCGGCGTCATCCGGGATCTCGACGTCGAATTCTTCTTCGAAGGCCATGACCAGCTCGACGTTGTCGAGCGAGTCGGCGCCCAGGTCGTCGATGAAGGAGGCCTTTTCCGTGACCTTGTCCGGATCGGCGTCCAGGTGGTCGATAACGATCTTGCGGACGCGTTCGAGGGTGTCGGACATGAGTGTCTCTCTGCCTGTTTGTTTGTCGCCGTGAAGGCGGGGTCTCAGTGTTCGCCGTGTCACGGCAGCCCCTTGGAAGCAAGACCCGAAGGGACTCACCGCCGCGAAGCATTCCCGCCCTTTAGCACAGCCATCGGGGCGGGAAATAGATTGTTGCGCGTCGTGATCGCGACGCGCAACGCCTTAAATCATCGCCATGCCGCCGTTCACGTGCAGGGTCTGGCCCGTCACATAGGCGGCTTCGTCCGACGACAGATAGACGGCGGCGGCGGCGATTTCGTCGCCCGTGCCCAGACGGCCCGACGGAATCTTGGTCAGGATGGCCTCGCGCTGCTGGTCGTTCAGCACGTCAGTCATCGGCGAGGCGATGAAGCCCGGCGCGATGCAATTCACCGTGATCCCACGCGAACCGACTTCCTGGGCCAGCGACTTGGAGAAGCCGATCATGCCGGCCTTGGACGCCGAATAATTGGTCTGGCCCGGGTTGCCGGTGACGCCGACCACCGAGGTCACGCCGATGATGCGGCCCGAACGGCGCTTCATCATCCCCTTCACCGCGGCGCGGGTCAGGCGGAAATAGCTTTCCAGGTTGATCTGGATGACGGATTGAAAGTCCTCGTCCTTCATCCGCATCAGCAGGCCGTCCTTGGTGATGCCGGCGTTGGCGACCAGGATGTCCAGCGGGCCGCCGGCGGCTTCCTCGGCGCGCGCCACCAGACCATCGACCGATTCCGGGTCCGACAGGTTGGCGGCCGCGAAGAAGGCGCGCTCGCCCAGTTCCTTGGCCAGATCAGCCAGAACGGCTTCGCGCGTGCCCGACAGCACCACCGTCGCGCCCTGGGCGTGCAGCGAGCGCGCAATGGCCCCGCCGATGCCGCCGGTCGCGCCGGTCACGAGGGCGATCTTTCCCGAAAGGTTGAACATTGTTTCTATCCCTATGAAATCAGAGCGACTTCGCGAACGCTTCGAGGTCTTCCGGCGTGTTCAGCGCCAGGCTCTCGGCGTCCGGCGCGATGCGCTTGGCCATGCCGGTCAGGACCTTGCCCGAGCCGATCTCGGCGAAACGGGTCACGCCACCTTCGGTCGCCATCCACTCCATGCTCTCGCGCCAGCGCACGCGGCCCGTGACCTGTTCGACCAGCAGGCGGCGGATCACCTCCGCGTCCGTTTCCGGGCGGGCGGTGACGTTGGCGACCACCGGCACGGCCGGGGCGACGATCTTCGCGTCCGCCAGGGCGGCGGCCATTTCATCGGCGGCGGGCTGCATCAGCGGGCAGTGGAAGGGCGCCGAGACGTTCAGCGGAATGGCGCGCGCGCCCAGTTCCTTGGCCTTCTCGATGGCGCGATCCACAGCGGCCTTGTCGCCCGAGATGACGACGTTGCCGTTGTTGTTGTCATTGGCGACGACGCAGACGCCGACTTCCGAACCGGCCTTGGCCGCCTCTTCCGCCAGAGCCAGGTCGGTCTTGGGACCGATCAGCGAGGCCATCGCGCCCTTGCCCACCGGCACGGCGCGCTGCATGGCCTGGCCGCGCAGCTTCAGCAGGCGGGCCGTGTCCGACAGGCTGATCGCCCCGACCGCCGCCAGGGCCGAGTATTCGCCCAGCGAGTGACCGGCGACGAAACCGGCCTTGGTCACGTCCACGCCGAACTCGACCTTCAGCACCCGCGCCGCCGCAACCGAAACAGCCATCAAGGCCGGCTGAGCGTTTTCGGTCAGGGTCAGCTGGTCTTCCGGGCCTTCGCGCATCAGGTCGAACAGCTTCTGGTTCAGCGCGTCATCGACCTCGGCGAAGACGTCGCGGGCGCTGGCGAAGGCCTCGGCGAGAGCTGCGCCCATGCCGACGCTCTGGCTGCCCTGACCGGGGAAGAGAAGCGCGAGGGTCATAGAGGAACGATCCGTGGTCCGTTGATTCAAGGCGCCGAGGGGTAGGCGAAACCCTCCCCTACGGCAAGAAGAACGGCGGATCGTCCCTCGTCAGTCCTTGATTTCAGCGGTGCAGGGACGGTCGTCCGGCCCCGCCGCGCCGTCGCAGCGACGCAGGGCCAGCAAGCTTTCATCGCTCTCGGTCAGGCGATTGCGGCCGTCCGCACCCCGCGTCAGGGTGAAGGCGTCATACAACTGCCCCGTGGCGGTGAAGGCGCGGAACGACAGGCGATCGGCCTCGACGTCGATCAGTTGATATAGCTCGGTGTTCTCGGCGGCGCGCACTGGCTGGGTGTCCGCCCGATCATTCAGCCCGTACATCTTGGAGCCGGTGACCGAGACGACATAGACCGGCCCCTGCGGACGCCCCGCCGCGCTGTCGGCGCGCGAAGCCTCGGCGCCTGCCGGGTTGGAGACGCGACCGTAGCAGTGGTCGTGGCCCTGCAGCACCAGATCGATATTGCGGGCGTCGAAGATCGGCTTCCACGCCGCCTTCAGCTCTTCGGTGTCCTGGGGTCGGGCGCAGGTGTAGATGGGCTGGTGGAACAGGGCGACGTTCCAGCGCGCAGGGCTGCTGGCCAGCGTCGCGTCCAGCCAGCGCGTCTGCGCCTCCAGCCCGCCCAGATCCAGCGCCGCCGTGCCGTCCAGAACGATGAAGCGCACGCCCTGATAGTCGACGAAGTAGCTGGTCGCCTTGACGCCCTCGGCGCCGTTGTCCGGCAAGGCGAACTGCAGCGCCCAGTGCGGGCCCAGCACGCGCGTTTCCTCGCCGCCAGGCAGGATATGATCGACATACTCGTGATTGCCGGTCGCCGGCAGCTGCGGCGTCATGGCGAAGGCGCGACCGCCGGCCTCGGTCCATTCGCCCCACTCGTCGTCGTGAACCTTGACCTCGCGCTGCGCCACCAGATCGCCGGCGTGGACGACCAGGGCGGCCGGGCCCGCCTCCTTGAAGGCCGAGCGGATCACGCGCGAGCCGATCTCGAGGATGTCGTTCTGGGTGTCGCCCAGATAGATGAAGCGGAAGGGGGCGAACTCCGCCTTGGCCGTGCGGAACGGCAGCCACTCGCTCCAGCCGTCGGCGGCGCGGACGCGATAAACATAGCGGGTGTCGGGCTTCAGGCCGTCGAAGCGAACCTGATGATAGAGGGCCTGACCATTCTCGTTCTGGATCGGGGCCGTGGTTCCGGCCACGGTGCGGGCCGTATAGCCCAGCAACGGGCCGTCGATTTCCTCGGCGACCTGGGCCTCGGCGGCGGTCTGACGCGTATCGGTGCGCCAGGCTACGCCTGCGCCGCGCGCGGCGTCGGCGGCGGGGCTCAACACGATGCGGTCAGCCCAGCCCTTGGCGGCCCATCGCCCGTTCGGCGCGTGCAGAGGCGGCGGCAGCGGATCGGGGTCCGGCGGAGCCACGATCTGGGCCATCGACGGCGCGGCGGCCATCAGGACAGCGGCGGCGGCCAGAAAGGCAGCGGACAGTTTCATGGAAGTCTCCCCGATAGTCTGAGGGAGGAGCTAGCCACCTATTGCAACGGTTCGCCGGGGCTTTTGTGAAACTCCTGCGAGGATTGCGCCGCCTACGACGGGATCAGCCCGATCAGTTCCTTGCCCGCCAGCACCGCGAAAAGGATCGCCGCCGCCGCCAGCAGCGTGTTGGACAACCAATGGCTACGCCATTCCCTCGGCACGCGGTCGCTGTTCAGCAGCCACAGCAGGGTCCCGGCGAGGAAGGGCATGAACAGGCTGCCCAGCACGCCATAGGCCACGATCAGGCCAAACGGCCGGTCGATGAACAGCAGAGCCATCGGCGGAAAGGTCAGCCACAGGGCATAGCCGCGGAAGGCTCGGCTGCGGTCGCCGCGCACAGCCTCCTCGCCCGCCCTGCCCCGCACATGGGCGGTGAAGTCGGCGAACATCAGGCTGACCCCCTGCCAGACGCCCAGCAGGCTGGAGAAGCTGGTGGCCCAGAAGCCGACCAGAAACAGGACGGAGATCGGCCACCCGAACCGCTCCCTCAGCACCTGATCCAGATCCAGCAGCCCCCGGTCGCCACCCTGCAAGGCGATCCCGGCCGCGTGCAGCAGCTCGGCCCCGACGATCAGCATGGCCACGACAAAGACGCCCGTGACGACATAGGCGACCCGATTGTCCAGCCGCATCACCGACATCCAGCCCGGCCCCTTCCAGCCCTTGGCGTTCAGCCAGTAGCCATAGGCCGCCATGGTGATGGTACCGCCCACCCCGCCGATCAGGCCCAGGGTATAGAAGACCGACCCTTGCGGCAGGGTCGGCCACAGGCCGGTCAGCAGGGCCGGAATGTCGGGCGTGACCAGCACCGCCAGACCGACCACGGTGACGAACATCACCCCGACGCAGGCCGTCATCACCTTCTCGAACAGGCCGTAACCGCCGAACCAGACGAAGGTCAGCCCCGCGATCCCGCTCAACATGCCCCAGACCTTGAGGTCCAGCGCCGGGAACAGGGCCGCCAGCGGCAGGGCCGTCGCCGTCATGGCCGCCGCCCCGTAAACAAAGCCCCAGATGACGACATAGAGGCCGAAATAGAGCCCGGCCCAGTTGAGCCGCCCGCCGATCGCCCCGGGCAGCAGCCCTCGCCCCAGACTGGACCAGCCGTCGAAGATCGTGCGCTCGCTGGCCAGGGTCCAGCGGCCCACGGCCTCGGCCAGGGCGATCTTCAGCACCGTGCCGACGATGGCAGCCCACAGCAGGGCATAGCCGAAGCGCGAGCCGGCGATCAGGGTCGCCACCAGATCACCCGCCCCTACGCCGGTCGCCGCGACGACGATGCCGGGCCCGATCAGGGACCAGCGCCTTTTCAGAAGGGCGTTCGGCTCGGATGAAGTCATGCGGCGTCTCCGGTCAGGCGCAGACCATCCGCTGTTTCGGCTGCGCTTGGCAACGCGGGTCGGTCAGCCTTGCTCTGGCGGGCTTTTTCGCCTATACGCGCCGCCTTTCCAGGGCTTCGGTCCTGTTGCGGAACGCCAAAGGGTTCGGGAAGTCATCCCGGCCGCCGCTTCAGGAGCCATCGTGGACAGGACTACCCGGTCCCATTCACGCCGATGCCCACAAGGGAGACTACCGCATGGCTCTTTACGAGCACACGGTCATGACGCGCCAGGATATCTCGGCGCAACAGGCCGAAGCGCTGAACGACACCATCAAGGCTCTGATCGAAGAAGGCGGCGGCAGCGTCGCCAAGATCGAGTACTGGGGTCTGCGCAACCTGACCTACCGGGTCAAGAAGAACCGCAAGGCTCACTATTCCCTGCTCGCCATCGACGCCCCGGCCGCCGCCGTGGCCGAAGTCGAGCGTCAGCTGTCGCTGAACGAAGACGTCCTGCGTTGGCTGACCGTCCGCGTCGAGGAACTCGACCTGGAACTGTCGCCCCTGCTGGCCCGTCGTGAACGTGAGCGCGATCGCGATCGCGCCCCGCGCGCCGACGAAGCTGCGGCCTCGGAATAAGGAACCGGATCATGACCGACACCACCGCTCCCATCCCGGGCGCCCCGGCCGGCTCCGGCTCGGCCGGCCGTCGTCCCTTTTACCGTCGCCGCAAGGTCTGCCCGTTCTCGGGGGCCAACGCGCCGAAGATCGACTACAAGGACGTGAAGCTGCTGCAGCGTTACGTTTCCGAACGCGGCAAGATCGTGCCCTCGCGCATCACCGCCGTTTCCGCCAAGAAGCAACGCGAACTGGCCAAGGCCATCAAGCGCGCTCGCTACCTGGCCCTCCTGCCGTACGTGGTGAAGTAAGATGAAGGTCGTTCTGCTGGAACGCGTCGAGAACCTCGGCGCCATCGGCGACGTCGTCACCGTCAAGGACGGCTTCGCTCGTAACTACCTGCTGCCGCGCGACAAGGCTCGCCGCGCGACCTCGGCCAACCTCAAGGCGTTCGAACTCGACCGCGCGGCTATCGAAGCCCGCAACGAGAAGAACAAGGCCGAAGCTCAGAAGGTCGCCGACAAGATCGACGGCCAGACCTACGTCATGATCCGTCAGGCCGGTGAAACCGGTCACCTGTACGGTTCGGTCGCCGGTCGCGACGTGGCTGAAGTCATTCAGTCCGAAGGCGGCAAGGTCGAGCGTTCGCAAGTCGTCCTGAACGTCGCGATCAAGGCCCTGGGCGTCCACGAAGTGCCGGTTCGCCTGCACCCCGAGGTCCGCGCCACGGTTAAGATCAACATCGCGCGTTCGGCTGAAGAAGCCGAGCGGCAAGCGAAGGGCGAGGATGTCATCCGCGCCCAGTTCGACGACGAGCGTAACGCCGCCGAACAAGCCGCCCAAGAACTGATCGAAGGCGGCGCCGGTCAACAAGAAGGCTTCGGCGACGAAGCCTGATCTGTCGACTGACGGTATCGATCAAGGGGCGCGTCCTTCGGGACGCGCCCTTTTTTTCTTGGCCGGTCAGTTTAGGTTTTCTATACATTAAGCGACATATTCTCGATATCCCGCGCCGCTTTCGCACCGCAATATCGCCATGGCTCATCCTCCCCGATGGGCGGGAGACGATGATGCGAATGCGCCTGTACGCCACAATACACCGCCCGGTCGTTCGACCGGCGCGATGTCCAGCCCGCCGCTGATCGCCTTTCGGCCGGTCCGCCGCCGGCCCTGACCACCCAGACAATCGACGCAGCCTCACGACGCCGCTCAACGGCGCCGCCCGCCGCCTTGCGTCCAATCAGAAAAGCTGACCTCTCGAGATGACCTTCGCCTATCGTTCCAGTCTGTTCCTTGCGGCATCCGGCGCCGCCCTGCTGATCGCGGGCGCCGCCTCGGCTCAAGAAACGCCCGACGACGCTACCTCGGTTGATGACATCGTCGTCACCGGCAGCCGCGTGCCCAGTCGCTCGCGCCTCGACACCCTGGCCCCCGTCGATGTCGTGACCGCCGAGACCCTGTCGAACCGCGGCACCACCGAGTTCGCCGCCGCCCTGGCCCAGACCGTGCCGTCGCTTAGCTTCGCCCGCCCTTCGGCCAATGACGGCTCCGACTCCATCCGGCCCGCCACACTGCGCGGCCTGTCGCCGGACCAGACCCTGGTGCTGGTCAACGGCACGCGCCGTCATGCCTCGGCCCTGGTCAATGTCAACGGCACGGTCGGTCGCGGCTCGGCCGCCGTCGATCTGAACGCCATCCCGACCGGGGCCCTGGACCGGGTCGAGGTCCTGCGCGACGGGGCCTCGGCCCAATACGGCTCGGACGCTATCGCCGGCGTCATCAACCTGCGCCTGAAGGAAGCCCGCGAGGGCGGCGGCGCCAGCGTCACCTACGGCCAATACGCCACCACTGTGAAGACCGCTCGCGGCGAGCGCGACGAAACCGACGGCCGCACCATCACCGCCTCGGCATGGCAGGGCCTGGGCCTCGGGTCCGACGGCTTCCTGACCCTGTCGGCCGAGTATCTGAACCGTGAGCCGACCAACCGTTCGGATCTGGATCCGCGCGTCACCCCCAACGCCGTCACGGCGCGTCTGGGCGACCCCAAGGTCGAGCAGTGGACCGTCTTCGCCAACGCCGGCAAGCCTTTGGCTGCGGGTTGGGACGCCTACGGCTGGGCCGGCTATCAGGACCGCGACAGCGAAGGCGCCGCCTTCCCTCGCCTGGCCAACAACGCCAACAACGTGCCCGCCGTCTATCCCAACGGCTTCCTGCCCAAGATCGCCATCAACTCTCGCGATCTGTCGCTGTCGGGCGGCGTGAAGGGCGAGATCGCCGGATGGAACGCCGACTTCAGCCTGGTCTATGGCCGCAACGCCCTGGACTTCCGCACCGAGGACTCGCTGAACGCCACCTATGGCGCGGCCTCGCCGACCAGCTTCGATTCCGGCAGCCTGATCTATGACCAACTGGTCTTCGGCGCCGACTTCACCCGTCAGTTCGAGGTCGGCCTCAGCGGCCCGCTGAACTTCGCCTGGGGCCTGGAGGCCCGTCGCGAAGGCTACAAGATCGAGGCCGGTCAGCCGGAATCCTGGAACCGCGGCCCGCTAGGCGGCAACACCGCGCTGGCCGGCGGCGCGCAGGGTTTCGTCGGCTTCCAGCCCTCGAACGAGGTGGACGAAGACCGCGACGCGGTCGCCCTCTACGCCGACGTGGAAATCCCGCTGACCGACAAGTTCACGGTCGAGGGCGCCCTGCGGGTCGAGGACTACTCCGACTTCGGCGACGCCCAGACCGGCAAGCTGGCGGCCCGCTATGACTTCAACCCAAGCTTCGCGCTGCGCGGTTCGGTCTCGACCGGCTTCCGCGCGCCGTCGCTGCAGCAGAGCTTCTTCACCTCGACCTCGTCGGTGATCCAGAACGGCGCCGTGGTCGAAACCGGCACCTTCCCCGCCACCAGCGCCGTCGCCACGGCCCTGGGCGCCAGGGCGCTGAAGCCCGAGACCTCGACCAACTATTCGCTGGGCGCGGTGGTCCGCCTGGGCGACTTCGACCTGACGGTGGACGCCTACAAGATCACCATCGAGGACCAGATCGTCCTGTCCGAACTGATCAACCGCAGCTTCTCGCCCCAGGTCGCCGGTCTGCTGGACCCGCTGGGCGTCCAAGCCGCGCGCTTCTTCCTCAACGGCGTGACGACCGAGACCGAGGGAGTCGATATCGTCGGTCGCTATCGCCTGCGCACCGAGAGCGTCGGCGACTGGGACTTCACCGTCGCCGCCAACGTCAACGACGTCAGCGTGACCAGGCTACCGACCTCCTCCTCGGTGCTGAACCCGGTGCCGACCCTGTTCGCACGCAGCCGCATCCTCACCATCGAGGAAGGCACGCCGGATACGAAGGTCTCAGGCTCGGCGGACTGGAAGTTCGGCCGCTGGGGCGCGACGGCGCGGGCGACCTACTACGCCGACGTGCTGCAGGCTGGCTCGACCCCGGCCAACGACTACTCGACCGGGGCCAAGACCACGGTCGATCTGGAAGGCCGTTTCCAGTTCACCGACCGCGTCGGCCTGGCCGTCGGCGTCGATAACGTCTTCGACGAATACCCCGACTTCGTGCCCGAAACGCTGAACAGCAACGGGGTTCTGGGCTTCCCCTACTATTCTCCGTTCGGGTTCAACGGCCGCTACGGCTACGCCCGTCTGAGCGTGAAATGGTGACGACGGCGGGACCCGAGCGCGAGGGAGCTCTCCCCTCCGCCTCGCGTCGGGCCCTGCTGGTCGGGGGCGGCGTGGCGGCTGCGGCGGCGACCGCCGCGGCCGTCTCGTCCCGCCCGGCCGAAGCAGCGGTTCAGGTCGGCGACGACAGCACCCTCAGCCCCTGGGGCGCGCACCCCAAGGGCCCGCCCCAGCCGCTGCCGCGCGGCGTCGACTTGCCCTCGACGCCGCGCGCCTACACCGAGATCAGCAGCTATCACGCCCACATCTACTTCAACGAGGACACGGCCTACCGCGCGGCCCAGCTGCGCGACTGGGTCATCCATCGCTTCAAGGTCGAGCTGGGCGAGTGGAACGAAGGGCCGCGCGGGCCGCACACCACGCCCTCCTTCTACTTCGGCTTCGCCAGGGAACAGGTTCCGACCGTCATTCCCTGGCTGATGCTGAACCATCTGGGGCTGAAGATCCTGATCCACCCCAACACCGACGATCCCTATGCCGATCACCTGATCAACGCCCTGTGGATCGGCGAGACCCAGCCGGTGAACGCCTATCGCATGGCGCGCTCGGCCAAGGCGGCGGGAGGGGACATCGAACGGATCTATCCCAACACCCTGCCGACGCTGCCGCTGGAGACCTGACAGCGTTCATCGAGCATTCATCACAGGGGCGAGAAGCTGGGCCGTTCCAATCGAAGGGGTCCGCATGAAGAAGGCCACGCTCGTCCTCGCTCTCGCCGCCAGCCTGTGGGCCGGCAGCGCCAGCGCCATGACGGTTCAAGAGTTCCTGACGTCCGCCAACCGAATCCCGCGCAATCCGACCGCCCTGCTGCGGTCGGACACGCGACGTCTGATGAACGAGGTCAAGCAAGCCTTTACCGCTGTGCGTAGCGAACAGGACGCCGCGCGGACCACCGGTCGCCGCCCCGCTACGTGCATGCCTGACAAGGTCAGCCTATCCGCCGACGCCTTGCTGGCTCGGTTTAACGCCATCCCCCAGGCGCGCCGCAACATCAGCGTGACCCAGGCCGTGCGGGAATGGATGGCGGCGGAGCATCCCTGCCCTTCCTGACCACCGCTGATCCATCAGGGGTTTTCAGGACCGTCCACAGACGGCGTCGGATGGTCCCCATGACAGCGACGGCCGCATCTGACGCAAGAGCCGGTTAGGGCTATGCGTATTTCAATGAACGCCTTCGCTCCCATGCCCTACGGAAACGCCGATCAGGTCTCCGTCTCGTCCATGCCCCACAACCTGGAGGCGGAGCAGGCGCTGCTGGGCTCGCTGATGTTCGACAACGCCGTGTTCGAGCGGCTGAGCGACCGCCTGCGCGGCTCGCACATGTACGAACCCTTCCATCAGCGGCTGTTCGACGCGATCGAGGACCACATCCGTCAGGGCCTGCTGGCCGAGCCAACCATCCTGATGGAGCGCTTCAAGCAGGACCCTGCCTTCCATGAATTCGGCGGCCTGCGCTACCTGGCCGATCTGGTCGATCGCGCGCCCCCGGCGGCCAATGCGCCTGACTACGCCCGCGTCATCTATGACCTGGCCCTGCGCCGCGACCTGATCCGCATCGGCGGCGAGATGATCAAGGAGGCGCCCAACCCGGACACGCCCGCCGACGAGCAGATCGAACAGGCCGAACAGACCCTCTATTCGCTGGCCGAGACGGGCAAGCCCTCGTCCGGCTTCGTCAACTTCTCCACCGCCCTGGCCGGGGCCGTCGAAATGGCGGGCGAAGCCTATCAGCGCGAAGGCAAGCTGGCCGGTCTGGCCACCGGCCTGGTCGACCTGGACCGCAAGCTAGGCGGCCTGCACCCGTCCGACCTTTTGATCCTCGCGGGCCGTCCGTCGATGGGCAAGACCGCTCTGGCCACCAACATGGCCTTCAACGTCGCCCGCGCCTATCAGTGGGAACCGACGCCGGAGGGCCGCAAGACGGTCAACGGCGGGGTCGTGGCCTTCTACTCGCTGGAAATGAGCGCCGAGCAGCTGGCCATGCGTATCCTGGCCGATGCGTCCGGCGTGTCGTCGGACAAGCTGCGCAAGGGCGAGATCGACGCCTCGGACTTTGGCAAGCTGCGCGACGCGGCGGTCGAGATCGGCGAGAGCCCCCTCTACATCGACGCCACCGGCGGCATCTCCATCTCAAAGCTGGCGGCGCGCGCGCGACGGCTGAAGCGGATGGAGCACGGCCTGGACCTGATCATCGTCGACTACCTGCAGCTGGTGACGACGGGCGAAGGCGGCGGCCAGAAGAACCGCGTGCAGGAGGTGTCCGAGATCACCGGCGGTCTGAAGGCCCTGGCCAAGGAACTGGGCGTGCCGATAATCGCCCTGTCGCAGCTGTCGCGTCAGGTCGAGCAGCGCGAAGACAAGCGGCCCCAACTGTCCGACCTGCGGGAATCCGGCTCGATCGAGCAGGACGCCGACTGCGTCATGTTCGTCTATCGCGAAAGCTACTACCTGGGCCGTGCCGAACCGCGCGAAGGCACCGAAGAGCACCTGCAATGGCAGCAGGACATGGACCGCCTGCAAGGCCAGGCCGAGGTCGTCATCGGCAAGCAGCGCCACGGCCCCATCGGCATCGTCAAACTGGCCTTCGACGCGGACACCGTCCGCTTCGGCAACCTGGCCCACGATGATCGCTACGGCGCCTATGCGGATATTCCCGAGTAATTCGGCTCAGGGGTCGTGGCGCCGCATGAATCTTGCGGCATAAGGTCTCCATGTCCCTCCCCGCCTCCCTCACCGTCGACCTTGGCGCCCTTGCGCGCAATTTCCACACCCTGCAGGGCCTGACCGGCGTGCCGGTCAATCCGGTCGTCAAGGCGGACGGCTACGGCCTGGGCGCCGCCGCCGTGGCGAAGCGGCTGATGGCCGAGGGGGCGCGGACCTTCTTCGTGGCGCGGGCGGCCGAGGGGGTGCTGCTGCGTGAGGCGATCGGGCCTGAGCCGGTCATCTATGTGCTGGACGGCTGCCACGGGTCGTCGGCGGCCATGATCAAGGCGGCCAACCTGCGCCCCGTGCTGAACCAGCCTGGTCAGATCGCAGCCTGGACGGCGGCGGGCGGCGGCGCCTGCGGCCTGCAGCTGGACACCGGCATGAACCGACTGGGCTTCCGCGTCGAGGACGCGCCCGAGCCTTTCGAGGGGCTGGAGCTGGTCATGACCCACCTGGCCTGCGCTGACGAACCGGCTAACCCGCTGAACCGCGCCCAGCGCGACGCCTATGCCGCGGCGGTCACGCGCTATCCGGGCGTGACGCGGTCCTTCGCCAACTCGGGCGGCTGTTTCCTGGGGCCGGACTTCGCCTTTGACGTGGCCCGTCCCGGCATCTGCCTGTTCGGCGGCGGACCGGAGGGCAAGCCCGACAGCCGCATCGCCCCGGTGGCCACGCTGAACGCCCAGATCATGCAGGTGCGCGACGTGCCGGCGGGCGAGACAGTGGGCTATTCGCAGGGCTATCGCGCCGAGGCGCCGATGCGCGTGGCGACCTGCGGCACCGGCTATGCCGACGGCGTCATGCGCAGCAACAGCCCGCGCGGTCAGGTCTGGGTCGCGGGCGAGCTTCGCCCCATCATCGGCCGGGTGTCGATGGACGTGCTGGCGGTGGACGTTACCGGTCTGGACGTGGCGGCCGGCGACACGGTCGAGATCTTCGGCGCCAACCGTCTGGTGGACGACGCGGCGACGGCGGCGGGAACCATCAGCTATGAAATGCTGACATCGATCACGCCGCGCGTGCCGCGCCTCTATGTCGGCTAGACCTTAGCTCAGCGCCATCGCGCCCAGACCGATCGTGCCGACCACGAAGCTGGCCACGACAGCGGCGGCGATGGCGCTGACCACCATCCACAGCACGATGGCCGAGATAACGACCACGGCGGTGTAGGCCAGAGCTTTGTCCTGCGGCGCCTTCATCACGGTCGGCAGGCCGAGGTAGAGCAGGTAGAAGCCGTAGAGGCCCAGCAGTCCGCCCAGCCAGGCGAGGGCCGGGAACAGATTGAAGATCGAGGCCGTCCACGCCGCCGTCATCGAATAGACGGCGACCTTCATCGACTGCACCTTGTCCTTGGTGCCGTTGAAGGTCGGGGCCAGGGCGTCGATGATCAGGCCCAGAACGAAGACCGACACCAGCGACAGACCCCAGGTGACGATGGCGCCCAGCAGGCCGCCGATCATCGGCGTGCGCATCACCGAGCCGAAGATGTGGATCGGGAACAACTGCCCGCCGATCAAGCTGGCGACCGGACCGATCGCGGCCAGGATCATGGCGTAGCGGGCGAACAGGCTGCGCGTCGTGGCGTATTCCGCCTCGATGACCGGCCATTCCAGCTTGGGCCGCATCAGGATGTTCTGCACGCGGGCGACGAGGCCCGGATCGATGGCGGGCGGGTTCGGAGCGGTCATGAAGGCCTCGGCGGGGGTTGAGTCGTAACGACGCTATAGCTTGGCAGGATGACGGGCATATGAGGCCCAATGCAACCCGCGCGCGTCGCCCTGCGTCAGAACTGGACGTAGCCCGACGCATGGCCCCTCGCCCGCGCCGCGATTCCTGCTAGGTCAGGGTCATGGCGCGCGACACCCTTCTCTATGTCTGTCAGTCCTGCGGGGCGGTTCATTCCAAATGGGCGGGCCAATGCTCGGCCTGCGGTGAATGGAACTGTCTGGCCGAGGAGTCCAAGTCGGCCCCGCCCGGCGCGATGAAGCCCGCCTCGACGTCGCGCGGACGCGGCCTGCAGTTCGAGACCTTGCAATCCGACACGCCCGAGCCGCCGCGTATCGTCACCGGCGTCACCGAGTTCGACCGTGTCTGCGGCGGCGGCGTGGTGCCAGGCTCGGCCATCCTGCTGGGCGGCGACCCCGGCGTCGGCAAGTCGACCCTGCTGCTGGAGGTCACGGCCAAGGCCGCCCGCAACGGCGCCCACGTGGCCTATATCTCTGGCGAAGAAGCCATCGAGCAGATCCGCGCCCGCGCCAAGCGCATGGGGGTGGCCGACGCCGCCGTGTCGCTGGCGTCCGCGACGGCCCTGCGCGAAATCCTGACGACGCTGAAGCGCGACAAGTTCGACATCGTCATCATCGACTCCATCCAGACCCTGTGGTCCGACGCCCACGAGGCTGGGCCCGGCTCGGTGACCCAGGTCCGCGCCTGCGCCGCCGAACTGGTGCGGCTGGCCAAGGACGGCGGCCCGGCCATCGTCCTGGTCGGCCACGTCACCAAGGACGGTCAGATCGCCGGACCGCGCGTGGTCGAGCACATGGTCGACGCCGTCCTCAGCTTCGAAGGCGAGCGCGGCTATCCCTTCCGCATCCTGCGCGCGGGCAAGAACCGCTTTGGCGCCACGGACGAGATCGGCGTCTTCGAGATGAGCGACGTCGGCCTGCGTGAAGTCACCAACCCGTCCGCCCTCTTCCTGGGCGAAGGCAAGGACCGCGCCCCGGGCGCCGCCGTCTTCGCCGGGATCGAGGGCTCACGACCCGTTCTGGTGGAGATTCAGGCCCTGGTCGCGCCCTCTGCCTATGGCACGCCGCGCCGGGCGGTCGTCGGCTGGGACAACGGCCGGCTGGCCATGCTGCTGGCCGTGCTGGAGGCCCGCTGCGGCCTCGGCTTCGGGGACAAGGACGTCTATCTGAACATCGCCGGCGGCTTGCGGATCAACGAACCCGCCGCCGACCTGGCCGCCGCCGCCGCCTTGATCAGTTCCGCGCTGGACAAGCCCCTGCCTCAGGGCTGCGTCGTCTTCGGCGAGATCGGCCTGTCGGGCGAGGTCCGCGCCGTCAATCGCGCCGAGGCGCGGCTGAGGGAGGCCAAGAAGCTGGGCTTCGATCGCGCCCTGGCCCCGGCCCAGGCCAAGGACAAGGTCAAGAAGGGCGACGTGGCCCTGACAACCGCCGGCCTGCTGACCGAGGTGGTCGAGCGAATCTCGCAAAACCGCTATTGAGGCGGCCTCTTCTCCTTCAGGAATTGCAGCGCGCGTGACCGGCTACGACGTCTTTGTCATCCTTGTGCTTCTGGCCTCCGGCGCCGCCGGCTGGTTCCGGGGCGGCGTGCGGGAGTTGACGGCCTTCTTCAGCTTTTTCCTGGCGGGGCTGCTGGCCCTGATCACCCTGCCCTGGACCGCCCCGTTCGGACGCTCGCTGGTCGACCCAGATTGGGCTGGCTCGGTGCTGGCCGTGGGCCTGACCTTCCTGATTCTCTACTTTGGCCTGCGCCTGCTCGGCGCGGCGATTTCCAAGGGCGCGCGCGGCAATGCGCTCGGCGCCTTTGATCAGATCTTCGGTCTGGCGCTGGGCGCCCTGCGAGCCCTGGCCCTGATCGGGGCGGTGCATCTGACCATCATGGGCGTGATGACCGACAATCCCCCGCGCTGGCTGACGGAAGCGGCCCTGTCGCCCGTCAGCGAAGGCTCGGCCAAGGCCATTCAGGTCGTCCTGCCGACTCTTGGAAAGGGTGCCGACGCCTTGACTCCCGTAGTCGGTTCTTCCGTCCGCGAAGGGTTTTCCGATCAATAGCCTTGCCCTCGACGCAATGGCGGACTACGTGCGCGGCGCCGCCGCCTGAGTTATCCTGTCCCGGTCATCGGAGCCTGACGATGCGCCACCATATCGCCGATCCCATCGTTCACCGCGAACACTGGCGCGAGCCGGAGGATGACCAGCTGCGGCTGGAATGCGGTGTCTGCGGCGTCTGGGGCGCGCCCGAGAATGAAGCCTCCTCCATCGTCGCACTGGGCCTGCACGCCCTGCAGCATCGGGGCCAGGAAGCCTGCGGCATCGCCAGCGTCAGCGACGAACGCTTCTACACCGAGCGCCATCAGGGCCTCGTCGGCGAGGCCTTCGGCAACGCCGAGTTGACCACCCGCCTGCCCGGCGGCGCTGCGGTCGGCCACACCCGCTATTCCACCGCCGGCGGCAGCTTCCTGCGCAACATCCAGCCCATGTTCGCGGATCTGGACCAGGGCGGCATCGCCATCGCCCACAATGGCAACCTGACGAATTTCAAATACCTGCACGCGCAGCTGGTCTCTGAAGGCGCCATCTTCCAGTCCACCTCGGACTCTGAGGCCATCCTTCACCTGATCGCCCGCAGCCGTAAGGCCAAGATTGTCGACCGGTTCATCGACGCCCTGGGCCGGATCGAAGGCGGCTACGCCCTGGTCGCCCAGACCCGCTACAAGATGATCGGCGCGCGCGACCCGCTGGGCATCCGCCCGCTGGTGCTGGGCAAGGTGGGCGAGGCCTGGGTGCTGGCCTCCGAGACCTGCGCGCTAGACACCATCGGCGCCACCTTCATCCGCGACATCGAACACGGCGAAGTCGTCGTGATCGACGAGGACGGCCTGACCTCGATCAAGCCCTTCCCCGCCCGCGCCGCCCGTCCCTGCCTGTTCGAGTATGTCTATTTCGCCCGCCCCGACAGCGTGGTGAACGGCCGCTCGGTCTACAACGTCCGCAAGGAAATGGGCCGTCGTCTGGCGCGCGAGTTCGAGGTCGAGGCAGACATTGTCGTGCCTGTGCCGGACTCGGGCGTGCCTGCCGCTCTCGGCTACGCGCAAGAAAGCGGCATTCCGTACGAAGTGGGCATCATCCGCAGCCACTATCTGGGCCGCACCTTCATCCAGCCCAGCCAGGGCGCCCGGCAAAAGGGCGTGCGCATGAAGCACAGCCCCAACCGTTCGGCGCTGGAAGGCAAGCGCGTGGTCCTGATCGACGACTCGATCGTTCGCGGCACCACCTCGCTGAAGCTGGTTCGCGCCGTGCGCGCGGCCGGCGCCAAGGAGGTTCACCTACGCTCGGCCAGCCCGCAGATCCTCTTCCCCGACTTCTACGGCATCGACATGCCCGAGCGGACGCAACTGATGGCCGCGACCCACACTATGGACGAGATGCGCGCCATCCTGGAGGTCGATTCGCTCGGCTTCCTGTCCATCGACGGCCTCTACGACGCTCTGGGCGCCGGGCCGCGTGACGCCGCCAATCCACAGTTCACGGACCACTATTTCACCGGCGACTATCCCACCCGCCTGCTGGACCGCGAAATCGAAGAAGGCGGCCGCGATGCGAAGGGCGGGCAACTTTCCCTGCTGGTGACCGCTTAAGGCGGTATGATCCAGCTCGGCTACTTCACCCTCGACACCCCTGACATCGAAAGGGCCCGCGCCTTCTACGCGGGCCTGTTCGACTGGACCTTCGACGAAGCCGCCTCGCACCCGGCCTATGCCCATGTGAAGGACTCGGACCCGGCCTTTGGAATCACCAAGGGCGAGCACCGGGCCTTTTCGCATCTCTACTTCCGCGTGGACGACATTCACGCCGCCTGCGACCGCGTCCGGGCGCTGGGTGGACACGCGGCCATGCCGGCCGAGAGCCCGTCGGGCCTGTCCGCCATCGCCAGTGACGATCAGGGCGTCAGCTTCAGCCTATGGCAACCGGCGCCGGGATACTGAAGCGAGGCTGAGCCTTTCGCCCGACGTCGGGGCGCGCTATCAGCGGGCCATGTCCGAACACGCTTCCCTCCCCCTCGCCAATCGCATCGCCCTGGTCGTCGGGGCCTCGCGCGGCATCGGTTACGAGACCGCCCTGGCTCTGGCCAAGGCCGGCGCCCACGTCGTGGCCGCCGCGCGTACCCAAGGCGGTCTGGAAGAGCTGGACGACGCCATCTTCGCCGCCACCGGCCAGCACGCCACCCTGGTCCCGTTCGACCTGGTCGATGGCGGCGCCATTGATCGTCTGGGCGGCGCCCTGTTCGAACGTTTCGGCAAGCTGGACATCTGGGTTCAGGCTGCCGCGACCATGGGCCCGTCGGGCCTTACGCCGGTCGCCCACGCCGAACCGCGCGAGTTCGCCAAGGTCGAGAAGATCAATTTCACAGGCGTCTATCGCCTGATCCGCTCGCTGGAACCGCTGCTGCGCGCCTCGGACGCCGGGCGCGCCATCTATCTGACCACCAGCGTCGCTGCTGACCCGCGCGCCTTCTGGGGCATGTACGCCGCCACCAAGGCCGGGGCCGAGAACCTGGTGAAATGCTGGGCCGACGAAGTCGAAAGCACGCCCATCCGCGTCGCCGTGGTCGATCCGAGCCGTATGCGCACCCAGTTGCGCGCCCAGGCCTTCCCGGGCGAAGATCCCGAAGTCCTGCCCCATCCTTCGGAGATCGGCCCCCTGATGGTCGAACTGGCCCGCCCCGACCTCACCCCGCCCCTGACCATCAGCTTCAAGGATTGGAAGCTGGGCCGGTCGGCGGACGCCCTGGTCTAGGCTCGTCCATGTCGATCCAGTCGCCGGGGGGACGACTATCAGGACCGACGAGGCCAAACCTTCGATTGACGCCTGATGCGACGTCGCGTCCCGCCCCCGTGGCGCGCGCGACCCCCTATGGCGACATCCTGGCCTTTCTGGCCTCGGTGCTGATCGTTCTGATCTATTCCCAGGCCTGGGCTGCGCCGATGACCGGCTATGGTCTGAGGTCCGCCGACTTCCTGCGCAACGGCTTCTACCCCGCCTATGCCCTGGCGGTCGGACTGTTTCTGATCCGGCCCGGCAGGGCGCTGAGGGCGCTTGCTTGCTCTCCCCTGCTGATCCTGCTGTTGCTGTTGACGACCGCCTCGGTGGCCTGGTCGATCATGCCGGACGTGACGCTGCGCCGGGTGTTCGCCCTTGTATTCACCACCCTGGGCGGCGTGGCGCTGGCGGCGCGCTGGCGCTGGGCCACGCTGACCGAGATTCTCGCCTCTGCCATGGCCGTGATGATGGTCGCCTCTCTCTTCCTCGGCGCCCTGCTGCCTGACTGGGGCCGAATGCATGAACTTTTCCCGGGGGCCTGGCGCGGCCTTTGGCTGGAAAAGAACGCCCTCGGCGAGAACATGGGGCTGGCGGCCATCTGCATGACCGCCGCCGCCGTCATGGTCCCGCAGCGACGTCGGCTGTGGCTGGTCTGCGCCGCCATCGCCTCGGCCCTCGTGCTCCTGTCGACCTCCAAGACGGGGCTGGTTGTGCTGGTGCTGTCCTTCGCCAGCATGGGCTTCGTCGCCCTTGTTCAGGCCGGGCCGAAGCGCGCTATCGTCGGCACGTGGCTGGCTGTCGTGGTCGTTTGCGCCGCCCTCCTGATCGTCGCCACGCGCAGCGATCTGATCTTCGACCTGCTCGGCAAGGACGCCACCCTGACCGGACGCACGGAGATCTGGAGCGGCATCATGCACCAGATGCAGCAGCGACTGTGGACCGGTTTCGGCTACGGCGTGGTCTGGGACGACGCCTCGCCCGGGGGGGCCAAGGCCTGGATCGCCCACGAAGCCAAGTTCAGCGCCGCCCATGCCCACAGCGGCTGGCTGGAAGTTTATCTGGCCCTGGGCATACCCGGCGTCATCCTGCTTGCGGCCTGGATGATCGAGATGTGGGGGCGGGCCCTGTGGGCGGCCTACGCCCGGCCATCGGGCTGGCTGCTGATGCCGATGATGACGGCCTACACGCTGACCATGCTGACCGAGAGCATCACCATGAACTGGCACAACATCCGGTGGGTGCTGTTCGTGGCCCTGGCGCTAAAGGCGGTCATCGGCGATCAGGACTCCCCAGCCCGCGTCGTTCCGGCGAACACGCGGACGCGCAGGACACGACGAGGGCCCGCCTGACCGTCGAAGCATCTCGACCCGTCTACGCCGTTGAGCCACGAAAAAGAAAAAGGGCGAGCCGTCGTCGCTGACCGCTCGCCCTGATTTTTCCCAGACTGCGCGCCCTACTTCTTGGGCGCGTGCTTCTGACCGGTGCGGATGCGGCCAGAACGGGAGACCTGTCGGGCGCCGCCGCGCGCACCCTTCTGGACCGCGATGCTCTGGCCAGCCTTCTTGCTGGCGCCGGCTTTCAAACCGCCCAGGGCCTTCACCTTGGGCTTGATGCCTGACTTCTTCTGCTCCAGCGCCTTGCCGGGAAGATTGGACAGGGCCTCCGCGGCCTTCTCGGCCTTCAGCACCTTGCGCGGCGCGGTCTTGGCCGTACCCTTGTAACGCTCGGGACCGGACTTGGCGCCGCCCTCGGCATAGGGATTGGCCGAGCCGGACTTGACCGTCAGCCGGATCGGCGTGCCGGGCAGATCGAAGCTCTCGCGCAGGCTGTTCACCAGATAGCGCTTGTAGTGCTCGGGCATGTCGCCGGCGCGGCTGGCCATCAGCACGAAGGTCGGCGGACGGGCCTTGGTCTGGGCCATGTATTTCGGCTTCACCCGCTTGCCGTCGACGGCGGGCGGCGGGTGCCTCTGGGTGGCCATGGACAGCCAGGTGTTCAGGTCCTTGGTCTTGACCTTCACCGACCAGGTTTCATAGGCCTTGATGATGGCCGGCATCAGCCGATCCACGCCGCGTCCATTGTGCGACGACAGGGCCACGAAGGGAGAGCCCTTCAATTGCGGCAGCTTGTCCTCGGCCAGGCGCTTCAGCTCGGCCATCCTGGATTGGGGCTCTTCTTCCAGATCCCACTTCGACGCGACATAGACCAGGGCGCGGCCTTCGCGCTCGACCAGGTCGGCCAGTTGCAGGTCCTGGGTGTCGAAGGCGTCGTCCTTGTCCATCACCAGCACGACAACCTCGGCGAAGGTGATGGCGCGGATGGTGTCGGCGACCGACAGCTTCTCCAGCTTCTCCTGGACGCGGGCCTTGCGGCGCATCCCGGCGGTGTCGACGAAGCGGATCGCCTTGCCTTCGTATTCCCAATCGACCGAAATAGAGTCGCGCGTGATGCCGGCCTCGGGACCGGTCAGCAGGCGGTCTTCACCCAGCAGACGATTGATCAGCGTCGACTTGCCCGCGTTCGGGCGGCCGATGATGGCGATGCGGATCGGCTTGTCGGTCTCTTCCTCTTCCTCGATGAAGACATCTTCGGAAGCGACCACAAGGGCCTGATACAGGTCGGCCATGCCCTCGCCGTGCTCGGCCGAAATGGCGACCGGTTCGCCGAAGCCCAGGCTGTGGGCCTCACCCACGCCGCCCGAGCTTTCGCGGCTCTCGGACTTGTTGGCCAGCAGGATGACCGGCTTGTGCACCTTGCGCAGGCGGTCCGCGAAGATGCGGTCCAGTTGGGTCACGCCCTCGCGGGCGTCCATGGTGAACAGGATGACGTCGGCGTCCTCGATTGCCGCCTCGGTCTGTTCGCGCATGCGCGCTTCAAGGCTTTCGTCGGTGACGTCTTCGTAGCCGGCCGTGTCGATCAGCGTCAGGTCCATGTCGCCGATATTGCCGTCGGCGTAGCGACGGTCACGGGTCACGCCCGGGCGGTCATCGACCAGCGCCAAACGCTTGCCGACGAGTCGGTTGAACAGTGTCGACTTGCCCACGTTGGGCCGGCCGACGATGGCGACTTTTAGAGCCATGTCGGCTTTCTAACTCAAATTCAGAAAAAAGATCAGCGGATGCTGACCAGTTCGCCCTTGTCCGTCAGGACATAGAGGGCGCCGTTGTAGGCGGCCGGAGCGATATAGGCCGCCGCGCCCAGCCGGACGCTGGACTGCTGCGCGCCCGTTTTCGGATCAAAGGCCACGGCCTCGCCGTCCGAATTGACCAGCACCAGACGGTTCGAGGCCAGGATCGGACCCGACCAGGTCGGACGCACGGTGCGTTTGCCGAAGCCCAGGACGCCGCCTTCCTTGCGGACGCGGCCCTCGTTCAGGTCGCGGGTCCAGTAGACTTGGCCCGAGTCGCGGTTGACCACGGTCAGTTCGCCCGCCTTGGACACGACATAGACGACGTCGCCGACCGGCAGAGGGGCATTGACGCCGGCGACCGGCAGCGACCATTTGGCCTGACCCGAGCGGATGTCCATCGACTGCAGGACGCCCGACTGGCTGATAGCGTAGACGAAGCCGCGGCTGACGACCGGACGACCGGCGATGTCGCGGATTTCCGACAGGGCGCTGGTGCGGCTGGTGCGTGACAGGACTTCCTGCCAGACGGGCTGGCCGTTCGACGCACGCAGCGCCACCAGTTCACCCGAGGAGAAGGGCGCCAGAACAGTGTCGCCGCTGACCGCCGGACTGGAGGCGCGCATGATGCGGGCCGGCTCGGTGATGCCGCGATAGGACCAGTCCTGCTGGCCCGTATTCACATTGAAGGCGATCAGCTGGTTGTCGACGTCGATGACGAAGACGCGCTGCCCCTGCACCGTCGGCGCGCCGTGGATCGGCAGATCGACCTTAGACGTCCAGACCACCGCACCCGTCGCGGCGTCCAGCGCCGTCATGGAGCGATAGCCCGAAGAGACGAAGACCTTGCCGCTGCCTACGGCCACGCCGCCGCCGAAGCCGCCACCGCCTGCACCGCCGCCGAAGCCGATGCCCAGGAAGCGTGAACCGCGGTCGGTCTCGTCGACCTTGACGTCAGCCTTCCACAGGACCGCGCCCGTGCCGGCGTCGACGGCGGTCACGCCAGCCTCGCCGTCCAGAACGAAGACCTTGCCGTTGTCGGCCACGACGGGCGCCATGACCTGACGCGTCTTGCTGGAGCCGGCGCCGATGTTGCGCTTCCACGCGACCGTGAACTCAGGGGCGGCGATGACGTGCTCGACCGCGTTCTCGGCGTTGCCGCCGGGCTGGGTCCAGGCCGTCGCGGCCTGCGGTCCCGGCAGGAAGAAGTCACGGCCCGACAGAGCGGCCGACGGGGCCAACTGCTGTTCGAACTCGAGGATCGAGATGCGCTGACCTTCGGTCGCCTTGGCGGTGTCTTCCTTTTGTCCGCCCAGGCCGAACGGCAAGGCGCTGCGCACCGTGCCGCAGGAAGCGACGGTCATGGCCAGACCGCACAGCAGGGCGACTTTCAGCGTTCGGTTCATGCGGGGCGTCCTGAAAGCGTCGATTACGGGCGAGCGGCGGCGGGCGCCGCTTCCCCAGATACGGGAGCGGCCGGAGCTTGAGCCGCAGCGACGGCGGGCGCCGCAGTCGGCGTCGGCAGGGCCACGGCGGCGCGAACGATGTCGGCCAGAGCAGGCGCAGTGCCCGAATCAACCGCCTGCACGCCCGCCTGGGCGCGCTGGCGGATGTCGTCCGGCACGTTCTGACCCAGTTGCAGCTGAACGAAGATCTGACGCGCTTCGGCGGTCTTGCCATGCTGCAGCAGGGCCATGGCCTGGGCTTCCTGCGCGAAGGCGTGCAGCGGGCGCTTGTCGTTCGCCAGAGGCTCCAGGCGCTTCTGGATATCGGCCAGCGGAGCGGTGTCCATCAGCAGGAAGACAGCCTTGATCGCGGCGGCGTCGGCGATGATCGGATCGCCAGCGGCCTTGGCGGCGTCGTCGAACAGCTTGACCGCATCCTCGGTCTTGTTGGCAGAAACGGCGATTCCAGCCTGCTGCATCAGGGCCAAGGCCTTGTAGGCGCCGTTGCCCGACTTGGCGGCTTCGGCGAAGGCGGCGTCAGCGCCCGACGGATTATTGGCCTGCAGGGCGATCATGCCGCGATCATAGGCGGCAGAGGCCTTGTCGGCCTGATTCGTCACATAGCTCTGCCAGCCCCACCAGCCCAGGGCGGCGACCAGGGCGACCGCCAGCAGACCTGCGCCGATCGGCAGCCAGGTGCGGGCCATACGCTTGTATCGATCGGAGCGAAGCTCCTCCTCGACCTGTTCGAAGACATCAACCACGAAACGTCGCCCCAAAAACCGCTGCCAAGACTGGTCGCTAAACCGGCGCGACCCTAGAGGGTCGTCGTCCTGCCCGCAACGCAGGCGTTTGCGCCGCGACCTGAAATTTCAGCAGTAGGTCGCGACTTCGGCAGGAAAACGGCGCTCAGATTTCCTGCGACAGCTTCACGACCCCGGCCGCAAGCAGCGCGACCAGAACCCCGGCCGTGGCCCAGAACATCTGCATTCCGCCCATGGAGCTCATATCCACCCCGGCCAGACCGACCCGATCCAGCAAGGACTGGACGGCCTGAGCGCCATCCACGCCCGCCATGCTCAATCCCTGAACGACAGGCTGCGCGCCCGTCGATGCGGACGCCGACGACTCGGTGAAGTTGAAATTGACGTTCAGAACCTCGCGCACGGCGATGACGCCGCCGACCAGCCCCGCAATCGACAGGGCCACGGTCCGGAAACGCGAGGATTTATTCAGCTTCGCCGCCAGGGCAGCCTCGAACTGGGCCGAATCGGCAAAGGCCGGAGCCTTGGCGAACAGGCGCTCGATGGCAGGGTCGAACTCATCAACCGACATGGGACGCGCTCCCGTGAGCAACCGGTTCCGGTTGGAGCCGGGCCCGAAGTTTATCCAGACCACGCTTGACATGAGATTTCACCGTTCCAAGCGGCAAATTAATGGCGGCCGCGATTTCGGGATGGGACAGGCCCGCCCCGTGGCACAGGGAGACGCACAGGCGCTCCGGTTCAGTCAGCCCCTTCATCGCCTCGTCCAGATCCATGCGCCCGGCGCTGTCGACATGAGGCGCGATCTCGTCGTTCTCGACCTCGGCCACGTAGCGGGCGTCCTTCGAGCGACGTTTCAGATACAGACGGGCGGCGATCCGCTTGATCCAGGCGCCGAAGGTCCCCTCGCCCCTGAACTCGGCGCACTTCTCGAACGCCAGCAGAAAGGCGTCCTGGGCCACGTCGTCGGCCAGGGCGGGCTGCGCCCCCATCCGACGCAGCAGGCCGCGCACCGCCGGACTGTGGCGACGCACCAGTTCCCCGAACTCGCGACGCCCGCCCGCCGCCGACAGGGCGGCGAGCTCGACATCGTGCAGATCGCGTAAAGGCTTGGCCATGACGGTCTCCCCTCCCGGCCCGCCTCAACCCTTGTTCTTGTTGAAGATGCTCAGAACAATGAAGGCCAGACCGATCATGCCGGGCACCGCGGCGCTGCCGGCGATCGGATAGAAGGCGTCCATCTCGGCGAAGCTGACCATGTAGCCAAAGAGGGCGACGCCCAGGCTGACCGCCAGCAGGATGACGCCGACCCGCAGGTCGCGCGCCGCCGACGCCGGGGGCTTGATGTTGTCCTTGCTCAGCGAGTCGATGACTTCCGGCGGCAGCGGCTGGCCCTTTTCGATGGCCGAGCGCAAAGTCGCCTGCATCTCCTTGCGCTCCTTGCTCTTCAGCCAGCTCGGCACGATCACGATCGCACCGATCATGATGAAGAATGCAACGGGAATGAACTCTTCCATGGGTTTCGCCCCTTCTTGAACAGTGGAGCCGAGCGTGACGCTGCGGCCTTCTGATAACAAGAGGTGATGAGGGCGCCGATCAGATGCAGGATCGCGCATGAACTCTTTGTAAGGCAACGGCCGCTGTCACCACAGCGTGACTCGACAGCGGCCCGCGGTCGATCAACGGTGTCGAAGCGGCGTCGTTCGCGCGTGCAGTGGCCTTGATCCTTCCTCCTGACCCTGAGGTGTCCGCCATGCTGCCCCAACTGTCTGCGCTGGGCTGGTTTCATACGCTCGGCAGCCTGCCCGCCGTCCCCATCGGCCTGATCCTGCTGCTGATGCATGGGCGGATCGATCCCGCCACGCGGATGGGCAAGGCCTATCTGGGCTTTATGTTCATCGGGGCCATCTCGGCCATCTTCGTCATCAAGTCGCCGCCCGGGGCCGCCGTGGCCGCACTCAGCCTTATCTCGCTGACGGTCGGGGCGACGGTCGGGTTCATCAAGCCCGTGGCCCGCTATCGCTGGTCGATCGAGACCATCGCGCTGAGCATTTCATACTTCACCCTGCTGCTGCCCAGCGTCACCGAGACCCTGACCCGGCTGCCGGCGGGCGATCTGGTCGCCTCTGGCGTCGAAGACCCCTTGGTCGTCGGCTTTCAGTTGACCCTGCTGGTCCTGCTGATCCTCGGCGTGACCTTACAGCTTTTGTCCCGCCGTCGACGCCTGTCGCCAACGGCCCTCGCCTGAAGGAAAACGCGTGACCCGTATCGTTTATCGCATCGTCCCCCACGACGGCGGCTGGGCCTACAAGCTGGGCGACAGCTTCTCCGAGACCTTCGCCACCCATGACGCCGCGCGCGCCGCCGCTGTCGCCGTGTCGCGCGAGCAGCAGGTGCCGGACCGCACCTCGTGGATCGAGTTCGAGGATACGTCAGGCCAGTGGATCACCGAGCGCGCCGACGGCCACGACCGCCCGGAAACCGCAGTAGAGGATTAGGCGGAAAATGCCTCGGCGTAGCGTTCGGGCTTGAAGCCGACCAGCGTGCGCCCGTCGCCCAGGTCCAGCACCGGCCGCTTGATCAGCGACGGCTGGGCCAGCATCAGGGCGATGGCCTTGTCGGCGTTCAGGTCGGCCTTGTCCGCGTCCGGCAGCTTGCGGAAGGTGGTCCCGGCGCGGTTCAGCACCGTCTCCCAGCCATGCTCGGCGATCCAGCGCTCCAGATCGGCCTTGTTGGCGCCCGCGACCTTGTAGTCATGAAAGGCGTAGTCCACGCCCTGCCCGTCCAGCCAGACGCGCGCCTTCTTCATCGTGTCGCAGGCCTTGATGCCGTACAGAGTGATGGTCATGGGGCGCTCCTCGCTTGCTGAGAGCCGCGATCTGGCACCGGGAGACTTAGGGGTCAAATTCCAGTTTCTCGCTTGCGCTCGAAGATTCTAGGCATGCTCGCGCTTTCACCGCATGGTGACGCCATGCGCTCGATACTCATTTCGGTTCTCATAGTTCTGGCGACGTGCGGAGATGCGTTTGCGCAAGTCCGCATGGAGGCTCGTCGAGCCTGGACCGACCCTGACCTTGGCGGCGCCATAGTCGAGGGAATCGGCAAGGGGAATGATCTCTGGCTTCGCGGTGCGTCTAAAAAGGTCGTGCGATTTGACAGACGGACCGGCGAACGTGTGGTTGCCGCTAACGACGCCATCGATGTGATGGCCGATGGCCAGCACCTCTGGGCGCTTGTCACCCTGAACGCGAATGAAAGCCTAGTGAGAGACCTTCTGGATACTGATCTGCCTGAGCGGCGCATCTATTTCGAAGGGAGTCCCATCTCTTTGTTCTCGACGCCCGAAGGCCCCGGCGTCCTGACAACAACGACGGTGTTGATTCCGTCAGGTCAGGGCTTCACCCGACTGCGTCTCGCTGCATCTCTCGAACCCTACGCACACGTCTCGCCCCTGACGGGAAACGTGCTGTTCGTCGGTTATAACAAGGGCGAATGGGGTGGTGGCCTGCGTCGCGTTGATGTGTCCACCGGCACGGTCTCCATCGTGAAAGAAACGAGCGACCAACTGTGCGGAGGACGGCTGAATCCCGAGTGCGCCCCGATTGTCGGCATCATCCCTGACGCCGCGAACGCAGACTGCGTATTGGTTGGGGCCAGCTTGGCGCACCTAAATGGACGGTACGGCGAAGTCCTGCGGGTTTGCGACGACAAGATCACGCCGGTCTTCAGCGCCCCGCTGCCCGTCGTGCCGAAATCTCTAATCAATCGTCCCGGCCAGACCTGGCCCTTCACTGGCTTGGTGGAGACTTTCAATGGCTGGGTCGCGGTGGGGCAAGAGCGCTTTGCTCGCGCGCGAGGAGCAGCCGCAACAATGGGAGAGGTTCCCATTCTTCGGCCCCGGGCAGGCCTTCAAATTTCCGATCCAGTGGACGGCATCATTTTTGTCGAGGCGGCCTGTTGCTGGGGCTCGGACACGTCCGTTCAATATCAGGTCGTGGCGATACCTCTCGATCAGTAGTGAAGAGCCCCCCATGAAGCTCTACGCCCATCCCTTCTCGTCCTACTGCCAGAAGGCGCTGATCGCGCTGTATGAGAACGACACGCCGTTCGCGTTCCGGCTGCTGGAGGGCGAGGCCGCCTTCGCCGAACTGAAGACGCTATGGCCGGTCGGCAAGTTCCCGGTCTTGCAGGACGGCGACCGCACGGTCGTCGAGGCCACGGCCATCATCGAGCATCTGGCGGTGCGTCATCCCGGCCCGGCGCGCCTGATCCCCGCCGATCCGGCCGCCGCCGTCGAGGTGCGGATGATGGACCGGGTGTTCGACCACTATGTCTCGAGCCCGCAGCAGAAGCTGGTGGCCGACGCGCTGCGGCCCGAGGGCCACCGCGATCCCTATGGCGTGGCCGAGGCGAAGCAGATGCTGGAAACAACCTACGCCTGGCTGGACCAACGGCTGGCGGGACGGGAATGGGCCACCGATCACGGCTTCAGCCTGGCCGACTGCGCCGCCGCGCCCGCGCTCTTCTACGCCGATTGGTCGCATCCCATCGACGACCGCTTCGCGACGCTGAAAGCCTATCGCGCACGGCTGCTGGCCCGGCCGTCGATGGCGCGGGCGGTGGACGAGGCCCGGCCCTATCGCGCCCACTTCCCGTTGGGCGCGCCGGTTCGGGATTAAGCCGCCTTCTGGCTCCACAGGTCCAGATCGGCCTCGCGCCCGATCAGGGCCAGGCCGGAGGCGATGGATTCGAACTCGCCGCCGGTCTCGATGCGGTCAGCGCCGAAGCGGCGGATGAAGATGTCGCGCACCGCCGGCACGAAGGAGGTGCCGCCGGTCAGGAAGACGCGGTCGATCTGCGTCCCGTCCAGACCCGACTGGGCCATGGCCTCCTCGACGGCGGTCTCCATGACCTGCAGCTCCGGCGCGATCCAGCCCTCGAAGTCCGTGCGCTTGACCGGCTTCTCGATCCGCACCGATCCGGCGACGAAGGAGAAGACCGCTTCCTCATCGCGCGACAGGGCCTCTTTCAGGCCCGAGACGGCGCGATAGAGGGCGTAGCCGTGGTTGTCGTCCAGCACCTCGATCAGGCGCTCGATCTTCTCGGGCTCCAGCGCCGTTGTCGCCAATCCGCGAATGTCGCGCATATCCTTGGACGCGCGCAGCAGAGCCAGTTGGTCCCAGCGGGCAAAGGCGCTGTAGTAGCGCTGGGGGATCGGCAGGCGGTTGTCGAAGGCCCGGTACAGGCTGCCCTTGCCCAGTTCCGGCGAGACCAGCTGGTCGATGATCCGATAGTCGAAGGCGTCACCCGCCACGCCCACGCCCGAACGTGCCAGCGGCGTGGACTTCAGCGCGCCGTCGGCCCGCTCAAAGCGCACGATGGAAAAGTCGCTGGTGCCGCCGCCGAAGTCGGCGACCAGGACATTGGCGTCCTGCTTCAACTCGCGCGCAAAGAAGAAGGCCGCGCCGACGGGTTCGTAGGCGTAGCGAATGTCGGTGAATCCCAGCCGAGAGAACGCCGCCTCATAGCGCTCCAGCGCCAGGGCCTCGTTTGGGTTGCCCCCGGCGAAGGTCACGGGACGGCCGACAATGATGCGCGGCGGCAGGGCGTCCATCGCCCCGTCGGCGTGATGCTTCAGCCGCAGCAGGAAGGCTGACAACAGGTCCTCGAACTGATAGCGGCGGTTGTCGATCCGGGTCTCGGTGAAGGCGGCGCTGGCGGCGAAGGTCTTGAACGACTGGATGAAGCGGGTGTCCAGCGGGTCCTCGACATAGGCCTCGATGGCCCAGGGACCGGCTTCGATGACCCGTTCGGGCGCGCCGCCATCGCGCGCCTCGTGCAGTTGGAAGCTCAAGGCCGAGCGGAAGGCGAACAGATCCTTCTCGTCCGCCTGGAACCGCACCAGGGTCGCCGGGCCGTCGCCTTGGGTCAGCGACACCACCGTATTGGTCGTGCCGAAGTCGATGCCGATGGTGGCGGGCGTCGCGGACGTCATGGGGAGAACCTGCGGGGAGAGGGGCCGGGGTTCCTAGCCCCCTGCCCGCTGACGTCAAGGGCGCGTGTGCCGAGCGTGGAAATGGAGGCCCGCCTGCGCCACAGTGCCGGGATGCGCGATTCGTCCCCCTCAGCCCCCAGCTTCTACGAGTTCTTCGCCGGCGGCGGCATGGTCCGCGCCGGTCTGGGGCCTGCCTGGACCTGCCTGTTCGCCAATGATTTCGACGCCAAGAAGGGCTTCTCCTATCAGGCCAACTGGGGCACCGGCGGCGAGCTGACGGTGGGCGACATCCGCGCCCTGGACGCGGCCCAGTTGCCGAGCACGGCCGCCATGGTCTGGGGCTCCTTCCCCTGTCAGGACCTGTCGCTGGCCGGCGCCGGCGCGGGGCTGAAGGGCGAGCGGTCCGGCACCTTCTACGCCTTCTGGGACCTGATCCACGGCCTGATCAAGGACAAGCGCGCCCCGCGCATGGTGGCGGTCGAGAACGTCTGCGGCGCCCTGACGTCGCACGGCGGCAAGGATTTCGAGGCCATCTGCCGGACCTTCGCCGAGGCGGGCTATCTCTACGGCGCCCTGGTCATCAACGCCGATCTGTTCGTGCCCCAGTCGCGCCCGCGCCTGTTCGTCATCGGCGTGCGCGCCGATGTGGAGGTCGCGCCCGACCTGCTGTCGCCGGAGCCCATCGAGCCCTTCCACACCCGCGCCCTGCGTCGCGCGGTGGGGAACCTGCCTGATGACGTGCGTGACCACCTGCTGTGGTGGAACGTGCCGACGCCCGAGCGCCGCATCACCACCTTCGCCGACATCATCGAGGACCGCCCCACCAGCGTCGCCTGGCACACCCAGGCGGAGACGAAGAAGCTGCTCGACATGATGTCGCCGGTCCACCTGGCCAAGGTCGCCGCCGCCAAGCGCGCCGGGCGCCGCATGGTCGGGGGCGTCTATCGCCGGACCCGCGTCGATGAGACCGGCGCCAAGGTCCAGCGCGCCGAGGTTCGCTTCGACGACGTGGCCGGCTGCCTGCGCACCCCCTCGGGCGGGTCCAGCCGTCAGGTCATTCTGGTGGTCGAGGGCCGGCGCATCCGCTCGCGCCTGATCTCGGCCCGCGAGACGGCGCGGCTGATGGGGCTGAAGGACAGCTACGTCCTGCCCCGGCAATACAGCGACGCCTATCACCTGACCGGCGACGGGGTGGCGGCGCCGGTCGTGCGGCATCTGGCCGAGCATGTGTTCGAACCGCTGGTTCACGGCGTGACCGCCGTCGTCAGGGACGTTCAAGCCGCCTGACTGGCCCCACCGTCTCGGACCTGACCGCCTGAGGCGCTTCGCCGCCTTCCGGTCCGCCCCGCGTCCAATCCTGTCCACACACCGATCATCCGGCGCCCGCGCGCCGGACCGTCGCCGCATTTCCGTCGAAATGCGGACGGAACCCATGGCCGCACCATTGGTTAACAAGTTCTTAATGTGCCGCTTGCGCTTTCGGGAATTCCCGCGTCAGATGAATGCAGTCGTAGATCTTTTCAGAACAGATTAAAGATACCTGATCACTTAGGATCGTAAGAGATGGTTGAAAATCGTCATTTCTACAATCGTAACGAGACCTTTTACGAATCCGACAAAGCAACAATCATTGTTGCTGGTGGAGCAGGTTTCCTTGGATCGCATCTCTGCGCGCGATTGATCGAAAATGGTCACACGGTGATCTGCATTGACAACTTCCATACGGGGAGACCGCAGAACGTCGAACACTTGGAATCATCGGGTCGATTCACCCTGATCCATCACGACATCAACGACCCTGTTCCGGACGATCTGCCTGCCGTTGATCAAATATATAATCTGGCCTGCCCGGCGTCTCCTGTTCACTATCAGTATGATCGTGTCAAAACGGCCCTGACTTGCTCGCTCGGTACGCTCAATCTTCTGAACAGGGCCGCGACTGATCACGCGCGCTTCTTCCAGGCCTCGACGTCAGAGATCTACGGCGACCCCGAAGTTCATCCACAGACCGAAAACTACAGGGGCAACGTCAATACGGTCGGCCCCCGGTCCTGCTATGACGAGGGCAAGCGCTTCGCCGAAACCCTGGTCACGGACTTCGGCGCCCAGCACGGACTGACGACGCGGATCGTGCGCATCTTCAACACCTATGGCCCGCGGATGCACCCCGACGACGGGCGGGTGGTGTCGAACTTCATCGTCCAGGCCCTGCTGGGCGAGGACATCACCATCTACGGCAGCGGCGAGCAGACCCGCTCCTTCTGCTTCGTCGATGATCTGGTCGAGGGCTTCGTGCGCCTGATGAACGCGGACGCCGACATCGACGGCCCCATCAACATCGGCAATCCCAACGAGACCACGGTCAATGAACTGGCCGAGCAGATCCTGGCCATGGCGGGATCCAGCTCCAGGATCGTCTATCACCCCCTGCCGGTGGACGACCCTCGTCGACGCAAGCCGGATATTTCACGCGCCCTGGCGCGCCTGAACTGGTCGCCGCAGGTGCCCCTGCATGACGGCCTGTCCAGGACCATCGCCTACTTCATGGACGAGATGAGAAACAGCGGTCGCAGCCCGACAAGCGCGTTCGCCTCCTGACGCACCCTAAGAGAAACGCACGAAACGACTGGAACGACACTCCAACACGGAAATCCTGGGCGGGCCTTTCGATGCAAAACTACAGCGTTCCGACGATCCTGATCTGGCTGTTCGCCATATCCCAACTGCTTTACCTGGGCTGCTTCCTGCTCGAGATGTATTTCCGCGCCCTGCGCGTCAATCGCGTGGACATGGACGCCCCCATGCCTGCCGAAGCGGACATGCCGTTCATCGTCCTGCTCTACCCGGTTCTGCGCGAGCTCGAGCGCACGATGGAGACCACCTTCACCGCCCTGGCCAAGCTGGACTATCCGCGTGATCGCTATCGGGTGGTGGCCATTCCCAACGCTGACGACACTGAGACCATTGCCAGCCTGAGCCGGCTGACGGCGGCCTACCCCTTCGTCGAAATCCTCGAGGTTCCGCCGACGAGCGACCCGCGTTGGGATCCTGTCTGGAACGCCTGGGACGCCAACCCCAAGGCCTACTGGTGGCATCGCGGCAAGCGCGCCGGGGTCAAGGATCTGCCGCCCAAGAAGACCCGGCAACTGATCTACGCCCTCTATCAGGTCGCCGAGACCTATCGCGACAAGGTCAATCTGACCCTCAACTACATCGACGCCGACAGCTGCCCGCCGGCCGACCATTTCAAGGCCGCCGCCATCGGCCTGCAGACCTATGACGTGCTGCAGGCGCGCAACGTCGCCGGCAATCTGACGGCCAGCCTGCCCGCCGCCTTCCACGCCTTCGACCACATGACCTGGGACGGTGCCAAGTACGGCCACCTGTCGGACCCCAAGCAGCCCTTCTGGGTCCTGGGCAAGGGACTGTTCTTCAAGGTCGATGACCTCATCGCCCTCGGCGGCTTCCACCCGTGGATCACCATCGAGGACCCCGAGGTCGGCGAGCGCTTCTGGAAGAACGGCAAGACGCTGGGCATCATCGACAACTCCCTGATCGAAGAGGTGCCCGAAACCTTCGGCGAAGGCATCACGCAGCGGAAACGCTGGGTCGCCGGCTTCTTCCAGAGCCTTGGCACGCCCTTGAAGGAGATGGACTTCACCTTCAGCGAGCGCCTGCGCGCCTGGACCAACTTCCTGCCCTGCATGTCCCTGTGGGTGAACACCCTGGGCATCCCGCTGGGGATCTGGGCGGCGTGGCGCTTCTTCAACGGCGACGACTTCCTTCCCCTGTGGCTGGTGATCCTGTCGATCTTCAACATCATCGCCTTCACCGTCCTGATCGTCGGGCTCTACATGAGGACCTGGACGCGGACCGGACTGGTTCTGGAGCGCACCAGCGAGCGGATCGGCTACATGCTGATGGTCAATCCGATCTTCGTGATGATCTGGTGGTGCGTCTGGATCATTCCGCTGACGCTCGGCTTCGTCATGTACCTGAAGGACAGCGGCCAGGTCTGGCAGCGGACCGAGAAGGTCGACGCCAACAATACGCTCGTGCGGTCCAAGCTGGATCAGTACGGCGTCCTTCGCCACGACCATTGAGCGGATCGATCATGGACAAGCATATCCTGATCACGGGCGGCGCCGGCTTCATCGGTTCGCACCTGACGGACGCCATGTTGGCGCGCGGCTATCGCGTCAGCGTGCTCGACAACCTGTCGCCCCAGGTCCACGCGGACGGCGAAATGGACGCCGACGGCTGGCCGACCTACCTCGATCCTCGCGCGCGCCGCATCAAGGGCGACCTGCTGGACGAGGGCGTGTTCGAGGCCGCGCTTGACGGCGTCACCCACCTGGCCCACCTGGCGGCCTCGGTCGGGGTCGGCCAGAGCATGACCAACATCGTCGACTACACCCGCAACAATGTCATGACCGCAGCCGTCATGCTGGAGGTGCTGTCTCAAAGGCCGCACACGATCCAGCGCATGGCCGTGGCCTCGTCCATGTCCATCTATGGCGAGGGTGACTACATCCGCCCCTCGACCAACACCCACGTCACCGCCGATGTCCGCTCGCACGCCCAGCTTGAGGCCCGGCAGTGGGAAGTCATGATCGACGGCGAGGAACTGGAACCCGTCCCCACCGCCGAAGACAAGCTGCTGCAGCCCAACTCCATCTACGCGGTGAACAAGCGCGACCACGAAGAGATGTTCCTCTCGGTCGGGCGGGCGCTTCAGATCCCCACCGTGGCCCTGCGCCTGTTCAACGCCTATGGCTCGCGTCAGGCCCTGAGCAACCCCTACACCGGGGTCGCCGCCATCTTCATCGCGCGCCTGCTCAACGACCAGCCGCCCCTGGTGTTCGAGGATGGACGGCAGATGCGCGACTTTGTTCACGTCCAGGACGTGGCCCGCGCCTTCGCGACCGTCCTCGACAGCGAACGCCAGACCTGGGACGTGTTCAACGTCGGCAGCGGAACCCCGATCTCGGTGAATGAAATCGCCGGCGTTCTGGCCCGCCTTCTGGGCAAGAACATCGCGCCCGAAGTGCTGAACAAGTATCGCGTCGGCGACATCCGCCACTGCTTCGGCGACATCTCCAGGATCGAGCAAGCCTACGGCTTCAAGCCGGAGCGGGACATGGAAACCGGGATGGCGGAACTGATCGACTGGGTCTCGCACACCAAGCCCCCGGTCGACCGTAGCGCCGAGAGTCTGGCTGAACTGGCGCGAGGAAAACTGGTCGTCTGAAAGTATTAACCAAAATGATCGAGCTTAGCTGAAGCGCCTTCCTCTGCGCCGCCGAGAACGCGACGCGCCGATACTATCGTCAGGGAAAGTTCATGACCGCCCATCGCCGTCGTTTCGCATCGAAAACCCTCTTCGCAGCGGCCCTGCTCATCCTCGGCGCAGCCGGCTGGGCCGGAAGCGCCGCGGCGCAGAGCGATGTGACGATCTTCGCCGGCGGCAAGCTGGACGTCGCGGATTCGGCCTATGCAGGCGCGACGGTCGGCCTGCCGGGCTCTGTCGACGGCAAGGGCTGGGCGGTGCGCGGGGCTGTCTATACCGGCGGCTATGACTATCGCAGCGGCCCGACCACCATCGACGCGGACTTTACCGGCGGACAGGCGGAATTGATCTATCGCTACGGCTCCGGCCCGACCTGGGGCAGCGTCGGCGTCGGCTATCGCTATGTCGACACCGACCTCAGCCCGGCAGACCCCGGCAATCGACGTGACGGCGGCGAGGGCGAGGTCATGGTCAGCCTGGACGGCGGTCATGTGGCTGGCCCCTGGCGGGTTGATTGGTACGGCTCCTACGGCTTCCAACTCGACGACTACGACGCCATGGTCAGCCTGACCCATACGGTCGGCGCTTCGGGCCGCCTGCGCGCGGGCCTGGAAATCGCCACCGACGGGGATTCCAACTACAGCGCCTATCACGTCGGCCCCGTTCTGGGCGTCAAGATTGGCGAAGAGGCCGAGTTCCAGATCTCGGCCGGCCTGAGCGACGGGGATGACCGCGACTCCGACGGCTATGTTCGCGTCGGCTTCTACCGCAGCTTCTGATCCCGGCCGCATAACGGTCCTCGCCAAGCTTAGCCCTAGAATAGGTCGCCAAACCGCGACTGCAATTCCGCCCTAAAACTACCCATCGGCAATCGTTAACCCGGCGTTATCCCCGGGGAGCTTAACGATCACGCTTACTCTTCTCCGCTTCTTGAGAAGGCTAGGCGTAGTATGCTGACGCTTCCGTCACGACGATCTGTATTGGCCGGTCTCGCGCTGACGCCGGCGCTCGCCGTTGCGCCGCATGGCGCATGGGCTGAAGGAGAAGGCGCCGCCCTGCCCGACGCCTCCAGCGCCCTGCCCTCCCTATCTCACGCCGCCCGCAGCGGCGGCCGCTACTATGGCGCCGCCGCCCGCGCCGACCATCTGCGCCAGGACAAGGCCCTGCGCGCCGCCATTCTGCGCGACTGCGAGGTGCTGACCCCAGAGATCCACCTCAAGTGGAACTCGCTGGAGTGGCGCAAGGGGCAGTTCCACTTCGCCCCCGTCGATGATCTGCTGACGTTCGCCGACGACAATGGCCTGCGCGTGCGCGGCCATACCCTGCTGTGGGATCAGAGCACGCCGGACTGGGCCAAGCACGAGATGCTGGAACGCCGAGACTGGCGGCTGATGTCCGAGCATTTTTCGCGCGTGCTGGGCCGTTACGGCTCGCGTATCGAAGAGTGGGACGTGATCAACGAGCCCATCGACACCCAGGCCGGCGCCCGCAACTTGCGCCGCAACACCTTCTTCCGCGCCTTCGGCCCGACCTATATCGAACGCGCGATGGAAGAAGCGCGGACCCATGCGCCCAAGGCCCATCTGGTCATCAACGACTACGGCTTCGAGTACGGCAATCCCGTCGACAAGGCCCGCCGCCAGGCTTTCGTCGCCCTCGCCCGTCGCCTGCGCGCGGCGAACGTTCCGCTGGACGGCGTAGGGGTTCAAGCCCACCTCGACCTGTCCAAGGGGCCGATCGACACGGTCGGCCTGCAGGAAATGACCAAGGCCCTGATCGATCTGGGCCTCGACATCACGGTGACAGAGCTGGACGTCAAGGAGTCGGAAGCCGCCGCCCCGACCACCGCACGTGATCAGAAGGTCGCGGACGAAACCCGCCGCTACCTCGACGTCATGCTGGCCTTCCCCGAGGTGCGCGGCGTGGTGACCTGGGGTCTGACCGACAAGTTCTCCTGGTTGACCGAACAGATCGACGCTCGCGCGCGCGCCGCGCACGGCGTCAACCGCGGCCTACCCTATGACGACGCCTACAGCCCCAAGCCCATGTACTGGGCCCTGAACGAGTCCCTGGGCGCCAGCGCCTGACCGCTGATGTCAGAACTCGTCATTTCTCCTGGCGAGCGCCACCGCTGGACAAGCTGCAAGTTTTTGCGGCAGGAACACGCACCCTTTCTGTCTGGCTGGCGTTAGGGAAGCGAAGCCGGGGGCTAGGTTGCGTACACTCGCCAAAACAATTGATCTGGTCGCCGCGTTCGACGCCTCGCCCAACCCCTATATGCTGCTGGACGCCCAGCTGCGCTATGCGGGCATGAACCAGGCCTATCTCGACGTGACCCATCGGCGGCGCGAGGACCTGCTGGGTCAACCCGTGATGCAGGAATACGACGCCGGACCGGGCAAGGAAGCGACGGAAAACGCTCGTCAGCTTCTGACCTCCTTCCAAAAGGTGCTGGCGTCGGGCCAGCCCGATCATCTGGCTGTGCTTCACTATCCCATCCCGGTGCCGCAGGCTGACGGGACGACGATTTATGACGATCGGTACTGGAGTTGCACTCACACGCCGATCAAGGACGCCGAGGGTCGCGTCACCCACATCCTGCAGCACACCAGCGACATCACCGAACTGGAGCGGCTGCGCCGTCAGGTCGGGCGCCTGAGGCCCGAAGAACCGACCTCTGCTCTGGACAGCCTGATCGGCGGCGGGATGTTCCGCCGCGCCATGAGCGTGCAAGCGGACAATCGCCGGCTGGAGACCGAGCGGCGACAACTGCTCGATATGTTCATGCAGACGCCGGGGTTCGTGGCGGTGCTGAACGGCCCGGAGCACGTGATCCAGCTGCACAACGGCGCCTATGGCCAGTTGATCGGCCATCGCGACGTGGTCGGAAAGCCCATCCGCCAAGCCCTGCCCGAACTGGCGGGTCAGGGCTACTACGACTTTCTCGACGAGGTGCTGGCGACCGGCGAGCCGTTCCACGGCCGCCAAAGCCCGGTGCAGTTGCAGCAAACGCCCGACGCCGCCCTGGCCACGCGGTATCTGAACTTCATCTATCAGCCGATCCGCGACAACGGCGGCGAGATCGTGGGAGTCTTCGTCCAGGGCCATGACGTCACCGACACCGTCCTGGCCGCCGAACGCCAGAAGCTGATGATCGATGAGCTGAACCATCGGGTGAAGAACACCCTGGCCACGGTCCAATCGATCGCCATGCAGACCGCGCGCTCGCACGAGGATCCGCGTTCCTTCGCAGAGACCTTCCAGTCGCGCATCCTGTCGCTGTCGCACACTCACGACCTGCTGACCCGCAGCCACTGGGAAGGCGCCGATCTGCGCGAGGTGCTGGAGCACGAAACGACGGCCCACGGTCTGCACCGCCTGACCCTGAACGGTCCCAATGTCGCGCTGGACCCCGCCATGGCCGTGTCTCTGGGCATGATCTTCCACGAACTGGCGACCAACGCCGCCAAGTATGGGGCCCTGTCGCCAGGCGAAGGGCGCGTGCTGGTCGACTGGTCGGTCGCTGACCAGACCAATCCACACCTCGGCATCGTCTGGCGCGAGACCGGCGGACCGTCGGTGGCCCAGCCTGAACGCCGGGGGTTCGGCAGCCGTCTGATCGAACGCAATGTGCGACATGATCTGGCGGGCACGGTTCAGATGCACTATCGCGACGACGGCTTCACCGCCGAAATCACCATCCCCTTAAGCAAGGAAGCCGCATGACCAACGCTTTGCAGGGCCGTCGCGTGCTGGTGATCGAAGACGAGTCCCTCGTGGCCATGCTGCTGGAAACCATACTGGACGACATGGGCTGCGCCGTGGTGGGGCCGGAGTCAAACATCGACGACGGCTTGCGGGCCGCGACGACTGAAGGCGGGCTGGACGCCGCCCTTCTGGACGTCAACGTCGCGGGTCGCGAAGTCTTTCCGGTGGCCGAGGCGCTGAAGGCGCGCGGCGTGCCCTTCGTCTTCTCGACCGGCTATGGCGAGGCTGGCCTTCCCGAACACTGGCGCGGCAATCCCACCATCCAGAAACCCTTTACCGAGGGCGCCATCCGCGACGCCCTGATGAAGGCGATGAACATCAGCCTGGCCTGATCAGCGCAGCTTGATGTCCTTCAGCACGGCGCGCGCTGCGTTGTGGCCCGGCGCGCCGGTGACGCCGCCGCCGGGATGGGCGCCGGATCCGCACAGATAGAGGCCCGGCACCGGCATCCGGTGATCGGCGTGGCCCAGCACCGGCCGGGCGCTGAACAGCTGATCCAGCGTCAGCCGTCCATGGAAGATGTCGCCGCCGACCAGGCCGAAGCGCCGCTCCAGATCGCGCGGCCCAAGCGCCAGCCGCCCGACCACCGAGGCCTTGAATCCCGGCGCATGGGCGTCGATCGTCTCGATCATCAGGTCGGCCACGGTGTCGCGATGCGCGTCGGCCAGATCGGGCGAGACGTGCTGGCAGAACAGGCTGGCGACGTGCCGCCCCGCCGGCGCCAGGCTGTCGTCCAGGGTCGAGGGGATCAGCATCTCGACAATGGGCTTCGACGACCAGCCGTTCAGCCGCGCCTCGGCGTGGGCGCGGTCCATATAGTCCAAGGTCGGCGCGATGATGATGCCCGCCGTCAGATGATCCCCCGCCTGCGGCAAGGCGGTGAAACGCGGCAGTTCGGACAGGGCGACATTCATGCGGAAGGTGCCGGAGCCCGAGGCGTAGCGGCTCATCCGCGCGGTGAAGTCCGCCGGGACCACGGCCGGATCCACCAGCCGGTCGAACAGCAGACGCGGGTGCAGATTGGAGACGACGGCGCGTGCGCGAATGACGTCGCCCGCCTCGGTCACGGCCCCGACCGCCCTGCCCCGCTCGGTCAGCACCTCGACGACGGAGGCGTCCAACCGGATGTCGACGCCCTGCTCGGCGCAGGCGGCGGCCATGGCCTGGGTGATGGCGCCCATGCCGCCGATGGCATGGCCCCAGGCCCCCTTCTTGCCGTTCACCTCGCCAAAGACATGGTGCAACAGGACATAGGCCGAACCGGGCGTATAGGGGCTGGCGTAGTGGCCGACCACGCTGTCGAAGCCGAACAGGGCCTTGATCGGATCGCTCTCGAACCAGCCGTCCAGCCAGTCGCCCGCCGACTTGGCGAACAGGTCCAGCAGGTCGCGCTGCGCCGCCAGGCCCAGCCCCGAGACCCGCCGCCCCAGCGACGCCGCCTTCAGCATCTCCGGCAGTGCCGCCAGCCAGCCGCCTTCGACCACGTTCGGCGGGGTGGTCAGGATCAGGTCGCGCAGGATGGCAGCGACCGTCTCCAGCCGCGCCTCATACTCGGGCAGGCGCTCGGCGTCGCGGATCGAGAACTTCGCCACCTCGGCCTGGGTCCGCCCCTCGCCGGTCAGCAGGTAGCGCCCGTCGCTAAAGGGCATGAAGTTGGCCGCCCGCCGCTCGACCACCCGCAGCCCGTGGCGCGGCAGTTCCATGTCGGCGATGACGCGCGGATTCAACAGGCTGACGGTATAGCTGGCCGTCGAGTTGCGGAAACCGGGATGGAATTCCTCGGTCACCGCCGCCCCGCCGACGACGCCGCGCCGTTCCAGCACCGTCACCTTCAGCCCGGCCCGCGCCAGATAGTAGGCGCAGACCAGCCCGTTATGCCCCCCGCCCAGGATGACGACATCCGTCTGTGATTGGGTCATGCTTTCCGCCCCCGATTCCGGAAGCGAACGCTAGCATCACAGCCGACGCGGGGTGAACCATCCGTCCGGAGTGCGCTGCACCGACCCGGCCACGGCAAGAACCGCCAAGGTCTGTTCGATGCGATCCTCCATCCGCCGCCCGCGACGACCGCTGAACCGCGCCGCCAGAGCGCGGGGACCGACCGGCATGCCTTCCTGCCTCAACGCGTCGAGCAGGGCGGAAGCCATGGGCCCTGGCGCCTCGGGCAAGAGCAGCAAGCTGGCCGCGACATCGAGATTCGCCTCGACCTGCACCGCGCGACGGGAGGTCTTCACGCGCCCGGCCTGGAAGTCAGGCCGCAGGAACCGCACCTCGCCGCGCCCCTCCTCTACCGCCCGCTCGCGGTTCAGGGCGACAAGGCGCGTCACGGCCTCCTGTGCCGGGAGGTCGGCGGGCCAGCCATACGCAGACAGCACCGCCGCATCGAGACGTCGATGCAAGTGATCCAACAGGCCGATGCAGCCGGCCTCATGCACGGCGCGCTCCGCCTCGGTCAGCGTCCCGCCGGCCGCCCACCGCGCTCGAGCATTGTAGAGGCCGGTCATGCTCAGGAAACCGTGCCGCTCCAGCACCTGGGCACGCAGAGCGTCGATCTCATCCGCCAGGATCGCGATCTCGGCTCTGACTCGCCCCGAAAGGTCAGGGAACGGGAAGGCGTCAAAACAGGGGCCTTTCGTATAGACAGGACGGTCTTCCAGCGTCCCGCCCTGCGCCAGCGCCCAGTCACCATGCAATCGCGACGACAGGACGCCCAGAACAGCCGCGTCATCCGACGCCATACAGATCAGCCGATTATCGGGCAGGATGTCCGCGTCGAGAAATCGGAACCACCGATGCTTGGCGGTTTCGACCGTGGCGATATAGCGCTCCAGCCCCTCAAGCGCCGGGCGCAACTCGCGGCGCGGCTCGCCAAAGACCCACCAGTTGTCGCGGTATGAGGGGCGGTTGTTGCGGTCGCGCTCGGGCTTCACCGTCTCCAGCAGGTGCTGAAAGATAGCCGGGTGCCGCCGCCGCACCTCCGCCTCCTCCCAACCGAACAGGTCGATGACCTTCGCCCCCCGCGGGCGGTCCGCCAAATCCCGACCGTTTCGATAGGCGCGGATCGGCGAGACCGCCTCCATGTCGGACGCGGACAGCAGGGCCGCCGCCCGATCCGTCGCAACGATAAAGCCCGCGCCATGTAGCTTGACCCCCGGCGAACACAGCAGAGCGTTGGCCTTCAGTTCTACAGCCTCGGTCACGTCCACCCCCACGGTCAGGTCCGCCGCTATCGCGCCGCGCGCCTCCGCGAAGACGATCTCGGGCGCGTCGGTGTGCAGGCCCGCCTCCGAGATAACAGTCAAAAGCCTGCCTTGACCTTGCGTCTCGCCGCGTTCGGCCACGGTCATCGCGATCCGGACGGCGGCGCGATCCCCGCCCTTGATCCAGGGATGGTCCGGGATCGCGAAGACCAGCCGCATCGGCGGCGTGCCCTTCAGGTGATGTTCCAGAACACGCCGCGAAAAGGTCTGGGTGATCGAGTTGGTGGTGATGAAGCCGAAACGGCGCAGGCTGGAGCCCTTCTCCGTCAGGATGTCCGCCGCCCTATCCCACCAGGCTGTCACCAGGTCGGCTGAGCGGAACCGCCCTTGCCGCACCTGCCACAGGGCGTCGACATAGCCGTCGCCCAGTTCGCGCCTCAGGTCCTTGCCGCCGATGAAGGGCGGGTTGCCGATGATGAAATGCACGTCCGGCCATGGCGTCGGACGCGGATCGATCAGGCGCACGACCTCCCGCTCAACATCGTCCGCGACGAACAACACCGGTGCCCCGTCATTCGGGCGTCGAGGCCTCGATCGCGTGACAGGCCGCCCTGCGGCGTCGCGAACCAACTCCTCACGCGACCACGACAGCAGGGCGTCCGTTTGCCGGATCTTCTCGAAGTTGCGCAGGATCGGTTCCGATGGCTTGGCGTCGCCATAGACCCGGAAATGCCACTGCAGATAGCCGATCCACATCACCATCTCGGCGATCCAGGCGGCGTAGGCGTTCTTCTCCAGTCCCCAGAACTGTTCAGGACTGACCGTATGACCGTCCAGAGCCAACAATCCCTGCGCTTCGCCCATCTCGGCCAGGACCGCCAGGACCTCGCCTTCCAGTTCCTTCATCATCCCCATGGCGACATAGAGGAAGTTGCCGGTGCCGCAGGCCGGGTCCAGCACGCGGATGCGGCATAGATCCCGGTGGAAATCACGCACCAACTTGCGCGCGGCCTTCTGGTCGCCTGCCGCATAGAGGCCCAGCGCGCTGCCCTCGGCGGCCTCCCAATCGGCGCGCAACGGCTCCATGATCGTCGGTTCGACCAGGCGCTCGACAAAAGCACGCGGCGTGTAGTGGGCGCCGAGTTCAGACCGCTCGTCCGGCGCCAAAGCCTGCTCCAGCAGGGCGCCGAAGATCGCCGGCTCGACGGACGCCCAATCGCGCCGGGCGGCGGCGATCAGGGCCTCGAGTTCGTCTTCCGTGATCGGGAGGGCCGCAGCATGGCGAAAGAGGCCCCCGTTGAACCGGCGCAGGGTCTGGCGAATGGCCGAGCAATGCCCGCCCTCGTCCATGCGCCGAAAGAAGTCGCCCGCCCCCAGATGGAACTGATCGGCGTGGCCGCGATAGCTTTCCAGGAAGCGCCGGAACCCCTTGTCCTCGATCAGGCCGACGCTGTCGGCGAACATGGCGAAGATGCACTGCATGACAAACAGGGCCGTCTGGTTGGCCCGCGCCGCCTTGGCCACTGAATCAGGCCGTCCATCCTCGCCAGCCGGAACCCGCCCGCCGATTGAGCGCACCAGCCAGGCCAGACGGGCGGCGATGTCGGTCGTCACCTCAGCCACGCGAGCGGCGGGGTCCAGGCTCATCGGATCGGACCAGACCCGCCTCAGCCGATCCCGCACCGCCTCGTCGCGCAGCTGCGCCATCTCGATGCGATAGCGGGCGCGGTCGGGGAACGGGACATAGGCCTTGCCCTGCCGCCCGAAGTCGGACCACAGCTCGATGGCTCGCCCCACGTCCACGACGATGATGAAGGGCGGCCATTCATCCAGGGCCTTGGCGTAGTTCTCGGCCTGACGCTTGGCGTTGCGCATAAGAGCCTCAAGCGTGTGCGGCGGCGGCGGCGAAACCCTGCGCCCGCGTCCGCCGAACAAGGCCAGTTGGGGCTGCGGGTCCAGCGCCCCGCCCGCCCCGCGCTTTCCCGACTGCTTGGCCTCCAGCACGAAGGCGCCGCGCCGATAGCAGTCGATATAGCCGGGGTGGCTGCCGCCGTCCTCGTGCAAGAACTTCACCGGGCGCTCGAAGCAGTAGTCGAGGTCGCCTGCCCGCTCGTCGTCCGGCGCCGGCTCCCCGATCAGGCGGCAGAGCTGGGCGATGAAGGTCTGATAATGGGCGCGCTCGCTGATCGGCGCCTCGGACCAGCGGCGAATGAAGTCGTCTGCATCCATGGATTGTCGGCCTCCCCACCGACAACCCTAGATTACAGTAACGATAAAATACAACCTTTAGGTGATATCACCATCCGAATAGCGACGGTGAAGCAGGGGCGCGCCCAGCCAGTAGCAGAGCTCAGCCGGGCGGGTGATGTCCCAAACGGCGAGGTCGGCGGCCTTGCCCGGCTCGATGGTCCCGACCTCGTCCTGCAAGCCCAGGGCGCGGGCGGCGTGGCGGGTGGCGCCGGCGATGGCTTCTTCCGGGGTCAGGCGAAACTGAACGCAGGCCAGGTTCAGCGCAGCTGTCATCGAGGCGACAGGCGAGGTGCCGGGGTTGCAGTCGGTCGCCACCGCCATGCGAACGCCGTGCTGGCGCAGCAGGGCCACCGGCGGCGCCTTGGTCTCGCGCAGCATCAGGAAGGCGCCGGGCAGCAGGACCGCGACGACACCCGCCTCGGCCATGGCCTGAACCCCCGGCTCGGTCGTGTGCTCGATGTGGTCGGCGGACAGGGCGTGATAGCGGGCGGCCAGGGCCGCCCCGCCGCCGTCCGACAACTGATCGGCGTGCAGCTTGACCGGCAGACCCAGCGCCTTGGCCTTGTCGAACAGGCGCGCCACCTCGTCCGTGGTGAAGGCGATGGGCTCGCAATAGGCGTCCACCGCGTCGACCAGAGCCTCGGCATGGGCAGCGGGCAGGATTTGATCCACAGCCTTGTCCACATAGACGGCGCGGTCGGCTTTATGCTCAGACGGGACGGCGTGCAGGCCCAGATAGGAGGTGCGGACCCGCACCCCGGCGTCGCGCCCGATGCGTCGGGCGACGCGCAGCATCTTCAGCTCGCTGTCGTGGTCCAGGCCATAGCCGGACTTGATCTCGACCGTGGTGACTCCGGTGGCCTTCAGCCCCTCCAGACGCTTGCAGGCCGAGGCGTAGAGTTCGTCCTCACTGGCCTCGCGCGTAGCCTTGACCGAGGAGACGATGCCGCCCCCGGCGCGCGCTATCTCTTCATAGGTCGCGCCCTCCAGCCGCCGCTCGAACTCGCCCGAGCGGTCGCCGCCGAAGACCAGATGGGTATGGCAGTCGATGAGGCCCGGCGTGACCCAGCGGCCGCCCAAGCTGTCGGTTTCCACAGCCTTGTGCACAGGCAGGTCGGCGCGCGGCCCGACCCAGACGATGCGCCCGCCCTGGATCAGGATGGCGGCGTCCTCGATCGCGCCATAGGGGGCGCCGCCCTCGGTCATGGCGGCGACGTGGCAGTCGGTGATGAGACGGTCGGCGAGGATCATCGCGCGGCTGCTCCGCTGAGGATTTCGCAGAACCAGCGTCCGGCGGTCAGGGAGCCGAGATCGCCGACTTCGAGCGAGGGGTCGTATTCGGTCAGGTCGACGGCGCGGACCTTGGGATGAGCCCCAATTGCGCGGGCGGCGTCGAAGAAGTCGTGGACAGAAACCCCGAAGGGGCGGGCGCCGGGGCTGGCGGGCCACTGGCTGCGGTCGATGACGTCGATGTCGAAGTCCACGTAGATGACCTCGCACAGGGACGACAGGCGCTCCAGCTCCTCGACCACCACCGTCGCCAGACCGCGCTGGCGGCACTCGCGGGCGGTGCGGACACTGATGCCCGCCGCCTCGGCCTTTTCGTGGGCGCGGCGGGTGTTGGCGAAGGGGGCGAGGCCGACCTGGCTGATGCGATGGCCGTCCAGCCCATCGTCCAGCAGGGCCTGGATCGGGTTGCCGTTGGTCAGGCCTTGATCCGTGTCGCGCAGGTCGAAATGTGCGTCCAGCGTCAGGACGCCGACGCGCTCCAGCCCGAGTGCATGGACGCCAGGCCGGGTGATGGCGTTGTTGCCGCCGACCAGAATGGTCAGGGCGCGGTGGCCTTGCGCAGCCACAGCATCGCGCACCGGCTCGAAGGCGTCGAAAGGCGAGACGGCCTTCAGCGCCACGTCCCCGGCGTCATGCACCTTGAGATCCAGCTCCAGCCCCGTCTCGACGTCATAGGTGGACAGGCGCGGCAGGACGGCGCGCAGGGCCTTGGGCCCCAGATCGCAGCGGCCCGGCGTCAACGACCGCTCGTTCAACGGCGCGCCGATCAGGGCGACGGGGGCGTCGGGATGGTTCCCCACGAGATCGCCGACAGAGCGCCAGCCCAGGGCTTCAGACGGTTGGCTCATCGGGATCATCCTTTAGTCGGGGAAAAGCGGGCGACCAGATCATAGGCCGCGCCGGGGAAGGTCTGCCACGCCCAGGTCACGCCCTGACCGTCGCGCCAGGTGCGGCGCTCCAGCCTGAGGCAAGCCGCGCCGTCGGCCAGACCCAGATGGGTCGCGGTCTCGGGGTCGGCGCCGACGGCGGAGATGCGATGCTCGGCCTCGGTCCAGGGCATGTGGGCCAGAAGCCAGCCGCCCGGCGGCTGGGCGGTGAAGTCGGCGGCCTCGGCCTCGGGCGCGGCGGTCAGGGAGATCAGGCGACGCTCGAAGACGAAAGGCAGGTCGTCGGCCAGGTGCAGGGTCTCCAGCTCAATCACCCGCTGGCCCAGCCCCTCGTCGGGCCGCGCGGGGCGGACGATGCGGCCCAGCAGGCGGTGGGCATAGGCCAGCCCCCTGCCCTCGACCTCGGACTGGATGTCGGGGATGGCGACGAGGGCGGACGAATGCACCGGCGGGTGGGCCACGACCGTCCCGGCGCGACGGCGGCGCACCACCAGAGCCCGCGCCGACAGGTCCGTCATGGCCCGCGACACCGTCATGCGGGCGCAGCCGTACTCCGCCATCAGCTCGGCCTCGGTCGGGATGCGGAAACCGGGCCGCCACTCGCCCGAGGCGATGCGGCGCTCGATGTCGCCGGCGATCCGTCGATGAAGCGGCTCTTGATCCATGAATCGAAACTGCCCCTTGCGCGCATTAATGTCTAGACATAACACTCCCCCAAACACGACGGCGGCTGACGCCGCATGGAGGATTCGATGGCCACGCCCAACACCCGCATCATCCGCAGCCCGCACGGCTCTGAAAAGACCGCCAAGACCTGGGCCGCCGAAGCGGCCATGCGGATGCTGATGAACAACCTCGACCCCGAGGTGGCCGAGCGTCCCGAGGACCTCGTCGTCTATGGCGGCATCGGCAAGGCGGCCCGCAACTGGGAGGCCTTCGACACCATGGTCGAGCAACTGCAGAAGCTGGAAGCCGACGAGACCCTGCTGGTCCAGTCGGGCAAACCGGTCGGCGTCTTCCGCACTCATGCCGACGCGCCGCGCGTGCTGATCGCCAACTCCAACCTGGTGCCCAAGTGGGCGACCTGGGACCACTTCAACGAGCTCGATAAGAAGGGTCTGGCCATGTACGGCCAGATGACCGCCGGTTCGTGGATCTACATCGGCACCCAGGGCATCGTTCAGGGCACCTATGAGACCTTCATGGAGGCGGGTCGCCAACACTATGGCGGCGACTGGTCGGGCAAGTGGATCCTGACGGCGGGCCTCGGCGGTATGGGCGGCGCCCAGCCCCTGGCCGCGACCATGGCCGGGGCGTCGTGCATCACCATCGAGTGCCAGCGCAGCCGCATCGAGTTCCGCCTGCGCACCCGCTATGTCGACGTCATGGCCGAGACCCTGGACGAGGCCCTGGCCCTGCTGGAGCAGTCGTTCAAGGACAAGAAACCCTTGTCGATCGGCCTCTTGGGCAATGCAGCTGACCTTCTGCCTGAAATGGTCAAGCGCGGCGTCCGCCCCGATCTGGTGACGGATCAGACCAGCGCCCACGACCCGGTCAACGGCTACCTGCCCTCGGGCTGGACCGTTGCCGAGTGGGAAGAAAAGCGCGTCAGCGACCCCGCCGCCGTCGAAGCCGCCGCGCGTCAGTCGATGGCCGTCCACGTTCAGGCCATGCTCGACTTCCACGCCATGGGCGTCCCCACCACCGACTACGGCAACAACATCCGCCAGGTCGCCTTCGACGAGGGCGTGAAGAACGCCTTCGACTTCCCCGGTTTCGTCCCCGCCTATATCCGCCCGCTGTTCTGCCGCGGGATCGGGCCGTTCCGCTGGGCCGCCCTGTCGGGCGATCCCGAGGACATCCGCAAGACGGATGAGGCGATGAAGAAGCTCTTCCCCGACAACGCCGGTCTGCACCGCTGGCTGGACATGGCGGGCGAGCGCATCGCCTTCCAGGGCCTGCCGGCGCGCATCTGCTGGATCGGCCTGGGCGACCGTCACCGCGCCGGTCTGATGTTCAACGAGATGGTGGCCTCCGGCGAACTGAGCGCCCCTGTCGTCATCGGCCGCGACCATCTGGACTCAGGCTCCGTCGCCAGCCCGAACCGCGAGACCGAGGCCATGATGGACGGCTCGGACGCCGTGTCCGACTGGCCCCTGCTGAACGCCCTGCTGAATACGGCCTCGGGCGCGTCGTGGGTGTCGCTGCACCACGGCGGCGGTGTCGGCATGGGCTATTCCCAGCACTCCGGCGTCGTCATCGTCGCCGACGGCACGCCGGAAGCGGCCAAGCGTCTGGAGCGCGTCCTGTGGAACGACCCGGCCACCGGCGTCATGCGCCACGCCGACGCCGGATACGACATCGCCAAGGACGCCGCGCGCGAACACGGCCTGAACCTGCCCTCGCTGGACCTGTAAGCCTATGACCACCACCATCGAAATCGGCGCCGCGCCGCTCACCCTCGCCCAGCTTCGCGCCGCCCTGAACGGCCCGGTCACGGTCAGCCTGACCGACGCCGCCTGGGCCAATGTCGAAAAGGGCGCGGCGGTCGTCGCCGCCATCCTGGCCGAGGGCCGCACGGTATACGGCATCAACACCGGCTTCGGCCTGCTGGCCAACACCAGCATTGCGACGGAAGACCTTGAAACTCTTCAGAAGAACCTGGTGCTCAGCCACGCCTGCGGCGTCGGCGCGCCGCTGGACGAGAACGTCACCCGCCTTCTGATGGTGCTGAAGATCGCCAGCCTGTCCAAGGGCGCCTCGGGCGTGCGTCGCCACACGCTGGAGACCCTGATCGGCATGGTCAACGCCGAGGTCCTGCCGCTGATCCCGTCCAAGGGTTCGGTCGGCGCCTCCGGCGACCTGGCCCCGCTGGCCCACATGTCCTGCGTCCTGATCGGCGTCGGCGAGGCCCGCTATCAGGGTCAGACGCTGGACGCCGTGACGGCCCTGGCCAAGGCCGGGCTGAAGCCCGTCGTCCTGGGCCCCAAGGAGGGTCTGGCCCTGCTGAACGGCACCCAGTGCTCGACGGCCCTGGCCCTGGCCGGCCTGTTTGCCGCCGAGGACGTCTTCGCCGCCGCCATCGCGGCGGGCGGCCTGTCGGTCGACGCCCTGCTGGGGTCGGACGCCCCGTTCGACCACCGCATCCACGCCCTGCGCGGCCAGCCGGGTCAGATCGACGTGGCACGCCGCCTGCGCGAACTGCTGACCGGAAGCGCCATCCGCGACAGCCACCGCCACGACTGCGCCAAGGTGCAGGATCCCTACTCCCTGCGCTGCCAGCCGCAGGTCATGGGCGCCACGCTGGACGTCCTGCGCAACGCCGCCGCCATGCTGGAGCGTGAAGCCAACGCCGTGACCGACAATCCGCTGGTCTTCATCGAGGACGGAGACGTCATCTCGGGTGGCAACTTCCACGCCGAACCTGTTGCTTATGCAGCAGATATGATCGCCATGACCCTGTGCGAGATCGGCAATATCTCCGAGCGTCGCACCTCCATCCTGGTCGATCCCAAGATGACCGACCTGCCCGCCTTCCTGGTCAAGGACAGCGGCGTGAACTCGGGCTTCATGATCGCCCAGGTGACGGCGGCGGCCCTGGTGGCCGAGAACCGCATGGTCGCCCACCCCTGCGTCATCGACACCGTGCCGACCAGCGCCAACCAGGAAGACCACGTCTCGATGGCCACCCACGGCGCGCGTCGCCTGCTGGACATGGCCGCCAACACCGCGACCGTGGTGGGCATCGAACTGCTGGCCGCGGCACAGGGCATCGACTTCCGTCGTCCGCTGACCTCGTCGTCGGAACTGGAACAGACCTACGCCATCGTGCGCGAGGCGGCCGAGCCCTACTCTGCCGACCGCTACTTCGCGCCGGACATCGCCCGTGCGACGGACGCGGTGCGGGCCGGACGTTACCGCGCCTTCGCCGGCGATCTGCTGCCCTCGGCGTAGATCTCGGCCAAGCCCCGCACATCGACGACAGGCGTGTGCGGGGCTTGCACACTCCCCTTGATGGCGCGCCTGAACCTGGACGACGCCTCCTCATCTCCCCCTCAACAAGGTCGCGGAAACTCCGGCGTGAACCTCGGCCGCCTCTGACCCGTTGAGGACGTGTGCGGCGCTTTGGTCGCGCTGACGGGAGGCTTCTGAATGAAGGTCGTCGCTCTGAGCGGGCTGGCGCTTGGCATCATGACGCTGGGAGGCGGGGGTTGGGCGGCATGGAACTCCACGGCCATCGCCCACCGCGACGTTGTCGGCGCCGCCATGCATATCGAGGTGGTCGCGCCCCAAGAACCGAACCTTCCACCCCCTACGGCCCTGGCCGTCGGCGACCTGCGGGACGACTATGTCCATGACCCGAAGCGGCTACGGCCGCCCGCAGTGCTCGATGCAGAATACGCCTATCTCGAAGCGGGTTGGTCCGACCCGCCTCCCGAAGAGGAGCCGCCGCTCGAGCGTACAGGCGGGCTAGTGTGGACGACCTTGCGCCCCGCACCGATCCAACTCGAGCCTCACGACTACAGCTTCGGCTTCGACCAGCCGCTACCGGCTCAAACGCCGGAGGATGATCGCTCGCCAACCCAGATCGCGGCCGCCGATACGGCCATCCGGGACGAAGGCGGCCTCGACTAGAGCTGTCGAGGCCGCCGCGTCATCAACGGCGCGAGGTGACGCTGAGGGTGTAGTCGCCCTCTTCCGATGATCCGAGCGTATTGGCGCGGATCGAATAGGTTCCCGGACGCAGGGTCTGGACGATCTGGGCGCTGGTGCCGCCGCCGCTGTCGTCGTCGGTGGCCAGGGAGTCGCCGTCGCACTGCGGCCCTTCATAGAGCCCCAGGTAGGCGTCGAAATCACCGGAATCGAGACGGAGGGCGACACTGCCCGCGCGCGCGATCGTCAGGGCGTAGCAGTCGTAGAAGGAGCCGTCGTCGGCGCGGCGGTCGCTGAACTCCAGACGGCCCGAGCGGCTTTCGCCGACCGAGATCGGCAGGACCTGGGTGGTCGGACGGATGCGCTCGCCCGCCGAGACGCGCAGCTCATAACGGCCGGTCTCGCCCTCGCTCAGGGTGTTGGCCTTGATGATCCACAGGCCGCCGCTGGAGGCGAAGCGCAGCTGCGAGTTGGTGCCCATGTCGGGGCCGTCGTCGTTGGTGATCGAGGTGTCGTCGCAGTCCGCCCCGGCGCCCGCCGACAGATAGGTGTCGAAGTCCGACGAGCTGAGCGTGACCGTATAGGCCTCGTCCGGGTTGGTCTGAACGACGTAGCAACGGTAGTGCGAGCCGTCGCCCATGCGGGCGTCCTTGGCGGTGAAGTTGCCCTGGATGGTCTGGCCGGGGCGGATGGTGCTCTGGGCCGAAGCGGCGCCGGCGACGGTCAGAGCCGAGGCCAGAACGGTCGTCATCAGAAGGGTGCGCATAGAGGGGGAGTCTCCGTGGGGTCCGAAACAGCGCCCTAACCCGAGCGCCTAAACAGTTGATTTATTTTACACTTAGCAAGGGTACGCGTTTCAGCGCCGCTACGTTGGCGGCGTTGGTGCAGAAGCAGACGGTGCGCAGTTGCCGGATCACGGTCTGGAAGTGGGCGACCACCGCCTCGGTCGACTCAGTCGCCGCCTGAATGACGCCCGAGGCCATGCCGACCACATCTGCACCCAAACGAACGGCCTTGGCCACGTCGACACCGTCGCGGACTCCGCCCGAACCGATGATCAGGGCCTCAGGCAAGGCGTTGCGCGCCTCGGCGATGGCGCGGGCGGTGGGGATGCCCCAGGCGGCGAAGGCGGCGGCGTGGGCCTTGTCCGCCGAATCGATCGCGCGCTCGCCCTCGATCAGGCCCCAGTTGGCGCCCCCCGCCCCGGCGACATCCACACCCGCCGCCCCCATGGCGATCAGGCGCTGGGCGGTGACGGCGGAAATGCCTGCCCCCGTCTCCTTGACAATGACCGGCGCGTCCAGATCGCGGATCAGGGCCTGAAGGGCTGCGCCCACGCCCCACCAGTCTCGGTCGCCCTCGGGCTGACAGGCTTCCTGCAAGGGGTTGAGGTGCACGACCAGGGCGTCGGCGCCGATCATGTCCAGCGCCCGCCTCGCCTGCCCGACGCCGAAACCGCGCGTCAGCTGGGCCGCGCCGATATTGGCCAGAATCGGCGTGTCGGGTGCCCGGTCACGCAAGGACCGATCCAGTCCGCCGGTCGCCCCGCCCTCGATGGCCGCCCGCTGCGAGCCAACGGCCAGGGCGATGCCCAGATGCTGAGCGGCCTCGGCCAAACGGGCGTTGATGGCCTCGGCGCGAGCCGGTCCACCGGTCATGGCGCTGATCAGCAGGGGCGCTTGCAGACGCCGCCCGAGGAAGTCGGCGCCGAGGTCGATCTTGGCGTGGTCCAGATCCGGCAAGGCCTCATGTACGAAGCGCCAGTCGTCGAAGCCGGAAGCCAGGGCGTGACGCCCGCCGCCGGACAGCACCACGTCGAGGTGCTGGTCCTTGCGGCCCAGGATCAGGTCGTCGCTCATCGCGCCCTCCCCGTCAGCCTCAGGGCTGGCGCTCGACCGTCAGCACGTAATCGCCAGTCGAGGCGGCGGCGAAGCTGCGGGCGCGCACGACATAGGTCCCGTCGCGCGGCGCGGTCCAGTCCAGCCGGGCGTGGGTGTCCGACAGGCTGTCGTCGTCCTCAGCCAGACTGCGGAAGTCGCCGTCCTTGTCCTCGCCCACCTCGACGAAAGCGTCGAAAGCGGCTGAGATCATGGTGAAACGCAGCTTCTCGTCCGCCTTGGCCTTGAAGGTGTAGGCGTCGAAGGAAACGCCCTCGTCATTCATGGCGTCGTTGTCGGTCAGGCTGCCGCGCGCCGTCGATCCGACCAGCAGGCTGCCCGCGCCCGGTTCAGGCCCACGGTCGGCAAACTCCAGCGAATAGAGCCCCTTGCCGCTGCTGGAATAGGGCAGAGCGCGAATCACATAGTCGCCGTCTTCCGGCAGGGTGAAGGTCAGCCGGGCGTCCGTGCCCTGACGCAGGCCGTCGTCGTCAGACGCCAGTTCCTCGAATTCGTCGCCCGCCTTGCCGACCTGCAGCAGGGCGTCGAAATCGCCCGAACGCATGATGGCTTGAACGCGCTGGCCCTCGGTCCCGCTGAAGGCGTAGCCGTCATAGAGGCGCCCCTCGTCATCGACCGCGCCGCCCAGCTTCAGGTCGCCCTGAACCGTCTGGCCGAAACTGATGGCGGTCGGCGGCGGCGGCGGCGCCACCTCTTCCAGTTTCAGATCGTAGCTGCCCGTGGCGTCCGAGAAGCCGCGCGCCTCGATCAGATAGTCGCCGTCGTCAGGCAGGACGAAAGTCAGGCGGGCGTTCAGTTCGCCGCCGCTGTCGTCGTCGGTGGCCAGGCTGTTGTGATTGGCGTCGAACAGTTCGAGGTAGCTGTCGAAATCGTCGGCCTTCAGACTGATCGCCACGCGTTGGCCCGCGCGACCAGTGAAGCGGTACAGGTCAGCAGGCGCGCCGGCGTCGCTCTGGGCGCTGTCGTCGTCCAGACGGCCGCTGACCTCTTCACCGATCGTGATGCTGCGCGCCTCTGGTGCGGGCGGGCCCTGCTCCAGCGACAGGCGATAATCGCCCTCGGCGCCCGAGCTCACTGATGCGGCCTGGATCACATACTCGCCGGCCTGAGGCGTGGTGAAAACGAGGTAGGAGTTCAGCCCCTTGCCCGCGCCATCATCGTTCTGGGCCGACTGCACGAAGGAACCGCCGACCATGCGGCCGATGCGTACCAAGGGGTCGAAGTCATCCGCTTCCAGCAGGATCGCCACCCGATCCCCGGCGTTCGCGCGGAAGGCGTAGGCGTCGAAGGTGTTTCCATCCTCGTCTTCGGCGTCGCCGCTGGTGAGGCGGCCCGAAACGTCGCCGCCGACCGTGATCCGCCCCGGACGCGGCTGGCGCGGGGCCACGCGCTCGCTAAGCGCCAGGGTGTACCCCCCGGTCTCCAGACCCGAATAGGGCCGTGCGCGGACAATATAAACCCCGTCACTCTCGGCCGTGAAGCGCAGGCGGGCGTTCATTCCGCTGCCGGCGCCGTCGTCGTCGGTCCCCAGCGGCTCGCCCGAGGTGCGGCCCTCCGCGTAAATCGCCAGGAAGGAATCAAAGTCGCTGCTGCGCAGTTCGGCCTGCAGACGCTGTCCTGCACGAAGCTGCACCCGGTAGTCGTCATAGCGGTAGGCGTCGCTGCCCCGGGTTCGCGCATCCCCTTCTTCCAGTCGTCCGCGAACCTCGGCGCCGATGCGGATGTCCGTCGCGCTCTGGGCGAAAACGGAGCCGGACGACAGCAGGGCGACGGCGCTGACCGCCCCGAACAGGGCCGCGAACTGAGAATGACGCATGAAAACCTCTTTGCTGGCGCTATCATAGACGCCGAACCGCAGCGGCTGTAAATCGCGCCCACGCTTTCACGTTCCCAAGCCTTTTGGAGCCGATCATGGCTGACGAACCCGCCCGCGCCTCGCTCATCGACGGCAAGGCCTTCTCGCAGACCCTGGTCGAGCGCGTGGCCGCGGCCGCCGCGCGCCTGGAAGCCGCTCACGGGGTCAAGCCAGGCCTGGCCGTGGTCATCGTCGGCGAAGACCCCGCCAGCCAGCTCTATGTCCGCAACAAGGGCGAAACGACGCTGAAGGCGGGGATGCGGTCGGACACCCACCGCCTGCCCGACACAACGACCCAGGCCGAGCTTCTGGCGCTGATCGCGGCGCTTAACGCCGACGCGGGCATCCATGGCATTCTGGTGCAACTGCCCCTGCCCAGGCATATCGATTCGGCCGCCGTCCTGGGCGCTATCGACCCGGACAAGGACGTCGACGGCTTCCATGTGGTCAACGTCGGGCGCCTGGCGGTGGGTCTGCCCGGCATGATCCCCTGCACTCCTCTGGGCAGCCTGATGATGCTGAAGGACCAACTGGGCGACCTGTCGGGCCTGAACGCCGTCATCGTCGGTCGCTCCAACATCGTCGGCAAGCCGATGGCCCAACTGCTGCTGGGTGAAAGCTGCACCGTCACCATCGCCCACTCACGCACCCGCGACCTGCCCGCCCTGTGCCGCACCGCCGACATTCTGGTGGCCGCCGTGGGTCGCCCCGAGATGATCAAGGGCGACTGGATCAAGCCGGGCGCCACCGTCATCGACGTGGGCATCAACCGCGTCCCCTCGAAGGACCCGGTCAAGGCCGCCGAGGGCAAGACCCGCGTCGTCGGCGACGTGGACTTCAATGAAGCGGTCGAGGTCGCGGGCCGGATCACCCCGGTCCCCGGCGGCGTCGGCCCCATGACCATCGCCTGCCTGCTGGCCAACACCTACACCGCCGCCTGCCGAGCCGCAGGCGTGACACCCGAAAACCTGAACAGCTAAACGTCTCGAAAAATCCAGCCTTGAAGCGGAGCCTTTCGGCCCCGATAGTCTTTACCGGATCAGCGGTCATCATGGCCGCCGGAGGAGCTCATGGCTGGATTCTCGCCCCGTCTCGCGGCCGTCGCCGCCGTCGTCGTCCTGACCCCCGCCGTGGCGGGCTGCGGCTACAACACCATTCCGACCAAGCAGGAACGGGCCGAGGCGGCCTGGGCCGATGTCCAGAGCCAGTATCAGCGCCGTTCGGACCTGGTGCCGAATCTGGTCGCTACGGTTCAGGGCGCGGCCATTCAGGAACGCACCACCCTGACCCAGGTGATCGAGGCCCGCGCCAAGGCCACCAGCGTCAACATCGACGCCTCCAACCTCGATAACGCGGCCGCCTTCCAGCAGTATCAACAGGCTCAGGGCGAGCTGTCGTCCGCCCTGTCGCGCCTGTTGGTGACGGTCGAGGCCTATCCGCAGCTGCAGGCCAATCAGAACTTCCTGACCCTGCAGTCGCAATTGGAAGGCACCGAGAACCGCATCGCCGTGGCGCGCCGCGACTACAATGAGGCGGTCCGCGATTACAACACGTCCTTGCGCACCTTCCCGACCGTGATCTGGGCCAAGACCCTGCACGGCGGCTCCAAGCCCATGCAGCTGTTTACCGCCACCGCCGAGGCCCAGAGCGCCCCGAGCGTGAACTTCAACCTCGGCGTTCCCGGCGCCCAACCCGGCGGCGGCGCGCCCGCGACCGCGCCGGGAGCCGCGCCCGGTTCGCCCCCGCCCGCGGCGGCTCCGGCTCCGGCGGCGTAGTCAGCCTGACATGAGCCCTTCCGCCCTCGCCCCGAGGGAACGGCGAGCGTCGGGCCTGATCCCGGCGCTGCTGCTCGGCCTTGTCCTGTTCTGGGCGGCCCTGCCCGCCCTCTCCGCCGAGATCAAATTCCCGACGCTGACGGGCCGGGTCGTCGATGACGCCCAACTGCTGACCCCGGAACAGGAACAGGCCCTGACCGGCAAGCTGGCCACGCTGGAACAGCAGACCGGGGATCAACTGGTCGTCGTCACCCTGCCCTCGCTTCAGGATCAGGAGATCGAGGATTTCGGCTATCAGCTGGGTCGTCACTGGGGCATCGGTCAGAAGGAAAACGACGGCGGCGCCCTGCTGATCGTCGCCCCGAACGAGCGCAAGGTGCGGATCGAGGTCGGATACGGGCTGGAAGGCGTCCTGACCGACGCCTACTCCTCGCTGATCATCCGCAACGACATCCTGCCCGCCTTCCGACAGGGCGACTACGCCGCCGGCATCATCGCCGGGGCCGACGCCATCATCGCCCAGCTGACCGCCGATCCCGCCGAGGCCCAGGCCCGCGCGGCCGAAGCCAAGAGCGCGGCGAGCGAGCGCGAGAAGCCGATCCTGCCGGCCCTGATCATCTTCCTGATCTTCTTCTTCCTGTTCATCAGCCTGGTCGGGGCGGCGGCGGGCGGTCGCAGACGTCACGGCAAGGGTGACGGCCTGACCCCCATTCTGATCTGGGCCGCCAGCGAGGCGCTGAAGAACCAGGGCCGCGGCGGTCGTGGAGGCGGCGGCTGGGGCGGCGGAGGCGGTTTCGGCGGCGGCGGATTTGGCGGAGGCGGATTTGGCGGAGGCGGCGGCGGCTTCGGCGGCGGCGGCGCCTCGGGGGGATGGTGATGCAGTTCACGACCGACGACCACGCCCGCGTCGCCGAGGCCATCGCACGCGCCGAGGAGAACACCTCGGGCGAGATCTTCTGCGTCGTGGCGCGGCAGGTGTCCTCCTATCGCGACGTCAGTCTGGCCTGGGCGGCGGCGGCGGCCCTGTTGCTGCCGCTCGGCCTGATCCCCCTGGGCTTCGGGGCTCACTGGCTGCCCAATCTGGCGGGCCTGGGCAGCGCCGACTGGCAGGCGGCCCACGCCGCCGCGCGCGAGGTCGAGATCGGACAGGCTCTGGCCGCCTATGCTCTGGTGCAGGCGGCGGTCTTCGTCAGCGTCTTCCTGCTGAGCCTCATCCCCGCCGTGCGCCGGCTGCTCACCCCCGCCCCCTTGCGCCGCACCCGCGTGCGCCGCGCCGCCATGCAGCAGTTCCTGGCCCACGGCCTGCACGTCACCGAGGCGCGGACCGGGGTGCTGATCTTCGCCGCCCTGGCCGATCATCAGGTCGAGGTCATCGCCGATGAAGGCATCCACGCCTGCGTCAGCCCCGAGGTCTGGGCCGACGCCGTCGCCGCCCTCACCGAGGGCCTGCGCCGCAATCAGCCGGTCGAGGGCATGCAGCAGGCCATTGCCCTGTGCGGTCAGGTTCTGGCGGAACAGTTTCCGCCGCGAGCCGCTGATATCAACGAGGTCCCCGACCGTCTGGTTGTCATCTAGACTGTATAGACAGGCTGCGGGATCGACCGCGCCGACAAGGACCCATGCCCAGACTCGTCACCTATAATGTGCACCGCTGCGTCGGCGTCGACCGCAAGCTGGACGTGGCGCGCGTCGCCGCCGTCATCGCCGAACTGGAGCCGGACATCGTCTGTCTGCAGGAACTGGACGTCGGCCGCGCCCGCACCAACGGCGTCGATCAGGCCCACGCCATCGCCGAGCGGCTTTCGATGGGCTTCCGCTTCCATCCGGCCATGACCATCGAGGCCGAGTTGTACGGCGACGCCATCCTGACGGCGCGACCCGAGCGGCTGATCCGCGCCGCCGCCCTGCCGACCCTGCCCAATCTGCGAGGCCTGGAGCCGCGCGGCGCCCTGTGGTCGGCCATCGACTTCGACGGAACCATCCTGAACGTCTTCAACACCCACCTGGGTCTGGTGCCGCGCGAGCAGAGGCTGCAGGCGGCAGCCCTGGTCGGACGGGACTGGCTGGGCGATCCGGCCTGCAAGGGTCCAACCATCCTGACCGGCGACTTCAACGCCACCTCGATCACCCGCCCCTATCACGCCCTGACCCGACGGCTGGCCGACGCCCAGCGCGAACTGGGATTGAAGCCTTCGGTGAAGACCTTCCCCTCCAGCTTCCCGGCCATCCGCATCGACCACTGCTTCGTCAGCCCTGAGATCCGGGTGACGGGGGCCATGACGCCGCTGCATCCGCTGGCGCGGGCCGCTTCGGACCATCTGCCGCTGGCGATCGACTTCGAGTTTCAGCCCGGCGTTTGAGGCCCCTTGAGGCGGGGACGCTGCGAGCGATTCAATCGCTTCCAGGGCCGCCACGCATCCGTCGACGAGCCGGGATCACCCAGCTGCCATTCGGCGATCATCCGCTGGGCCTTGCTGGGCGGGTCCGAGCCCAGCACCGTCATCCGATCGGCGCCGAAAGTCTGGACCGCCTGCCCGACCGAACCCATGACCGCCTCGGCATGGGCGAAGTCCTCGCCCGATATACCGAGAAAATGGCCGATGGATTGCTGGCGGAAGCGGCGGATCGCCTCGCGCCCCTCCTCCGTCGTCGGCTCGGCGGCCACGTCGCATTCGGTATCCAGGCCCTGCGAGCGGTTGTTCAGATTGGTCGAGCCGATCCGCAGCAAGCGATCGTCGATGACCGACATCTTGGCGTGGACGATGATCCGGTCGCCCTCAATGGTGCGCGGACTGAAGGCGAAGAAACGGTTGTATTGATCCGCCTGCTCCAGCCGGTACAGGACCTCGGCGCGGGCCGTGTCCATCGTCAGACTGTCGAACCAGCTGGGACTACGCCCGGTCGAGACCAGCACCACCTCCGGCCCCTCCGGCTCGGCCAGCCGTTCAGCGAGACCGGCGGCGATAACGGGCGAGGTGAAGTACTGGTTCTCGAGATAGATCAGCCGCTTCGCCCTGCGGATCGATTCCAGATGCAGGGCCTCGTTCTCGCGCACCTCGGGCCGCCCTCGAACGCGCGGCTCGGTGCGTGCGATGCCGACGGGCACGTTGGTCAGGCTCGGCTCCACGCCGTCCGGCCAGGGGTCGCTCTGGACCACGTCCGGCAGGGTTCGTTCCCAGGTGGCGCGATACCAGCGCTCCCGCGCCAGATCGCCCAGAGCCTTGGCCGCCGGCCCGTCCATGACGCACATGACCTCGTGCCGGGGGGCGCTGAACAGGCCGGACGGCTGGCAGCGGCGCGGGTCGTTGTCGAGATGCTCGGCGGTGTCCCAACGGTCCGTGGCGATGTCGCCGCCGCCGCAAAAGGCCACCTTGTCGTCGATGACGATCACCTTCTGATGGTGGCAAGCCCCGAGGATGCCGGGGTTGTCGAGGCGGAATTCCACCGTGCGCTTACGGAACCAGCGCTGCGCCTTGTGCGGATAGAAGCCCTGGGATGCGGCGATCAGCAACGGCGACTTCCAGATCAGCAGCCGCACGTCCAGATCAGGCTTTTCACGCACCAGCATCCGCAACTGATGGCCGATCTCGCCGCGCCGGTCAGTCAGCGGGGATTCAGGGTCCAGCCGCGTCCTCGGGTCGAACTGCCAACCCAGAACGACGATGGACGTAGTCGCCTTTTGCAAGGCCGAAGCCAGGGCGTCGAAGTAGGCGTTGTTCTCCATCAGCGGTGTGAAACGGCTGGCTATCGCCACGCGCCAGCAGTCGCGCCCGGGATCGAGCAGGCTGCCTTCATAAGTGTCGCCCTGGTCGTGCATGCGGCCTTAGCTGTCTGATTCGCGTGACGATCCGCCCAGCGTCCGATGTTACAGTGACGCTGCCACGATTTTCGTTCCACGACCGCCGGTCAATGGCTCCGCTTCATATTGCCGCCTCATTGTAATACGGCCCTGCGTCTGTCATAACGCCGACCATGCAAATGCTGCTGGAAATGCTGGCTGGCCTGATTGCGATGCTCGCTGCGGCGGCGTTGTCGCAGTTCGGCGTCGATTTGCACGCCCCGCGCAACGCTGATCGTGAGATCCAGCGCGTGCAGGACTGCAGCAAGGACAAGCCCGCCGCCGCCATCACCGTCGCCGCGCCCAGCGACTGCTGATACGGCCGCTTCAGCGGCGATCATCCCCGATCTTCCCGTTGAATCCCTGCGTCCGAGCCTTTGCGCGACCGGATCCAGCCGCTAGGGTTCAATCCCTCCGCGCGCCCTCGCCGCGTATCCGGCGAATAGTGATCGAGATCGACGCCCCATGAAGTCCAGCCATCGGCCGCCGCTCAACCTCTCCGACCCGGAACCGGGCGAGGGTCACGACGAGTCCAGTCCCTTTGTGACGTCCGAAGAGGATTCGGCGCTCGCTTCCGACGACTCCCTGGAGCTCGAGCGGACGCTCGAGCCCGAACGCCCCATGTCCGAGCGTCGTCGTCGCCGCCTGCTCGAGGAGCAGCGTCTGGCCGAGGAGCGCGCCGCCGCGCTGCACGCCCAGCCCGAACTGTCCATTTCGGCCGATGCGCCCCCCGCCGTCGTCGACGAGACGTCGCACCCCGCCCCTATCACCGCCGCTTCGAGCCGCCGCTCCGCCGTCGCGCGCCCCGGCGGCAACGCCTATATGATCGCCGGCCTGGCCTCGGCCCTCTGGATCGGCGGCGTGGCCTCCTGGTTCGCCTATGAGTTCGGATCGGGCGCGGTACAGTTGGAGCCGCTGCGGCTGGCCGTCTACGCCCTGATCGCTCTCGCCCCTGCGGGCCTCGCCATCATGCTGGCCCATGCCGTGCGTCAAGGCGCCAATCTGGCGAACGAGACCCGTCGTGCGCGTGACATGGCCGAGTCCCTGGTCGGACCGACCGCCCTGGCCGCCCATCAGACGGGCCAGGTTCTGACCAGCCTGCGCGGCGACATAGATCAGGCGGCCCTGGCCGCCGAACGCGCCCGCAACGACATGGCCCTGCTGCGCGAAGCCCTGGCTCAGGAAACGGTCCGCCTGAACGAGGCCGCCGAGAGCGCCGGCCGCACCGCCCGCCGTCTGGCCGACCAGTTGGGCCGCGAGCGCGAACAGATGGGCGCCCTCGGCGTGCAACTGGACAGCCAGGCGACCGGCGTCATCGACGCCGTCGAGCGCCAGTCGCGCATGGTGGTCGACGCCTCTGACCTGGCCCAGACCCAACTGCGCGAGGCCGAGGCCGCCTTGGCCGCTCGCGCCGCCGATCTGGCCGCCGCCGCCGGCGAGGCCCAGGACGCCGCTCGCGCCGCCGCCGACGACCTGGCCCGCCAGACCCTGCGTCTGGAAACCGCCGGAACCGGCGTCGCCGAGCAGATCCAGTCGGTCGAGGAAGGCCTGAGTCAGCAGCGCGCGTCGCTGGTCACCGCCGCCTACGCCCTGCGCACCGATCAGGAAGACTTCTCGGCCCAGATCGAGAGCCAACGCGCCCAGTTCACCGAGCAGTTGTCCCTGACCCGCAGCGCCGCCGGCGAGCTGACCCAGACCAGCGGCGACGTCAGCGACGCCCTGAAAGCCCAGGTCGAGGCCGTGACCGATCAGTTCCGCGCCCTGGTGGACCTGTCGCAGCGCGAGGCCGACGGCTTCGACCACGCCACCAAGCTGGCGCTGGACCGCTTCGAGGCCCTGGCCGCCGAGGCCCGCGATCTTCTGGTCGAGGAAACCCGCCGCGCCCTCTCGGCCCTGCAGGCCACCGCCGAGGAGCAGCGCGCCGCCGCCACCGCCGCCATCGAACAGGCCCAGATCCGCGCCGACCGACTGGGCGAGTCCCTGTTCGACGCCGCCCAGAAGGCCGACGAAGCCGCGGAGGCCCGCATCGACGGCGCCCGCAAGATCGTCAACCAGACCGCCGACATGGTCGATCTGACCGGCGAGAAGGTCATCGAACGTCTGGAGGGCACGCTGGAGCGCATGACCGCCGCCCTGGCCCAGGTCGAAACCGTCGTCGCCGAGATGGACGATCGCGCCAGCCGCCTGCCGGAAGAAGCCGCCGCCCGCGTCAACGCCGTGCGGTCCTCGGTGGAGAGCGGCCTGTCGGCCCTGTCCGCCGCCTCGCGCAAGGCCGCCGAGGACACCGAAGCCCTGGAGTCGGGTTTCCAGGACCGCGTGCGCCGCAACTACGAGATGCTGACCGAGGCCGTCCGCGTCATGGGCGTAGTGTCGGGCGACACGCCGACCAGTCGTCGCCGCGAGCCCCTGCTGTCCGCGGCCGCGCCGGAAACGCCGCGCTACAAGCCGCGCCCGGTTGAGCCGAAGCCCGAACCCAAGCCGGAGCCCAAGGAGCGCGGCTTCGGCCTGCGCGGCCGCCTGCGGCTGGAGCCGACGGGCGACGAAAGCCCGGCCGCGCCGCCCGCACCGACGCCCGCCAAGGACGAGGCCCTGGACTGGAACGATCTGGCCAAGGATTACGATCAGGAGGCCTATGAAGCGCCGCTGGAGCTGGATGCACCGGTCGCCGCGCCGGTCGACGCCGCCGCCCTCGCCGACCGCATCACCGCCGCTATACGCCGCATGGGGGTCGATCCCAATGCGCTGCTGCCGCGCGCCCGCATCGAGGAAGCCGCCCGCGCCCTGGCCGCACAGGACCCCGACCGGGCCCGCCAGATCGTACGCCGCGTCGCCCCCGCCGCCGTGCGCAGCGTCTCGCGCCGCATTCTGGCCGACGCCGAACTGCGCGCCGACGCCGACGCCTATGTCCGCGCCTTCGGTCGGGAAATGCAGGATCAGGCGCGCCGCGGCGACGCCCACGACGTGCAGGCGCGACTGGCGACAGACGAGGGCCGCGCCTTCATGCTGCTGGACGCCGCCATCGGCGACCTCGGCTAAGCTTGCCGCAAAGCTGTCACATTTTGCCCCGACGGGCTTGACCTCCCGCCGGGTTTGACCGCACCGTTCCGGCCGCTGTCGCGTTAGTGTCACACAGGGTGGACTCCTTGCTGGATATGGACAACGGGCTTCGCCCTGATCGGCGCCCCGCTATCGCCATCTGCGCCTGGGACCCGAGCTTCACGGCCTGGGACCCGGTCGAAGACCTGTCGGGCGATCCCTGGAATCCGATCGGAGCCCGCACCCTGCCCGTTGCCGGCTCGGCCGAGGCGGACGCCCTGGCCGCCCAACTCAGCGACCTGCTGGCCAAAGGCGAATGCGGCGCCCTCCTTCTGGTTGGGCGAACCGCCCACACCGGCGTCTTCCGCGTGCAGATGCGGGCCGAAAACCGATGTCTGGACAGGGCCGACCGGCTGGATCACACCGGCCCCGGCGTGGCCCGCGCCACCGCTCCGACCGCCGAGATCGTCCGTGACCTGAGCGCAGCGGGACTAAACGCCGTGGCCGCCTCGGACGCCGAGGAGGATGCGGGCAGCTATATCCTCTATCGCATTCTGAACGACCTGCCGGACGGCCCGGCCTCGCCCGCCATCGGCCTGATCCGCGCGCCGTCCGATGTCACCAACGCCAAGGTGCAGTTGGCGGTCAAGACCGCGGCCTCGGCCATCGCGCGCCACCTGGCGCCCCTGCCCCGTCCCAGCGCCGCCTAGGCCTTCCTCAGTCGCGTCTGCAGGACCACGCCGGCCAGCCCTCCGCTCGCCGCCAGCCCGGCCATGGCCAGATAACCCTTGAGGCCGTAAGCGTCATACAGAGGCCCAGACACCGCCGTCGCCAGGCCGATCAGCAGTCCTGCCGACAGTACGGAGCCCAGCGTCTGCGCCGCTGTGTGATCGTCCGGCGGAGAAAGGCGCTCAACTATCTGCACCCCGGCCAGATAGGTGGCGGCGAAGCTGAACGCGTGCAGGGTCTGCAAAGGCCACAGCGCCCACAGCGGCGGCGCGAAGGCCATCAACGTCCAGCGCACGACCGCCGCGCCCGCGCCGATGGACAGCATCAGCCACGCTCCGATCCCGGCGCGCCGTCGCCACGGCTCGACCACCCACATGAAGCCGATCTCGACCAGAACGGAAAAGGCCCACAGCAGGCCGGTCATGCTCTCGGGAATGCCCTGCGCCTTCCAGGCGATGGCCGAGAAGCCGTAGTAGAAGGCGTGCGCCGCCTGCACCGCGCCGATGGCGAAGACCGCAGCCATGAAGACAGGGTCGACCACCAGCCGCCCCAATCCCTTGAAGCGTTCCAGCCCAGGCAAGCGGGGACCATCCGTGACCGGCTCGGCCGGCAGGACGCGCCAGGCCGTTGCTGCGATCAGAACCGCCGCCGTCGCAATCCAGATGATGACCACGTCGGGCGAGGTGCGCGTCAGCAGGGCCCCCATGCCGATATTGGCGACCACGAAGGCCGCCGAGCCGCAGCCGCGCGGCAGGGAGAAGTCGAAGCCCTCGCGTTTGGCCACCCGCAAGGTCATGACGTCGCTGAGCGGGATCAGCGCCGCCGCCGCCGTGGCCCCGACGAACCAGCAGACCGCCCAGGCGGCGAAGCCCTGCACCAGGCCCGCCCCCCCGTAGCCCAGGGCCATGGCCAGCCCCAGCAGGGCGATCGGCGTGCGCCTGTATCTGAACCCGTCCGCCCAGACCGCCAGCAGCGGGCCGGTCACGACCCGTCCCAGCATGGGGATGGCCAGCAGGGCGCCGATCTCGGCCCCGCTCAGCCCCTGCTCGCGAAACCACAGGCCGGCGAAGGGCAGGGTCACGCCGCTGGCGGCGAACAGCAGGACGTATTGCAGGGCCATGCGCGGAGCGGACTTCATCGCCGCTGCGATAGCAGACTCCGGTAAAGTTGTGGTCTAGACATTAGGCCATGAGCCATGACCGCAACCTGCTTGTTTTGGCCGCCTTCAACGGGGCCATGGCCGTGGCGCTCGGCGCCTTCGCCGCCCACGGCGCCGGTCCGGCGATCAAGAGCCTGCTGACCACGGGCGCCCAGTATCAGATGGTCCACGCCGTCCTGGCGGTCGTCTGCGCGACCTGGGCCGCGGGCGGCAAGATCGCGCGGATCGCCGGCTGGCTGGCGGCGAGCGGCGGGCTGATCTTCTGCCTGGCCCTGGCCATGATCGGTCTGCTCAGCCTGCCCGTCATGGGGACCGTCGCCCCTGTCGGCGGAACCCTGATGATCGCCGGATGGATCGTGCTGGCCGTCGCCGCGTTCCGCTCACACATCGTCAACGCCTGACCGGCCAATCTGAAAACCCCTCATTTCTGACATGGCGTTTCCCTTGACCGACACCCCCCGCCGCGACCTCTATCCCGAGTTGGAATCCAATGCCTCGGGTTGGATGCAGACCGACAGCGTCCACGAGATCTATTACGAGGAAAGCGGCAACCCGCACGGCGTGCCAGTCATCGTCCTGCACGGCGGCCCCGGCGGGGCGGTCAATCCGGGGATGCGCCGCTACTTCGATCCGGCCAAGTACCGCATCGTCATGTTCGACCAGCGCGGCTGCGGCCTGTCGCGGCCCAACGCCTCGCTGGAAAACAACACCACCTGGGACCTGGTCGCCGACATCGAGCGCCTGCGCGAGATGCTGGGCATCGACAAATGGGTCGTCTTTGGCGGCTCGTGGGGGTCGACCCTGTCGATGACCTACGCCATCAAGCATCCGGACCGCTGCCGGGCCCTGGTCCTGCGCGGCATCTTCCTGCTGACGAAGAAGGAGCTGCACTGGTTCTATCAGGACGGCGCCTCGATGATCTTCCCCGACGCCTGGGAACGCTTCGTCGCCCCCATCCCCGAGGCCGAGCGCGGCGACCTGATGGCCGCTTACAACAAGCGCCTGCTCGGCGACGACATCGCCGAGCGCAATCGCTGCGCCGTGGCATGGTCCAGCTGGGAAGGCGAAACCGTCAGCGTCCAGGGCCCTTCAGGCAAGCCGGACAAGTTCGCCGAGCCCGAGTTCGCCGTGGCCTTCGCCCGGATCGAGAACTGGTACTTCACCAACGGCGGGTTCTTCGACAGCGAGCACTGGATCCTCGAGAACATCGACACCATCCGCCATATCCCCTGCTGGATCGCGCAAGGGCGCTTTGACGTGGTGACGCCGATCTCGGGCGCCTGGGCCCTGCACCGCGCCTGGCCCGAGGCCAAGCTGGACATCGTCGGCGACGCCGGCCACGCCTCCAGCGAGCCGGGCATCATCGACAGCCTGATCAAGGGCACGGACTGGGCGGCGACGCTTTAGATCGTCGCACCGCCTTCCTCGTCGTCCCGGAAAGGGCGCAGCCCTTATCCGGGAGCGCCGGAAGCACAGCCGCCTGACCTCGGCTAATGGCAAACCGCCGCGTCCTTGGCGGTCCCGGCTCGGCGCGGCTTGCGCCGCTTGGCCGGGATGACGGTTCTATGCGGCCGGCTGCGGATTGGTCTTCATAACCATTTCATTGAGCTGGAAGCCGATGCGGCGGGCCTCGCGCTCCTCGGGCTTCTTGATCGCAGCCAGGACCACGTTGAGCTGGGTGTAGTGCTGGATCAGGCGCACCGGCTTGCCGTCGGCGTTGCGCCCAAAGAAGATGATCAGGTCCGGGCCCCAGAAACCGACATCGACGATCTGCATCGTGCCTTCGCCCGGCAGGCCGACCACGCGGGCGCCGATCTCCTCGTCCTTGTCCAGCTTGGCCTCGAACTCCTCGATCAGCTTGGACAGGCGCACAAAGGCCCATTCGGCCGGATTGTTGCGCATCCTCACGCCCTCGGCCAGGGCCGCCGCCTCGTTCTTGGGATCGGCCATGACCGGCTGCGGACAGGGCGTGTCGCCGCAGTCCGAGAACATCGAGGGATCGGCTTTAGGGATGGCGTCGGGTTCGGGCGCTTTGTCGGTCATGGCCTTAGCCTAACGCCTGAAACCGCGATCAGAACAGCCCCTGGCCCTTCGGCAGTTCGACGTAGCGGTGCACATGGGTCGACAGGATCAGGCCAAAACCGATCATCACCGTCATCATCGTCGAACCGCCGTAGGACAGCAGCGGCATGGGCACGCCCACGACCGGCGCCAAGCCCATGACCATGGCCCCGTTGATCAGGATGAAGATGGCCAGAAAGGCGGTCATGCCCGCCGCGCTGATCCGGCCGAAATGGCTGTGCGACAGCGAGGCGATCCGCAGCGAGATCAGGATCAGGGCCAGATAGCAGGCCAGAACGGTAAAGGAGCCCAGGAAGCCGAACTCCTCGGACACGGTCGAGAAGATGAAGTCGGTGTGGCGTTCCGGCAGGAACTCCAGCTGGCTCTGGCTGCCCAGCCCGTAACCCTTGCCCAGCAGCCCGCCCGAGCCCAGGGCGATCTTGGACTGGATGATGTTGTAGCCCGTGCCGGAGGGATCGGCCTCGGGGTTCAGGAAGGTCAGGACCCGGTTGCGCTGATAGTCGTGCATGACGAACATGACGAAGGGCGGAATGATCGCCACGGCCGCCGCGGCGCCCGCCGCGATCACGCGCCAGCTCAGGCCCGCCATGAACATGACGGCCGCGCCGGTCAGGCCGATCACCATGGCCGAGCCCAGGTCCGGCTGCTTGGCCACCAGCAGGAAGGGTACGCCGATCATGCCCGCCGGGATCAGCAGCTTCCACGACCAGCGGGCGTCCTGAGCCGAGTGGCCGTGGTACCAGCGCGCCAAGGCCAGGACGAGGCCGATCTTGACGAACTCGGCCGGCTGAATGCGGATGAAGCCCAGGTTCAGCCAGTTCTTGGCGCCGCCCGCCGTATAGCCCAGCGGTGTGAACTCGATCATCAGCACCAGCAGCAGCAGGACGCCATAAACGGGATAGGCCGCGTGGAACCACCATTTCGGGTGGACCATGGCCAGGCCGATCATGGCGACCAGCAGGACGCCGAAACGCAGCAGATGCTTCCAAGCCCACGGCGACCAGCTGCCGCCCGCGATCGAATACAGCATGGCCGTGCCGATGCCGGCCAGGACGCACAGCAGGCCGATGACCCGCCAGTCCAGTTCGGCCAGCTTGCTGGAGATCCGGTCGCGTTCACCGGGACGGGACAGGGCGGAGGCGGTCACTGTACAGGCTCCGGCGGCGGGGCGGCTTGGTCAACGATCGGCGCCTCGACCGTCAGCCCGTCAATGGGCTCTCCGCGGGCCTCGGCCTCGCGAGCGCCGGCGTCTTCAGGGGCTTCGAAGCCCGCCTGTTCGATACGAGCGCGGATCTCGGGGTCTTTGAGCAGGGCCACCTTCATCACTTCACGCGCACGCGGCGCGCCGGCCGTGCCTCCGCCCAAACCGCCGTGCTGCACGATCACGGAGACGGCGTAGCGGGGATTGTCGGTCGGGGCGTAGGCGATGAAGAGATTGTGGTCCTTCTGGGCCCAGGGGCGCCCCGCCCCTTTGCGCGATCCCGCGCCGTAGTTCTGCGCCTGGGCCGTGCCGGTCTTGCCGGCCATGCGCACGGCGCCCAGCCCCAGCTGGCTGTTGCGGAAGCCGGTGCCGCCCACGTCGGTCACCGCCTCCATGCCGTCGCGCAGCACCTGCAGCATGGCGGCGTCGAACGGCAGGTCCGCGAAGTCCGTTCCGGCCGTCTGCTCGACGCCGCCGATCGACTTGATCAGGCGCGGCGTCACCGCCTTCCGCCCATTGGCGATGCGGGCCGTATAGACCGCGAGCTGCAGGGCGTTGACGTTCAACGCGCCCTGTCCGATGCCATAGCTGGGCGTCTCGCCCGGATACCACTTGCCGTCGCCGCGCACGGGATTGCGCCGCCGCCATTCGCGGTCCGGCACCAGCCCCGCCTTTTGTCCCGTCAGGCCGATGTCGAAGGTCTGACCAAAGCCCATTTCACGCGCGGTTTCGGCGATGGCGTCGGGGCCGAACTCGGTCGCCACGGTCATGAAGTAGACGTTGCAAGACGCCTTGATGGCGCCACGCATGTCCAGCGCCCCGTGCCGTCCCAGGCAGGCGAAACGACGTCCGAGGAAGAAGCTGCCGTTGCAGACCACGCGGCGGTTCGGGTCCCAGCCCCGCTTCATCGCCGCCAGCCCCACGACCGGCTTGAACGTCGAGCCCGGCGCGAAGGTGCCGCCCAGGGCCTTGTCCAGCAGCGGCCGCCGTTCATAATCGGCCAGCGCCCGATAGATCTTCGACGGAACGCCCGACACGAACAGATTGGGATCGAACGACGGCGACGAGACCATGGCCAGGATGTCGCCGTTGCGCACATCCATGACCACGCAGCTGCCCGCTTCCTCGCCGAACACTTCCAGGGCACGGTTCTGGACGTCGTTGTCCAGGGTCAGCATGACCTCGGCGCCCTGAACAGGGGGCTTTGACCCGGCGACATCCTCGGCCACGACCCGGCCGCGCGCGTCCACCTCGACCCGCTTGCCGCCGGCCTCGCCGCGCAGGTCGGTGTCCAGGGCCTTCTCGATGCCCTGGCGACCGATACGAAAGCCCGGATTGAACAGGATGGAGGGCGGCTGTTCGCCCCTGTCGCGGATCGCCTTGACGTCGCGGTCCGACACCTTGGCCACATAGCCGATCACATGGGCGTAGGCGCCGCCGAACGGATAGTAGCGGGCCTCGTTCATATCAGCCATGACGCCGGGAAGCTCGGCCGCGTGCAGATTGACCTTGGAGAACTCCTCCCAGGTCAGGTCGGCCTTGACCGGCACCGGCGAAAAGCGCGGCGCGGCGTTGATCTCACGGATCAAGGTCCGGCGACGCTCCAAGGTGTCCGGCAGCAACTGACCCAACAGGTCCAGGGTCTGGTCCAGATCCTTGGTCTCGTCACGCACGACCAAGACGCGGAAGCTGGGCCGGTTTCCCGCCACGACCACGCCGTTGCGGTCCTTGATCAGGCCGCGCGGCGGCGGGACCAGGCGGAAGTTGAACTGGTTGTTGGTGGCGAGGGTGGCGTATTCCTCGGCCTTGACGATCTGCAACTGCGCCAGGCGACCGACCAGGGCCACCGTCCCCAGCGCCATGCCCCCGCCCAGCAGGAAGGTGCGCCGCAGGAAAGACCCCTGCCGCTCATTGACGTCCGAAAAGAAGATATGAGGTTCGCTGCTCATCGGAACCGCACGTCGGCGTCGTCAAACCGCTGGATCAACCAATCGGCCAGAGGGAAGAGCAGCAGCGTCGGCACGACCTGACCCAGAACCGCGAGGATGCTCGGTGCATTCCCCAGGCTCAAGGTAGTGATGATGTAGGCCAGCAAGAAGGCGAAGCCCGTCGAGGCGGCGTAAAGGGCAAACAGGACGATGGTCGCCTGCCCCGCCATGAAGTTCGAGGCCAGCAGGACGGCGCCATAGACGGCCATAAGGCTCAGCGCCCACAGGCCCATGGGGGCGCCCCAGAACAGATCCAGGAACAGCCCCAGGCCGAACAGGACCGCCGGCGCCAACATCGAGGGCCGGATCAGCGGCCAGGCGAAGGCGAGGACGATGGGGAAGACGGGCTCGGGCAGGTTCAGACCGAACAGCCGGAAGGGAACGGCCAACAGCACTGTCGCCGCTATGGCGATCAGCGCCGGATAGACGATCCATTGCAGCGGGCCGACGACGCGGACCGTGATCGCCCGTCTCACTCTGCCGCTCCCGCAGGGGTCGCCGCGGCGTCAGGCGTGACGGCGGGCTGAACCGACGCGGGCGCCGTCGGCCGAGGCGTGGCCGGACGCGGTTGGGGCGTCGCCGGGCGCGTAGCTGCGGGACGGGTCGTCGTCGCAGGAGCCGTTGACGTCGGGGCCGGCGCAGCAGCTACGGGGGCGGGCGGCGGCGCGGCGTTGGCGGCGCGGACGCGCTCGGCGGTCGCCGCCGCTGCAGCGGCCCGGCGCGTAGCCACGTCCTGGATGGCGGCGGCCTGGGCCGGGGTCGGCGGCGGCGCGGCGGCCAGGCTGGCCAGCGGCGGCGCGTTCAGAGCGTTCTGGTCGGCCAGTTGACCGAAGTCCTGGAACAGAAGGACGCGGACATAGTCGATGGCCGTACGGTCGCTGAACAGCTTGACCCGCCAGGTCCCGTCCACGCCTTTGGCGGCCACGCCGATGGGCAGGCCGCGCGGGAAACCGCCGCCGTCGCCCGAGGTCATGATGCGGTCGCCTTCCTTGATCGACCCGGCGCCGCGCACATAGTCCAGACGCGGGCTGCCGCTGCCGTCGCCGGTCAGCATGGCGCGAGCGTCGGTGCGCTCGACCAGAACCGGCGTGCGCGAGGCCACGTCGGTGAGCAGCAGCATACGACTGTTGCCCCCCGAAACGCCCATGATACGGCCGACCAGGCCGTGCTCGCTCAACACCGGATTCCCGACGCGGATGCCCTTGGCGGCGCCGATGTTCAGCAGGCGCGACCGGGCGAAGGGCCCGCGCGCGTCGGTGATGGCCAGGCCCGTGACCATGGGGATCGGCGGCTCGGTCTTGACGCCGAGCATCTGTTCATAGCGGCCATTGATGTTCTTCAGCGCCAGCGCCTCGTCGCGCCAGGCGCTCAGCTCGACCACCTGCTGACGCAGCCGCCGGTTCTCAGACACGGCGAAGAAGTAGCCCTTGACGTAGTCGACGACGTTGCCGGTCCAACGGACGGGCGCGGACAGTCCGGCGCCGACCGGAGCCGCGCCGGCCTCGAAAGCCGCCCGCGCGGGGGCGTATCCGTCAACGTCCTGAGCGCCCCGGCGGTCGCCAAGCAGAAGCATGGCCGCGCCGATCAGGCCGACAATGACCACGACCGCCGCCGTCCAGGCCAGCGGCACCTTGATGGTCTCGAACGGTCCGTCGCGAAACGCCACGGCCAGCCTTCCTACCTAGAGATCCGGGACCGGCGAAGTCTGCTCCGCCGATGGTGAGAGCCTATCGCAAAAACCGATTCCCGAAGAACCCGGTCCCTACGACAGGCTGATCAGCCTCAGAGCGAGGACTCGAGGACGCCCTTCATCCACGACGGGTGCTCCAGCACCTTGCCACAGCCGATGGCGACGCAGGACAGCGGATCGTCAGCGACCTGGACCGGCAGGCCGGTATGATCGCGGATCTCGACATCCAGACCGCGCAGCAGGGCGCCGCCGCCCGTCAGCATAATGCCCTTGTCGGCAATGTCGGCGGCCAGTTCCGGCGGGGTGGCTTCCAGCGCGACCTTGACGGCCTCGACGATCTGCGAGACCGGCTCGGCCAGGGCCTCGGCGGCCTGACGCTCGCTCATCTTCACTTCGCGCGGCACGCCCTGCATCAGGTCGCGACCCTTGACCTCGATCGACAGGCCTTCGCCGTCGGCCGGGATGCGGGCGGTGCCGATGTCCTTCTTGATGCGCTCGGCGGTCGTTTCGCCGATCAGCAGGTTATGGTTGCGGCGCATGTAGCTGATGATGGCGTCATCCATCATGTCGCCGCCGACGCGGACCGAACGCGAATAGACGATGCCCGACAGCGACAGGACGGCCACTTCGGTCGTGCCGCCGCCGATGTCGACGACCATCGAGCCGGTCGGCTCGTGGATCGGCAGGCCGGCGCCGATCGCGGCGGCCATGGGCTCGTCGATCAGACCGACGCGGCGGGCCGAGGCGTTCAGGCAGGAATCATTGATGGCGCGGCGCTCGACGGCCGTGGCGCCCGAGGGGACGCAGACGATCATCTTGGGGTTCACGAAGCCCTTGCGGTTATGAACCTTGCGGATGAAGTGCTTGATCATCTCCTCGGCGACTTCGAAGTCGGCGATGACCCCGTCGCGCATCGGACGGATGGCTTCCATGTGGCCGGGCGTGCGGCCCAGCATCTGCTTGGCTTCCAGGCCGACGGCGTGGACGATCTTGCGGCCGCCGACGTTGCGCAGGGCGACAACCGACGGCTCGTTCAGGACGATGCCCTTGCCACGCATGTAGATCAGGGTGTTGGCCGTCCCCAGATCCATCGCGATGTCGTTGGAGATCATGCCGAAGAGGGGTGAAAGCATGGGCGTAGGTTACCGCTTGTTCGGGCCTGCTAGGGCGTGAGTCTTGTTCGTCCGCTCTGGCGACGCCCCTGCCCCGCGCACCCGTGTGCACAGCGCTGTCCTGATCGTCCTCGCCTGGCCGACTACAGGCCCGTTTGCCCTCATGCCGCGTCGATTGCAAGCGCCTATGACTCGTCGATCACAGCCTTGTCACGGCAAGGCTTGAAAGCCTGTCCGCTCAAGCTTTTTCGGCCCCGCTTGCCGGTCGCACCCTCGGGTCCCGGACACGGCCCGCTCGTTGAACGCCGAAAGGCCGCTTCAACGGCCGAGAAGCGGCTCGCCTCACGCCGATGTCAGTCCGCGCGCGCCGCCTCCCGACGCTTCACGATCTCGCGTACCGCCAGCATAAGCCCCAGCCAGACGACGGCGACACCCGCCAGGATCAACGAGGTCCACACCCCGTCGCCGGACACCGCCGCCATGAAGGATCCGCCGAAGAAGGCGACGAGAGCGGTCTTGGGCAGAACCCCCAGGGCGCAGCCCGCCAGATAGCCCGGGAAGGACGCCCGCACCGCCCCGAACGCCATGTTGACGACGATGAAGGGCGCCGAGGGCACGTTGCGAATGATGAAGCTGGCGGAAAAAGCGTTGCGTCCGACGAAGCGCTGCAGCCGCTCCGTCACTCCGCCGCCGAAACGCTCCAGCGCCCGCGCCGTGGGGCCGCGCCCCAGCCAGTAGGTGACGGCCGCCGAGGCTACGGTCGCGATCCAGCTGTACAGGAAACCGAACCACGGCCCGAAGGCCACCACGCAGGCGGCGATCAGGATGAACTGCGGTATGCCGACGAAGGCCGACAGGGTGAAGACGATGATGGCCGCAGCCAGACCCCAGGGCCCGACGCGATAGCCGGCCAGCCAGGCCTCCAGCTTCTCTTCGGCGCCGAGCGTGAAGTGCGCCTTGCCGAAGGCGAACAGGGCGATGATTCCCGCCAGAAGCAGCAGGCTGACCAGCAGGGTTCGCCACCGCTGGGCTTCCATATTCAGCAGAAAATCGACGATCCGCCGCATAAATTTCGCCCAAATCGCCTTTTGATCGTCCGCAGGACGCACAAACGTTGTGCGCCCGCGCCGGGTTGCGTATCAAGCCTCGCCTCCCCGGCTCTCACCACATCCACCAGACGGGATAGACATGTCCAGCCTTCAGTCCGCCTCTCTCGCCCGCGTCAAGCCTTCGGCCACCCTGGCCGTGACTGCTCAGGCGCGCGAGCTGAAACGCCAGGGACGCGACGTCATCGGTCTGGGCGCCGGCGAGCCGGACTTCGACACCCCCGACAACATCAAGGCCGCCGCCATCGAGGCCATCCACCGCGGCGAGACCAAGTACACCGACGCCGACGGCATGCCGGAGCTTAAGGCGGCCATCGTCGCCAAGTTCGCGCGCGAAAACGGCCTGAAGTACGAAACCAATCAGATCCACGTCGCCTCAGGCGGCAAGCCGGTGATCTACAACGCCTTGGTGGCCACCCTGAACCCCGGCGACGAGGTCATCGTGCCCGCCCCCTACTGGGTCTCTTACCCGGACATGGTGCTGCTGGCCGGCGGCGAGCCCGTCACCGTGATCGGCGAGGAAGCCGACGGCTTCAAGCTGCGCCCTGAGGTTCTGGACGCCGCCATCACGCCCAAGACCAAGTGGCTGATCCTCAACTCGCCGTCGAACCCGACCGGCGCCGCCTATACCCGCGCCGAGCTGGAAGCCCTGGCCGTGGTGCTGCGCCAGCACCCGCAGGTCTGGATTCTGACCGACGACATGTACGAGCACCTCGTCTATGGCAACTTCGAATACGTCACCATCGCCCAGGTCGCGCCCGACCTCTACGACCGCACCCTGACCTGCAACGGCGTGTCCAAGGCCTATGCCATGACCGGCTGGCGCATTGGCTATGCGGGCGGCCCCAAGCCGCTGATCGACCTGATGCGCAAGGTGGCCAGCCAGACGACGTCGAACCCGTCGTCGATCAGCCAATGGGCCGCCGTCGAGGCCCTGAACGGGCCGCAGGACTTCCTGACCGAACGCGCCGGCGCCTTCGAGAAGCGCCGCGATCTGGTGGTGTCCATGCTGAACCAGGCCACGGGCATCCGCTGCCCGACGCCGGAAGGCGCCTTCTACGTCTATCCCTCGATCGAGGGCCTGATCGGCAAGACGACGGAATCGGGCGTGGTCATCACCGACGACGAGGTCTTCACCGCCGAACTGCTGAACCAGGAAGGCGTGGCCGTGGTCCAGGGCGCCGCCTTCGGCCTCAGCCCCTATTTCCGCATCAGCTACGCCACCTCGGAAGCCGTGCTGGAAGAAGGCTGCCGCCGTATCCAGAAGTTCTGCGCCTCGCTGAAATAGGCATTCCTCATAGAGCGGCGGTCGCGTCTCTGGCGCGATCGTCGCGAGAGGCGTAGCGTTCGAAGATCGTCGATACTCGATCCTTCGGAGGCTAGTCTCATGAAGCGTTTGACGACAGCCAGCGCCCTGGCGCTGACCGCCGCCCTGACTGCGCCCGCCCTCGCCGCCGCCCAGTCCCAGCCCACCACCGGCCCGGTCGCCACCTACTGGATGACCGCCCAGACCAGCAGCGGCCTGCCCGGCATGGGCGGCGCCGGCGGTCGCGGGTTCAACCCCATGGCGATGATGTCCGGCGGCGGCGTCCACAAGTCGCTGACGCTGCAGCTTCAATCCAGCCGCACCACGGCCTCGCCCCACGCCGAGCACCTGCCGCCCGCCGCCCTGGGCGTCGGCCCCAGCCTGCCGCTGATCACGCCGGACATGCCCGAACGTGGACCCGATTACGACCGCGACGCGCCGCAGGACTACGGCGGCTCGTTGCGGATGCTGATCTATCACGGCTGCGGCGAGGCGACCGGCGCCGGCCAACCCGTCGTGATCGAACTGTCTCGCAACAGCGGCAGCCAGTTCGGCGCCCTTGCGAACAACATCCGCCTGTCCTCGCCCACGCCGCCCTCGCCCGGCTCGGGCCGCACCTACGGCGACTGGCCCAACAGCCGCGACAGCCAGACCGTGCCGCCTGACGGCTCCCTGGTCGGCGAGCACAAGGTTCAGGGCGACTACACCCCCGACATAGCCTTCAGCCTGAACGGCGATCAGGACTTCCTGGCCCCGCTGCAACTGACGGGCGTCGGGCCGAACGACGGCTCGGGCCTGGGCTGGCAGATCGTGCCGAACGCGCGCGGCTACTTCGCCCTGACCATGGGCGCGAACGAGGCCGGCGACGTCGTCATCTGGAGCTCCAGCGACATCGCCATCTCGCCCGGCATGATCCCCGACTTCCTGTCGCCCGGCAATCTGGACCGGCTGATCGCGCAGAAGGTGGTTCTGCCCGCCACGACCACGCGCTGCCCGATCCCCGGCGCCGTCCTGGCCGCCGCGCCCCAGGCCATGGTGAAGGTCACGGCCTTTGGCGGCGAGGCCGACTTCACCTATCCGCCGCGCCCGGCCAACCGGCGCGAGGCCTGGAACATCGAGCACGTGGTCAAGGTGCGCTACGGCTCGACCACCACGACCATGCTGGGCGTGGACATGTCGGACATGGACATGGGCGACGGGGCCGATGGCGCGCGCGCTCAGGACCGCAGTGTTCCCACGCCGCCGACCGTGGGCGCCGCCGCGCGTTCTCTTCTGAGGGGGCTAGGCGGGCTGCGGCGTCGAAACTAGGCCGCGCGGCTGACCGCGAAGTCGGCCAGGTCTTCCAGCGCCGAGCGCCAGTCGCTGGCCGGCAGCACCGACAGCGCCGCCTTGGCCCGGTCGGCATAGTCGCCGGCGGCGTCCAGCGTCGCCTCGACCGCGCCCGTGCCCAGGATCAGTTCACGCGCCCGGTTGAAGTCCTCGGGCGTGCGCTCGCCCTTGGTGATGACGCGGTCCCAGAACAGGTCTTCCTTGCCCTTGGTGCGCTGGACGGCCAGCAGCAGCGGCAGGGTGGCCTTGCCCTCGTTAAAGTCGTCGCCGGCGTTCTTGCCAAGCGTCGCGGTGTCGCTGCCGTAGTCCAGGGCGTCGTCGGCCAGTTGGAAGGCGATTCCCAGGGCCATGCCGTAGTCGCGCAGCGCCTTGACCTGTTCCTCGGTCGCGCCGGCGCCCACCGCGCCTGACTCGGCGGCGGCGGCGAACAGTTCGGCGGTCTTGGCGCGGATGATCTGCAGATAGGTGTCCTGATCCAGGTTCAGGTCGTGGGCGCGCGTCAGTTGCAGCACCTCGCCCTCGGCGATCACACTGGACGCCGTCGCCAGAATACCCAGAGCACGCAAGGAATCGGTTTCGACCATCAGCTCAAAGGCCCGCGCGAACAGGAAGTCGCCGACCAGCACCGACGAGGCCGCGCCCCAGATCAGGTGCGCCGCCACCTTGCCGCGTCGCATCTCAGAGCTGTCGACGATATCGTCATGCAACAGGGTGGCGGTGTGGATGAACTCGACCGAGGCCGCCAGCTTCTTGGGTCCCTCGATCTCGCCTGTGGCGCCGATGGCGCGTGCAGCGGCGACGGTCAGCAGGGGGCGCAGACGCTTGCCGCCCGCCGAGACCAGATGCTCGGCCAACAGCGGGATCACCGGCACGTCGGACTGCATCCGGGCGATGATCAGGGCGTCGATCGCCGCCATGTCGTCCTTTGCCAGACGAACAAGAGCGTCCACATCGCCCTTGGGGCGGGGAGCGGCGACGAGAGCTGCGTCCACGAAAATCTCTTTCAACTCAGGGGGCGAAGGGGAAGATTCGCCCGGAAATCACTCGCATCCGCTTGCCCGAACGCGATGCGGCGCACAATGGTGGCGGCGTCATGATGGGTCAAGCCGGGTCAGCCCTTACTGTCGCCGCCGAAGTTGCGGAATCCGCCCTGCTGGGCGGACGTGTCCGCCTGCGCCAGCCGGTGAAGGGTTATCGCGCCGGTATGGACGCGGCCCTGTTGGCCGCCGCCGTCGAGGCCAAGCCGGGCGAGCGCCTGATCGAGGCGGGCTGCGGCGCGGGCGCTGTGCTGATGCAAGTGGCCGCCCGTCGCCCCGGCGTGATCCTGGCCGGGCTGGAGCGCGATGCGACCGCCGCCGGACTGGCCCGCGAAAACGCCTCCCTGAACGGCGTCGATGACCGCGCCACCATTCTCAGCGGCGATGTGGCGCAGGGGTTTCGCGCCCTGGACCTGCCGGCGTTCGACTGGGCGGTCAGCAACCCGCCCTTCTTCGACGACCCCGGCGCGCTGCGGGTGCCCGCTCCCGGCAAGCAGGGCGCATGGATGGCCGACGACGGGCTGAAGGCCTGGACGGGCTTTCTGCTGAAGGCCGTCCGCGAGGGCGGCAAGATCGTGGTCATCCACCGCGCCGACCGCCTGGCCGACCTGCTGGCCCTGCTGGGCGAGAAGGCCGGTTCCTTCGCCATCCGCCCCATCCAGCCCTACGCCGACCAACCCGCCAAGCGGGTGCTGGTCCAAGCCATCAAGACCGGCAAGGCGCCGCTGCGCCTGCTGCCGCCCCTGGTCCTGCACGACCGCACCGACGCCAAGCACAGCCCTGAGGCCGAGGCGATTCTGCGCGGGGAATCTGCGCTCCCCTTCTGACCCCCGAAGCCGCTCATCCCGGCGAAGGCCGGGATCCAGATTGTATGTCGCGACCTGAAGAAAACCGGGCTCCCGTCGCGCCTTCATGAAAGGTCATCGGCGTTTGCATCTGAATCCCGGCCTTCGCCGGGATGAGCGGGTTTACTGGCAACGCCCTCCCCAAACCGGCGACGGAGCGGTATGGAACCGCCATGTCCCTGCGCCCCCTCTTCCCTACCCAGGTTTATGAAGCCTCGCTGGCCGAAACCGCCGCCTGGCCCGAACTGCATGAGGAAATCCTCGACCTCTGCCTGGTCATGGCCGAGGAGGACGAGGCCGGGATCGAATGGTGCAAGGCCAATCATTATCCGGGCTACACCTCCTACGGCTCGATCAACGACCTGCCGCACCGCTTCCCCGAGTTCGCCGAGCTGAAGAAGCTGCTCGACAAGCACGCCGCCACCTACGCCAAGGCCCTGCACTTCGATCTGGCGCGCAAGCCCAAGCTGGACAATCTGTGGGTCAATGTCCTGATGCCCGGCGGCGGCCACACCGGCCACATCCACCCCCACGCCATCATTTCCGGCACCATCTATATCCACGTCCCCGACGGCGCCTCGTCGCTGAAGATCGAGGATCCGCGCCTGGTCATGATGATGGCCCGCCCCGGCCTGACCGCCGAGGCCAGCGAGGCCGAGAAACCCTTCGTCTATCTGAAGCCGGCCTCGGGCACGATCCTGATGTGGGAAAGCTGGCTGCGCCACGAGGTCCCGGCCAACCGCGCCGAGGAACAGCGCATCTCGATCAGCTTCAACTACGCCTGATCGCCCTTTCAACGCCGCATTTGCCCTGAAGTCTGCCCTTCTGGTGAAGCTTGAGGGGGGGGGCTCCATGCGGGCATTGGGACTGGCGACGATTCTGGTAGCGGCGAGCCTCGCCGCTGGCTGCGGCGAACGGGCAGACGCCCAAACCACCGCCGGATCCGCCGCCGAGGGCGCGCCCTATGTGCTGACGGGCACCCAGGTCTGGAGCGTGCCCGATCCGGTGTCGGGCCGCGACTACGAGGTCTTCGTCAGCCTGCCCGCCAGCTATGAGGCCCAGCCCAACCGCCGCTATCCGGTCCTCTATGTCACCGACGCCGACTACGCCTTCCCCATCATTCGCCAGATCGCCCGGCGGGTGAATCTGGATGGTCCGGTCATCGAGGAGTTCATCCTGGTCGGTCTGTCCTACGCGGTGGGAGAAGGCGGCATGAGCAGCCGCACCCGCGACTACACCCCCGTCCGTATCAATGATCGCACGGGCGGCGGCGCGGCCTATCAGGCCTATCTGAAGACTCAGGCTCTGCCCTTCATTGAAAACCGCTTCCGGGCGGACCCCGCGCGCCGCATCCTGCTGGGCCATTCCTATGGCGGGCTGCTGGGGGCGCAGATCCTGTTCAGCGAACCGGAACTGTTCGATGGCTATATTCTGGGCAGTCCGTCCTTCTGGTTCGGCGATCACGCCATGATGCAGACTGAAGCTGACTACGCCCGCGCGCACACGGACCTTCCGGCGCGGGTCCATATGTATATCGGCGAGTACGAGTTTCCGGGGTCCGGTCGCCTCAACACCCGCTATGACATGGTCGGAGACAACGCTCGTTTCGAGAAGCGCCTCCGGTCGCGCGGCTATCAGGGCCTGACCTTGACCAGCGAAGTGTTGAACGAGGAGGACCACCTGACGGTCGCGCCACGCGGCTTCACACGCGCCCTGATGGCGGTCCTGCCCGCCAAGCCCTAGTTTCGCTCGAACACTGCGTCCTGACCAGCGAGGCGGGGCGACCGTCGGCATCCAGTTTGAACACGACGCCTTCGCCTCGGAACGGAGTCAGTTCGACGCGGAGGCCCTCCGGCTCGGTCAGGTAGTCGGCCAGCACCTGCTGCACGCCGATGGCGACGGACAGACGCTCGCCCGTTTCGCGGATCGTCAGGGTTCCATAGGCCGGGTTGACGTAGTCCCCGACGTAGGACGCGTTCGGCAGCGACAGGGTGCGGGGTCGCTTGCCCCGCGCCTCCACGGCGCCCGTGATGCCTGTGCGGCGGCGGTCGCGCTCGACGACCAGGGCGTCGAGCCTGGCGTCATAGACGGCGTCGATGTCGGGCAGACCGGCGAACCAGTCATAGGCGTAGTTGGCGACCACATCGGCCAGATCGCCGGCGAAGGCGTCTTCGTTGACCATGACGGCCACGCCCAGACGCCGCTGCGGCATAAAGGAGACATGGGCGCGCGAGCCCGAGAAGTTGCCGAAGTGGTGGATCAGCACGTCGTCGCCATACCGCCCCACCTGCCAGCCCAGACCATAGCCGGTGCGGACATAGGGGCCGAAGGTCGCCTCCTGCCCCACCCGCGACACGTGGGTCGAGGCGACCAGCCCCGCCGGCAAGACCTGGCGCCCGCCGACACGGCCGTCGTTGATCTGCGCCTCGAGCCACAGGGCCATGTCGTGCGCGGTCGAGATCAGCCCGCCCGCCGACTGCATCGTCGCGTCGGTCTTCTGCAGGGGCGACCGCTCGGGCTGGCTGGGGATCCGTCCGAAATGTCCGACGGCGACCACCGCCCCCGACGCACGGGCCTCGTCGATGCGCGCGGTCGTGGCGGTCATGCCCAGCGGCGTCAGCACCTCGTCCTCGACCATCTCGCGCCAGTCCCGCCCCCAGCGGCGCTCCGCCAGCAAGGTGGCCAGGTTGTAGCCCGCGTTGGCATAGACGAAATGGCCATAGGGAGTGTCGCGCGGTCGCGTCTCCGCCGTCAGCCGCCACAGGACCTCGGGCGTCCAGTCGCCGGAATAGGCGAGGCGGAAGGCGATCGGGGCGTTGTCCACGCCCGAGCGGTGGCTGAGCAAGTCGGTCAGGGTGATCCGGGCGGCGATGTCCGACGGGACGCCGGACGGCGGCGCCCAATCGGCAAGGGGCGCGTCCAGATCCACCTCGCCTCGGTGCGCCATGGCGGCGAACGACAGAGCGGTGAAGCTCTTGGTGGCCGAGGCGATGTAGAATTGGGTGTCCGTCGTGACGGCTGCGCCCGTCGCCACGTCCGCCACGCCGAAACCCGCCGCATGAACCAGCCCGTCCCGGTCGACCACGGCGACGGCCAGACCGGGCGCCGCCTCGACCCGCTGCATCGCCCGGCTGGCAAAGGCGTCCATCGCCGCGCCGAAGGCCGCGCGGTCCTGCGCGCTCGCCCCGCCCGCCGTGCCGGCCAGCGTCCCCGCCAACAGCACTCCCATCGCCAGTGATTTCATAAACGCCGCTCCCCTGCCCTCAACGGGCTGACGGGTAGAGGCCGCGAGCGGGCGGAACGGATGCAGCGCCTTCAAACCGCCCCGCGTTACGTCTAGAGATTTGCCCAAAGGGTCCGCGACGGCTACATCCCGCGCCAACCTCCCCATCAGATCAGACGACAGGGCGAAACCGCACCTCATGGCGCAGCAATATATTTTCCAGATGCAGGGTCTGACCAAGACCTTCCCCGGCGGCAAGAAGATCTTCGAGAACATCTGGCTGAGCTTCTACAACGACGCCAAGATCGGCGTCGTCGGGGTCAACGGTTCGGGTAAGTCCACCCTGCTGAAGATCATGGCCGGCCTGGACAACGAGTTCCAGGGCGAGGCGCGCGCCGCCGACGGCATCAAGCGCGGCTATCTGGAGCAGGAGCCCCAGCTGGATCCCGCCCTGAACGTTCGCCAGAACGTCGAAGCCTGGTGTGAAGAGAAGCAGTGGGTCAACCGCTTCAACGAAGTCGCCAACGAGCTGGGCGAAAACTACACCGACGAACTGATGGAGGAGATGACCGCCCTCCAGGAAAAGATCGACGCGGGCGACGTCTGGGACATCGACAGTCGCATCGAAATGGCCATGGGCGCCCTGCGCTGCCCACCGGATGACTGGGAAGTCACCAACCTGTCGGGCGGTGAGAAGCGCCGTGTGGCCCTGGCCCGCCTGCTGCTCAGCAAGCCCGACATGCTGCTGATGGACGAACCGACCAACCACCTGGACGCCGAATCCGTCGCCTGGCTGCAGCACCACCTGGAGAACTTCCCGGGCTGCGTCATCCTGGTCACCCACGACCGCTACTTCCTGGATCAGGTCACCAAGTGGACGCTGGAGCTGGACCGCGGCAAGGGCCACCCGCACGAGGGCAACTACTCCTCGTGGCTGGAAGCCAAGCAGAAGCGCGTCGTCCAGGAGCAGTCGGAATCGGAAGCTCGCCAGCGCGCCCTCACCCGTGAACTGGAATGGGTCCGCTCGGGCGCCAAGGCCCGTCAGGCCAAGTCCAAAGCCCGTCTGGCCGCCTACGAGAAGATGGTCTCCGAGCAGGAAAACTCGCGTCAGGCCCAGTCCTTCGCCGTCATCCAGATCCCGCCTGGCCCGCGCCTCGGCAACGTGGTGCTGGAAGTCGAGGGCCTGAAGAAGTCCTATGGCGACAAGACCCTGTTCGACAACCTGACCTTCAAGCTGCCGCCCAACGGCATCGTCGGCGTCATCGGCCCCAACGGCGCCGGCAAGTCGACCATGTTCAAGCTGATCACCGGCCAGGAAACGCCTGACGGCGGCACCATCAAGGTCGGCGAGACGGTCAAGCTGGCCTATGTCGACCAGTCGCGCGACGATCTGAAGCCGGACGACACCATCTGGCAGGCCATCTCGGGCGGCACCGACATCATGCTGGTCGGCAAGCGCGAGATTAACAGCCGCGCCTATGTCGGCAGCTTCAACTTCAAGGGCGGCGACCAGCAGAAGAAGGTCGGTCAACTGTCCGGCGGTGAGCGCAACCGCGTGCACCTGGCCAAGACCCTGGCCGCCGGCGGCAACCTGATCCTGCTCGACGAACCGACCAACGACCTGGACATCGAGACCCTGCAGAACCTCGAAGAGGCTCTGGAAGAGTTCGCCGGCTGCGCCGTGGTCATCTCCCACGACCGCTGGTTCCTTGACCGTCTGGCCACTCACATCCTCGCCTTCGAAGGCGACGGCCACGTGGAATGGTTCGAGGGTAACTTCGAAGCCTACGAACAGGACAAGATGCGCCGCCTGGGTGCGGACAGCATCATTCCCAAGCGCATCCAGCACCAGAAGTTCGGTCGCTGATCCAGCGCTAAGCTAGATTAAACGGCCCTCCGATCCGCTCGGGGGGCCGTTTTTCTTTGGCCGCTGGCGAAGTGGCGGAACCGGGTTAGTCTGCGGCCCATGACCCAGCGCCCCGCCATCCTGATCATGCAGCGGCACCTCGGACCGCTCAGCGCCTTTCTCGAAAGCGCCTACGACGTCTATCGCTTCTGGGAAGGACCGCCGGTCGAGGCCGCCGCCGACGTGCGCGTCCTGGTCGTGGCGGGCGAGTTCGAGCTGGACAAGGCCCTGATCGAACGCCTGCCCAACCTGTCGCTGATCGCCTGCTTCACCTCCGGCTATGACGGCATCGACGTGGACTGGTGCCGCGCGCGCGGCCTGCCCGTCACCCACGCCCCCGCCATCAACCATGAGGACGTGGCCGATCACGCCGTTGGCCTGATCCTGGCCGCGCGGCGTCAGATCGCCGAGGGCGACCGCCAGGTCCGCGCGGGCGGCTGGACCCCTGCCTCCAAGACCATCACCCCGTCGATGGGCGGTCAGACCCTCGGCATCATCGGTCTGGGCGCCATCGGCGAGGCCGTGGCCCGTCGCGCCGAGGTCATGCGGATGACCGTCCAGTGGTGGGCGCCGCGCGCCAAGGACGCCGCCTGGCCGCGCGCCGACAGCCTGATCGATCTGGCCCGCGCCTCAGACATTCTGGTCGTCGCCTGCCGCGCGGACGAGACCAATCGCGGCCTGATCTCGGCCGAGGTGATCGAGGCGCTCGGCCCGTCCGGCCTGTTGGTCAATGTCGCGCGCGGCCAGTTGGTGGACGAGGACGCCGTCATCGCCGCCCTGCGCGACGGACGCCTCGGCGGCGCCGCGCTCGACGTGTTCGAAATCGAGCCGACCGACGCCGCACGCTGGGCCAGCGTGCCCAACACCGTGCTTACGCCTCACACCGCCGGAGCCACGACCGAGGCGGTGCAGGGCATGCTGATGCTGCTGCTGCAGAATCTGACCGCCCATTTCGCGGGCGAACCGCTCAAGACGCCCGTCACGACGTGAGCCCGCACGATCTCACGGGTCTCTGAATGATCCATGCGGCTTGACCGTCGCATCGCGCCCGCTTGCGGTCAGATTTTGCTTGCATAATCGTATAAGGATATCTTTATACGACCTCATGACACTGACTGCTGACCAGACCGTCGAGGCCCTGCGCGCCGCGGGCGAACCGACCCGTTTACGCGTGCTGTCGCTGCTGGCCGCCGAGGAGCTGTCGGTCATGGAGCTGTCGCGGGTTCTGGACCAGAGCCAGCCGCGCGTGTCGCGTCACCTGAAGCTGATGGCCGACGCCGGGCTTATCGAACGATTCCCTGACGGGGCGCGGGTCTTCTACCGCCTGTCCCACGACGCCCTGTCGCGGCGGCTGATCGACACCGTTCTGGACCTGCTGGACGACGCCGAGGGCGAGGCCGACCATCGCCGTCTGGACGAGGTGCGCAAGGAGCGCGCCATCGACGCCGCCCGCTATTTTGAGCAGGTCGCGCCCCAGTGGGACCAGATGCGCAGCCTCTATGTCTGCGAGAGCGCGGTCGAGACCGCCGTCGAGCAGGCGGCCGGTCCCGGCCCGTTCGAGCGCGTCGTCGATCTGGGCACCGGTTCGGGTCGGATGCTGACCCTGTTCGGCAAGAAGGCGAAGATGTCGGTCGGGCTCGACCTCAGCCAGAACATGCTCAACATCGCCCGCGCCAATGTCTCCAAGGCCGGGCTGGACAAGGTCGAGCTGCGTCACGGCGACATCTTCTCGACCCGCCTGCCGCACGGCAGCGCCGATCTGGTGATCGTGCATCAGGTCCTGCACTATCTGGCCGACCCCGCCGCCGCCGTGGCCGAGGCCGCGCGTCTGGTCATGCCCGGCGGCAAGCTTCTGATCGTCGACTTCGCCCCGCACCAGCTGGAGCAGTTGCGTGAAGCGCACCAGCATCGCCGCCTGGGCTTCGCCGACGAGGAAATCCAGGGCTGGCTGGCCGACGCAGGCCTGACCGCCGACGCCCCGGTCGCCCTGCCGCCCGACACCGAGGGCCTGACCGTCCACATCTGGACCGGCGAGCGCGCCGATGTCCCTGCTCGAAAGACCGCCTGATGGCTCCCTCCTCCGCTTCCTCGCTGAATTTGGCCGAAGCCCGCGCCCTGCTGCTGTCGCCGCTCGGCCCTGTGGCGCGCGCCGGTTCGAACCACAACGCCGTCAGCGTCTCCTTCGAGTTCTTCCCGCCCAAGTCGGACGAGGCCGAGGCCAATCTGTGGTCCGCCATCCGTCGGCTGGAGCCGCTCAACCCCGCCTTCGTCTCGGTCACCTATGGCGCGGGCGGCTCAACGCGGGAGCGCACCCACCGCACGGTCCAGCGCATCATCAGCGAGACGACCCTGCGCCCCGCCGCCCACCTGACCTGCGTCGAGGCCAGCCGGGACGAGGTGGATGAGGTCATCGAGGGCTACAAGGCCATCGGCGTCGATCACATCGTGGCCCTGCGCGGCGATCCACCGGGCGGACATGATAATTCTGGGGGCATCGGCGGCGCCTATGCCCCTCGCGCCGACGGCTACGCCAACGCCACCGAACTGTCCCGGGCCATCAGCCGCGTCGGCGGCTTCGACATCACCGTCGGCGCCTATCCCGAGAAACACCCGGAAAGCCCGTCGATCGATCACGACATTGATGTCCTGAAAGCCAAGATCGACGCCGGCGCGACCCGCGCCGTGACCCAGTTCTTCTTCGACATCGAGGCCTTCCTGCGCTTCCGCGACCGGGTGCGGGCGGCGGGCGTGACCATCCCCCTGATCCCCGGCATTATGCCCGTGTCCAACTTCAAGGGCCTGAGCCGGATGAGCGCGGCCTGCGGCGCCTCCATCCCCGATTGGCTGGCCGCCCACTTCGACGGGCTGGACGACGATCCCGAGACCCGCAAGCTGCTGGCCGCCTCCATCGCCGCCGAGACCTGCGCGCGACTGCAAGAAGAGGGCTTCTCGGACTTCCACTTCTACACCCTGAACCGCGCCGAGCTGGTCTATGCGATCTGCCGGGTGCTGGGCGTGCGTGAAACCAAGGCTGTTGCGTAAATGACCTCCCCCCTTACCCGTCCCGAACGGATCGCAGCCCTGCACGCGGCGGCCAAGGAACGCATCCTGGTCCTCGACGGGTCGTGGGGCGTCATGATCCAGCGGCGCGGGCTGGAGGAAGCCGACTTCCGCGGCGACCGTTTCGTCGCGGCCAAGGGCTATGACGAAAAGCACCAGATGAAGGGGAACAACGACATCCTCTGCATCACTCGCCCCGACATCATCGCCGACCTGCACGACCAGTATTACGGCGCGGGCGCCGACATCAGCGAGACCAACACCTTCTCCGGCACGGTGCTGGCCCAGGATGACTATCATCTGGACGCTCAGGCTGTCTGGGACATCAATCTGGAAGGCGCCCGGCTGGCCCGCGCCGCCGCCGACCGCTGGACGGCGAAAGAGCCGCACAAGCCCCGCTTCGCCGCCGGCTCCATCGGGCCGCTGACCAAGATGCTGTCCATGTCGTCGGACGTGAACGATCCCGGCGCGCGCAGCGTGACCTTCGATCAGGTCTATGACGCCTATCGCCATCAGGTGCAGGCCCTGAACGAGGGCGGCGTCGACCTCTATCTGATCGAGACCATCACCGACACGCTGAACTGCAAGGCCTGCATCAAGGCGATCAAGGACCTCGAGGACGAGGGCCTCCCCGCCCTGCCCATCTGGATTTCCGGCACCATCACCGACCGGTCAGGCCGCACCCTCAGCGGTCAGACCGCCGAGGCCTTTTGGAACTCCGTGCGTCACGCCAAGCCCTTCGCCGTCGGCTTCAACTGCGCCCTCGGCGCCGACCTGATGCGGCCCTTCATCGCCGAACTGAGCCGCGTGGCCGACACCCTGGTCGCCGCCTACCCCAACGCCGGCCTGCCCAACGCCATGGGCCAGTACGACGAGCAACCGCACGAAACCGCCCACTTCATCGAGGAATGGGCCGCCTCGGGCCTGGTCAACATCGTCGGCGGCTGCTGCGGCACCACCCCCGACCACATCAAGCACGTCGCCGAAGAAGTCGCGCCGCTGAAACCGCGCGAAATCCCCGAGCGCCCCGTGGCCATGCGTCTGGCGGGCCTCGAACCCTTCGAGCTGGTGGCGTGAGTGAGGCCCCCGAAATCGAAGCGTTCCGGCGTATGCGGATCGAACTAGCCAGCTTCGCAGCCGCTAATTCTGCCTGCGAGATTGATCATGATTCCGAAAAAGCGGTTCTGCTGCGATTGGGAGACGGCAACAACCTGTCTTATCTCGACGCGCGCATCGGCAGTTTCGAACTGCGCGTAAGCACCGGCCAAGGTCTGGATTACGAACCCCTCTTGGATGATCGCGACGTCGAACGAGCGCTCGCTCTTTGCGATGCCGTGGTTTCTGGCCGGGGCGTAACCGTCAGCGGACCTCGCGGATACCCCACTCGCTCGTGGGTATTCCTCGATAGTCGAGGCTTCAAGGAGGCGGCCAAGAGCACAGCGGTGTCCGTCTGGTCGTGCCGACGCGCCCGTTCAATCAAGAAGAGTCTGTGGCAGCGTTCAAAACTGCCCGTCCTAAATTCCGAGACTGCCTGATGCGTCCTGTCTTCATCAACGTCGGCGAGCGGACCAATGTCACCGGCTCGGCCAAGTTCCGTAAGCTGGTCGTGGACGGCGACTACACCGCCGCCCTCGACGTCGCGCGTCAACAGGTCGAGGCGGGCGCCGCCATCATCGACATCAACATGGACGAAGGCCTGCTGGACGGCGCCGTCGCCATGCGCACCTTCCTCAACCTGATCGCGGCCGAGCCCGACATCGCCCGCGTGCCGGTGATGATCGACAGCTCCAAGTGGGAGGTCATCGAGGCGGGCCTGAAGTGCGTTCAGGGCAAGCCGATCGTCAACTCGATCTCGATGAAGGAGGGCGAAGCCGCCTTCCGCGAGCACGCGATCAAATGCCTGCGCTACGGCGCCGCCGTCGTGGTCATGGCCTTTGACGAGGTGGGTCAGGCCGACACCGCCGCGCGCAAGATCGAGATCTGCACCCGCGCCTACAACATCCTGGTCAACGAGGTCGGCTTCCCGCCCGAGGACATCATCTTCGACCCCAATATCTTCGCCGTGGCGACAGGGATCGAGGAGCACGACAACTACGCCGTCGACTTCATCGAGGCGACGAAGGTCATCAAGGCCACCCTGCCCTACGCCCGCGTCTCGGGCGGGGTGTCCAACGTCTCGTTCAGCTTCCGCGGCAACGAGCCGGTACGCCGGGCCATCCACAGCGTCTTCCTGTACCACGCCATCAACGCCGGCATGGACATGGGCATCGTCAACGCGGGCGACCTGCCCGTCTATGACGACATCGACGCCGAACTGCGCGAAGCCGTCGAGGACGTGATCCTGAACCGGCCGCAGCGGACCAATGTGTCCAACACCGAGCGGCTGGTGGACATGGCCCCCCGCTACAAGGGCGAAAAGGGCGCGGCGCGCGTCGTCGACCTGAGCTGGCGCGAACAGCCCGTCGCGGCCCGCATCGCCCACGCCCTGGTCCACGGCATCACCGAGTTCATCGAGGCCGACACCGAGGAGGCCCGCCTGGCCTCCGAACGCCCCCTGCACGTCATCGAAGGCCCGCTGATGGACGGGATGAACGTGGTCGGCGACCTGTTCGGCTCGGGCAAGATGTTCCTGCCGCAGGTGGTGAAATCGGCCCGCGTGATGAAGCAGGCCGTCGCCTGGCTGGAACCCTTCATGGAGGCCGAGAAGGCCGGAAAACCGCGCGAGCAGGCGGGCCGCATCCTGATGGCCACGGTCAAGGGCGACGTTCACGACATCGGCAAGAACATCGTCGGCGTCGTGCTTCAGTGTAACAACTACGAGGTCATCGACCTGGGCGTCATGGTCCCGGCCGACCGCATTCTGGACGCCGCCATCGAGCACAAGGTCGACATCATCGGCCTGTCGGGCCTGATCACCCCGTCACTGGACGAGATGGTCTTCGTCGCCCGCGAGATGGAGCGACGCGGTTTCGACATGCCCCTGCTGATCGGCGGAGCCACGACCAGCCGCACCCATACGGCGGTCAAGATCGAGCCGGGCTATCGCAAGGGCTCGACCACCTATGTCATCGACGCCAGCCGCGCCGTCGGCGTGGTGTCCGGTCTGCTGTCGCCCACCGAAAAGGCCAACAACGAAGCCGCCACGCGCGACGAATACATCCGCATCCGCGAACAGTACGCGCGCGGACAAGAGGTGAAGGCCCGCGCCACGCTGCAGCAGGCGCGCGAAAACCGCTTCAACGCCGATCCCGCCGCGACCATGCCGGGCAAGCCGTCGTTTATCGGCGTGCGGGCGTTTGACGCCTGGGACCTGGCCGATCTGGCCGACCACATCGACTGGACGCCCTTCTTCGCCAGTTGGGAGCTGATCGGCCGTTATCCCCTGATCCTCGAAGACGAGATCGTCGGCGAGGCGGCGCAGGACCTGTTCAAGGACGCGCAGGCCATGCTGAAGCGGATCATCGACGAGAAGTGGTTCACGGCCAAGGGCGTCGTCGGCTTCTGGCCCGCTCAGGCCGTGGGCGACGACATCGCCGTCTATGCCGACGAGAGCCGCGCCGAAGAGATCGCTCGCTTCCACACCCTGCGTCAGCAGATCAAGAAGTCGAACGGCAAGCCCAACCTGGCCCTGTCAGACTTCATCGCGGAAGAAGGCCAGGACTACGTCGGCGCCTTCGCCGTCACGGCGGGTCACGGCGAACTGGAAATCGCCAGGAAGTTCAAGGACGCCGGCGACGACTATTCCTCGATCATGGCCACGGCCCTGGCCGACCGCCTAGCCGAAGCCTTCGCCGAGGCCCTGCACAAGAAGGTGCGGACCGAGCTTTGGGGCTATGCCGCCGACGAAGTCACGACGACGCAGGACCTGATCGAAGAGAAGTACCAGGGCATCCGCCCCGCCCCCGGCTATCCGGCCCAGCCCGACCACACGGAAAAGGCCACCCTGTTCCGCCTGCTGGACGCGGGGAACAACGCGGGCATGGCCCTGACCGAAAGCTACGCCATGACCCCGCCGGCCTCGGTTTCGGGCCTCTACTTCGGCCATCCGGGCAGCCACTACTTCGGCGTCGGCAAGATCGACCGCGATCAGATCGAAGACTACGCCCGCCGCAAGGGCTGGGACGTCGAAACCGCCGAACGCTGGCTGGCCCCCATCCTCAACTACGAGCCAAGTACAGCGGCGCGTGAGACGGTGGCCTAGCCCATTCTCGACCACACCGCCGCACGGGGCGTCAGCTGTCGTCCCATCTGACGCCGGGCGCGCGCAACCGAAGTCAAAAAAAGGGCGGCGAACCGAAGTTCGCCGCCCTGATCAGACTACCTCAAACTTAGAAGCGGTAGCGCAGACCGAAGCGAAGCGTACGCGGAGCCTGGTAGCTGCGCGCCATGCCGAAATAAGGCGCACGAGCATTCGGGGCATTGCTGCCGGTGCGAACCAGACCCTGCTCCACGACTCGCGTGACTTCGTCATTGTCAAAGACGTTGAAGATGTCGACCGAGGCCGTCAGAGCGCCCTTCGTCTCGTCCTGGAGCAGGTTGAAGTTCATGCTCAGGTCAAGCTGATAGGTCCAGGGCGTTTCCCCTTGCGAACCGCGCGGCGTAGAAATGACGGCATTGTTCGCGCCAATCGGGCAGTACCAACCCGACGGGGTGCCGACTTGAGGCGACAGCGGATCGACCGACACCGGCACACGGCCCAAGCAGCCATAATAACGGCCCGACTGCGCCGTGAAGTTGGCACCGATGTTGAAGAAGTCGTTCGGCGCATAGGAACCGAACAGCTTGATCGTGTGGGCGTGATGGTTCGGCAGATAGCCATAGGCGCCCAACGAGTTGGCCGCGTGGTCGTAGTCCTGGGTGATCGACGTGTCGGTCTGACCGATGTCGGACTTCACAGCGCCTTCGTAGTTACCCTTGGACTCGGCCAAGGTGTACGATCCTTGGAGCCCCCAAGTACCATCAAACGGACGCTGGAAGGTGAACTCCAAAGCCTGATACTTGCGCTCAACTTCCGGCAGCGCCAAGTCTGCCGCTGTCAGATTGATCTGCTGCGGATTGTAGGCCGGATTCGGCGCACCATTGCCCAGCGTGCGCGTATCGCCCTGAAGGTCGATGAAGACCGAAGCTCCATCGCCCGGGTTCACCAGCACATAGGGGAACAGCGAAGCGAAATCAGCATCGCCCGGTCCGGACTGGCCGCAGGCCGTATTGGTGCGGATGCAATAGCGGACGATGGCGTCACCGATCGCCGTGTCCTCAATCGCTTCTTCCAGGTTGCGGTTGACATAACGAACGCCTGCAGACCAGTCGGCGAACATGCCGTCCACGAAGCTGTGTTCGTAGCCAAGCACAAACTCGCGCTCATACATCGGCTTCAGGTCGGCTTCGGCGACCGTGCGCGGATCGGGAGCGCCCGGAGGGCTGAGGTAGTCGATCTGACGGCGCGTACCGAGAACCGGGTAGTTGCCGTTCAGGGTCAAAGAGCCATCCGGATTGCGGGTCGCATCAAAGAACTCGTCCGTATAGACCTCACCCGAGGAAGCACGAATGGACGTATTGGTCGCGATCGGCAGATAGTAATCACCGAACGAACCATAAATACGATTCACTCCATCACTGAGCGGGTCCCAGTTGAAGCCAAGACGCGGAGCCCATTGGTCGTCGACCTTGATATAGCTCTCGCCATCGACGTTCTTGTAATCGTATTGGTCGTTGCGGACACCCAACTGCAGCGTCAGGTTGGGCAGAATGTCCCACGAGTCCTGAACATACAGCGCGGTCTGCTCAGCCGTGAAGCGGCCGTTGTTGGCGAAGGTCAGCACTTCGACGCAACCGGCAGCGGGCGTACCGGCCGGGCAATCAGCCTGATCCAGCGCATAGTAGAGCGCCCCGCCCGAATAGGCGCTGCGCGCCGTGGACGTCAGATCCTCCTTGTCATAGCCCACACGGAGATGGTGCTCGCCAAGCAGGTTGACGTAGAAGTCGGCATCCACACGATAGGTCTTGCGGATATCCTCGCCTTCCAGATTGTAGGGTCCGGCATGAATACCTGACGTAATATAGCCCCCACCATTCGCCACATAGTCGCGAATGCCCGGAATGTTGATTGGATCACCATAATCCAGTTGAGAATTTTCTTGACGACCAAACAGCGCCGACAAGGTGAACCAATCGGTGAAAACGCCCGTGTACTTGTAAATCTGCGTCAGACCTCCGGCATCGGCGTAGATCGGCGCAGTTTCGCGCAGGTATGCATCGGTGGTGGCGTCAAACGTCTTGGTGACAGTGGTGGTGGTCGTTTCGTCGTTGATAAGCGTTGCTTCAAGACGATGCTGCGGGTTCAAAACAAAGTCCAGCTTCACCGCCCAGCGGGGATCGTCATAAGACGCATAGCTCTGGGTTCGCGTTGCGCCGGCAACGCCATCCGGGTTCGCGGCGCTGTACGCATATGTCCGCGAACGAGCGCCGGCCGTTTCGACATCACGAATGTTGTAGACGCCGAACAGGAAGAGATGATCTTTCCAGAGCGGACCGCCGATATAGGCGGTATAATCCTTCACATCGCTCTCTGAATACTGGTTGAAGTTTTGAATGCCGGCGGCGTTGTTGCCACCAGCCTGGTAGGAAACGCCTCGCGAGCTACGCAGACCGTTCGGAGTCCAATAGGTGCTGACCCCCCCGGTCCACTCATTGCTGCCAGAGCGGGTCACGATGTTGACGACGCCGCCGGTAGCGCGGCCGTACTCAGCTTGATAGCCGCCCGTCTTGGTGTCGATCGTCTGGATAAAATCAAACGGGAGCTCGCCGTAACCGAGGAAGCTGCGCTGATCGGTGACGTTCAGACCGTTAATATAATAAACGCTTTCAGCAGCCGAGGTGCCCGACAGCGAAACCAGCGACTGGTTGCGGCGCGAACTAGCCGCGATTGTGGCATCGGGGGCGCTGGCACCCGGAGTGAACAGGGTCACAGCATTGATGCTGCGGCCGGTAGGCACCCGATCAGCGAATTCCTGCACATCAACGCTCAGACCGGTGTCGGTGCGACTGAAGTCCTGCGTCTTGCGCGCGCCAGTGACGATCACGTCACCCACGGTCGTCGCTCCGCCCGAGTTGGCCACGGTAAAGGCGTAGCTGCTGCCACCCGGCGACACCGACACGCGATCGGTGGCCGAGCCAGCGGAGGATGAAATGCTAACCTCATACGAGCCGACAGCCAGAGCCGGCAGGCGGAATGAGCCGTTGGCGTCGGTCGTCGTCGTCCGCACAGTTCCCTGAGCCGACGTGGTGGTGACCGTGGCCCCCGCCACCCGCGCGCCAGAAGCATCCGAGACCGTGCCGGTCAGAACGCCGCTGGTGTAATCCTGTGCGGATGCAACTGTGGGCGCTGCGAGCGTCCCGACCGATACAGCCGTCAACGCCATGAGCGCCGTGCCGCCAATCATAGTAGACTGAAGCAGACGCTGCCGAATGTTTCTAATCTTCAAGATATCCTCCTCTGGAAGCATCCAATAAGCCGCTACCCGCCCTATCAGGGAAAGTTCATGGGCATCTGCAGCCGGGCCGGTCGCCCCTCACGCTCCCTGCAGACCCATGTTAGCGGGACGCTGAAAGCGCCGCATGGAAATTTCTGCTTCGTCGCACGATGTGTGTCATATCGTCACATACTCGCCACACTATTACTTAACGTGCTGATTTTTAGCCACATTGAGCAAAGAAAGTTGCAATGCACCCCCTAGATGAAGCCACATTTGTCGCCGGCCAGATCGACTTCAATGACCTCGCGGAAGCCGCAAGGGCCAATGTGAAGGTCGTGGTCAGCCATCGAACTCAAGGCGAAGACCCAAATCAGCCCACGTCTGCGGAAATGACGGAGATGACCGCCAAGGCCGGCATGCGCTACTTGGAAATTCCAGTCTCGGGTCTTCCGGATCAGGCCGCTGCTCTTCGCACGCTTGAAGCTATGAACAGCCTGTCTCCGGGAGAACGCATCCTTCTCTTTTGCCGGTCGGGCATGAGATCAACCGCCGCCTGGGCCATGGCCGAGCGCCTGCGGGGCGCGAATGCGGATGATCTGCGAGCGACGGCGCTGGCCGCCGGCTACGACCTGAGCCGCCTGCCGCTTTAGCGGACGGCGGCCCGCGCCGCATAGGGCGCGGCGGGTTCGGGCGTACATGAGGCGACGATCCACTGCGTCGTCGCAAGACACAGCAAGGCGGCGATCACGGCCGGAAGCCGATTTGAGACAGGAAAAGCGGCAGTTCGGATCACGGCGACGGCTCCTGAATGGGTTACAAGCGTTGAACGCAAGGTCGGCGCCACGCTGGCCCCCGCTGCACGCCGAGGACGCCCGCCCGTGATCCCCTATGTCCGACAGTTCGACTTCACCTACGGCCATCGTGATCAGGTGTCGCCGCTGATCCAGCGGGTCATCGCCGACAATCCGGGACCTTTCACCTTCACCGGAACAGGGACCTATATCGTCGGGCGCGACATGCCGGGGACGAGTGTGGCGGTGATCGACCCCGGCCCCGAAGACGAGGCTCACCTGCACGCCCTGTTGCGCGCGGTGAAGGGGCGGACCGTCAGCCATATCCTGGTGACCCACACCCATCGCGACCACGCCCCCCTGTCGCGCGCCCTGGCCGAGGCGGTCGGCGGCGCGCCGATCCTGGCGGCGGCGCCGCAAGGGCCGACCATCCACGCCTCGGACGCCATGGATAAGGCCTCGATGGACGAGGACGACGATGCGGACTTCACAGCGGACGTCATCCTGAGCGACGGCGACAGGGTCGATGGCGACGGCTGGACGCTGGAGGCCATGGCCACCCCCGGCCATGCGTCCAACCACATGGCCTTTGCCCTGCGCGAGGAGAACGCCCTGTTCAGCGGCGACCACGTCATGGGCTGGTCCACCACGGTCGTCGCCCCGCCGGACGGCGACATGGCCGCCTATATGGCCAGTCTTGACCGGGTGCTGGCGCGCGGCTTCTCGACCATCTGGCCGACGCACGGCCCGGCCATCACCCAGGTCGCGCCCTTCCTGAAGGCCTATCGCGACCATCGGCTGGAGCGCGAGGCGCAGATCATGGCCCGGCTGGCGGCGGGCGACACGACCATCGCCCAGATGGTTCCGGCCCTCTATGCCGCCGTCGATCAGCGGCTGTGGCCGGCCGCCAGCCTGTCGGTGCTGTCACACCTGATCAAGCTGGTGAAGGAGGGCCGCGCCGCGGCCACGCCGGAACCGACGCTGGCCGCCAGCTACAGCCTGACCGCCGACTAGGGCTGCAGACCGTCCGTAATGGCGCGGGCCAGTCGGCAAGCCTCGTCGCCGACCGCCACGCCCTCTCGCTGGGCCACGCGCACGTCAGTGCGGCCCGGACGAATGCGAATGGCGGCGTCATGGGTCAGGCCGAACCAGAAGCCTTCCTTGGAGCCGTCCGCCCTGAAAGCCGCAGCGCCGCGAGGCGTGAATCCCGCCGCCTCCAGCGCCGCCGCCGCCGTTTCGGGCGCCACCTGGCGCGGAACGGAAACCAGATCAGGACAGGCGACGGATGGGGTCGCCCCCCCCTGCCCGCCGCGCATGGCCAGCACCGCACGGGAGAAGGCGGGAGGCTCGCCCGCGTCGGTGGTCACATCATTGGCGGCCGGGACGGCGAAGCGCTGCCCCTGCACCATGAACAGGGCCACGGCCGCGCCCGCTACGACCAGTGAAACCGCGGCGTAGAGCCCGCGGCGCCTCATGTCCTTCATCGCGACGATGACGGCGACCAAAGCCGCCGCCAGCCCGACAAAGGCCAGGATGCGTCCGATCCTCAGCGTCAGCACCTCCAGGCCGAACTCGGCGCTCCACAGACCGAGCCGCGTCCCGAAGACGGCGGCCAGCACCAGCAGAGGCGCCGCGAACGCCGCCAGCGTCAGCCAGCGCAGACGGATTTCAGCCGTTCGCGCCTGCGTTCGGGATGGTTCAGCCATGCGGCCCTCCTGAAAGATCAGCCTGCGGTCGGCAGACGGTAATCCTTCATCTGCTCGCGCAGCAGCTTCTTGTCGATCTTGCCCGTGGCGCCCAGCGGAATATCAGCCAGGAAGACCACGTCGTCCGGCATCCACCACTTGGCGATCTTGCCGACCAGGAAGTCCAGATGCTCCTGCTTGTCCTCGGTCTCGCCCTCCTTCAGCTTGATCAGCAGGACCGGGCGCTCATCCCATTTCGGGTGGGCCGAGCCGATGACGGCGGCCAGGGCGACCTTGGGATGGCCCACGGCCAGGTTCTCGATCTCGATGGAGCTGATCCATTCGCCGCCGGACTTGATGACGTCCTTGGCCCGGTCGGTGATCTGCATGAAACCGTGGTCGTCGATGGTCGAGACGTCGCCGGTGTCAAAGAAGCCTTCGTTATCCAGGATCTCGCCGCCCTCGTCGCGGAAATAGGCGCGGGCGATGGTCGGCCCCTTGATCATCAGGCGGCCGTAGGTCGAGCCGTCGTGCGGCATCTCCTGACCGGCGTAGTTCTTCAGCTTCAGTTCGACGCCCAGCGGCGGCGTGCCCTGCTTGACGCGCCACTTCAGCTGCTCCTCGAACGGCAGGGCGGCCAGTTCGGGCGTCATGTTCGACAGGGTGCCGATGGGCGAGGTCTCGGTCATGCCCCAGCCCTGCAACACCTCGACGCCGAACTCGTCATGGAAGGCGCGGATCATGCTTTCCGGCACGGCGGCGCCGCCGATCAGCACGCGCCTGACCGTCGAGAGCTTCAGATTGTTCTCGCGCAGGTGGTTCAGCAGCCCCTGCCAGACGGTCGGCACGGCGGCCGAGAAGGTGACGCCTTCGGTCTCCAGCAGTTCATAGATGGCCGGGCCGTCCATACGCGCGCCCGGCATGACCAGCTTGGAGCCCGCCGCCGGCCCGCCGAAGGCGATGCCCCAGGCATTGGCGTGGAACATGGGCACGACCGGCAGGATGACTTCCTTGGGCGTGGCGCCCAGGACCGTCGATTGCAGACCCAGCAGGGTGTGGATGAAGTTCGAGCGGTGCGAATAGAGGACGCCCTTGGGGTTCCCCGTCGTGCCCGAGGTGTAGCACAGGCCGCAGGCGGTCTGCTCGTCGAAGCCGCCCCACTCGATGTCTTCCGAGGATTGCTCCAGCACGGTCTCATAGCACTCGACCACCGGCAGCCTGGTCTGCGGCATGTGGTCCGGGTCGGTCATGATGACGACGCGCTCGACCGAAGGACAGTGCGGCAGGATGGCGTCCAGCAGCGGCACGAAGGTCAGGTCGACGAAGATGATCCGGTCACCGGCGTGGTTGATGATATAGACCAGCTGCTCCGGGAACAGGCGGGGGTTCAGGGTGTGGCACACCGCGCCGATGCCCATGATGCCGTACCAGGTCTCGATATGGTCGCCGGTGTTCCAGGCCAGGGTGGCGATCCGGTCGCCAGGCTGCACGCCCCAGGCCTTCAGGGCGTTCGACACCCGCTTGGCCCGACCGTGGATGGCTCCATAGGTGGTGCGCTCGATCGGCCCCTCGACGGATCTCGTCACGACCTCGCGGTTCGGGTGCCAATTCTTCGCGTGATCGAGAATCTTGTCGACCGTCAGCGGCCAGTCCTGCATCAAACCCAGCATCGCATTCCCTCGTCTCGCACCCTCTAGAACGTGGCGCTTTGCAGCGACGCTATCTAGGTGAACAGCGATAAGCAACGTGCCGTTAGGGAAACAAAGTCGCAGTTTCTATCGACGGTTTGCCAAACCCGACGGCTGATCTCGCGCCTTGGCCGCCGCCGCTCGTCTGACGATCTTTCTTCGGCGAACGCGCCTCTCCTCGCTTCTGCGGCCCTGGCCTGTCGTCAATCGCGCGCGATCCGCCTAAAAGCCGCCGGAACGCACGGAGACCCCCATGACCATCCTCATCGCCATCACTGGAGGCTCAGGCTCCGGCAAGAGCACACTGGCCGAAGCCCTGGTCGCCTCCCTGCCCGCCGGCGTAGCCGTGCTGATGCGCGAAGATTCCTATTATCTGGACGCCGCCAGCGTGCCGGGCTTTGACGCCGAGACTCATGATTTCGATGATGTCGCCGCTCGCGACCACGACCTGCTGATCCAGCACCTGAAGGATTTGAAGGCCGGCCGTCCCGTCGTCGCCCCCCTCTATTCCTTCATCCACCACGGCCGCGATCCGGGCGGCGAACCCATCCCGGCGGCCGAAGTGGTGATTCTGGAAGGCACCCACGTGCTGTGCGACCCGGCTCTGACCGCCCTGTTCGACATCAAGGTCTTTGTCGACACCCCCGCCGACATCCGCTTCATCCGCCGACTGCTGCGCGACCAGACCGAGCGCGGCCGCACCGCCGAATCCGTCATTCACCAGTACCTGCTGACGGTGCGGCCCGGGCACGAGCGCCATACGGAACCTTCGCGCACCCACGCCGATTTCATCGTCGCTGACGCTACGGCGGCCGTACGGCTGGAAGATCCGCAGGCGGTCATTCGCCTCGCCGCTCCGGTTCTCGCCCACCCGCTCCTAGCGGCTTGGCATCATTAATTGATTTCGATTCGCAGAACTTCGTTCCCTGTTGCAATCGTGGCATTTTAAAGGCACGTTATCCATAGTCCTTACGGGTATGTAACGATGACTGCTTTGGCCCAAGATCTCGATGATCCTCGACGCGCCGCCATTGTGCGCCAGGCCCGATTGCACTTCATCAACGAAGGCTACGCTGGCACACGAATGGAGCCGATCGCTCGGGAATCCGGCGTCTCAACGGCCACCCTCTATGCCTTTTTCGACAGCAAGGCGGTGCTCTTCGAAGCGGTGATCAACGACGCCTCGGAGGACTTCGCCCGACACATGGGCGCCGTGCCCATCGTCAGCGGCACGCCGCGCGAGCGGCTGGCGGCCTTCATGAGCGCCTATGCAGAGTTCATGAGCGACACCTTCGTTCGCTCCGTGTTTCGACTGGTGCTGGCGGAACGCCCGCGCTTTGAAGCCATCGCCATGCATTTCTTCGAGCGGGGACGAAACGACTTCGGCGCCGTCCTGATCGGAATGCTCATGGAAATGACCGCCGATGGCCAGATGAAGGTCGACAAGCCTTCATGGGCGGCGGGGCAGTTGATGGGGATGATCGAACACCCCGTCTTCTTCGTCCCGCTGGTCACGGGCGACGACGTCGTCGCTGAACGTGCGCCGCGCGCGATCGCCGAGGACGCAGTCGAAACCTTCCTCGCCCGCTACGCCGTCTAGTCGAGCCCCTTACGGCCAGAGGCGCGTCCGGCGCCAGGCCTCGCCTTCGCGGTCAAACCGCAACCGATCGTGCAGCCGGAAAGCTCGATCGCGCCAGAACTCGATCTGCTGCGGCACGACTCGCCAGCCCGTCCAGCGATCCGGGCGCAGCACTTCCTGCCCGTCAAAGCTCGCCGTCTTTTCAGCGACGCGCGCTTCCAGCATCGCCCGACTGGCCAGCGGCCGCGACTGATCAGAAGCCCAGGCCCCGATACGGCTCTCGCGCGCACGGCTGGCGAAGTAGGTGTCGGCCTCGGCCACACTGACCTGCTCGACAACACCACGCACGCGCACCTGCCGGCGCAGGCTCTTCCAGTGGAAGACCAGGGCCGCCGACGGATGGGCCCACAGCTGCTCGCCCTTGGCGCTTTCCTGGTTTGAGAAGAAGGTGAAGCCGCGCACGTCCACATCCTTCAGCAGGACGATCCGCGCATCCGGCATTCCCTCAGCGTCGATCGTCGCCAGGGTCATGGCGTTGGCGTCGTTCGGCTCCGACGCCTTGGCCGCCTCCAGCCACTCGGCGAACAGGCCATAGGGCTCGACTTGCTCGAACATGGTCTCGTCCGCATTGGCCGCCAGTTGCGCGGCGTAGTCCTGAACAGACGGGCTGGGCGGGATCAGGGGCTGGGTCATGCGTGATTCTCTACACCCGCATTTCCCCTACGTCATCAGCCGTAGACTAAGGCGCGACACCAAGCTTCACCATAAACTGAAATTCTCGTTTCAATCGACAAGGTTAACCCAGTCTTGACCATATTGGCCCGAGGCTGGTCGCCATGTGCGCGGACGCCCTCACCCCTGAACACGCCCGGTCGCTGCTGGGCCTGACCGGGCCCGTCGGTCCTGAAGGCCTGACCGCTGCCTTCCGTACGGCGGTCAAGGCCGCGCGTCCCGACGCGCACGGCGGCGACGCCGACAGGTTCCGCCGCGTCATCGCCGCCTATCGCCTCTTGCAGGCCCAGACCCTGGCCCTGCCCGCCCCCGCATCGCACGCCAAGTCGGCGCCCTTCACGCCGCCGCCCGCCCCTGCGCCCCTGCTGACCCTGACGCCGATGCAGGCGATCAGCGGCGGTTGCGTCCGCGTGGTCGTCGGATGTCGCACCCTGCTGATCCACGCTCCGCCGGGCGTCCGCAGCGGCGACACGATCCGGCTGAAACGCGGCGCCGCGAACGGCGGCGACCTTCTGCTGCCTGCCCTGATCCGGCCCGCCGACGGCCTGTCGGTCCTGGGCGGCGACCTGTTCATGACCTGGGCCGTGCCGCAACGGATGATGGACGACGGCGGTCGCATCGAGATCATGACACACGCCGGTCCGCGCTCGTCCTGGCTGGTTCCCGACATGGTCGAGCCGGTGCGTCTGCGCCTGAAAGGCCTGGGGCTGCCCGCACGCGGCAGTCGGCCCGCCGGCGACCTGTTCGTCAAGCTGGAGGCCTCGGCCGACCTGCCCTCGGCCGCCGAAGACCTGCTGCTGCGCTTCACGCGGGTCTGGACGCCGGAGCGCATCGCGGCCTAAGCGTTAGGCCATGTCGCACAATACCTTCGGTCATCTGTTCCGCGTCACCACCTGGGGCGAAAGCCACGGCCCGGCCATCGGCTGCGTCGTCGACGGCTGCCCGCCGCTGATCCCGCTGACCGAGGCCGACATCCAGCCCCTGCTCGACCTGAGGAAGCCCGGCGGCAGCCGCTTCGTCACCCAGCGGCAGGAGGCTGACCAGGTCCGCATCCTGTCCGGCGTCTTCGACGACGGAAACGGTCCCGTCACCACCGGCACGCCGATCAGCCTGATGATCGAGAACACCGACCAGCGCTCCAAGGATTACGGCGAGATCGCCCGCGCCTTCCGTCCCGGCCACGCCGACTTCGCCTATCAGACCAAGTACGGCGTGCGCGACCACCGCGGCGGCGGTCGCTCCTCCGCCCGCGAAACCGCCAGCCGCGTCGCCGCAGGCGCCGTGGCCCGCAAGGTTCTGGGTGAGACCATCCGCATCCGCGCCGGCGTGGTCCAGCTGGGTCCGCACCACATCGCCGACGAGGCCCTCGACTTCGACGCCGTCTATGACAACGCCCTGTTCGCCGCCTCGGCTGAGGTCGTCCCAGCGTGGGAGGCCTATCTGGACGGCGTGCGCAAGGCCGGTTCCTCCATCGGCGCCGTCGTGGCGCTGGAGGTCACGGGCGTCCCTGCCGGCTGGGGCGCGCCGCTCTACGCCAAGCTGGACGCCGAACTGGCCTCGGGCCTGATGTCGATCAACGCGGTCAAGGGCGTCGAGATCGGCGCGGGCTTCGGCGCCGCCGAACTGACGGGCGAGGACAACGCCGATGAAATGCGCCTGGGCGACGACGGCCTGCCGGTCTTCCTGTCCAACAAGGCGGGCGGGGTTCTGGGCGGCATCTCCACCGGCCAGCCGCTGACGGCGCGCGTGGCGTTCAAGCCCACCTCCTCCATCCTGACCCTGCGCCAGACCATCAACCGCGACGGCGCCGAGATCGACCTGCGCACCAAGGGCCGCCACGACCCCTGCGTCGCCCTGCGCGGCGTCCCGGTCGTCGAGGCCATGGCCGCCATCGTCCTGGCCGACGCCATGCTGCGCCACCGGGCGCAGGTGGGGTAGCGCCCCACAGCCGTCATCCCGGCCGAAGCGCAGCGCAGAGCCGGGACCGCAAGGAACGCCGCCGTCAGCACTTCTCGCGGTCCCGGATAGCGGCTCCGACACTTCCGGGATGACAAGCTTTGTGTCACACCCCTTTTCGCAACAGTCATTGTTACCTATATAGGTCTCGAACAGCGCGGCATAGGCTGCGCCACAGGGAGACCGCACCATGATCGACGTCAGACCTTTCAGCACCCTCGGCGGCGCCAACCACGGCTGGCTGAACGCCAAACACCACTTCTCGTTCGCCAACTACTATGATCCCAAGCGTATGGGCTGGGGCCGTCTGCGCGTCTGGAACGACGACGAGATCGCCGCCAAGTCGGGCTTCCCGCCCCACCCCCACGCCGACATGGAGATCATCACCTATGTCCGCACCGGCGCCATCACCCACGAGGACTCGATGGGCAACAAGGGCCGCACCGGCGCGGGCGATGTTCAGGTGATGAGCGCCGGCACGGGCGTGCGTCACTCCGAGTTCAACCTCGAGAACGAGACGACCACCCTGTTCCAGATCTGGATCGAGACGGACAAGCCGGGCGCCCCGCCGTCCTGGGGCCAGCGGGAGTTTCCCAAGAGCGACCGTTCGGGCCGCTTCACCGTCGTCGCCTCGGGCGATCCGGCGGACGAGGCCCTGTCGATCAACGCCGACGCCAGGATTCTGGCGGCGACGCTGAAGGCGGGCGAGAGCCTGACCTATGACCTGGCCGCCGGGCGTCGCGCCTATCTGGTGCCCGCCGTGGGCCGGGTGGACGTCAATGGAACGACGCTGAACGCCCGCGACGGCGCCGGCATCGTCGACGAAGCCGTGATCACCATCACGGCCAGCGAAGACGCCGAACTGGTCATGGTCGACAGTTTGTAAGAACACCCTCTGTCATCCCGGAAACGGCGCAGCCGTTATCCGGGACCCAGGCGGCGGCTCTATCCACTGTGCCGTCCCGCTGGCCGCCCACGTCTGGGTCCCGGGTTCCGCTTCGCGGCCCCGGGATGACGGCAAAAGGATGCGGGCCACGATCCCGCCGTCAGCCTCTGTTCACTTCCGTCGCGCAGAATGGGCGCCTCGGGAGATTCTCATGACCAAACCCTTCGCGCGGGCGACCGCCCTTCTGGCCGTCATCGGCGGTTCGCTGATGCTGCAAGGCTGCCTGGTCGGGGCCGTGGTCGGCACCGGCGCGGCCGTCGTCGGCGGCACGGTCAAGGCCACTGGCGCCGTGGTCGGCGCGGGCTTCGACGCCGTCACCACCTCGGACGAGGAAACCAAGGCCAGGCGCGAGCGCGAGCAGCGCGAATGGGAACGCGAACAGCGCCGCTGCGAACAACGCCAGCGCCAGGGCAAGGACTGCTAGGGCCTTGTTCATGCCGTTCTCACAGTCTTGACGACCTCACCCGCCAGACCCCAAATCCTTAGCCGGAAGAGGGGATCGGCGATGCGTGGATTGAGGCAAGGACTTGCAGCGCTGGCGATCGCCGGCCTCGGTCTTGGGGGAACAACAACGGCTGCGGCTCAGGCCGATGACGACTGGGAATTCGCTGAGGACGCCGCTCGCAGCCTGACCGTCGCCGCTGTCCGCTACGACTCGGGCCACGCCGTCATCGCCCAGTGCGCCAATGGCCAACTCCGGGTTCTGTTGGCCGGCCTGCCGGCGACCACCGAAACGTCGCGCCTTCTCACCGCTACCCGTTCAGGCGGCGCAACCGACACCCAGTCGTGGACCATGGATGAAGGCGGCTCCCTGACCAGCACCCTGCCTGCCCGCGATGCGCGGTTCCTGCGCGCGGGCGGCGGATTGCGGCTTCGGTCCGCTCCCGGAGACAGCGCACCGATCAACGCCGCGTTCGATCTTCCAGCCCAGTCCGCCAATCTCGATCGCGTACTGACAGCCTGCGGATACCCGCTTGTGGACGACCGGGACGCCATACCCAGGGCAGCGCCGGACCTGCGACTGCAAAGGCCTCCGCGCGAAGGCGACGTCGGCGGTCGCCCCGGACGTTCTCTGGAACTGAGCTGCATCATTCAGAACGGCGCCTACAGCCAATGCCATGCCGACCACTTTCCAAAGGCCATGAACGTCCGAAGCGCGCGAAGCGAAGCCCTCAACAGAAACGGCTCGCGCCTTCACCCCGACGACGCCGCCGCCAACGAAGGCAAGGTCGCCTATATCTTTGTCCCTCTGCTGATCGCCGTTGCGAGAGAAGGCCTCTGACAGCCCCTTGGCTGTGATCAGGCCGCTCACGCGCCAAGCGGCCCTGTCGGACCGCGCCATTTGCGGCCTAGGGTGAGCCTTCCTCCCCAAGCGAGCCAAGCATGCAGATCGCCATCCTGACCCTCGACGGCTTCAACGAGCTGGACAGCTTCATCGCGGCGGGCATCCTGAACCGGATGAAAGCGCAAGGCTGGGCCGCCCACATCACCTGCCCCACGCCCGAGGTCACCTCCATGGCCGGCGTCACCATCCAGCGCCAGAAGCCGCTGGAGTTCCTGGCCGAGGCCGACGCCGTCCTGATCGGCAGCGGCATCAAGACCCGCGACTACTCCGCCGATCCCGCCTTCCTGTCGCGCCTGCAACTGGACCCGTCGCGTCAACTGATCGGCGCCCAGTGCTCGGGAACCCTGTTGCTGGCCAAACTGGGCCTGATCGGCGACCTGCCCGCCTGTACCGACCTGACCACCAGGCCCTGGGTGGTCGAGGCCGGCGTCAATGTCGTGGACGCCCCCTTCGTCGCGCACGGCAATGTCGCCACAGCCGGCGGCTGCCTCGCCTCGCAATACCTCGCCGCCTGGATGATCGCCCGCCTGGCGACAGTTCAGGACGCCGAAGACGCCATCCACTACGTCGCCCCCGTCGGCGAGAAGGCTGAATACGTCGCGCGGGCGATGGCGGCGGTGGGCCGCTTCTAAAGCCCGAGGGCGCTCAGCATTAGCCTAAGCAGGGCGACAAGCCGTTGAGCAAACAATCAGGGCCGAAGCGAGCCCCTATCGCGAAAAGCCCCTCAATATACTTACTCTACTACCAAAAAGGCATATGGCCCCGCCAACGCAGCGCAACTGAATACGTCGCACGGAATTCAAGACCACCCTGAACCCGTGCGACGCATTAATACAATGAGACGCGACATTCGTCCCTTTAGGATACGCTGCCATTGCTACAGACATCAGCAACGCGCTGAGCCATATCGCGATCCTTCTCAAGCAATGCTTGCTTGAATGCATCATCGCACCGCCCGCCATTGATCATCCTGGCAAGACGCTGAGCCCGCCTGAATTTCTGACGCTCATCACGGGCCGCCTCACGATTCCCCCGTACGCCGATTTCCCACTCAGAGATCCGCATCTCCATGACATTGCGCCAATTCGGATCGGGGATCCTTTGCACCACCGGTGGCGACTGTGGCGGCAGCAACATTGGCTGAACAGGGGGATTTGAGGTTTGCGCCGAAGCGCCGACCGCTCCCACCGATATACAGATGAGGAAGCCCAACGCAGAACATCTCATTAGCCCACTCCTTGAGAAAGGAGCACACAGTCATTCAAAGAACGATGGTCGTCAACCTTGCGCTTCGCGCCTATCGCACCCCGATGTATTTGTGGGTCTGGACGCTGAGCCGCCATTGCGGGTGGGTCAGGCAGTATTCGATGGCGGCGGCGGTGTTGGCGGCCTGGTCGGGGCCGTCCATGGGTTGCAGCCAGAAGCGTTCGAAGTCGAGACCCTCGAACCGCTCGGGCATGGCCAGCGGCTGAGGGAAGACCAGCTTCAGCTCCTGCCCCGAGGTCTGGACCACCGGCGCGTCGGCCTTGGGGCTGATGCAGATCCAGTCGATCCCCTCGGGCGCGGCCAGGGTGCCGTTGCTCTCGATGGCGACCTCGAACCCGCGGGCGTGCAGGGCCTCGATCAGGGGCGCGTCCAACTGCATCAGCGGCTCGCCGCCGGTGCAGACCACCAGCTTGGGATCGCCCTCGCGACCCCGCCACATGCCGGCGACATGGTCGGCCATCAGGTCGGCGGTCTTGAACTTGCCGCCGCCGTCGCCGTTCACGCCGACGAAATCCGTGTCGCAGAAGCTGCAGACGGCGGTGGCCCGGTCCCGCTCCAGCCCGCTCCACAGGTTGCAGCCGGCAAAGCGCAGGAAGACGGCGGGCCTTCCGGCCTGACCACCCTCGCCCTGCACCGTCAGAAAGACTTCCTTGGCCGAATAGGTCACGCGCGCGCCGCCCATTCGCCATAGCCCGCCGCGCGCAGCTCGCAGGCCGGGCAGGTGCCGCAGCCATAGCCCCAGTCGTGGCGATGGGTCCGGTCGCCCAGATAGCAGGTGTGGCTGGCCTCCACAATCATCTCCACCAACGCCGCGCCGCCGATCCGCTCGGCCAGGGCCCAGGTCTGGGCCTTGGTCAGGAACATCAGCGGCGTCTCGATCGGCGACGGCCTGGCCAGCCCCAGGGTCAGGGCCTGGCTCATGGCCTGGATCGTATCGTTGCGGCAGTCGGGATAGCCCGAGAAGTCGGTCTCGCACATGCCGCCGACCAGAACCTCCAGCCCCCTGCGGTCGGCCAGGGCCGCCGCCGCCACCAGAAAGATCAGGTTGCGCCCCGGCACGAAGGTGTTGGGCAGGCCGCGCGCGTCAGCCTCGATGGCGCGATCCGTGGTCATGGCCGTCTCGCCGATGGCCCCGAAACCTGTCAGGTCGACCACGTGATCCGGCCCCAGCCGGTCGGACCATTGCGGCAGGACGTTCACCATCTGCTCGCGCACCGTCTGGCGCGCCTGCATCTCGACCGCGTGACGCTGGCCATAGTCGAAGCCGATGGTCTCGACGCGGTCATAGCGTTTCAGCGCCCAGGCCAGGCAGGTGGCGCTGTCCTGCCCGCCCGAAAACAAAACAAGGGCCGATTTTTCAGAAGCTTGCGGCGTAACGCTCATGACGAACCTGCGGTCGGCCGACGGCCGCGCGCATCCAGAAGGAGACAGGGAAAGATTGGATCAGCCCTCCCTATACGCCACTCGGCGTCGCGCCGCAAAACACGACCGCTCCACCCTTTTCGTCAGTTTGAGCAAATTCGGTTCGCCCTTAACCCTTTCGCAAAGCGTTCTCACAGAATGTAAAACTCCATATTGGAGTGCCGGCCGTATGCCGACGATCGAAGTGCTGACCGAGCGCGCAGAGCCGGTGACCGCCGCCACCATGGCGAGCGCGGTCCTTGCTCGGTTTGAGCGCGAACCGGACACCCTGGTCATCCCGGTCGTCGATGGCGAACGCCCCCTGGGGCTGATCGAACGCAGCGACTTCCTGATGAAGCTGTCCAGCTCGCTGGGTCAGAGTCTGTACGGCGCCCGCGAAGTCACCCACGTCATGGACGCCGAACCCGCCGTGGTCGAAGCCGGGGTCCGCATCGACGCCTTTTCCGACATCATCCTGAAGAGCGGGCCCGGCGCCCTGATGCGCGGCTTCATCGTCACCCGCAACGGCGCCTATCGCGGCGTCGGCACGGCTGTGTCCCTGCTGCGCGCGGTCAACGCCATCCAGCGCCAGCAGAACCTCGACCTGAGCGATCAGGTGCGCGCCCTCAACGACGCCGAGGTCCAGGCCGCAGCCTCGGCCCGCGCCAAGAGCCAGTTCATGGGCCTGATGAGCCGCGAACTGCGCACGCCGATGAACGGCGTCCTGGCCGTCGCCGAACTGCTGCGTCGCCAGCCTCTGAGCCAAGCCGCTCTCGCCCACGTCCAGACCATCATCGATTCCTCGGAAACCCTGCTCGACACCCTGCAGGACGCCCTGGACCTGGCACGAGCCCAGGCCGGCGAGCTGGAACTGAAGCCCGAGCCGACGCCGCTGCGCGCCGTAATGGACGAGGTTCAAGCCCTGTGGGCGCCCCGCGCCGCCCAGGACGGCGTGACCCTGATGGTCGGCTATGAAGGCGACACCGAGCTGGCCGGCGTGCTGGACGGCGCGCGCCTGACCCAGGTGTTCAACAACCTGATCGGCCACGCCCTGAAATTCGCCCGCAACGGCATGGTGGAAGCCAGCCTCAAGGCCATGGTCATCGGCGACCATGTGCGCCTGGAAGCTCGCGTTCGTGACGACGGCCCCGGCGTAGACTCGACGCGCATCGACCAGATTTTCGAACAGACGGACGGCGCGGACGGCGCAGGCCTGGGCCTGGCGATCAGCCGCCACCTGATCGAGCAGATGGACGGCCGCATCTGGGCCGAGAACAATATCGGTCGCGGCGCCACCTTCGCCTTCGACCTGTCGGCGCCGCGCGCCGTCATCGAACAGGAAGAGCCGTCCAACGTCTCCACCCTGGACGAACTGGATCTGCAGGCCCGCCCGCACGTCCTGATCGCCGACGACAACGCGACCAACCGCGTCGTGGCCCAGGCCCTGTGCGAAATGTTCGGCTGCACGTCGGAAACCGTCGAGGACGGCCAGGAAGCGCTGGAAGCCGTTCAGATTCGTCCGTTCGACCTGATCCTGATGGACATCAAGATGCCGCGCATGGACGGCGTCCAGGCGACTCAGGCCATTCGCGCCCTGCCCGGTGACAGCCGGAACATTCCCATCGTGGCCTTGACCGCCAACGCCGATCCTGAGGACGCCAAGCACTATCTGGCCGTCGGCATGGCCGCCGTGGTGGAAAAGCCCATCAAACCGGAGCGCCTGCGCATGGCGATGAACGCGGCTCTCGCCGCCGACCCCGCCGTCGCGTCGGACGCGCCGACGGCGCGGAAACGTCCCGCCGCCTGATCCCTCGCCCTCCGGCGGCCTGACCCGCGGCCACTGGACAAGCCCCCGCGCCACGGGCCACCAAGGCGAGCGCTGTCACGCTCGGCCTGACCGTCGACAGCCTTAGCCAAGGGCGTCTCGATGACGGATATGTTTTTGACCAACCTGCTGCCGCAACTCGCCGCGGGCGCGGCTCACACCCATGCCCTGGGCTTTCAGTATGAAGGTCTGGACGGCGACCGCGTGCGCCTGCGCGTGCCCTATCGTGACGACCTGATCGGCGATCCCGAGACCGGCGTCCTCGCCGGGGGGCTGGTCACCACCCTGCTGGACCATGTCGGCGGCCTGGCGGTCTGGGTCGGCCTTGGGACCTATCAACCCATCGCCACCCTCGATCTGCGGGTCGATTACATGCGCGCCGCCATGCCCAAGCGCGATCTGATCGCCGAGGCACGCTGCTACCGGTTGACGCGCAGCATCGGTTTCGTCCGCGCCTGGGCTTTCGAGGACGACTCCGCCGATCCCGTGGCGGCCGCCCAGTCCGCCTATGTCATCAGCGCCGAGGGCGATCACCGCGCCGGCGCCAACCTGCGCCCTCGGGCCAGCCACACTGGAGACGCTGCATGAGCGCCCCCCTGCTCGACAGCCTGCCCTACGCCCGCTTCCTGGGCCTGCAGACGCAGTTGAACGGGGACGAACTGACGGTCGTCATGCCCTTTGCCGACCATCTGATCGGCAATCCCATGCTGCCGGCCCTGCACGGCGGATCGACCGCCGCCCTGCTGGAGATGACCGCCGTCGCCCAGGTGGCGCTCACCTATCCGCGCCTGCGTCTGCCCCGCCCGATCAACGTCACCGTGGCCTATCTGCGTTCGGGTCGCCCGAACGACGTCTTCGCCCAGGCCCGGATCAACAAGGCCGGCCGGCGCGTCGCATACGTGGTGGCCGAGGCCTGGCAGCAAGGCCGCGACCAGCCCATCGCCGCCCTGACCGCCCACTTCCTGCTCGATGACGATGAGGGCTCAACCTAGGGCGGCGAAAACAACTTAAGATTGAAACGTAACCCTTGGTAAACAAACCCCTACCAAACACCCTTAATACGCGTTAAGAAATGACGGTGTTTCTTTATTGAGGGGTAAAGCCATGGATCGCTCTGAAGTCATCGCCAGCGTCGCTGGCGACCTCTACGCCACCGAAAAGGCTGTGGATGACGCCATCACCCACGCCACCACCCTGGTTCAGTCGATGATCGGCGCCCGCGCCGCCCTGTCGATCTCTCCGGTGTCCGGCGCTGCTTCGCAAGCCAAGGCCATCGAGGCCATCATGGCTCTCAGCACCGCCCGCGACGCCGTCGTCGCCTGCCACGCCGAGCTGCAGAAGGATCACCGTCGCCTCGGCTACGGCGTCTACGCCGCCGGCCCGCTGAACAAGCCCGACGAGTGGGACGACCGCCCGATGACCCGCAAGAGCGATCATCTGCGCGTCGCTTAATTCGGCGTAATCTAGGATATCGAGGCTCCGGTTCTCGATAACTCTGCTGTATGTTGGCCCCCATTGTCATGGCGACAGTGGGGGCCTTCGTGTTTGAAACCATTGCTGGCTACGTTGGTGCCGGATTCATGGTCATTGTAGGCCTGTTCGCCCTGCTCAAGGGCGGAGAACCCGAGCGCATAGGCGCCGGCGCCTATCTGTTCGCTTGGTTTGCGTCGCTGATGGCGCAAACTTCGGGCGGCTATTTCGGCGTGCAATGGGGCGTCTTCGCAGTCGACGTCGTGCTGCTGATCGTCTTCGGCACCATGGTCTGGAAGGCGCCGCGTTCGTGGCCGGTCTGGGCCTGCGCCCTGCAGCTTCTGGCCGTGACCAGCCACATCATGATCATGGCGGACCTGCGCACCCCCATCTCGGCCTTCTATACCGTCGTCAACATGACCGGTTACGGCATCATGCTCGCGATCGCCATCGGCACCTTCTGGGCGTGGCAAGAACGCCGCGCCATCGGCGACGAAGCCGAATAGGTGGATATTCCTATCACTCCGCGATAGATTGCTGGCGTCGCCGTTGCAGGAACGCCCTTGCCCCTCTCCCACGCCAGACTCTGGAAGGCCCTGGACGCCCTGGCGCGTCGCGAGGGAACCTCGCCGTCCGGCCTGGCGCGTCGCGCGGGCCTGGACGCCACCAGCTTCAATCCGTCCAAACGCTTCGGCCCCGGCGAGCCGCCCCGTCCGCGCTGGCCTTCGACCGAGAGCCTGACCCGAGTTCTGGAGGCGACTGGCCTTTCCTTGGCCGCCTTCGCCGCACTCGCCGACGACGCCCCGGCCGAAGACCGCTCCATCCCCCTGCTGGGCCTGGCCAAGGCGGGCGCCGACGGCTTCTTCGACGACGCCGGCCTGCCCCTGGCCGAGGGCTGGGACCAGACCAGCCTGCCGACGCACAAGGACAGCCTGTTCAGCCTGACCATCGACGGGGATTCCATGGCGCCCCTCTATCGCCCCGGCGACCGGGTGATCGTGGATCTGGAGGCTTCAGATGTGCGGCGCGGCGACCGGGTGGCGGTGCGAACCGCTCAAGGCGAGACCCTGGCCAAGGAGATCGCAGCGATGAATGCGCGCGAAGTGACCCTGGCCTCGATCAACCCCGCCTATCCGCCCCGCGCCCTGCCCCGCCGCGACATCCTGTGGATGGCACGCATCCTCTGGGTCAGTCAGTAGCCCAAGGCCGGCACAGCCACGAAACTGGCGCTCAAGTAGGCCGAACGGCCGATAGCGCACAAAAAGAGAGCCGCCCCCGGTCAGGGACGGCTCTCTCCATTCAGACTGTCAGTGGCTTAGTTCGGCGCGACGTGGTGGGCGTTCACCCAGCCGCCGCCGGCGATCTGGACCCACTCGCCTTGCGAACCCACGGCGGTGAAGGGCTGGCCGGCCGACAGGCTGCCGGTCTGGCGATAGCTGGTCCCCGGACCCGTGCGGATGCGCAGGTTCGACGTGGCGCGGTAGGAGTTGGCGGCCGCCTGGTTGGCCGAACGCGCGCGCTGCTGGTTGCAGCCGATGTAGGAACCGGCGGCGGCGCCGGCGCCCGCGCCGACCACGGCGCCGAGGGCGCGCTCATTCTTGGACACCTGGCTGCCGGCCAGGCCGCCCAGTACGGCGCCGATCGCGGCGCCGGCGCGCTGACGGCCGCCCGGCGCGTCACAGTTGGTGACGCCGTTGGCTTGCGGCATGGCGCTGGCGGTCATCGGCACGGCGGCCGAGCCCAGAGCGGCGAACATTGCGGTGGCGGCCAGACCCGCCTTGAAGAACTTCGACATGTCTCTCTCCTGTCATCGAGTGTCGTGAGGAGGACAATGCCCCGGCGAAGCTGAAGGCTCCCCCGGCCTCGCCGTTATTTTCGGTTCATCTTTCTTGGGCCTACCGCACATCCTTGTTGGGCCTATCGCCCTTCGGGCTGCTTGAGGCCCTGCCCCCTCAATAGAAAAGAGCCGCCACAGTTTCCTGCGACGGCTCCAATCATTCAGCTCTAGGCCAGTTCGCCGTTCGCGCCCGCTTCGATCAGGGCGATGGTCTGGGGCAGACCATAGATGGCCGCAAACGACCCGAAGCGCGGTCCCTGCGAGGCGCCCAGCAGCACCTCGTAGAGCGCCTGGAACCAGGCCCGCAGCGGCTCGAACTCATGCGCCTTGCCCACGGCGTAAACCTCGCCCTGGATGATCTCGCCGTCGGTCGTGTCGGCCGGCAGGGCCTTTAGACGGTCCGCCAGATCCAGCAGCGCCGCCTTCTCCTTGTCGTCGGGCAGACGATAGGTCTTCGAGGGCTTCACAAAGTCCTCGTAGTAGTTCAGCGCATAGCCCATCAGGCGGTCCAGCACGGGCTCGCTCGTCGGCGTGGCGTCCGGCAGGTATTTGGCGAAATAGGCCCACAGCTGGTCCTTGCTGGAGGCGTTGGCCACGCCGACCAGGTTCAGCAGCAGCGCGAAGGATACCGGAGAGGCGCTCTCGGGCGGGGTCCCTGAGTGAATGTGCCAGACGGCGTTGTCGATCTGCTTGGCCGGTTCCTGCGTCCTGTACTGCTCGATGAAGGACAGATAGTCGTCCGTCGCGCGCGGGATGACGTTGAAGTGCAGGCTCTTGGCCGACTTCGGCGACTGGAACATGTACCAGCTCAGGCTCTCGGGCGTGCCGTAACGCAGCCACTCCTCCATCGTCAGGCCGTTGCCCTTGGACTTGGAGATCTTCTTGCCTTCGACGTCGAGGAAGAGCTCGTAGTTGAAGCCTTCCGGCGGCGTGCCGCCCAGGGCGCGACAGATCTTGCCGCTCTCGCGCACGCTCTCGATCAGGTCCTTGCCCGACATCTCATAGTCGACGTCCAGCGCGGTCCAGCGCATGGCCCAGTCGGGCTTCCACTGCAACTTCACATGGCCGCCGGTGACGGGGACCTCGGTGCGGCCGCCCGCAGGATCGTCAAAGACGATGGTGCCGCGCTCGACATTGCGCTCCAGCGTCGGCACCTGCAGCACATGGCCGGTGATCGGGCTGATCGGCAGGAAGGGCGAATAGGTGGCGCGACGCTCCTCGCCCAGGGTCGGCAGCATGATGCCCATGACCTTGTCGAAGCGTTCCAGCAGGGTCAGCAGGGTCGCGTCGAACCGGCCCGACCGATAGGTCTCGGTCGAGGACATGAACTCGTAGTCGAAGCCGAAGCTGTCGAGGAAGGCGCGCAGGCGGGCGTTGTTGTGCGCGCCAAAGCTGTCATGCGTGCCGAACGGATCGCGCACCTTGGTCAGCGGCAGATGAAGGTCCTCGCGCAGCATCTCCGGGTTCGGCACCCCCTCGGGCACCTTGCGCAGGCCGTCCATATCGTCGCTGAAGGCGATCAGGCGCGTGCGCCAGTGATCGCCGGTCAGGGCGCGGAACGCATTGCGCACCATGGTCGTGCGGGCGACTTCGCCAAAGGTGCCCATATGCGGCAGGCCGGACGGTCCGTAACCCGTCTCCAGGATCACCGGCCGGTTCAGCGCCTCGAAGGTCGCCAGAGCCTCGTCCGCCTTGCCCGCGTCGATCAGCAGTTTCGCCGCATCGCGCTCCGCGTCCGACAGCCGTTTTTTGAGCACGTGGGCCAGCAGGTTGCGCGCTTGCTCAAACGGCCACGAACGGGCCTCACGGGACAGGGTTTCAAGGTTCTGAAGCATCCACGGGCTTTGCAGCCTTGAACGCGCGCGGTCAACCGCAGCGGGCGGATCAACCCAACCCTGCCTCGCATGACAGGCATTTAAGTAGGCGCGGCCCACCCGCCGTGTTCATCCTGCGTGGCCTCACCGGACCCCGCTTCAGCCGGCGAAGCCCTTTATACGGCGCAACTGGCCATGGCGCGCGATCTCCCCCTGTGGGGCGGCGAGCCTGATCAGGATATCTACGCCGCCCTGCTGGCCGGGGGCAGCGACCCTCAGGACGCCTTCTACGCCTCCCTCTTCGGCCCGCTTGAGCAGAGCAGGCGGGAGGGCGACATCACCGGCCCCTCCGATCCCCGCTTCGACGCCGTCTTCGAACGCTGGGCGCGATCCAGCGCGCGCGGCCTGAGGCCCGCCCCCGACCCGAGCGTCGGGGCCTTTCGCGCCTGGTATCGCAACCGCACCGGCCTGGATCTGAACGCCGACCCAGACTGGCTGGCCAGCCACGACCCCGACTATGCAGGCCCCATCCAAAGGGAAAACAAACTGCATATGAGGATCAGGGACCAGCACCTGCTCGACCTAATCCGGTCACGGCTGGACACGCATCGCCGCGTCCTCGTGGTCTATGGCGGCAGCCACATCGCCACGATGTGGAGCCCTCTGGTCCGCCAACTGGGTCGACCCCGCCTGATCGGCGGGGCCTAGAGCCGCGCTTCGGCGTTTCTCGGCAACTGCATCTGGTTCTCGAAACTCATGGCCAGATCGCCGTCCTGATTGGTCACCCAGGTCTTGGTGCGGACCACGCCCCGGTCGGGTTGGCTCTTTGACGGGCGGATTTCCATGATCTCGCGGCGAACCGTCAGCGTGTCGCCCGGCCGTACAGGTCGTACCCACCACAGGGCGTCGACATTCATGCCCAGCAGTGGCGTCGCGCCGAAATAGCCCGCATCGACGAACTCGCGCATCACCCGCGAGGCGACGTGCCAGCCGCTGGCGATCAGACCGCCGAACCGGCCCTCGGCGGCGGCGGCGGCGTCGATGTGCATCGGCTGGGGGTCGAACTGCTCGGCGAAGGCGATCACCTCGGCCTCGGTGATGGTGAAGGGCGCCCCTTCCCAGCTTTCACCGACCGTCAGGTCGTCCAGATAGCGATCGGCCATGTCGTCTTCCTCATGCGAACTGGGGGTCAGATAGTCGCTTCGCGCGGCGCGGCCAACCGCCCTGCGCCTTGACCCGGCGGCGCGGGCATGGCCTTTGCCCGTCCTCATGCTGACCTCCGATTTCGACTTCGACCTGCCCGATGCCTGCATCGCGCTGCGCCCTGCCGAGCCGCGCGATTCCGCGCGTCTGCTGGTGGTCAGGGACGGCGCGCTGGACGATCGGATCATCCGCGACCTGCCGGACTTCCTGCAGCCCGGCGATGCCCTGGTGTTCAACGACACGCGGGTCATCCCCGCGCGCCTGTCCGGCGTGCGCCAGCGGATCGGGCCGGAGGGCGAGACCCTGACCGTCGAGGTCGAGGCCACCTTGCACCACCGCGACGCCCCCGACGTCTGGTCCGCCTTCATGAAGCCGGGCAAGCGCATCAAGCCGGGCGACCGCATCCATTTCGGCCGCAGCAACGACGCCGCCTGCGAGCTGGGCCGCCTCGACGCCACGGTCGAGGCGAAGGACGAAGACGGCCTGATCACCCTGCGCTTCGACCTGGCCGGGCCGGCGCTGGACGACGCCATACGCGACGTCGGGGTCATGCCCCTGCCCCCCTATATCGCGGCCAAGCGGCCCGAGGACGACCGCGACCTGAGGGATTATCAGACGGTCTTCGCCACCTATGACGGTTCGGTCGCAGCGCCCACGGCGGGCCTGCACTTCACCCCGGCCCTGCTGGACGCCATCCGCGCGCGCGGCGTCAGCACCCACGCCGTGACCCTGCACGTCGGCGCCGGCACCTTCCTGCCGGTCAAGGCCGACGACACCGCCGACCACAAGATGCACTCCGAGTGGGGCGAGGTCTCGCCCCAGACCGCCGCCGCCCTGAACGCCGTCCGCGCCGCCGGCGGCCGCATCGTCTGCGTCGGCACCACCAGCTTGCGCCTGCTGGAAAGCGCCACGACCGAGGACGGCGTGGTCCAGCCCTTCCACGGCGACACCGCCATCTTCATCACGCCCGGCTACCGCTTCCGCGCCTGCGACGTGCTGATGACCAACTTCCACCTGCCGAAATCGACCCTGTTCATGCTGGTCAGCGCCTTCGCCGGGCTGGAGACCATGCGCGCCGCCTACGCCCACGCCATCGACAACGGCTACCGCTTCTATTCCTATGGCGACGGGAGCCTGCTGTTCAGGAAGGACGCATGACCGAGAACCTGCCCGACGATTTCGCCGCCTCCCTGGACATCCTCGCTTCAGCGGCGAGCGAGATGCAGGACCCGTGGTGGATCTTCGGCGGCGCGGCCATGGTGCTGTGGGGGCTGCAGGACTGGCGGGCGCCGGACATCGACATCCTGTGCAGTCCGCGTGACGCGCGCCGCCTGATCGAGGGTCTTCACGGCGAGGTCACGCCCGATCCCGGCGAGGGTCTGTTCCGTTCGCAGGTCTTCGGCCAGATCCTGACCACGCCCGTGCCGCTGGACGTCATGGCCAATATGGACGTGCGCGCCGGCGGCGACTGGGTTCCCGTCACCTTCTCGACCCGCGTGCCGATCGTGCTGGAGGACTTCACCGTCTTCACGCCCTCGATCACCGAGCAGATCGAGACCTGCCGCCTGTTCGGCCGCCCCAAGGACCTGCAGCGCGCCGAAATGCTGGAAAGCCTGCGCTAGTCCCAACAGGTCGTCATCCCGGAAACGGCGAAGCCGTTATCCGGGACCGCTCAAAACGCGACGCCTGCCGCGATCCCGGCTCAAGGCCGGGATGACGATGTCGGGGGTGACAGGGCGGACCCGCATATGCTTGAGAGCCACGAGCCAGCCGCATGGACATGGCTAAAGCCTGGGTCCCCGCCTCCGCGGGGATGAGCGGAGTTAACTGTTGCCCTTTCCTTTCCAGATCAACGCCACCGAAGGCCGCGCCCGCACCGGCGCGCTGAAGACCCCGCGCGGAGACATCCGCACCCCCGCCTTCATGCCGGTCGGCACCGCCGCCACGGTCAAGGCGCTGACGGTGGATCAGGTCAAGCAGACCGGCGCGGACATCCTGCTGGGCAACACCTATCACCTGATGCTGCGCCCCGGCCCCGAGCGGATGGAGCGCTTGGGCGGGCTTCACAACTTCATGCGCTGGGACAAGCCGATCCTGACGGACTCCGGCGGCTTCCAGGTCATGAGCCTGTCGGGCATTTCCAAGCTGACCGAGGAGGCCGTGACCTTCTCCAGCCACATCGACGGCTCGAAACACGTCCTGACGCCGGAACGCTCGATCCAGATTCAGGCCGACCGCCTCGGCTCCGACATCGTCATGCAACTGGACGAATGCGTCGCCTGGCCCGCCGAGGAAAAGCGCGCCCGTCAGGGCATGGAGTTGTCGGCCCGCTGGGCCCAGCGCTCCAAGAACGCCTTCGGCACGCGCGATACGCAGGCCCTGTTCGGCATCCAGCAGGGCTCGACCTATGAGAACCTGCGCCGCGAATCCTCGGAACGCCTCCAGGAGATCGGCTTCGACGGCTACGCCATCGGAGGCCTGGCCGTCGGCGAGGGGCATGAGGCCATGTGCGAGGTGCTGGACTTCGCGCCTGAGTTCCTGCCCAAGGACCGCCCCCGCTATCTGATGGGCGTCGGCAAGCCGATCGATCTGGTCGAGGCCGTCTGGCGCGGCGTTGACATGTTCGACTGCGTCCTGCCCACCCGCGCCGGTCGCCACGGCCAGGCCTGGACCTGGGACGGGCCGATCAACATCAAGAACGCCCGCTTTGCCGAGGATCAGGACCCGCTGGACAGGGGCGTGCCCTGCCCCGCGTCCAACGACTATTCAAAGGCTTATCTGCATCACCTGATCCGCGCCGATGAGATCCTCGGCAAGATCCTGCTCAGCTGGCACAACATCGCCTTCTTCCAGGCCCTGACGGCGGCCATGCGCGACGCCATCAGCGAAGGTCGGTTCGAGCAGTTCCGGCGCGACTTCCGCGCCCGGCACCTGAAAGCCTAGCGCGCGCCGCGGGTCTGACGGGGCACGAACCCCGCCGGCGCCGCCGGCGGGGCGCAGTTGCGCTGCATCCCGACCCCCTTGAGGAAGGACCGACGGCGCAGCCCGGCCTGAATGGCCGACTGTACGTGCTTGCTGTGGGCGTCCGCGCCGCTCAGACGCCGCACCCAGCTGCGCGCGGGAATGAAGTCGGTCACGGCCCCGCGCACGGCATCCAGCGTGGCCCCGGCGGCGGCGTCCGCCGCCCGCTCGCTGAGATAGGAGCCGTCCTGCGACGGCGGCGCATCCGTATCCGGCCCCAGGGCGTCGTCCAGCCGCGCGATCTCGGCGGCGATGGTGCGGCAGTGGTTCAGGTTGCGCAGGTCGTAGGGGTTGCTCTCCGCCTGCAGCAGAACAGTTGGAATCTCCTGCCGACGCAGGTTCAGATCATCCAGCGGCGCCGTGACGGCGTTGCCCAACCCCGCGCCGACCTGTTCAGCGCCGCCGCGCGCCGAGGCTCCGGCGTTGCAGCCGGCCAAGGCCAGCGAAAGGGAGACGGCGGCGACGGCATGGGAAATCTGGCGCATCCCGCCTTAGACCACGCCCCACCCCCATGGTGAAGCCTCTCCCACGGTGAAGGCTATTGCGGCCGACGGCCGAAGCGCTCGTGGTTGGCTTGACGCGTCTTGCGGCCCTGCCCGTTGTGCGACTCGGTGCGGATCGGGCGAACGCTGTGATTTCGGCCCTGCTGCTGGCCCGACATCCCCATGGCCTCGCCCTCGTCGGCATAGTCCGCAACCTCTCCGGCCGCCGGCCCCGCCAGGGTCGAATCAACGACGTCATGCGCGGCGTAGGATCGCGGCTCGGGATGAACCGACCGATCCTGCTCGCGTGCCTGATCGTTGGGCGTGATCGGGTCGTTCACGGCGTTCTGGGACGTGGCTTTGGACGAGGTGGTGTTCTGATGCGGCATGGCCGATCTCCCGTGGCTTCCTGAACAGAACCAGGGGCGCCGAGCGGTCGTTCCGCAGTCGAACGCAGCACTTCAGAAAAAAGGGGAGATGGTACGCCCCCTCGGGCTCGAACCGAGGACCCTCTGATTAAAAGTCAGACGGAATACCGGTTTCATTGGGTTTCAGGCGGCTGCATCACCTTCAATCAACTTATTGATTAATAACAATATATTGTTTCAATCGGTCTCAGGCGAGTTCAGACTGTTTCAGCTTTTTGGACCCCATATGGACCCCAAAATGCCTTGGGGTCCAAGATCAAATCTGCGACACTGGCGCCATGCCCAAGGTCCGATTGACAGACAAATTCGTCGCGTCGGTTTCCGCGCCTCCCGGAACGCGCCTTGATATCCATGATGAAAACCCGCTGGGCGCGGGCTTGATGCTTCGGGTGAGCGTAACGGGACGCAAGGCGTGGACACTTCGCTACCTGACAGAAGACGGCGACAAACGTCGCTTCAGCCTTGGTCTGTACCCCGACGTCTCTCTCGCCGACGCCCGCAGGCGCTGCGCTCAAGCCCGTCTGCAGGCGACAGACGGCGTCGATCCCGCTGGCGCAAAGCGTCGCAAGAGGGTTGAACGAAGATCACAGACCATCAAGACATTCCGTGATCTCAGCGTCGCCTACTTCGAAGCGACGGACCGGGGGGAATGGAAGCCTCGAGGAAAGCGCAAGCGGCCATCCACGATCAAGGCCGAGAAGTGGCTATGGACCAAGCATATCGAGCCTGCGCTTGGCTCCTTGAGGCTAGAGGATGTTACGCCCGCCGAGATTAAGCAGGTTCTTCGAAAACTAACGGCCAAGGGACAGGACACGAGCGCCAACCGCGTTCGCGCCCAGATCCGCCAGATGTTCAACTACGCGGTCGTTGAAGCCGAAGCGGTTGCGGCCAACCCGGTCGCCAGAGTTCCGGCCATGGGCGTCGAGATGCCTCGCGAACGGGTACTGCGCGATCAAGAGATCAAGCTGGTCTGGCGCGCGCTCGACGCTCCGGCGTCCCTGACCCGTGAGGGCGGCGTGCGCAGAGACAACCAGCGTATCTACGTAAGTCGGCCCGTAACGATCGCCATCCAGTTGCTGCTCATCACCTTGCAGCGCAGGCATGAGGTCGCCGGGATGACCCGGGAAGAAGTGGATCTCGATCAGGCCGTCTGGACCATTCCCGGGAGTCGGACGAAGAACGGGCGAACCACTCTTGTGCCGCTGCCTCCCGGCGCCGTCACGCTCATTCGCGAGGCCGTCGCCCTGGCCGACATCGCCAGCGAGAAGCCCTCGACGTTCATCTTTCCCGCGCGCTGGGATCAGACGAAATCCCTGACCCCAGCCGCCCTGAGCCGCGCCTTGCGAGACGTAAGCGCCTCTCTGTCTTTGCCGCCCGTGACTCCGCACGATCTTCGAAGGACGGCGGCGACAAATATGGCCAGCGAAAGACTCAGTATTTCTCCCTTCGTAATCGGCCGGATCCTCAACCATACGAGTGAAAAAGGCGGAGCCGCCGCAGTCACCCTCACTACCTATGCCCTCTATGATTTCATGTCGGAGAAGCGCACGGCGCTCCTGGCCTGGGATCGCCTTTTGTCGAATATGCTCGCTGACGCCGAGTCACGCTGACGACTGCTGACCGCCACCCACGCCATTCGCTGGTGAAGTCGGGACGGCCGTCGCCCTCTCGACAGAACTGCACCGCACTCGAATACTGCCGTTTGTGCAGAAAGGGAAAGCTGGGGGATGACGCAGGAGGCCAATGAGACGGCGGATGACGCCTTCGCCCAACGAGTCGCGGCGACCCAAACCCTCGCCTATGCGCCCTTCGTCCAGTCCGCCGCCGCCCTGGAACTCCTTGTCCGGGACCTGGTTTTCAAGGGCCTTCTCGGCGCCTCCGCGCTTGCCGCCCTCGCCCTGTTCGTCTTTTCCTTCTACGCGATCCCGCCGGGCGGCGTCGCCCAGCAGGTGGCCGCCAATCTCGCCATCGGCGCTACCGCCGTGCTCCTCACTCCCATAGTGATGGTCTGGTCTCGCCGGTCCGGCGTCCTAGCGACCTCTGTAATTGCCCTTCTCTGCGCGGTCGCTGTGGCGACAGCCTTCTTCTCGAACGGCCTGCTGCAGATGTACGCCGTCGGGCTGGTAGTCGTGTTCGCCATTCTCCTAGGTTTCGATATCCTCGGCCGCCAGATGCTGGCGGCGGCCGCCCGGGCCAGGACGAAGGCCGTCGAAAACGGCGACGCGAGCGAGGTAGCGATCGACGAGGCTGAGATAGCCTTATCGCCCTTCTTCTCGGCGCCCGGCGGCGGAGGCCTGCATGAGACCTCTCCCCCTGAGACACGACCGAGCGATCCCCCGCCCATTCCGGAGATGCGCATCAGCACCGTTCGCATCCCCCTAGAAACCCGCATCATCCAGTTCGAGGAACCGGTCCTTGGTCAGCCAGGGATAGAGGCGCTCGCACCGCGGATCTGCAGCGCCTTCGCCCGCTGGAGTCTGATCGAGAAACAACTCGACCAGATCCACGCCCTGATCACCGGGGGCGACATGGACGCCCGCGGAGAATTTGATCGGCTCAAGGGCTGGGATCGACGCACCAAGGCCATTGTCGCCGCCAGCGACGGGCGATTGAGCGATGACGACCGCCTCCTGCTCAAGGCGGTGCTGGCGCTCGCCGAGGCCCCAGCGACGAAACGGCATGAACTGGCGCACGGCGTTTGGGCCCAGGCCCAGGGCGCCGAGGATCGACTGGTCCTCATGTCACCTGAGACCCAGAACCTCCTTGGCCAGCTCATGGCCGCCGCGGCAGAGGCCGGCACCACGCGCCTGCCCGTCGATCACAGTCGGATATTCGAAGGCAGCCGGCTGATTTCGGCCGGGGACCTCGATCTCCTGCTCCGCGAGTTGGCTGACGCCCACCGTCGGCTGGATGCCCTCTACTAGGGACACCTCGCGCCCGCTTGCGCCGACGCAACCGGCGATGGCTTCGCCGACTACCGCCGGCACCTTGCGGAGGACCCCGAGGTGTCGGCCCGCGTCACGAACATGAAGGTCTCCCTACGACAGGCCGAGCGCGCGGCCCGAAAAGCCGCCGGGACGAAGGATGTCGAGCGTTCGCTGCTCTGAATTCACAGCGCGCATACGGCAGACAGGGGGCGTTAGCGCATTCTAGGAGCAGGGGGCGACCGGCATCAGGCGCCGAAGCTAGGATACGATAGTGGATAGCCCATGCCACGCTGGGACAGCCGCCTCATAACCTTGAGGTTGCAACGCAGGGAAAACGGAGCTTCTTGTCCACCGCTCAAGATTTTCAATGATTCGCGTTCTTCAAGGGGGATTTCATGGCGGACCTCGTTCTCAGATCGTCCAACCTCAGCAATATCGTCGCCGGCTCCCTCACCGCCCGCTGGAACGCCTCCGGCACGCGAATCCTGCGCTATTACATTGACCTCCGCCATTCGAAGATGAACCTCCACCGCGAACTCAGCGCGCCGGAGAAGTTCATCCTTCAGAGCAAGGTCGACGCCCTGCTGGCCGCATGGGACGAGAAGTGGGAACAGCACCAGGTTCGGGCACTGCTGCAATCCGGCAAGGAATCGGCAGACGAGATGACGGCCGACGCCATGGAGCGGCTCGATAACCTCGGCCGCATCCTGGCCCATACCCTCTCGGTCAATGACGCCATCGACTGGGAGGGGCTGAAAGACCGCAGCACCTATCCCATGCCCTTGCGCTTCTCTCGCGCCAAACCCGCCTTCAAACCCGCCCCGGCGCCGGCGTTCGCCGAGCCCATCATCTCCTTCTGGAGCCGCCTGACGGGCAAGATGGCCCGCATCCAGGAACAGGCCGCCGGCAAGCATCGCGAGGCCATCGCAGTATGGGAGGCCCAGGAGGCGCTCGGGCGTTCGCGGCATGCAGACGAGGTATCGAAGTGGCAGAAGGAGCACGACGACTTCTGGGCAGAGCATGAGGCCGCCAACAACGCCTTCCTCGCTGAACAGGCCGAGACCAACGCCAAGGTCGACGCCTTGCGCATGTCGGTGGCGGCCGGTGACCCCGAAGCGGTCGTCGAACACGCCAGCCTCGTTCTGGAGGCCTCCGACTATGATGGTCTTTTCGAGAAGTCCTACGAGGTCCAGTATCAGCCGGAGGGTCGCCTCCTGCTCGTCAGCTATGACCTGCCCTCTCCGGACGTCCTGCCTGCCGTAAAGAGCGTGAAGTTCGTGAAGGCGTCTGGCGAACTCAAGGAGACCCTGATCCCCGAGCGTGACCGCAAGGCCAATTTCGAAAGCGCCGCCTATCAGATTTGCCTGCGCACCCTGCACGAGCTTTTCGAGGCGGACGTCGACCACAACATCGACCGCGTCCTCTTCAACGGCCACGTCGAATACGTGGACCCCAGGACCGGACAGGAGGCGCGCGCCTGCCTGCTGTCGGTGCTGGTGGATCGCGCGAGTCTCGAGGCGATCGATCTCGCCCGCGTTGATCCCAAGGCCTGCTTCAAGAGCCTCAAGGGCGTCTCCGCCGCGAGCCTGGCCTCGCTGACCGCCGTCCCGCCCGTGATGGAGATGAACCGCGAGGACCGTCGATTCATCGAAGGCCGGGATGTCGCCCATACCCTCGACGAAGGGACCAATCTCGCAAGCATGTCCTGGGAGGACTTCGAGCATCTGGTCCGCGAACTTTTCGAGCAGGAATTCCGCTCGCGCGGCGGCGAGGTCAAGGTGACGCGCTCGAGCAGCGACGGCGGCGTCGACGCCGTCGCCTTCGACCCCGATCCCATCAGCGGCGGCAAGATCGTCATCCAGGCCAAGCGCTATACGCGCACCGTCGGCGTCGGCGCGGTTCGAGACCTCTACGGCACGGTCATGAACGAGGGCGCCTCCAAGGGCATTCTGGTCACCACGGCGGACTATGGCCCCGACGCCTATCAGTTCGCCAACGGCAAGCCCCTGACCCTGCTCAACGGCGCCAACCTCCTCCACCTTCTGGACAAGCATGGCCGCCGCGCCCGGATCGATATCCGCGAGGCGCGGCAAGCCCTGGCCTGATCCTTCCCTGTTGCCGGAGGATCGCGTGTTCTTCACCCAGGAACAGGTCGAGGACCTAGCCGCCGGTCTGGAACAGATGCGCCGGGACTACGCCGGCTTCCGTCTGCGCCTGGTTCGCGCGCCGCTCAGAACCGCTGCGGCCCGTGAACAGGCCGACCACGGCCTCGGGCGACGCCTGTCCATGCTGGCCCACTGCATCGAGCAGACCTACGCTCTTCTCCCGCCGGCGTTGGAGCACATCCCGACGCGGGACGCGACCCAATCGGCGACCGCGCACATCCAGGCCTTCGTCATGAACGCCTTCGGATGCTGCGAGAACATGGCCTGGATCTGGCTCCACGAACGCCAGCCCGAGGCTCGGGGCGGCCGCGCCTGGCCCCGAACACGTGTCGGCCTGCTGCCGGGTCAGGATGAGTTTCGCTCCACTTTTCCCGCACGCTTCCAGGCCTATCTGGCGTCCCGGGATCCGTGGTTCGTCCACCTGAAGGACTTCCGGGACGCGCTGGCCCATCAGATCCCCCTGTACATTCCGCCCTGGTCGGTCGATCCCGAGGACGCCGACGCCTACAACGCCCTCAAAGCGCGCGCCGAAGCCGCCCGGCTAGGCGGCGCGGATGAGGAAGCCATGCGACTGGACGACGAAGCCATGGCTATGGCGCGGTTCGTACCGGTCATGCAGCATCGGCTCGACCGGGGGCCGCCCGTGATCTTCCATCCGCAGATGCTCGCCGACTTCAGCACCATCATCGAGATGGGGTCTCTATTGCTCGATCAACTGGACGACTGACGGTCTGACGTCTTCGGCGCCGCAGCGCCATCCTCATCCAAAGCCGCCTGGAAACGCGCCAGCACGGGGTCCAGACTCGCCATGACGTCGGCGTGCAGGCTTGCCGCCTGGTCCGGCCGCTCGGCCACCAGATCCATGACATGTTCGAGGGCCATGCGCATGAATGAGGCGCAAACGATGGCTCGGGTTTCAGGGACGGTCAAAGCTCGGGCGGGGCCCATCATCCCCTCGATGACCAGATCTACCCGCGCATCAAGTTCGGCGCGTCCCTCAGGCGAGCGGATATCAGGACGCCAGGCATGTCTGGCCAGCGTGCCTTCAAGTCCCCATTCCAGACCCACGAGCCCGTCGCTCTCCACCCGGTCGGCCAGGGCGCGAAGCATGGCCGCCGCCTCTCCCCGACGGGCGACGCCGGCCCTTCCATAGGTCAAACCGCTCACAGCGGCGCTCACCATGGCCTCGGCGACATCCCGGCCGGTGTCGGCCCTCGATTGCCCGAGCAGCTCTGAATCCAGGTCCCGCAGGCGGAAGAAGGCGTTGATCACGCTATCGAAGACCTGAGCCTTGTATTTTACGCGCTCCGTCACCCCGTTCATCACTGTCCCTTCGTGCGTTGCCCCTGTTCAAGCCCCTGGTCGCCGCGACCAGGATGATGGGGAGCCCCCCTGTTTCCCCATGGTCCTGAGAACAGCGACGCCTGTCTGCGGAAGGTCCCTACGAAGGCGTAGGGCGCGTCCCAGGTTTCCACCCTGCGCGCCACGACCAGGCATCGATCGCGTCCGCTGAGCATAAGCGCCTCCGCCGCCAGATCAGCGGCCACATCTTCAGCCAAGCTCTCCTGGCGGCGAGTGAAAACAAGGAACATGACCAGATGCCGGGCCGGTTCAGGCGGAGCCCAGACCAGGGCGCACTCTCCCTCCTTGTCTGGCTTCCGCCGAGCTACCTCGCGCCGAATCTTTTCAAGCCGGCGAGATAGCTCCTCCATCTCGGCGAGGCTGCCGGCATCCAGCAGGTCGATCGCCTTCGTCGTCCATCCCTTTGGGTGCCGCTCCTGCAAGCCCCTCACGACCGAATCTAGGACTGGCGAGGGAGCCAGGGTCGGAGGCGATGAAGGTGTGTCAGCGTCGCGATTAATATAATAGCGGTCTACAGCTGCGGACATGCCTGTCAGGACGATTCCACCGGTCGCAGGAAGACCGCTAAGATTGAACCGGGACGCCAGATAGAAGCCGAGCAGATCCAGCTCATCGGCCACCAGTCTGATCTGTCGTTGTAACCGCCCGCGGGCATGGAAATAGTGGAGCACGTGGATCGGCTGCAGAAGATCCACCACGCAACGCATGTCCGCGATGGACAGGGTCGCGGGAAGTTCGACCTCGGCCGGGCAAAGCCCTGCGAGCTTCAATTCCAGCTCCGCCGAGCTGACGGCGGAGAAGTCGTCCAGCGTGACCGAGATACGAACGACGCGCTGGATAGCCTCCACGTCCAGCCCCAATTCTTCCGCGACGGCGCGGGCCGCAGCGTCGCCCTCCCTCGCCCTGCCCAGCACCATCTCCAGTCTGGCCGACTGCAAAGCGGCGTCGACGATGAGGTCGTCGACATGTCGCTTCAGCCGGCCCTCCGCCCCCCTCAAGCCCTGGGGCGTGAGGGCGGCGGATTTCGCCTCGACGATGACCAGTGTCCGGTCGATGACCGCCAGACAGTCTGTTTCATAAGCGGCTTCCTCCCAGCGCCACTTTGCGCCGGCAAGGACCCGGGCCTGCGGGAAGGCCCGCCTTACCTGCCGCTCGACCTCTTTCTCGAGATAGGTGGTGCGTCGCCGTGAGAGGGCCTCGTCAAGCCCCGCTTCCGAGCAAACCCTGGCCATGATGGCGTGAATGAAGCTGAATGCGATCTGCGGCGCCGCGAAGAAGAAGCCCCCGTTCCCTAGCTTCACGCCGGGCGCAGTCCAGACAGGATTGTCCATGAAGAAGCGTTCAGGGGAGGCGCCGACAAGCGCTCCCGGCGCCTCGCACAACCGCTCCAGTACCGCTCCGGCGATCTCAAACTGGACGCCGGCTGCTGCGGCGATCTCGTCTATCGAGACCAGGCCTGAGTGCATCCGCGACTGGTCTGCGTGCACCAGCAGCCACTCGCGAACCGTCCGGATCGGGGTCCCGCGCGGGATAGCTGACAGGTAGGCTTCGGGATCATCCTCGGAGGCGTATTGCTCGAAATAGCCGCACACCAGCCGGCGGACGTCCCTGGCTGCGAAGACCGACTTGAGTATGACGAACTGCTCCGCCTTTCGTTCTTCCAATACCCTGACCAGCGCCTCCATGACCTCGATCATCTGGCTCGCCGACACCCCGACAGCATCGGCCATGCGAGCATCCAGCGGCGAATAGAGGGACCGGACCATGGTCAGGACATCGCCGAAATAGCCCCAGTTGCGGATGACCTGCGTATGGGTGCGGATACGTTCCTGAAGAGACAGAAGCGCACCGGCTTGAGGCGTCTTGGCCGCCAGGACGGCCCGGGCGCGTTTCTCATGGAAGGCGGCGCCGACCTCCTTGAGAAGATCGATCACCTTCTGGATTTGCAAAGGTGTGGCGACGGCGGTTCCCCAGGCTTCCGGCGGAAGGCTGAGGATCAACGCCTGGAGTATTTCGACATGGTGCTGGGACAGGTCCGGGATAAGAGACTTCTCGGCCACACCGTCAGGGCCGACCGCATGGCTCAAACCCCAGTGCGCCAGGGTCGCCAGGACCTGGAGCGGACGCACTTCGCCGAGGATGCCCTTCAAGGACCTCACCCCCTCGGCAAAGGCTTCCGTACGGAGGTCGGCGCGATCCAGACGTTCGGCCATCATGGCCTGCAGGTTATCTGCGGACAGAAGCGAATAGCCGAACGTCGACGGCGCGGACCGAGCGCTTCTCCTCCACCTGCCGATCACCGCAACACCCGCCTGTCTCCTCCGAGGCGGCGACGCTGCCGCGATTCGTCTCGGGATGAGCCCCCTTCACACAGCCGACGTTGAGGCGCAGCATCGCGAAGGGATGATCGACCAGCAGCCTATCATGCCGGAGCCGCGGGCGGCGTCTCGCCGATCAGACCCGAAAGAAAGTCGGCGAAGGGGCCGATGTTCTGATCGACGCTCGCCTGCTCCAGCGCGGCCATATAGGCCTGCCGCTGTTGCACCGGGATGACTGTCCACGGATAGCCGCCCGAAGCGAACATGAGGTTCATCAGGAACCGCCCCATCCGGCCGTTTCCGTCGAGGTAGGGGTGGATATAGACGAAGACGAAATGGCCCAGCACCACGCGCACGCTGGGTTCGACCTCTTCATGGAGCAGTTCGAACAGCGTCCCCATGGCGTCTCTCACCGCATCGGGGTTGAGCGGCGTGTGACGCGACCCGCGAATATAGACTGGCCCGTTGCGATAGCCGGCAAGCGCGCCGGCAGGAATAAGACCCGCCGTGACGCTCGGCCCGAAGAGCTGACGATACCAGCCTCTATGGTCCTGATCGGCGATGCGCCCAGCGTTCTGGCCCTCCAGCACCCGCGCGACGCTCGCCTTCACCGCCTGGAAGGCGTCATGGTAGCCTCTTGCGGCCAGAGCGTCGCGTTGCCGGCGATCTTCGTCATTGGCCTCAGGGTTCCAGTCTCCGCGCCGAACCCGATCGATCAGGGCCGCATCGACCCGATAGCCCTCGATCGAAAGCGAATGATAGGCGTCGGTGACGTAGAGGTCCTCCACCGCCTGGAGATAGTCCTCGGAGACGACGGGTTGTTCAGCGGGCGCCGGAAATCGTCCGGAAATATCCTCCCGCAAGGTTTGCCACATCAGCCGAATTCGTTGGGAAGCCGGCGACTCGTCGCGGCGGTAGACGAACCCCGGCAGTCGTCCTGCAAAGGGGTCTGTCTCCCTGACGTCATAGCCAGCGGCGCGCATGGTTTCGAGAATATCGTCGGCTTCCCTGTCACGGCCGATATTTCGGCACGCGCCCGCCAGCCGGCCCGCGATGACGGAATGACCCCCGTTCAACAACCGCTCGAGCACGGCGGAGAAATCGCGCTGCCCCGCCAGAACGGCTCGCATCTCCATGGGAAAGGTTGCGTATACGCCGGGTCCGGACGCAATGAGCGCCGCTTCCACTTTGTAGACTCGCAGACTTCTGAGAACCGCCTGATCCTGGTCCTGGGCCCCTGGCAGGCGGAGATCGTACAGGCTGGAACCGTGGATGAGTTGCGTCACCTGACCACGGCCACGCGGAGATCGCACCAGGAGTTGGTCAGGCACTCGCCACTGCTCTGCGTGCAGCAGGAGGGATTGCTCCGGAGAAAGCGACCAGGCGTCGCCAAAGCGGTCTTCAAGATAGGCGCTGACGAAATCCCAGTAGGAGGCATACCAGGCGGTGGTTTCTCCAACCGCCTCGTCCGGGCGAGCCGGAATGTACCAGCCGTTGATGACCGGACGGATGAAACCCTGCCTGGTGAGGCGTTCGCGCTGAACCCGCGTGAGATCCTGCGTGCGAATGATAGCCCGCCCTTGCTCCTGAAGCGCGTGGAGCGCCTCCAGAGCGTCAGCTAGCTTTTCCTGCGGCGTGGCCAAAAGGTCTGCTTCCTGCGTTCAAAACTTGCGGTTCGAAAATAGCGCCCTCCAATGCGCTATTTTTCGCTATTTATGATGTATCAAATTTCGCTTTTTATGTCGTTTTAAATTACGCTTTTTTTGCTGCGCTAAATTTCGCTTTTAATGTTGCGTCTGATTTCGCTTTTTAAGTCGCAGCTATTTCCCGCAGCGCTTTTAGCCAAGCGCCAAACTCGCTGCGTCATTTCCGAAAGCAGCGCAGGCTCCGAAACACTGCACTCATCCGTCGCGTTCTAAAAACCGAAGTCGATCTGGTCGGGATGGACGAAAACGCGACGCCGGACGCCGCGCGGAGCCAGAGTGGCGCGCGGACGCGACGCCTCCTGGGCCTCCGCCTCCTGCGGCAAGCAGGCTGAGGGTTCAGGCGGACGCATGCGCCGGGTGGATTCCGCAGGGCGAGGGCGGGAGGGCGGCGCGAAGACCCGGCCTCCCCGTGTCTTTCGCCAGGCGGCCAATTCGCTTTCCCACCAGCCGACCCTCCCGGGAGAAAGAACGACGGATCGTGGGAACTCACCCGTCCGCCGCATCCGCCAGGCCGTGGTTCGGCTCACACCGGTCAGGGCCTGGACCTGGGCCCAGGGCAGGATCCGGTCCCCCGGTCCCCCGCCGGTGGAGCTTTCGTCGACATCCTCAGACACGACGGCGCGCCTGGGCGGCCGCCGGCGCCCGGCTCCGGATTTCGGAAATCTGGGTCAGGGCCCAGGCCCGCAACAGGCCGCGCGGGTAATAGGGCTTCGACCTCACGTGGCGACAGGGCGGACCGTCGCCGCCCACCGACCAGATCCTGGCCAGGGTGGCCGGCTTCAGCCTTACGCCCATCTGGGCGAGAAAGGCGGAGGCCTCCTTTCGCGTCAGGAGCACATCGTCCCCGTCCGTCGACACGGACCCGCCAGTCAGGTCGCCGATCATGGCCCGACCTCCGTCCGCCTACAGTCACGGGCCGAACGGACCACCCGTCCTGCCGCCAAGGCAAGATAGCATTCCACAACCAATTCAACATATTGCTCGGTTTCCCTGATGCGAGGGATACGCCCCGTACGCGCCACGCGCGCCGGGCCCGCGTTGAAGACGGGAGCGTGGTCCACGGTGCCGTCGGCCCGCCATTCCTCACGGATGAGGATGTTGCGCTTGTCGAGATAGAGGGTGCGAAACTGTTCCCTCGGCGCATGGGCCAGGGCGGCGCGAAGATAGGCGGTCAGGGCGGTCCAGGACGACAGAACCGGCCGTCGGCAGGCCTCCGCCCGGACCATGGGCACGGCCAGCGCCTGGACGCGGCCCAGCTCGGCGACCGTAGCTTGCGAAAGTCCCTGGCGGCGCAGGGCCGCCTCATCGGCCGCGGCGACCCCGGCCAATCCCCCAAAGGTCTCGACCAAGCCTGCGGCGGCGGCCCGCCCGGCGGACGAGGACAGGGTTCGTCCAAGCAGGGCGGCCAGCAGGTCGATATCGTCGTCGGTCGTCGGGGTCGGCGACAGGGACGGGCGGAGAACGGAAGCAGATGGCGACACGGCGGCCTCCTGGGCAGCGCGCTCCCGATCGGAGCGCCCCGATCCGCCCTTCCTTTCCCCTCCGGCCAAGCTTGCTCACGGAGCCTAAACCCGACGGCCCCTAGGCTGCCGTCCATGAGACTGAAACCCTACCGCCGCACCGGTCCTCGTCGGCACGGCCGCCGCACCCTCGTCCCGACGACGCTCCTCGGCTCCCTGGTCGTCCTGGCCGCCCTGAACTGGCCCGCGACGGACGCGACCGGGCCGGCCCCGCAGCCGGCCTCCGCTCTCCAGTCTGCGGCGCCAGACACGACCTTCCTCTGCGACGTGGCCTATGTAAACGACGGCGACACCCTGCGCTGCAAGGACGGCGTGAAGGTCAGGCTACACGCCGTCGCCGCCCGGGAGGCGGACGAGACCTGTTCGCCTGGACATCCCTGCCCGACCGCCAGCGGCGCATCGGCGACCGCCACGCTGAACCGGCTCACGGCGGGAAAGACGCTGACCTGCGAGCCGACAGGTCGAAGCTACAAACGCGTCACGGCCATCTGTCGGACGGCGGAGGGGGAAGAGATCAACTGCGCCATGATCCGCAGCGGGACCACCCTCATCTGGGACAAGTTCGACAGGCAACGGCCGCTCTGCTCCTGATGAAGAGGCGGCCCGGCCGCCCCCTTTCACAATCTAGAGGCGGCGCTCTCTACGCCCGTTTCACACCTGCCCTGACAAATATGATCGACGTCGCTGTCTAACACCTCCCGCATCCAGCCCGCGGTTTCATCGGCCGTGAGCCGCTGGAGTAAGGCCGCCAGCTGTTCACGCTGGCTTTCCACATCGGTCAGCTTCTCCTCAATGATTCGCCTGAAGCCGCCTGCGTCGCCGTCCTTCATGATCCTGGCGATATCCGCCAGAGGGACGCCGAGGCGTCGCATCCTCACCACCTGCAGAGCCTTGCCCACCGAAGCCGACGAATAGAAGCGCTCCTGGCGCTCTCCGCGATGCGGCCTCAGGAGGTCCAACTCCTCATAATATCTCAGAGCGCGCGCCGTCGTGCCGGCGAGGTTTGCAAGCTCCGTGATCGTAAGCCCTTGAAGGTCTCTCCTGCGCGAGGGGCGACGCGTCCCGGCCATGATATCTTCCTGATGTAAGACCGGCCGGCATGCGGCGCGGACGAATTGATAATCACCGGCTCCATCCGTCGTCGCCCGTCACAGAGCGACGCCGCCGACAAGGGGGCTTAAGGCCTAGCTCCAGTCACCCGCCGCAACGATCGTGAGCGGAAGCCTACGAAATCGTTTCACAGGGCCACCATCGCGATATCCTTGCCCAGACAGGGGTTGATCCGCTCGAGGAGGCCGACCGTCGCGCCGCTCTGAAACCGGGACACCGCATCGCTGGCGCCGCTTGAGGTCCGGACGGCCTTAGCCGCCAGATCCGCATTCCTATTCCCCCGCGCGCAAGGCCTGGGCCGTGCGCTCATAGGGTTTGAGCCCCGACCAGGTGAGCCACAGGCCCAGCAGAGAGACCGGCCCCCCGACCAAGGCCAGAGCATAGGGCAAGGCGGCGTCGCTCTTGAACACATGGTCGGTCACCAGGGCGACCGACATGGGGCCGAAACCGATGCCCACCAGGCCGCCGATCAGGAGATAGAGGGCCACGGCCTTGCCGCGCATGCGATTGGGCGTGATTTCCTGAACCGCGGTCGGCGCCGCCGCCTGGGCCATGCCGAATCCGGTGACGACCAGCGTCAGCAAGAGGAAGCTCAACCAGGGCGTTCCCACCAGGGACCAGGCGCAGACCGTCGGCAGCACCAGCAGCCAGGCCAGCATGGCGACCCGCAGGCGGGCCGCAGGCACGCCTCTCGCCGCCCAGCGGTCGCTGATGTAGCCGCTCGCCAGGGTGCCCGCGAGACCACCGACCGCCACCAGGACGCCGATGATCAGACCCGAGGTCTTGGTCGGGATGTCGAAGCGACGATCGAAAAAGGTGGGGGCCCAGGCCAGGTTGCCGTAACCGACGATAGCGACCACGCCCGGATAGGTCAGCACGCGGCTGTAGGCGGACCTGAAGCGCCCCAGATGACGAAGGAACTCCATCCAGGTGCCTTCCGCCTTGCTCTTGCCCGTCGCCTGATCGCGCCGAACCGGCTCGCGGATAGTCAGGACGATCAAGGCCAGGATCACCCCCGGAGCGCCGGCGATGAGGAAGGTCATCCGCCATTGCTCCATCTGTCCCACGAACGGCAGGGCTAGGCCGGCTTCCGGCACCAGATGTGCTATCAGGGCGCCGAGGATCAGGGACGCGCCCGAGCCGATGGCCAGGGCGAGATAATAGACGCTAAAGGCGCGGCCCCGCCGATGAGGCGCGACATAGTCGGCGATGATGGAATAGGCGGCGGGGGCCAGCACGGCTTCGCCGATGCCGACGCCCATTCGGGCCAGGACCAGGTGGTTATAGTTCTGCGCAAAGCCCGAGAGGACCGTCATGACGCTCCAGACGACCATGCCCACGATGATCAGGTTGCGCCGCACGGTACGGTCGATCAGCCATCCGAACGGAAGGCCCGCGACGGTATAGAAGAGGGCGAAGGCATAGCCCTGTAGGAAGCTGAACTGGGTATCGGAGATGCCGAACTCGGCGCGAATGGGCTTGACCAGGAGGGCTGGCAGCTGCCGGTCCAACTGCGACAGCAGGGTGGCGACGAACAGGACCCCAATCACATACCAGGCGTATTTGAGCGGCGGATACGGCGGCTCGACGCCGGACCTCTCGCCTGGCTTGTGTGTGGTCCCGACCATCAATCTCTCCCTCGTCTCTTGTCCGGTCGATCCCGGCCGATGGCGCCTTCTCCTGCAGCAGGCGGCGCGTTTCTTTCCTGGCCGCCAGCGTCCGCAGCAGCGGACAGAATACCTGCGTCGTCACAGGGGCTGTCAAGAAATGTTTTGATATCGAAATATTGTTCGCATAGCAGAATGTATACAAGCACTACCAGGCGAAGTGCGCCCGTCCCGGAACCACGGACAGCGCTGATCCCTAGCGGACCATGAGCATGCCGCCGTCGACGGCGATCACCTGGCCGTTGATGAAGCGGGCGCCGTCTGAGGCCAGGAAGGCGAGCACGGGCACGAAGTCGCGGGCGACGTCGCCCAGCCGCCCTCCGAGCGGGATGGTCTGCGCCTTGGCGGCGTCGTGGGCCGCCAGTTGGTCCTCGTCCATCGCGGCGCGGGTCTGGTCATACATCGGGGTCCAGATGGCCGGGGCCAAGGCGTTGGCGCTGACGCCCTCCCGCCCCCACTCCACGGCGATGGTTCGCGTCCACGCCAGCACGGCGCCCTTGGCCGCCGCATAGGCCGCCTTGCCGGGATGCCCCTTCACGCCGGCGGCGGACGCGAAGTTGAGGATCGTCCCGCCTTTCGCTCTCAGATGCGGGTAGGCGGCGCGATTGGTCAGGAAGGCGCCGGTCGCATTGACCGCCATGACATGGTTCCAGAGATCCAGCTTGGTCTCGGCGGCCGCGGCGAAGGGCGCGACGCCGGCGGCATGGATGAGGACGTCCAGCCCGCCCAGAACCCCGACGGCGGCCTCCACGGCTGCAATTACGGAAGCTTCCGAGGCCACGTCGACCTGAAAGAAGGCCGCAGCCCCGGCTTCATCGACGATCCGCGCGCCTTCAGCCGACTGGACATCCAGCGACGCCACTCGCGCGCCCATGGCGGGAAAGGCTCGAACCATGGCGGCTCCCATGCCGCTGGCGCCGCCGGTGATGATGATGCGGCGACCGTCCAGCGATGCCGACATGGCCATGCTCCCCGGCAAGACCAGCCCTGGAAAAGGGTCGGCCGAAGCAGAAAAGGCGGGGCGCGGTCGCACTGAACCGCGCCCCGAGGATAGAGGGCTGGAACCCCCAGACTTACGCGCGGCTCAGAAGGCGTAGGACACCGACATTCCGTAGGTGCGCGGGCTGCCGACGACGATGCTGTTGAAGTTCGAGGCCGCAAACGAGCCCGACCTTGCGGCGAAATACTCGTCCGTCAGGTTCTTGCCGTAGAGGGCCAATGTGATCGGCCGCGCGTCGAAGGTCCACGACACCTGGGCGTTGAGCAGGCCGTAGGCGTCCTGGCGGATAGACTTCCGCTGGAACTCCGACAGGTCCACCGGTCCGGCCGCAGTGATCGTCACCGTATTCAGGAAGTAGACATCCGAACGCCAATTGTAGTCGAGATGCAGGTCAAGACGTCCGGCGTTGAACTGGACGGGATAGTCGGCGCTGACCGACCAGGTCGTCTTGGCCACCGTCGGCACCTCGCTGCCCTTGTAGGGGCCATCGGTGAACTTGGGCTCGATCAGGCCGAGCGACCCGTGCAGGCGCAGGTCGCCCAGCAAGGCCGTGGCTTCAAACTCCGCGCCGTAGATTTCCGCAGTACCCGAGTTGAGCACGGCGATGACGACCGGCGACGTCTGCAAGATAGCATTCTGCTGGATGTCGTCGAAGGTGGAGAAGAAGCTGCTGGCGGAAAACCGCAGCCGGTTCTCGAACAGGGCCAGCTTCGCGCCGATCTCGTAGCTGCCGACGCTCTCCTCGTTGAAGGGCGTGAAAAAGGCCGCCGTCGTGCCGCTGGCCTGCTGGAAGCCGCCAGTGCGGAAGCCCTTGGAGTATTTGGCGTACAGCAGACCGTCGCCGGGAAGCCGGTAGTCCAGGCCGACGGTGAAGGGCACGGTCTCGAAGCTGATGTCGTCCGGCGTGTAGAGGCAGCTCCCCGGCGCTTCATTCAGACCCATGGCCGTGAAGGGACAGGGTCCCGGCGTGATCGCCGAAGCCGGCGGTTCCGCGTTGGTCGGAAAGCCCGTCACCACATAGCGCGCAGGCGTATAGGTCATGCCGCGGGTGTCCTTGACGGCGCGGACGCCGGCCGTGAAGCGCAGGCTCGGGAGGATCTCGTAGCTTGCCTGGGCGAACACGCTGACCGACTTGTTGTCAGGCCGGATCGTATTGTCCTGGATGGCGGCGGGGATACGCGTCAGGGGCGTATTGCGCACCTGCTCATGGAAATAATAGGCGCCCACCGTCCAGTTCAGACGATCGGAAAGGCTCGCGCCCGAGAGCTGCAGCTCCTGCGAGACCTGTTCGCCGTCAAGAACGAACTCGCGGGTGTCCGCCGTCGGCAGGGGCGTGCCGTCCAGGTCGGTCGCGCCTTCGAAGTAGACGTTGCGATAGGCGGAGATCGACTTCAACACGCCAAACGGCAGTTCGGCCGTGATGGTCCCGTTGAAGTCATAGACCCTAGAGTCGTTGACTGGATTGATGCCGGCCTGGCTGATCCGTGACCCAGGCTCGGCAACATAGGGGGCGTACATGGCCGGGCTCAAACCGGCCTGATAGGAGTTCAGCACCCACAGAGGCTGATGGTTCGAGCCCCAGTAGTGGTCGAAGCTCAGATCCACCCGCAGCTCGGGGGCGATGTCGGCCCGAACCGAGGCGCGAACGAAGTCGTCGTTCTGGTCGGCGACGTCGCTGCCCAGCGTCGGATTGCGGCCGTAGCCCGAATGCTCGACATGACCGTAGACCAGGCGCGCCGCCAGCTTGTCTTCGACCAGCGGCAGGTTGACGATGGCCGTGGCGCTCAGGGCGTCGTAGTTGCCGTAGCCGACCTTCAGCGAGCCCCCGAACTCATAGTTCGGCTTGTTCGTCGTGATGTTCAGCGCGCCGCCGATCGTATTGCGTCCGAACAGGGTCCCTTGGGGACCACGCAGAACCTCGGCCGAGGCGACGTCCACCAGGGCGAAATTACTGCCTTCGGGACGGGCGTAATACAGACCGTCGACATAGGTGCCGACCGCTTGGTCGACGTTGGGAAGCACGCCGCCCGGCGCGACGCCGCGGATCGCCAGGATCAGGTCGTTGTTGCCATACGGGGTCGCGGTAAAGGTCACGGACGGCGCATTCTCGGTCAGAGCCCGCACGTCGGTGATCTGGCGGCGTTCCAGCTCCTTGACCCCGAAGGCGGTCACGGCGACCGGCACGTCCTGCAGGCGCTGCTCGCGCCGCTGGGCGGTCACGATCACATCCTCAAGACCCGTCGGTCCGCTCGCAGGCGCCTCAGACTCGGGCGCCGCACCCGTCGTCTGGGCCAGGGCGGCGGAGGGCAGAACCAGCACGGATGCGCTAGCGCAAAGCAGGGCTTTCCAATGAACAGCGGTCAACGACACTCTCCCTAATGTCCGGCGCGACGGCAGAGACCCGCCATGCCCGCGACCTTTGCCGCGAGGTCGCCCCGCCGACACGGCCGCTTGTCGTCTCCCACTCGGTTATGGACTTCGCCGAGTCAACAAATTTTCTCACACTGAAATATCATTCTAACTCTAGTCCAATCCCTCAAGGTCTATTCTGAGACGTACGACGCCGGCCGGACCGGAACCGCCGCGGAAAGCCTGGCGCGCCGCCCTCGACTGCGTCCCCCGGGCTCCGGAGCGCATCGGGGCGCGCCCCTCTCCGGCCACCGTGAGGACCGACGAGGTCGAGACGGTTCTTGAGTTGCCCAAAATTCTCTGGTCAGAACTACATTCTCGGATGTATGGATTTGGGGCTTCCCAGGGAAGCGGGCCAACATCCCGGAATCATCAGTGAATCTCCTCGATCAGTTCGGCGCGCCAGCGCTCCCCCCCGGCCTTGAGCCCCTGAGAGACCAGGTCCGCGCCTTCCTGGCGCAGCGGCTAGCCGACTATCCTGCTCAAGAACGCGCCCTCTCCTGGATGGGCTTCGACCCCGAATTCAGCCGGGCCCTGGCCAGGCAGGGCTGGGTCGGCCTCACTCTGCCCAAACAATACGGCGGACACGACGCGACGTCGTTCGAGCGATTTGTCGTCAGCGAGGAGCTGCTGGCCGCTGGGGCGCCGGTCTCGGCGCACTGGATCGCGGATCGACAAAGCGCGCCCCTGATCCTGCGTCATGGCGTCGAGAGCCAGAAGCAGCGCTATCTTCCGGCCATCGCCGCCGGGGAGATGTACTTCTGTATCGGTATGAGCGAACCCGATTCCGGTTCCGACCTTGCTTCCGTCCGGACCCGCGCCGACCGTCAGTCGGACGGCCGCTGGCGGCTGAACGGCCGCAAGGTCTGGACCACGAACGCCGACCGGTGCCACGCCATGATCGCCCTGGTTCGCACGGATCCGGCCAGCGAACGACACGCCGGCCTGTCCCAGGTGATCGTCGACCTAGACCTGCCCGGCGTGACCATCCGTCCCATCCGCGACATTTCCGGCCATGAACATTTCAACGAAGTCACTTTTGACGACGTGATCCTGGAGGCTGACGCCCTGGTGGGAACCGCAGGCGAAGGCTGGGCGCAGGCGACCTCGGAGCTGGCCTTCGAACGCAGCGGCCCCGAACGGTTCCTGAGCGCCCTGACGCTGTTCCGGTGCCTTACGGAGGCGGTCGGCCGCTCCCCCGACGCCCGCCAGGCGGTGGAGATCGGCCGCCTGGGGGCCTGGCTGGTCGCCTTGCGCGCCATGTCCATCTCCGTCACCGGACAATTAGCCGGCGGACAGGATCCGGTCTGGGCGGCGTCCTGCGTCAAGGACCTAGGCACAGGATACGAGCAGGACACCGTCGAGACCGCGATCCGCCTGATTGATTCTCTGCCCGAGGCCGATCAGGCGCGAACCACGCGTCGGGTCCTGGCCGTCACCCAGGGCATGGCGCCCTCGTTTTCTTTGCGGGGTGGCACCCGCGAAATCCTGCGCGGCATTCTTGCGCGCGGTCTGGGAGTCCGCTGATGCGCGCCATGTTCCAGGAGAGCGTCGAGCGCCTGTTTGCGGACGCGGTCGACGCCGAGACGCTGCGCCTCGCCGAGACCGGCGCCTGGTCCGACAGCCTGTGGGCTCAGGTGGAGGCGCTCGGCCTGCCCCTGGCCGCCGTTTCCGAGGACCTGGGAGGAATCGGCGCAAGCTGGACCGACCTCTTTCCCGTCATCCGGGCCTGCGGCGCCAGCGCCGTCCCCGCCCCCCTGCCGGAAACCCTCGTCGCCAACGCCCTTCTGTCCGCCTGCGGCATCGCCCCGCCCGAGAGCGGCGTGACTGTCTTCGCGGCGGGCGACGCCGTCTCGGTCCTGCCCGACCTGCCATGGGGCCGTCAGGCGCGCTGGCTGGTCCTGCATGACACGGCGCGCGGACGCCTGGGCCTGCACGACATGACGGGCGCCGCCGTGGAGCAAGACGTGAACGTCGCCGGCGAGCCGCGCGACACCGTCGTCCTCGCGTCCGGCTCCCTGGTCTCGGACGCGGCCTTCGACGGCCCGCCTGACACAGCGCGCCTGAGCGGCGCCCTGATCCGCTCGGGCCAGATAGCCGGCGCACTCGGACGGCTGACCGAGATGAGCGCCCAATACGCCAACGAACGTGTCCAGTTCGGCCGCCCGATCGGCAAGTTCCAGGCGGTCCAGCAGCAACTCGCCCAGCTTGCGACGCAGGCGGCCGCAGCCGGCGCCGTCGCTGAAGCCGCCTTCATGCAGGCCCGGCGGACGCCGCATTTCGCGACCACGGCCTCGGCCAAGGCCGTCGCCGGCGAAGCTGCGGGCAAGGGCGCGGCCATCGCCCATGCCGTTCACGGCGCCTTGGGCTTCACCCACGAACACAGCCTGCACTTCCTGACACGACGCCTCTGGGCCTGGCGGACCGAATACGGATCCGACGCGCGATGGTCCGAACGGCTCGGCCGCATCATCGCCGACGCTGGCGAGGACGGCCTTTGGCCCTTCATCACCGAAACCCTCAAGGAGCGCCCTCAGCCATGAGCGACTTTCTTCTGAAGTCTCGCGACGGCCCGGTGGCCGTCTGGACCCTGAACCGACCGGAACAGCGCAACGCCTTCAGCCGCCCCGAAGACATGTACGCCTTCGAGGACGCCTGCGAGGAGGTCCGCGCCGATCCCTCCATCCGCGTCGTGGTACTGACCGGAGCAGGCTCTGCCTTCTGCGCAGGCGGCGACGTCAAGGCCATGCGGGACCGTACCGGCATCTTCGAAGGCTCGCCCTACCAGCTGCGCAATCGCTATCGCGACGGCATCCAAAGGATACCCACGGCCCTCTATGAGCTGGAAACGCCGATCGTGGCCGCCGTCAACGGGCCGGCGATCGGCGCCGGCCTGGATCTGGCCTGCATGTGCGACATCCGGATCGCTTCAGAAACCGCCACCTTCGCGGAAAGCTTCGTCAAGCTCGGCATCGTCCCTGGCGATGGCGGCGCCTGGCTGCTTCCGCGCATCGTGGGCATGCCGCGCGCCAGCCACATGGCCCTGACGGGCGACTCCCTGGACGCCAAGACTGCGCTGGACTGGACCCTGGTCACCCAGTTGACGGCGCCGGACGCGCTGATGGAGACCGCCATGGCCCTGGCGCACCGTATCGCCGGCAATCCCGGCCATGCCCTGCGCCTCACCAAGAGGCTGCTTCGCGAGGGGCAGCATATGCGGCTCGGCGCCCTGTTGGAATTGTCCGCCGCCTACCAGGCGCTGGCGCACCACACCTCCGATCATGCAGAAGCCGTGGCGGCCATGCTTGAAAAGCGTCCCGCGCGCTTCACTGACAGCTAGACGGAGTTCACCATGCGCAAGGTCTTCCGCGAGGATCATGAGATGTTCCGCGATCAGGTCCGACGCTTCGTCGAGACCGAAATCGCGCCTCATCACGCCCAATGGGAAAGGGACGGGATCGTGCCCAAGTCCCTCTGGCTCCGGGCCGGAGAGGAAGGTCTTCTCTGCGTGACGGCGCCGGAGGCCTTCGGCGGCTCCGGCGGCGACTTCGGCCACAGCGCCGTGCTGATCGAGGAGCTGGCGCGGGTCAATGCGACCGCTGTGGGCTTCACCACCCATTCCGACATCGCCGTTCCCTATCTGGTGAACTACGGCTCCGACGACCAGAAGGCGCGCTGGCTGCCAAGGCTGATCAGCGGCGAGCTCATCGCCGTCATCGCCATGTCCGAACCCCAGATCGGCAGCGATCTGCGCGGCATGCGGACCAAGGCGCGCCGCGAGGGCGACCACTACATCCTGTCCGGCCAGAAGACCTTCATCACCAATGGCGTCAACAGCGGGCTCGCCATTGTCGCCGCCAAGGTGGAGGGGCAGGCCAATCCCAAGGACATCACCCTCTTCTGCGTCGAGGAGGGAACGCCGGGCTTCACCAAGGGCGCCAAGTTCGAGAAGATCGGCCTGCGCGGCCAGGACACTTCGGAACTCTTCTTCTCCGACGTGCGGGTGCCCGTGGAGAACCGCCTCGGCGAGGAGGGTCGGGGCTTCGCCTGTCTGATGACGGAGCTGGCGAAGGAACGTCTGGTCATCGCCATCCGGGCCGCCGCCTCGCTGGAGGCCATGCTGGACAAGACGATCGCTTATACCCGTGAGCGCATCGTGTTCGGCAAGCCCCTGCTGGAGTTCCAGAACACCCGCTTCAAACTGGCCGATGTGAAGGCGCGCACGACCATGCTGCGGGTCTTCGTCGATGACTGCCTGCAGAAGCTCCTGGACGGGGAGCTGACCCCCGAGACCGCCGCCATGGCCAAGCTTACCGGCGCGGAACTTCATGGTCAGCTGCTGGACGAACTGCTGCAGCTGCACGGCGGCTACGGCTACATGAGCGAATACGACGTCGGCCGCGCCTGGGTCGACGCCCGGGTCGCGCGGATCTACGCCGGCACATCCGAGATCATGAAGGAAATCATCGCCCGCACCCTTTGAGGGCGGTCGTCGGAGCAAAATCATGGACCTTGGCCTCCAGGGCAAACGCGCCTTTGTCAGCGCCTCCTCCGCCGGCCTGGGCAAGGCCTGCGCCCTGTCTCTGGCGCGCGAGGGCGCCGAGGTCTGGCTCAACGGGCGCGATGAAGAGCGGCTGGCCCGCGCGGCGGACGAGATCCAGAACGCCGTCGGTCGCCGCCCGTATACGGTGGTCGGAGACATCGACGCCGCCGAAGGCCGCGCGGAGGCGCTTTCGGCCTGCCCCGCCCCGGACATCCTGGTCTGCAACAGCGGGGGGCCCAAGCCTGGCCATATGGACCAGTGGGACGAAGCCGCCTGGACCGAGGCCGTGTCGGCCAAGATGGTCTCCCCCATCCTGCTGATCCAGAGCCTGATCGGCGGTATGCGCGCCCGGAGATCAGGCCGAATCGTCGTCATCACCTCCGCCATGGTGAAGTCACCGCAGCTGCCCATGGCCCTGTCGGCAGGTCCGCGCGCCGGTCTGACCGCCTTCTGCAAGGCCCTGGCCCGGGAGGTCGCCGGCGACGGCGTCACGGTGAACTGCCTTCTCCCGGAGAAGATCGACACGGATCGCCTTGAGCGGATGACGCGGTCCCTGGCCCGCCTGAAAGGCGTCGACGAGAGCGCCGCCCGTGCGGAGATGGCGCGCTCGCTCCCGGCGGGACGTTTCGGCCGGCCTGAAGAAGTCGGAGACGCCTGCGCCTTCCTCTGTTCGTCCCGGGCCGGCTACATCACCGGCCAGAACCTCCAGCTCGACGGCGGGGCCTACGCCGGCCTCGTCTAGACGAACGGCCTCGCTCAAAGCCCCTCGCCTTGGGACCTCGCCAGAGGCCGCCGCATGAACCTTCATCGTCAAAGACCGCCAGGCGAGCGCCTGCACGCCAATGCGGTGCGGCTGCTGGGCCGCGCCGGACGCTGGCTCGATGAGGCCCGGTCATGAAGAACGCCCGCCGGAGTGTTCCGGCGGGCGTTTCAGTGGGCGCTCCGGGGAGAGAGCGCGCCTAGCGACGGCCCGAGACCGTCGATTCCGCCGAAGCGTTCTCGAAC